>JASLAT010000039.1 GCA_030146915.1 Tissierellales bacterium
CTATTTACTCGACCAGAAGGAAAGGTAGAACGCGTCAGTTATCCAATCATGACACCTTCAGCAGCAAGAGGAATATTAGAAGCTGTTTTGTGGAAGCCTGAATTCAAATATAAAATACGTTCGATTACAGCATTGAAGCCACCAAAGTTTCAATCCATCATTCGTAATGAAGTAGATAGTAAGGCAAGTATTAATAAAAAGTTTATGAGTGAACCGGAAAATCGATATGTCGATGATATGAGGCAGTTACGTCACAGCTTATATTTAACAGATGTTGCTTATATTATTGAGGCTGAAATCCATCTGTTACCGACGACGGAGCATCCGATTGAAAAATACGAATCGATGTTTCAGCGACGTGTTCAAAAAGGACAATGTTTTGCTCGTCCTTATTTGGGAACGCGAGAGTTTTCTGCACATTTTGGTCCAGTAACAGGAGAAGAAGAACCAATCGATTGGACAGAAAATTTAGGCCCAATGTTTTTTGACTATCGCTACCCACAAAAAAGTGGTATGACGGTTCCATACTTTTTTGAAGCAAGTGTTGAAAAGGGAACGTTAACTGTACCACAACATTTATACGAGGAGGTGTATCGCAATGTATGTGAAGCGTCTCATTGAATTTGCTGAAGAACATCCTAATCTCTTTCCACCACTCGGTTACGCTGTGAAAAAAATTGATTGGATTGTTGATATCGAACAGTCCGGTGTAACATTTAACGAAGTAACAAAACAAGAGATGGTTGTTCCTGTCATTTCTCGCTCGAGTGGAGTAAAAGCGACGTTACTCGTTGATAAACCTGATTACGTTTTTGGTTGGAGTGACAAAGAATCAGGGCGTGAAAAAAGCAAAGAACGTCATGAAGCATACGTTCAACTACTTAAAGAATATGTAGAAGCGACAAATGATGATGATGTTCGTCAGCTGATCGAAGTGTTACAGCAACCGATTGATTATCCTGAAACGTTAAAGCTCGGTCACTTTATCGTATTTCGTATTCGTGATGAAGAGTTTTTACATGAAAAAGTAGCAGTGAAACGTTTTTGGAGTGACTACGTAAAACCAGTAGCTGACGAGAAGTCAGCTGAGACGACTTGTATGTTTTGTGGAGAAAAAGCTCCTATTATGCAGCGGCATAGTATTAACTTTGTCGTAGATGGAGAACGAACAAAGATGATTTCAGCAAATAAAAATGCATATGAATCTCATGGTAATAAAAACTCTACAGTTGCACCGACATGTTACGTATGTGAGCAAAAGTATGGGAAAGCACTAGAGTACTTATTGCAACGCGAGCCGCGAACAAGTCGTAGAACACATATGTTTTCAGTCGGTGATTTAACATATGTCTACTGGTTTAAAAAAGATAATGAACAATTATCCGAAGAGATTGAAATGCATCAATTTTTTTCTATGCAGTCAGAAGAAGTAGGAAATGACCTGCAAAGTATGCAAAATGCTTTAGATCAAGTATTTGGAAAGCGTAGTGAAGAGTATCATTTCAATAACTTTTGTTTATTAGTTTTATCGGCAAATAAAGGACGTCTCGTCGTTCGAGATTATGTAGAAGAGTCGATGGGAACGTTGTATGACCGAATTAACACATATCTTGAAGCGCAACAAGTCGGTAGTAATCGATTATACAGTATATACACACTCGCTGGAGCAATCTATAACAAAGCAAATACGCAATTGCAAAAAGTAGATATTCGCGACTGGTTCAATTGGGCGTTTCAAGGACAACCTTTACCAGGAAGAATTTTGATTGCTCTTATGAAGCGTATTCAAGCAGAAGGTGCAATGTACGCACACCACGCAGCAGTATTAAAAAGTTGGCTCGTCAGTCAACGTGGAAGGAGAGAATGGACAGTGTCAATTGATTATGAAAACAAACAACCAGCTTACGTATTAGGACGTACATTTGCTGTGCTAGAAAAGATTCATCAAGAAGCAATTGGCTCAAAAGATACATTAGCGAGTCGATTTTTTGGGTCAGCTTCAACGACGCCTCTAGCTGTATTTGGCATGCTCATTAAAAATGCACAACACCACTTAGTGAAAATCGGTGGAAGAAATGAAGGACGTAAAGTAAATCTTGATAAGAAACTCACAGAGTTATTAGGAGAGGTAGAGGCTTTTCCTTCAACATTACGCTTAACAGAACAAGCAGAGTTTGCGCTCGGTTATTATCATCAAAAAGAAGATTTATGGAAAAAGAAGGAGGATAAATAATGTTTAAAGAATTAACAGATCCGAATAAACGTTATGACTTTTTACTCGTGTTTGATGTGAAAGACGGAAATCCGAATGGTGATCCAGATGCTGGGAACTTGCCACGCGTCGATGTAGAGACGATGCAAGGGTTAGTGACAGATGTTGCGCTGAAGCGAAAAGTAAGAAACTACGTGCAACTTACACGTGGAGACGAAGAAGGTTACGACATTTATGTCAAACAACGTGGAATTTTATCACGTGAGCAGAAAAAAGCATATGATGCATTAGAGTTAGAAGATGAGAAAGAGCAATCAGCAAACGTTGTAAAAGATGCTCGTGAGTGGATGTGTCAGCATTACTACGACACACGTATGTTTGGAGCAGTCATGTCAACGAAAAAGTACAATGCAGGCCAAGTAAGAGGGCCACTCCAACTCACATTTGCTCGTTCAGTTGATCCAATTACTCCGTACGATATGACGATTACACGTGTCGCATTGACGAACGTAGATGATGCACAAAAAGGAGCAGACGAAGACGAAGTAGAAGCACGCCACGGCCAAATGGGACGTAAAGCATATGTACCTTACGGATTGTATGTCGCACACGGATACTACACACCAGCTTTTGCGAAACAGACCGGAGTAACTGAACAAGACCTTGAAGTTTTTTGGGAAGCTCTTGTGAATATGTGGGACCTTGACCGCTCGGCATCACGCGGTCAAATGGCAACACGTGGTTTATACGTCTTTGCACATGACAGCGAATTCGGAAACGCCCCATCCCACAAACTATTTGAAGCGATCAACATTGAACGTAAAGAAAACGTCGATGTCGCTCGAAATGCGAAAGACTATGACATTACTATCGATGACATTGACTTTGATGGTGTGACATTGCATAAAGTTATAGATTTATAATTTTTTGTGCTGGATCAGTGAAGTGATCCAGCATCTATAAAAGAAGCGGTTGAAAATTGAGCATATCTATCGGGATTCTTTCAGATTATGAAAGGAATTACAGAGAACTTCCTAAAAATGAAGAAGAAGACTTAAGATGGCTAAAAGAAAAGTGGGAGGTTATTAGAAAGCACAAAAAATAATCGTACTGTAAAAAGAAGTGGTACTGATACTCTTTATGAAGGCGGAGGAGATGTTATGTATCAAATTGGATATTTAATTCCAAGTAAAGATGTCGCTATGACTGAATCTAAAGATCTTGTATTAATTAAGCCGATTACAGAAATTGACCTTCATGAATTATCAGAGCTTATTGACATAAGTGTATCTTTTTCAATAATTTTAAATATTACTTTACAAATCAAAATATACTTCAAGCTTTGTTTTGAAGATGCAGATGGCAATGAGTTATCACGTTCTCATTTTTTAGGTGAAGGTGAACCAAAAGATGATCCAAAGACAAATGAATTGTTTCACACGATTATTTTAGAAGTTCCGTTTTCTATAGAACCTACTAAGAAAGGGCTATATTTTTTAACATTAGAAGCCACATTGATTTATGTGGAGAAAGTAAAAACACTGTTATTGAGCCGAAAAAGGTTCCTATACTTATCACTGACAAACGCTTGTATAACGAATTAAATGAGCGTGATGATCATGAAAATTAAAGATGCTTAAGGAGAGGTGATTCATTCACTTTCCCGAAAAAAGTCATTGACATTGAAGACTTCCGCAAGAAAGAGCCAGTCCAGCTGGTGCAACAACTTCTTTATAATTTTAAATGGGATTATAATAATGATAGATACCATATGAAAGGAAGTGTTGATGTGAAACAAGAAGAATTTGTTGCTCAACAAAATACACTCACTTAAAACTTTGAATACAATATTATCTGATTACTTCATTAATGATAAAGAATAAGGGGGAGAAAGTATATTGAAGCGTTTAGTCAGTGTAGCAATTATAAGTGGTTTGTTACTCACGGGATGTGGCACTGCTGAATGGAAAGAGGAGCAGTTGCTCGGCGATGAAGCGTTTGAAAAAGAAGATTATGAATTAGCTAGAGAACATTACGAGAAGTCGTATGAGTTAAAAGAGTTGAACAGTATCAAGGAAAAGATTGAAGAGATTAATGACTTATTCGAAAAAGAGAGAAAAGAAAAAGAACGTATTGCTGAACAAGAAGTAAATGCACAAATCCGTGCGGAAGAAAAACTCGCAGAACTTCAAGAGGAGCAATTGGATAAGTTTGAAGGGATTGAAAGAGAAGTCGCAGAGTTTGTATTTAAAAAACTAGAACATGAAGAAGCTAAGACTCCAGAAAAATTAGGATTAGAGGTAAAGTATAATCCAAATGAAAAACTTGTCCATGTCACTGGACTAGCTCGTGAAGGAGCTACTGAAACTCATGTTCGAGACAACATCATGCATGACTTAGCCTATTTCGTTGAACGGATGAAAGAAGTTGAAGGAGTTAACGCATTTACTATGGAGTTTCTTTATGACTTCCATGGAACTGATCGTGATCGAATTCTTTTAGGTAGATATGATGACTTAAGTTCTTTACCAAGAATAAATAAAGATAATGTACAAGAACACGCTGATGCTTTCTTGCAGCATCCAGCAATAAATAATCGATGATTGCTGAATAACATAAAACACATCATTCATTTAGACATGATGATAAGGGGAGTTAAAGTATGAATCAATATGAAATTGAACAATTTATTGAATCAGCCAAAATATTAGAATATGAAAAGAAAGATGTAGTGTTACCGAAAAAAAATCAGCAAGAAGTTTTAGGTTTAACCTGTGAAAACTTTGATTATCTATGTTATATAAATAGAAAAGGAAACAGAAAACCTAAGCTTTCTTTTGTTTTCTTTTATGCTAAAAATAAACAATATCCACTAGTTAGATTAGATGTTTTAGGCAAGCCACATGAGAATCCTCACCATTCTCCTTATAGACCTGGAGAAGTAATAGACTGTCCACACATACATATCGCAAAGGAGGGTTTTGGAACTTCTATTGCTTATACATTAGATGATTTGGTACATTTAAAAGGAGTTAAACACTTTGACTTATCTACTCAACAAGCCAAATTTGTTGAAAGAATAATTGATGTTATAACAAAAGATTTTTTGTTGTTTCTTAATACAACAAATACTCATCAGTTTAATTTTACGTATGCTGAAGAACAATTGAAGCTTTTTAATTATTAAATGAAAAGAAAGGAGGAATATATATGTTCAATCTATTACATAAGAAAAAGATGATAGAGCTCCAAAACAGATGGTGCCTAGAAAGTACGACATTTGAAGTGAACAGTGATTTTATTGAAATTACTTTACCTTTAATAGATTTAAATCATGATAGAATACAATTATTTTTAGATTACTCATCAGCAAATGGATATTATTTAACAGATGATGGTGATACTTTAGACGAGTTAGAAATGCGTGGAATTAATATTTTTGAAAGTCAAAACAGAAAGAAACATTTTAACCAAATGATAAAAGAATTTGGTGTACAACATGATCATGAAAGTAATGAGTTAATTATTAAAGTGAAAAATATAGAGGACTTCCCAAAATATCAAATAACTTTAGCACAATGTTGTTCACGTATATATGGCTTTTTATTGACTTCTAGAAATAGCGTTATCAATTACTTTTCAGAAGAAGTAGAAAGTTTTTTTGTAGCTAATAATATTAACTTTCAGACTAATAAGGAGATGACCGGAAAATCAGGAGTTTCTCATGTTTTTGATTACTCTCTTAAAAGCAAAGTGAATAATAAAAATCAATTAATTCAAACAATAAACAATCCTCAGAGCGCTGATTTTAAGTCTAATCTTTTTTCTATACTAGATATTGACGATTCAAAACGTAAAGATACAGAATTCATAATATTAGGTAATGATGGTGAAGGTGAGTTCTCTCAAAACTTTATACAAGTCGCTAATTCTTATGACGTTGATATTAAAAAATGGAGTCAAAGGGAGATTTGGAAAGAAGAATTTTCAGCATAGACTTAAATGCACACATTGTTGTACATTTAAGTTTTAGACTATGCTGTACGTGCAGATATAATCGAAAAAATCTCCTTTAAATAAGATACCCCTGCCCAAAGGGGTGATTAGAAATAAAAAAAGGAAGCTTTTGGAGAGGGCGAAGTGACAGATTTATTATCTTGCGTAAAAGATGAAAACATTCAGAATTATGTAATGGTTCATTGTCAGTTGTCTACTAGTATGAGGGTCGGAGAAATGAGTGCATACAATGGTCAGATATTAATTTTGACGAATTTCCCATATTTATTGATAAAACTTTGTATTATCCAAACATTAATGAGTGGCAATTACTACCATATAAAACTAAATCAAGTAACCGAGTAATACTGATTGACCAGCACTTAATAAGTCTTTTGAAGAAATATAAAGCTTTACAAAATTTTTTCGTTTCAAATATCCAGGAGAGGCATGGAATAACGACTTTATTTTCACTGATTTAAGAAATGGGAATCCGTTGTCTACGAGAGGAATTTCTAAATTTTATAACAAGTACTATAAGTTAGCAGGGATTGAAGGAGTATCGGGTACTCACATATTGCGCCATACCCATATCACATTACTCATAGAATCAGGAGTAGATATGAGATCAGTAATGGAGAGAGTGGGTCACGAAAAGATAGATACGACATTGGAGGTTTATTCTCACGTCACAAATAAAATGAAAGAAAAAGGATTAGAAAAAATCAGTGAAACATTAAGCAACATTCGGGCAAATTTATAGGTTTTTCTGATAAATGTGGTCTTTTTGTGGTTTTTATCCATTCTCATAGCAACCTAACGTTGATGTATCAATGTTTTTATAGGTTTTTGGGGGAATGGGTTGAAATACTATTTTTCATAATAAAAAGCATCTCCAAAGTTTCTTACAGGTTGTATACCTGGATTTCCCTTTGTAGATGCTTTTTTAGTTTGTTTCACCTGATGGGACCAGTCCCATCAGTTCCTTCCATTTCTCTCAGCTTTTTTGTGCATTTTTCCATTCGTGATAAATGCGTAATGTTTCTTCGCGCGCAGCGGTATGTTCGACGATGGCGTCTGGGCAGTGTTCGTGTACGTTCGTTGCATCAGGGCACCATGTGCGGATATATTCGCCGCTGGGGGCGTAGTCTTTGCTTTGTTTCATCGGGTTGAAGATGCGGAAGTAGGGGCTGCTGTCGACTCCGACGCCTGCGACCCATTGCCAGTTGAGGGCGTTTACTGCTTCGTCTGCATCGAGTAAGGTGTTCATGAAATATTGTGCGCCCCATGTCCAGTCGATGCGTAAATGTTTCGTTAAAAATGAAGCGACGATCATACGTAGTCGATTATGGATATATCCCGTTGCTCGTAATTCACGCATTGCAGCATCGACGATCGGGTACCCCGTTTCTCCGCGGCACCACGCGCGGAAGTCGTCTTCATCTTGTCGCCAAGGAAACGAGCGGAATTTTTCGTCGAGTGGTTCTGTTGCCACGTTTGGTGCGTGCATTGCTGTCATATAAGCAAACTCTCGCCAAATGAGTTGACGAATAAAAGCTTCTTCTGTCAGCCCTTTTTCGACGATTGTGCGCGTTGTGAGTAATCCGGTCGCGATGAAAGGGCTTAGTCGTGTAACGACACTTCGTTCAATCATGTCGCGATTTTTCTCATAGTCATTTAATGATAGTTTTTGTACATAATTGAGTGCTTCTTGTTCTGTTGT
>JASLAT010000042.1 GCA_030146915.1 Tissierellales bacterium
ATGCCTGAATCGAACCAGTTAAGTATTTTTGATTTGAATACTTAGTGACAAAGAGAGTCATATTTGCACCGCGCTAGTCGGTATGATATGATAGAGACAACTTTTGTGATAGGAATGCGCCGAAAGAGTGGGTCTTGCCCACTCTTTTCTGTTGTTCTATACACGATTTATTCATATTCAAGGAGGTTTTTGTATGACAAAGGTGACGGATCAAGTACAGCAATTAACAGAGCCAATCGTTGAAGAACTCAACTTAGAACTTGTAGATGTAGAGTTTGTAAAAGAAGGTCAAGATTGGTTTTTACGCGTTTACGTAGATACACCAGAAGGGAATATCGACATCGATCAATGCGCACTCGTTAGCGAAAAGTTAAGCGATGCACTTGATGAAGATGATCCGATTGAGCAAAACTATTTTCTAGAAGTTTCCTCACCAGGAGCCGAACGTCCATTAAAAACAGAAAAAGATTTAGAAAATGCAGTCGGCTCATATGTATTTATTAAAACATATGCACCAATTGATGGAATGAAAGAGTTTGAAGGATATTTAATCCAAAATGAAGAAGAACAAGTAACAGTAACAATTAAAATTAAAACGAGAAAATTAGATGTTGTAATCGACAAAGATAAAATTGCCTTAGCACGACTTGCCATCGATTTTTAATATCTATAGAACAAAGTAGGAGTGATACACATGAGTAGCGATCTACTCGATGCATTGAATGCGTTAGAACAACAAAAAGGAATTTCACGAGACGTATTAGTAGAAGCGATTGAAGCAGCATTAATTACTGCTTATAAGCGAAACTTCAATCAAGCGCAAAATGTTCGAATTAATTTAGATTTAGAAAAAGGAATTATTGAAGTTTTCTCACGTAAAGAAGTTGTTGAGGAAGTGGAAGATGACCGATTAGAGTTAGATTTAGAAGAAGCTCGCGATATTAATCCGGTTTATGAATTAGGAGATATCGTTGAGCAAGAAGTAACTCCACGAGACTTCGGTCGAATTGCTGCTCAAACGGCTAAACAAGTTGTGACACAACGAGTGCGTGAAGCTGAACGCGGAATTATTTATGAGGAATATGTCGATCGTGAAGAAGATATCGTTAACGGTGTCGTTGAACGTTTTGACGCACGTAACTTATATGTCGGCCTCGGTCGTGTGGAAGCAGTATTACCGCAAAGTGAACAAATTCCTACAGAAACATATGAGCCACATGATCGAATTAAAGTATATATCACAAAAGTAGAACGTACATCACGTGGACCTCAAGTATTCGTTTCACGAACACACCCAGGTCTTTTACGTCGATTATTTGAAATGGAAGTTCCTGAGATTTATGATGGAATTGTTGAAATTAAAACAATTGCGCGTGAAGCAGGAGACCGTTCAAAAGTTTCTGTTTATACAGCAGATGAACAGGTAGATCCTGTCGGTTCATGTGTCGGTTCGCGTGGAGCACGTGTTCAAGCGATTTCTGATGAATTAAGTGGGGAAAAAATCGATATTGTTGAATGGTCAGAAGACCCGGCAGTATTTGTTGCAAATGCATTAAGCCCTTCAGAAGTGTTACACGTAGCAGTCGACGAAGAAGAACGCTCAACGACAGTTGTCGTACCAGATTACCAGTTATCACTTGCGATTGGAAAGCGTGGTCAAAACGCTCGACTTGCAGCAAAGTTAACAGGATGGAAAATCGATATTAAAAGTGAAACAGACGCTCGAGAGTTAGGAGTATATCCTCCGGTTGCTTTACCCGAAGAAGAAACAGCAACATTAGAGGAAGCTTTTGAAGAGGTTTCTGATGAACTTGAAGGCTTTTTTGACACAGAGGAAGTAGATTTTCTCGAAGAAGAATCACTTGCAGAAGAAGTGCTAGAGCAAGATGCAGAAAAAGTAGTTGAAAAAGAAGATTAAGAGAAAGGAATGAGCAACATGACAAGTAAACGAAAAGTTCCATTACGTAAATGTGCTGCAACAGGCGAGCAACTTCCGAAAAAAGAAATGATCCGTATCGTTCGTACGAAAGACGGAGAAGTATTCGTCGATCTGACAGGAAAAGCATCAGGTCGTGGAACTTATATTAAGAAAACGGAAGAAGCTGTGGAAAAAGCTCGTCAAAATCATTCCATTGAACAGCAATTAAAAGCGAAAGTACCAGCAGAAATTTATGATCAACTCATTTATACAGTTCGTCGAGAGGCGTTGAAAAATGAAAGTTAAACAAGCGTTAAATATGCTCGGATTAGCAATGCGTGCAGGAAAAGTGACTGCAGGAGAAGGTACAGTCATTCAAAATATTCAGAAGCGTCAAGCGGCATTAGTGATTGTATCTGAAGAAGCGTCGGAACGAACGAAAAAAACAGTGACAAATAAATGTCACTCGTACGACATCCCTTATCGACGATTTGGTGAAAAGGCTGTTTTAGGTCATGCGATTGGTAAAGGCCCACGAACAGTACTTGCAATTAAAGATAAAAACTTTGCAACCAAAATCGGTCAATTGTTGGATGAATAATTATGGAGGTGGTTACATGACAGAAAAATTACGAGTTCATGAACTAGCGAAACGAATGAAAAAGACGAGCAAAGAAGTGTTAGAAGCATTGGAAAAAATGAATGTGAATGTGAAAAACCATATGTCTACCATTGAGGCAGACGTAGCGAAAAAGGTTGAAGAACGCTTCGGGATTAAACAAGAAAACACAAATAAACAGCAACCGAAAAACAATAACCAACGCCAAAATAATAAAAACCGTCGTCCGCGTGGGCGTCGTGCACGAGGAATTAACCAAGGACGTCGTCGTGCGCCAAGCAAACGTCAGGAAATGCCGCTTCCAGAAAAAATTACGTTTGAAGATTCTTTAACAGTAGGAGAGCTTGCAGAAAAACTTCACCGTAAATCATCTGAAGTGATTAAGAAGTTATTCGGACTCGGTGTTATGGCAACAATTAACCAAGAGTTAGATAAAGATACAATTGAACTTATTTGTGCAGATTACGGAGTAGAAGTAGAGGAAGAAGTAAGTGTTGATTTAACAGACTTAGAACTTTACTTCGAAGCACCAGAAGATGAAGAAGAGTTAGCAGCATATCAAGAAGGACAAATTGAACGTCCAGCAGTCGTTACAATTATGGGTCACGTTGACCACGGAAAAACGACATTACTCGACTCAATTCGTAATACAAAAGTTACGCAAGGTGAAGCAGGCGGTATTACACAACATATCGGTGCTTATCAAATCGAAAGTGACAGCGGAAAGAAAATTACTTTCCTCGATACACCAGGTCACGAAGCATTTACGACGATGCGTGCACGTGGTGCAGGCGTAACGGATATTACAATTCTCGTTGTAGCAGCAGATGATGGAGTTATGCCACAAACTGTTGAAGCGATTAGTCACGCAAAAGCAGCAGGTGTACCGATCATCGTTGCAGTAAACAAAATTGATAAACCGACAGCAGCACCAGAGCGTGTGATGCAAGAGTTAACAGAACACGGATTAATCGCGGAAGATTGGGGCGGAGATACGATTTTCGTACCAGTGTCTGCATTAAAAGGTGAAGGAATCGATGAGTTACTTGACATGCTTCTTTTAGTAGCTGAAGTAAGCGAGTTAAAAGCAAACCCTGACATTCCAGCACGTGGAACAGTTATCGAAGCAGAACTTGATCGTGGTCGCGGATCAGTAGCGACATTACTCGTTCAGGACGGAACGTTACGTGTCGGAGATCCACTCGTTGTTGGTGGAACTTATGGCCGAGTACGTGCAATGATTGATGACTTAGGACGTCGCGTACAAGAAGCTGGTCCGTCAACACCTGTTGAAATCACAGGAATTAACGATGTTCCACAAGCAGGCGATCGTTTCGTCGTCTTCGAAGATGAAAAAACAGCTCGTCAAATCGGGGAAGCTCGTGCAGCAAGCGCTCAACAAGAACAGCGTGGAGAAGCACAACGTATTACACTCGATAACTTATTCGATCAAATGTCACAAGGTGACGTGAAAGAATTAAACTTAATCGTAAAAGCAGACGTACAAGGAACAGTAGAAGCGATGGCTGCATCATTAATGAAAATTGATGTAGAAGGCGT
>JASLAT010000010.1 GCA_030146915.1 Tissierellales bacterium
CTCCTTTATTTTACACATAAGAAAGGACCTTATTAAAGGTCCCATTCTTACAAACTTTTTAATTTTTCCCAAACCTTATCTTCAATTTCTATTCCTTCTTTTAATTGTTTTTCCCTAGTAGCAAGCGCTCTTTCACCAGGATATCTCATAGGTCTATTAGAATCTACTAAATCTGCATCTTTCATCTCTTTAATAGATTTATCGACTAATTTATTTATCTCGTTCATATCTAAGTTTTTTGAAGGATCAATAGTTATAAATACTTGGTTGATTCTAAAGTTTCCTTCACCTATTTCATCTATCATAGCAGTAGAATTTCCACCTGATAGAACTAAACCTACCATATCTAATACAAAAGCTAAACTAGAACCTTTCCAAAGACCTATAGGTAGAGTCCTTTTTGTTTCTTCAATTTCACCAGGTATTTTAGTCAACTTACCTTCCTTATTATAACCACCTTCTATTGGAAGTTCTTTACCTTTTAACCTATACTCTTCTAGCTTACCATATGAAAATTGTGCTAATGCAGTATCAACAACTATATGCTTTCCATCTTCTCTTGGAACACCAAATACGATAGGATTGTTACCTAATTTATTATCTTTACCGCCCCACATAGGCATATTAGAATTACTATTTGTCCATGAAATAGATACCAATCCCTCATCAGCGGCCTGCCAAGCATAGGTTCCTCCACGCATCCAGTGATTAGTATTTTTAAGTGCTACTATTCCTATTCCATTTTCTTTAGCTAACTCTATAGCTCTATCCATAGCTATCTTAGCATTTATATTACCTATACCATTATTACCATTCCAAACTTCATATCCTCCATAAGCAGATTCTTTTTCTGCTAGAGCGTTAATATCTATCTTTCCCTTATCTAGGGATTTTATAAAAGATGGAAATCTTATAGATCCATGTGTATGAACCCCATCTAAATCATTTCTAGCAAAATTGTCAGCTGATTTTTCTGCTAGGTCTTCCCTTACCTGTCTATCTAATAAAATTCTTTTAAATTCATTTTTTAAGTCTTCAAATTTAATTATCATATTTTCACCTCAATACATATCTACCCTTTATTGAATTTTTAAATTGTAAATATCTCAGTAGGCTTATCTCTATGAGTTAAATTTAAAAGTACATCTCTTCTAATATCTATTCCTAGCTCCATAAGTCTAAATGCCACCTCATTAAAAGCAGTCCTAGGACAATTATTATCTTTAGACAAATGTCCCAACAAGACAATCTCACCTTTAGCCTCTACAAGCCTAGATAAGCTTTCCGCTGCGTAGCTATTTGAAAGGTGGCCAAAATCACTTATTATCCTATTTTGCAAACTTATTGGATAATTTCCTGACCTTAGCATTTGTACATCATGATTTGATTCTAATAAATAAATATTAGAGCCAGACATACTTTCTAATAAACGCTCATCTAATATACCAGTATCAGTTACTATACTTATTTTCTTATTACTTTTATTTAGTATATATCCAACTGGCTCCTTAGCATCATGATAGATACTAGTAGCCAATATATCTAAATCTCTTAAGCTGAAATATTTATTAGTATCTATAACTTTAATATTCTCAAGGCTAATTTTTCCTATCTTATCTTCCATGGCTTCCCAGGTTCCCTTATTAGCATAAATGGGTAGATTATATCTTCTAGACATAACTCCTGCACCTTTTATATGATCAGTATGTTCATGAGTTATTAAAATTCCATCTAATTCATTAGGTTTCTCACCTATTTTATCTAAAAGCCCTTCTATCTTTTTCCCAGAAAAGCCAGCATCTATTAATAGACTCGTATCTTCAGTTTTTACATAGTGACAATTCCCAGAGCTTCCGCTCGATAGGGAACAAAATTTTAGCTTCATATTTTCCTCCATCTAAATAAAAAAACCATATAATAGTTACTTCCCTATTATATGGTCTTATCTTTATTATTGCAATTCATTAATAGTCATCTATAATAGTTCTACTGCCGTCTGAGAAGCTAATTCTCCAAGCTGGAATAGTTTTGCCCTTACGAGCTTCTTCAGGCGTCTGTAGATAATCATGCTCTTTAGGATCAAAATAGTAACATAAAGATATATCGTCTATAGTTTTACCATAAAACTCTTCCCTACTCAATAAGCTTAATATGGCTTTGGGAGCAGAGTTTATGTAAATTTCATTATCACCCTCATCAACAACATCAAGCCATAATCTTTTTAAACCTCTAACCCCGACCTCATCTATATCTAAATGAATATAAGCTTTTTCAACATAAGATCCATGATATTTTTTAAAATAAGAAACTCTATATCCATCTTCCTTTTTATAAATTTTAGGACTGGTTAAATCTTCTAAATCTATCTCTAATTTTGATAAAAATCCTAATGCAATCTCCTTAGCTAAATCTTCATTTAAATTAGAGTATAAACTTTGATCACTATTATTAATATATTCTAATGTTTTTTTATTAAAAAGTTTTACAGACTCATTTCCATAATCTAATCTCATTTGTTTTCCCTTGCTGGATAGTTTACCCTTACCAGAAAAAAGTTTCTCATTTAATTTCTTATAATCAATCTCTTCATACTCTACTATTATAGGAGTTAGACTGGCTTCTTTTTTAGGTAAATCTGTATCTAACTTTATATTTTTACTAAGTAGCATATCTTCAACCTCTTGGCTAAACTTCTCCGTTAAGGTTGGATCTAATTCTTTTTTATCTTCTAACCAAAAAAATCCCAACGCTAAATTAGTTATTATAAGGGCAAATATTAAAATAGTTTTAGCCTTTGACCAGTCCATTTACTCACCCTCTTTACTTACTAATTTTCCAGTATAAACATCAAAAACATAAACTGCTTTTTTTGTTCTTATAGCCCAAACACCAATTAACTCTTCATCTATATCCCTCAAGCACGGGTCATAGTAAGCTAAAGTTATATCCTCTATACTTGATAAAAGTTCATCCGTATCAACCTCATCTATAGAGTTTATTTCTTCCTTATCTAACATATAGTCTTCTGCAAATATTTTATAGTTTTTATCTATAACATGAAATGATGACATCATTGATGGTTGATCTTTTTCTATAGACTCAGTATCTTCTTTTTCCATGTCCTTTCTCATAAACTGTTTATATGACTTAACATGATCATTATAAATTTCCATCTTTATAAAGTCTTCAACATCAACATTTCCTAAAATTACTGGAATACCTCTAACTCTATACTTAAAAGTTAATAAATAACCTTGGCTTCCATCCTTATCCTCAATATTTTCTATATCTGCTAGGTAAAGTCCTTTAGGAATCCCAGATATTTCAGATAAAAACTTAGCAGCAGTATTCATACTCTCATAAAGATTTCTTCTCTTTACCCTTTCATCTAAAGCTTGAAAATACTCTAAGCTTCCATTTACATTTAGCTTTAAAACCTTTTGATCATGAATATATATATTAGACCCATTATCTTCAACAACCTCTCTAATATAGTCTATATTCTCTCTAAAAAACTCTTCTGCTAAACGAATTTTACTCTCTTCACTAAGATTTCTAACCTGATTTTCTACAAAAACTCTAGGTAAAATATTATTCATCTCATAAGGAATATAAATATCTTTAGCACTACTTACTGTATCTTTCATAGAGTAATAATAATTATACTTTTTATTCTCTTCTATATGAGATACTGAATTTTTAAGTAAATCTGTCTTAAATCTATCTTGCTTTATATCTTTATTTTCTAACCTGTTCTCAAGTCTGGTTATAATATCCCATTTAAAGGCATCCTCTTCTTCTATAGCTTTAATTATTTGAAGATTTCTATCCTTGATCCTAATATGATTACTTTCATTTGAAAATACAAAAAAAGGCTCTTCAGAACCTAGGTAAATATAGATGCTGTCTACTTCTTCTAGAGCTTCTATTACCTGATTAGGTTGATTTACCTCTAAAGCCTTTGCCAATATATAGGTATTTAGTTTTTCTGGAAATTCAAATAAAAGGGACCTTTCCTTTGTAAGACCGGAAAATTCTTCATCATCTATTCTATCTAAAGATATATCTTTAGCTTCCATTAAGCTCTTTAAAGATGGTCTAGCATCTGTCCAAAGACTATGTTTTGTTTCATCATAAAAAAGAGTATGATTATACTCATCAAAATTAATTAAATATTTATTTGGAGCTATCATATCTATTAAAAGATAATCAGAAATAAAGTTTTCAGTATCATCGTGAGATACACTGAAAACTTTATTAGGTAGCTCTATCCATAGTTCTTTTGTAAATAATATACTGGTCATTACCAGTAAAATTAAGAGAAAAGTCTTAGCTTTTTCCTTCATTATTATCACTCCACCTAGGCTACTAGTTAACTACGGATATTATCTTTGTCACTGTCGGTGCTTGTTCATAAACATAAATTATTATCTCTATTGGCTTTACTCCAGCTGCTCCAAAATCTATTTCAACCTTATTGATTCCAGTTACTAGATCTAGTTGCTTTTGGAAAAAACCTAGATTACCTGTATAAACTACATCACTTGAAACCTGAATATACTCCTTACTACTAGGTAGTTTATTTAAGTTAAAGTTTTGTTTTGTTAAATCTGTAGTTCCATATAACCTTATTGTTATAGGTGTTTTTGCAGGTGCTTTCCCATTTATTAATGCAACCTTTCTTCTTGTTGAGAAAGATTTTCTATTAGGATTAATAACTTCGTAACCTGCTACATTTGTAGTCAATCTTCTATTGCTATTTTTATTATAAACTATCATACTTCCGTCTTCTAGTATTACATGCTCCATATTTTCTGAGTTTCTTATTTGGTCCAAAATTGCTTCTTGTTGAAAATCAGTATTTAAGTTTGCAGCCTCAGCATTCAGTCCTGTAGTAAGTAAGCTGGCACCAATAAGAAAGCTGGCAAGTAGCCTTTTTACATTCTTCATAAATATTCATCCTCCTTTGCCTAATATATTCACATTACCAGTATATATGATAAATATTACATATATATTACATTAAAATTACTAAATCATTACATAGGTAGCTTAATTTCAACCACAGTACCCTCTTTATAAACACTATTAATGCTTATAAATCCATTATGTCCTTCTACTATTTCTTTTGCTATAGCTAAACCTAGTCCTGTGCCTCCTAATTCCCTACTTCTTCCCTTCTCTACCCTGTAAAATCTTTCAAAAATTCTCTCTAAATCTTCCTCAGGTATACCAATACCACTGTCCTTTACTCTAATAGTTACAAAATTATCACTAGCCTCTGTTTCTATAAAAATACTACCCTTGTTTTCAGTATATTTTATAGCATTAGAAACTATATTTAAAACCACCTGTTCAATAGCATCCTTATCTATTAAGATCCTAGGTACTTCTTTTAAATTCAAACTATATTTTTGTTCTTTTTCTTTAAAAGATAATTTTAATCTATCGACTATATCTTTAACAAAATTATTGATATCAACTTCTTTTTTCTTCCAAACAGTCTTTTTAAAGTCTAAATTAGAAAGTTGTAATAAATCTTTTACTAATCTATTCATTCTATTACATTCATCATCTATTGTATGAAGAAAGTTAAGCTGAACATCTGAATCAATGTCACCTAACATTAAAGTTTCAGTATAGCTCTTTATAGTTGTAATAGGTGTCTTTAATTCATGAGAAACATTTGCTACAAACTCTTTTCTCATATTATCTAGCCTATGTTCATTAGTCATATTTTGTAAAACTAAAATTAAGCCACCAACTTGTCCTATTTCATTTTTAAAAGGAGCATATTTTATTTTATAAATTTCACCATCTACCTCTGATATTTCATCGCCTTCTAAAGATGTTTCATCTTCATAATTTACCTGATTAAAATTAATTTTTTCATAAGGGAAGAGAGTTTTCTCTTTGTTTTTTAAAAATGAACCATTTTGTTCTATACCTAAAATATCTAAAGCTATAGGATTAGCATGTATTATGTAACCTTCCATATCCATAGCTACTACTCCCTCAGCCATATATTTAAATATGGTATCTAGCTTAGACCTTTCAATATCCATGTCTGATATGGTTTGTTTTAGTTCTTTAGTCAAGTAATTAAACATATTTGCAAGCTGACCGATCTCATCATTTGATTTAACCTCAACTGTCTGATTAAAATCTCCCTTAGCCATTTCTTTAGCCTTCTCTGTAACATCCCTGATAGGCTCTACTATACTATTAGCTATTAAAAAACCTAAAGTTATAGTTATAGCTAAAGCTATCAGTGTGGCATTCGTTAAGATTATTTTTGCTTCTTTAATCATATTAGATACATCTTTCAAGTCAGATGTCATATAGATAATACCTTTAACTTTACCTACATCTGAAAACACTGGATAGGCCAAATGACTTATTAACCTATCTTCATTTTTACTTTCATACTCTCCCTTAGATTGCTCGCCTAAAAATGCCGTTTTTATTAAACTTGGATTAGTAGCTTCATAAGGTAAAGCATCTTTACCTACTATCCGTTCCCAATCCTTTATTGAACTTGCTATAATTTTTGGTACATCTTCTCCTGCAATAACATAAAGATTTTCCCTACTGTCTAGTCTCCAATCGTTTATTGTTTTTTGTATTTCATCTTTATATTCTATCCAATCATCCTCCATAAAATATGAAGATGTTTTTATCATGCTCTGTATATGTTTTTCCATATTTTTATTAATATTACTTATCTGTTGAGACTCTAACTTTTGCACTATAAATATACCAACTATAACCATGGCGATAAATACTAGTAAAAAATATACTAGTATAAATCGCCATTTAATACTTGAGAATTTGCTTGACTCCATAGTATCATCTCCTAAAGTAGTAGCCTACGCCTCTCTTGGTCAAGATATATTTAAAATCTCCATTCTCATCTTCTACCTTTTCCCTTAACCTTCTAACAGTAACATCTACAGTCCTTATATCGCCATAATACTCATAACCCCAAACTTCTTCTAAAAGTTGCTCTCTTGTAAATACTTGTCCTGGACTTGATGCTAAGAATTTTAATAATTCATACTCCCTTAAGGTTAATTCTACTACCTCACCATTTTTTTCAACCTTATATTGTTCTATATCTATTTTTAATTCTCCTGATTCAATTATAGTGCTTGCGTCTGGCTTTTTAGCAAAATCTACTCTTCTTAAGTTAGACTTAACCCTAGCTACTAACTCCCTCATACTAAATGGTTTAGTGATGTAATCATCAGCACCTAACTCTAAGCCTAAAACTTTATCTACTTCTTCTTCTTTAGCTGTAAGCATTAGCACTGGTATATTATAGTCTGCTCTAATTTCTTTTAATACCTGAAAACCATCTTTTTTAGGCATCATAACATCCAATATTACTAAATCTATTTCATGGTTGTGAACCTTGTTTATTCCTTCATCACCATCATAGGCTACTTCTACTAAATATCCTTCTTTTTCTAAGTTAAATTTGATTATATCCGCAATAGCCCTTTCATCATCTACTACTAATATTTTCTCTTCCATATTGAATCACTCCAATTCTTTGATTAGCCTATATTTCAATTATCTTATAAAGGCCTAACCTTGTCAAATCATTAATATCTACTTATTTGCCTTCTTATAACTGGTAAGGGCTTTATCTTTATTGTATAATTAAATTATGAGGAAAGGAAAGGGATATTTATATGGAAAATGAAAATAAAAATTTTTATAATGAAGACATTAGCCATATCCTAGATAGACTAGATAGTAATGAGAAAACTGGATTAACACCGACACAGCTAGTTTCTAAACTAGATGAATTTGGTTACAATAAACTTGAAGAAAAGAAAAAATCAGGATTTATTAGAAGGGTTTTTAGACAATTTGCTGATTTTTTAGTTTTAATTTTAATTATTGCTGCAGGGCTATCTTATTATGTTGGATCTAAGAAAGATGCAATCTTAATTATAAGTATAGTCATTCTTAATGCTATTTTAGGAATCTACCAAGAAGGTAAGGCTGAAAAATCGATAGAATCTCTAAAAAATATGGAATCATCACAAGCTAGAGTTCTTAGAAATTCTATAGTAGGACTTGTTGATGCTGAAACCTTAATACCAGGAGATATCGTTTATCTACAAGCAGGTGATATAGTTCCTGCAGATTTGAGGCTTATAGAAAGTTCACAACTACAAATTGAAGAGTCATCCTTAACTGGTGAATCCATAGCTTCAGATAAAGATAGTGGTGTAGTTTTAGATGATGATACAGCCTTAGCAGATAGAGTAAATATGGCCTATATGAGTACTATAGTTACATATGGCAGGGGTGTTGGGGTTGTTGTAGGAACAGGAACTAATACAGAAATTGGTAAGATTGCTAATTTAATCCAATCCTATGATGATGAAAGCACACCTCTTCAAAATCAATTAAATAAACTTGGTAAAAGTTTAGGCACTATTACAATAATAGTATCTGTTTTAATTTTCCTATTAGGATTTTTCCAAGGAAAAAACCCTATAGATATGTTTATGTTAGCAATTAGTTTAGCAGTAGCAGCTATACCAGAAGGACTTCCAGCAATAGTAACTATTGTTCTTGCTTTAGGTATGAATAGAATGGCAAAGAGAAATGCTCTTGTTAAAAAATTATTAGCTGTAGAAACATTAGGTTCTACCAGTGTAATTTGTACAGATAAAACAGGTACTTTAACAGAAAATCAAATGACTGTTGTAAATATATATACTGATAGAAAAATATTAAAAGTTACAGGCAGAGGTTATACACCTGTAGGAGATATTTTATATAAAGATAAACCCGTATCCATAGATGATATAGGAGATTTAGAGACTATATTAGCTGGTTCCTCCCTTTGCAATGATGCTAGTCTCGAATCTAAAAATGGAAACTATAAGGCAATAGGAGACCCTACAGAGGCAGCCCTTATAAGTCTAAGTGGTAAATGTGATTTTAGTAAAGAACTTATGGAGAAGAACTATCCTAGGCTAAAAGAGATCCCTTTTGATTCAGATAGAAAAATCATGACTACTTTTCATGAAGGATATATTCCAGATGGAATCATTGCCTTTACAAAAGGTGCACCTGATGTAGTTATAGAAAGATGTAGTAAAATTAGTCAGGGAGGAAAAATATTAGATTTTACCCAAGACCTAAAAGATGAAGTAATGATGATTAATAAAAAGTTTTCTTATCAAGCGCTAAGAGTGTTGGCTATTGCCTATAGGGACTATGATAAATTACCAGAGGAAATTTCCAGTGAGAATAATGAAAATAATCTTACCTTCGTAGGTTTAGTAGCCATGGTAGATCCATCTAGGCCCGAAGCAAGAAGAGCGATTTATGATTGTAAAAAAGCCGGTATAAGACCTGTTATGATTACTGGAGACTACAAGGAGACTGCTTTTGCTATTGCTAAAGATTTAGGTATAGCAAGTTATATAAATGAGGCTGTTTTAGGTAGCCAATTAGATAACTTAGATGATGATGAATTAAAAGAACTTGTAAAACATGTTAGTGTTTACTCTAGAGTGTCACCAGAACATAAGGTAAGAATAGTTACCGCACTTAAAGATAATGGTCATATAGTAGCTATGACAGGAGATGGAGTTAATGATGCTCCAGCTCTAAAAAAATCTGATATTGGTGTAGCCATGGGTATAACAGGTAGTGATGTTGCAAAAGATACAGCAAACTTGATACTTATGGACGATGATTTTTCCACGATAGTTCACGCTGTAGAAGAAGGTAGAATAATTTATGCTAATATTAGAAAGTTTGTAGCTTTTTTATTATCTTGTAATATAGCTGAAATTCTTCTAATATTATCAAGTATGTTACTTAATCTTCCAATACCTTTATTACCAGTTCAACTACTATGGTTAAATTTAGTAACTGACAGTTTTCCTGCCTTAGCTCTAGGAGTTGAGGAAGGCGAACCAAATATTATGAAAGAAAAACCTAGAGACCCAAATGAACCTATTTTAAATAAGAGCTTACGAAGAACTATAATCTTACAAAGTATAGTTTTAGCTGGTGTATCGATTTATGCCTTTAAGTATGGACTTAATAAATATCCTACTAATATAAATAAAGCTAGGAGTATGGTCTTTAGTTGCTTAATACTAGCAGAGCTTCTAAGAGCATATTCTAGTAGATCAGAAAAATATAGTGTTTTTAAGTTAGGAATTTTCTCAAATAAAAAAATGGTTCTATCAACAAGTTTATCACTAATACTTCTAGTTACAGTTATCTATTTACCTTTACTTCAAAATATATTTAACACAGTAGCCTTAAGTTTTGATGATATTAAACTAGTTGGAACCTTAGCTTTAATACCTTTCATTTTAGGAGAATTTACAAAACTATTTAAGAAAAAATAAAAGCAAGTGCTCAGCACTTGCTTTTTTAAAATAATATACCATATATTATATTAGCTGAAACTCCTGCTACTAATCCTCCCACCGTGTGAGAAAAAATAGCCTTACCTGCTAATTCCTTTTTTCCTAAACTATCCATCATAGCAACATGCGTACTTAAATATCCACTCCAACACATACACATCGCAGTAAAAACTGCTAAATTTCCTGCATCAGCCATCCCAGTTTCTACTAATCCAGGTATTAAAGCAATCGCTGCTCCTGCCGCTCCTAGTGCAGTTATAGGTACTGATAAAGCTGCTCCATGTCTAAATCCAAATAGTGGCTTAAGTATAAACTCTATTTTAGATCCTAAATAAGGCAAAAACTCAACTCCCTCATTAGCTGCTCCAGTATATATACCATCTACAGATGGTCCAAATGTTAAAATCTGTACAACAGAACAAATTATTAAAACACCTGGTATTATAGCAACACCCATACCTACTCCCTTTTTACCACCTTCAATAATAGAGTTTAAAAATCTTGAAAAATAGCTTCCATCTCTAACTTCTCTATATTGATCCATATCATATTCACGTTCTGTATCCTCAAAACCTTCCTCTGTACCAAATATTTTTTTAGTATGTCTTAGCATAAGTCTTGTACTGACAATACTACCTATTATAGCAGCTATATTACCAACTATAACAGCTGGTACGAAACTCTCCCCATTTGGGCTTTTTATATTCATAATAAAAGTACTTATTATAAGTCCCATTCCAAATGAAGTTCCCAGGTTGGTTAAGCCATAAAACTGATATTTCTTAAAATAACTTTTAAAAGATTTATTTTCTGCCAAGGGTAAGATAGCCGGGTTATCAGAAAAATAAGTGTTAAAAATTCCTATCATACTAGCCCCTGGTAAATCATATAAGGGTTTCATCAAGGGCGATAATATCCTATTAGCTATTGCAACTATCCCAAATTCTGATAGAAGCTCAGCAAAGGCCCCCATTAAAACAGCAATAGCTGTTATATAAAAAACTGTATTAAGTAATAATTCATAAGATGTATTCATAAATGTATTTATCATATTTAAAAATCCCATCTTACTGCTAATTCCAAAGAAAAACAGGGATAAAAAGACAATAAGTCCTAAACTTTCCCAGGTAAATGTTTTCTTCAGATGAATTTGATCTGCTTTTTCATCTTTAGTATTCATATGAAACCTCCATTATTCAACAATTAAACTTAACTTTCCTGCTACTTCTTCACTTATTATAATATAACTAAGTAAATAATAATATATGGTCATAATAACTAAATATATTATACTAGAAATTGGATTTAGTCCAGTATTAGTTATTTTTAAAAATAAAATTGATATTATTAAACCTAAATAAAAAATATATTTTCTAAGCCTAAGTTTCTTTAAAACTGAGTCAGGACAAAAATACTTTTTATCATTTATAATTAATTGATTTTTATCAAAACTAGATTTTACATATCTATTTAATATAAGTAACCTTCTTATATTCATCCCTTACCTCCTAAAAATAAAAAAGCTATGATTACATAGCTTTTTATGACTCCTATATTTTCTTTAAAAACTCTGTCTTTAACTCCATATGACCAAAACCTGGAACCTTACAGCTAACGTCATGATCTCCTTCTTTTAAGGTTATATTCTTTATGTTAGTTCCTCTTTTTAAGACATCTGAACTACCTTTAACCTTTAAGTCCTTAATAACAGTTACTGAGTCTCCATCCTGTAAAACAGTACCATTAGAGTCTCTATAAACCTTCTCTTTTTCTTCCTTTGATTCTTCCTTTACTTTTGACCATTCATGAAAGCATTCAGGACACACTAGCATATAGCCATCCTCATAAGTATATTCACTGTCACACTTTGGACAATTTGGTAAACCCATATGATCTCCTCCTTAATTTATTGCGTCAGTATCTATAATCATATAGTTTGCTCTATGAATATACAAGGACTTTCCATCAATATTTAATCTGGTCATCTTAGGAAGGTCCTTAGGTACAGTTGCAAAAACTTTTTTCCCTTCAAATACACCTATAGGTATTCCCATAGGAGTAGAAATAATAACGGTCTTTTCTTTTCCTATCTTATTCTTTATATCGTTAACATATCTATCTATAGGAATAAATGTTCCACCAGATCCTGGCGTTATGTTTTCTGGTCCTTCAAAATCTTCAACCATATCAAGGCCTTCTTCTGCAAATATCAAAGTATTACCTACCTGGTAAACCTGTCTACCATTTATTGTTATCTCTAAAACACTAGAACTATATTTTGCCTCATCTTCATCACTCTCTTGATTTGATTTAAGAGTTGAAATATTGACCCTCTTACCTTCCATTGATAAGGTTTTATTAGCATAGTAATCATAGGAATATATCCTAAACTTATTACCTATTAATTGTCCTTTTGTTACTGCGATTTTATCCATAATTGAAGAACAACCTGCTAAGCTAATCACACTTAGCAGGATTATTACTAAAAAGCTTCTTATTTTAAATTTATTTTTATTTTCCATATTCTAAAATTTTACCTCAACTTCCATCTCTTCTCCATTCCTAAGAATGGTAAGCTTAGCCTTATCCCCATCTCTATATTTATGCAATACTTTGGATAAATCTTCAATATCATCTATATTATTATTATCAAGTTTTATAATTATATCCATCTGTTCTAAATTTGCCTTAGCAGCCGGACTATTTTTCTCAGTCTCTATAACAATTACACCTTTATCTACAGATAAATTTACATCAAAAGCTGATTTAAAGTCTCGAACATTAAAAGATTTAATTCCAAGCATCACAGGTTCATAACTACCTTTCTTAATAACATCCTCAATAATTATCTTAGTAGTATTTATAGGTATAGAAAAACCTAATCCCTCTGCATTACCTACTTTAACAGTATTGATACCTATAACTTCACCATTTTTATTAAATAAAGGTCCTCCACTGTTTCCTTTATTGATGGATGCATTAGTTTGAATAAGATCCGTCATAGTAACACCTTCAACACTTATCGTTCTATTTAATCCAGAGACAATACCATCAGTTACTGTTCTTTGGAAATCTAATCCTAATGGATTACCTATAGCCACAACAGGTTCACCGACTTGTAAATCATCTGAATTACCTAAGTTTACGGCTGGTAAACCTTTTTTATCTACTTTTACTATAGCCAAATCTAAATTAGGATCTGCAAAAAGGACCTTACCAGGTAGCTTTTCTCCATCCTCAAATAAAACCTCTAATGACTTAGCCTTTCCGTCTCCTACAACATGAGAGTTTGTTAAGATATATCCATTTGAATCTACTATAACTCCTGAACCTACTCCTTCAACCTCTCTAGGTAAAAAGAAATAGTAATCAGATACTAATTCTACAGTTGTTATACCTACTACTGATTTCATATTTGCTTTAGCTACAGCTGTTGGTATGTTTATATCATCTTGTTTCGCTTGTATTACAGTAGCATTTTTATTTTCAACTATATCTTCCTTAAAAAGCATAGGGCTTATCAAACCACCTATTAAGGCGGATACTAAAGAAATTATAACATAGGAAGGATAACCCCTATTTTTCTTCTTTTTCTTAGGCTCTTTAGGCTCTAAGTCCTTCTCCTCTAAAAGATTGCTATCATCAAATTCTTCTTGTTCAAAGTCATCATACATAATATTACCTCCCTTAATAGTATTACCCCTCTTTTCGGGTATAGTATAATTATATTATACATGAGGAGTGATAAATTGGATAAATTAAATGTTAAAGTAGAGTATATTTATAATAGTGGATATACTATTGAAACAGAAAATCACTTTTTAGTTATAGATTACTATAAAGGTGATTTAAACTTAAAAAATAAAAATACAACTTTCCTTGTTACCCATGGTCATGAAGACCATTATAACAAAGATATATTTAACTATAAAGATAAGGCTAAGTATATTATCAGTGATGATATTAAAGGTCTTGAAGAAAAGGAGAACTTAATTCTTATTCATCCAGGTGAAAAGAAAGAGTTTAACGGAATAAAAATACAGGCTTTTGATTCTACAGATGAGGGCTCATCCTTTTTTATAAATGTAGATGGAGTTAATATTTTCCATTCTGGTGATTTAAATTGGTGGGCCTGGGAAGATCAAGGTCCTAAAAGAGAAGAAGAAAGAGAAAAAGAATATTGCTCAGAAATTGATAAATTAAAAAGTCTGAACGAAAATATTCATATAGCTTTTGTTCCATTAGATCCTAGACTTAAACATAACTATGATTTAGCTTCTAAATATTTTATTAATACTATTAAGCCTCAATATTACTTCCCTATGCATTTTGGGGATAACTTTGATACAACTAAAAACTTCAAAGAAAGTTTTACACAAGAGTCCACAAAGATATTCACTGTGGATAAAAGAGGACAGGTTTTTGAGCTTTAATTATCCACATGTTGATAAAAAAAGACCCACTCGGGTCTTTTTTAATCTATTAATTTTATTTTTTCTTTTATATCTCTTTCTATAAGATATAATTTGTCCCTATCTTTCTCCGTTACGAAACTTATAGCTATTCCTTCATTTCCTATTCTTCCTGTTCTACCTATTCTATGGATATAGGATTTTGAGTCTCCTGGAAGATCATAATTAACTACATGTGTAATACCATCTACATCTATACCTCTAGCAGCTAAATCTGTTGCAATTAAAACTTGTATTTCTGCCTCTCTAAAAGATTTCATAATCCTTTCCCTTTTATTTTGACTCAAATCACCATGAAGCTGATCTACATTATACTTATTTTGTTTTAATCTATTATATATTCTTGTAACCTTATCTTTAGTTCTACAGAAAACTAGCATAAGAAAAGGATTGTACTCATCTATTAATGTCATAAGTCTTTCAGATTTATCATCTTCCTTTATTCTAATACCTATTTGCTCTATGTTATCTAAAGTTACATTCTCACTTTTTATCTCTATATAAGCAGGTTTTTTCATAAACCTTCTTCCAATGTCTCTAACTTTTCCAGTAATAGTAGCAGAAAAAAGCATAGTCTGCCTATCACTTTTAGACATGAAAATAATTTGTTCTAAGTCCCTACCAAAGCCCATTGTTATCATCTCATCAGCTTCATCTAACACTAAGTAATCAATCCCACCCAGATCTATTGTTTTTCTCTCTAAATGATCTAATAATCTTCCTGGTGTAGCTATTATTAATTGTATACCTTTCTTTAGCTTATTAACTTGTTGCAATACATCTTGTCCCCCATAAGCTGCAAGTATATTTATAGAGCTGTCAGCTGTTAAAGCTTTAGCATCTTCAGTTATCTGAAGGGCTAATTCTCTTGTTGGTGTCAAAATTAGTGCCTGTGGATATGGCTTATTCCCATCTATTCTTTCTAATATTGGTAGTAAAAATGCCAAGGTCTTACCTGTTCCAGTTTGAGACTTAGCAATTAAATCTTTACCAGATAGAATTGTAGGTATAGCTTGAGCCTGTATTGGTGTTGGCTCAAAAATTCCCTGCAACTTTAGCTTATTTTCTAAATCTTCATTTATTCCTAAATTCATAAATCTACTCATATAATCACTCCTAATATTCATCTAAAAATGAATGTTTTTTTCCAGATTTCTCCCATTTTATTACCCCATCTAAATTTACATTTTCTGCTGATCTAAAAATAGACATCTTCACATTATCAAAATCATCTTCTAAATTAGATATTAACCTTTTTATATCCGCTCTTTTGCTATCCTCTTCTTTTTTTGCTACAGTACACGCACAATCAAGCATTTTAAGACCAGTATAATTGGTAAATCTTATTATATCCTTCTCCTCTATATAATAAAGGGGTCTTATTATCTCCATATTATCAAAGTTATCAGACTTTAACTTAGGCATCATTGTCTTATAATTAGCACTACATAAAACATTTAGCATAATAGTCTCTACTACATCATCTAGATGATGTCCCAATGCTAGCTTATTACAACCCAGCTCTTCAGCCTTGGAATAAAGAAATCCCCTTCTCATTCTAGCACACATAAAACAAGGTTTAGATTGAGCCAATTTATCTGCAACAGCAAAAACATTAGAGTCAAAAATTTTAAGTGGAATATCTAAAATTTTTGCATTTTCTTCTAATAATTTTCTAGATTCTTTAGGGTATCCTGGATCCATAGCTATAAATTCAAGACTAAAATTATCCCTTCCATGCCTCTTTAGCTCTTGTAGTAACTTAGCTAGAATTATACTATCTTTACCTCCTGATATAGCTACAGCTATTTTATCACCATCTTGAATTAAATCATATTCCCTTATAGCTCTAATAAATTTAGCCCAAATATCTTTTCTATATCTTTTAATTAAACTTCTCTCTATATCTTGAAGACTCTTTACTTCTCCATAATTATACACTCTATCACCTACTTATAACAATCTAAAGACTTAGTCTATAGCTAAAAAGTAAATATAGCTACTCATTACACTAGTTTTTCATTTTATCATATAATAAGATAAATTACTTAATAAGTTATCTTTATTTTAATAAAAAATACTATCAGTATTAAATAGACCAAATATTAAAGTAAAAAATATGGTATGGATTAAAATATATAGAAAAAACTCCTTAATTACATCCCTTGTATTGAAATGATCTTTTAATTTCCTTATAAATTTTTTAGGTTTTAATATATCCCAGGAATAAAACCTAATGTTTCTTCCTAAGTAAATGCCTATAGACATAAGAAGATTTAAAATAATTGCTGATAGAAAATATACAACCCTATCCTTTCTACCAATAGTTTTAGGATCTAAAACTATTAAATAAATATACT
Organism: Tissierellales bacterium; assembly: GCA_030146915.1. Taxonomy (GTDB): domain Bacteria; phylum Bacillota; class Clostridia; order Tissierellales; family Tissierellaceae; genus JASLAT01. Next base: position 17,248 of record JASLAT010000010.1, read on the forward strand.
GAAGTATGTTTATATTAAGTACAGTATTAGCTAAACCTGATAGAGCAAAAGATAATATAGAAACTATATCATACCATAAGGGAACCTCTACTTTATCCTGTGTTCTATGGGTCAAATTTAATTCTGTAATTAAATACGTAGAGTTAGGTAAAAGTAATAACCAGCTTAATCCTCCTAATATAACAATTATATAAGATAAGTAATTTAAAAATATCCAACCTGTTAAAGTTGATGTATATCTTAATATTAAAAAAGTTAAAAAGCTACCTATTAAAACAAATACTGGTAATATTGATAATTTGAAATTTAAAATCATAGGTTTAAATAATTCCGTCTTAAATAGCTTAGGTCTAAGTCTTATAGTAAGATATGAAAAAACATTCAATAAAACTATAGTTAAAACTTTATACATAGTATCACCTCTTATCTATCTTTTTATTTTTAAGTATTAGATATTTTAATAAAATCTAATTTGTATTATCTTAATTAAAATCTATTATATAATATTATTTTTACCCAATATCTATGCCTTCAAATATGAAGAGTCTTTTAATTTATAAAGTAAAATGATAAATAAAAAAGACCTAACCTATGTTAGATCTTTATAATCATTAAACTTATTCTAAAACTGGTCTAGCAACTAAACTAAAATAGAATATACCTCCAAGTAAAATCCAAGCTACCAAGGCTATTAGTGATTCCTTTCCTAATGCAGCAGGTGATGATGGAACTAATAAAAGTAAAATAAAAGAAGCACTTATTATAACTCCTAATATCGAATAAATTTTATTTTTAGTTCCTTCAACTAAATCATAAGATATTAAACAAACATATAAATAAGCAACCGCTGCTCCTACTGAAGCCATATCAACTATCCAAATTATAACTTCCCTACCAAACCATGGTGCAATTAGACTTATCGCTGTAGCAAACTTTATAGTATTATGAAAAACATTATTACTATTTCTACTAGCAAACTTTTTCGGTAACATTTTATGTTCCCCTATAGCTCCCATAAGTTTTGATGTAGATAGCATGAAACCATTTATTCCGCTTGTTACTGCTGCACTTAATGCTATTACTAAAAGTATAAAACCAAACTTACCTAAATTTTCTAAAACTCCTGTACCTAAGGCCCAATCTAAACTTATTGCTTCTTCCGCAGAGTATGCTAATCCTGTTGAAATATTTAAAAGATTATACATAAGACTAGATAACAATAAAGAAACTACAGCAATCTTAGATGCCTTCTTAGGTGAAAAGTTAAACTCCTGACTTACTTGAGGTATAGTATCAAATCCTACAAATATAAAAGGAGAAATGGCTAGTATTCTAGCAATTTGCCCTAGATCAAATTTATAATTACTAACATAGTTAGCTACAAACTTATCCCTGTCTGATTTAAGTAGCATACCTGTAAAGACTATGGCAATTAAAGTTACTAGGGCCATAATAATTATATTCTGTACCTTAGATGTTTCATCTATTCCAGATATATTTATATAGGCAAAAGTTAATACTATTGCTGAAGATGTTAGTATTTCACCTAAATAAACCCTATATCCCGCTATAGTATAAAGATATCCAAACTCTAAAACATTTCCAAACAACTTCTTTATAACTAGTGGGAAAGCTGTACTGTTTAAAGGTATCATTGTCAAATAGGCTAATAATAGAGCCCACCCCACTATAAAACCATGAGTTCTACCCATATTTTCATAAGTATAGGTAAACTCACCACCATCACTTTTAAGTCTAGATAACATTACTCTATAGCTTTTTTCAATTATAATTATTCCAAAAGCACCTAAAAATAATCCTATGGCTGTATTTATAACTCCTGATTCTATTAAAAATTTAGTACCTGGCAACATAAAAGAGCCCCAACCTATTATCGACCCTAATACTATAGCAAATACATCTATTTGACTCAAACTTCCTTTTTTCATTCCATCCTCCTTTTATTAAAATAGCTATGCAAGTAAATGCATAGCTATTTTGTCAATTATTCAAAATTATAATCTGTAACTATCGGCTCTCTATCAGTAGTTTTATCATTAAAGTATTCATAGTAAGATACTCCCATGAAACTTCCTGATATGTTATAAACATTGTCATATCCTCTTTGTTGTAAAGCTACACATACGTTATAACTGTTTTGTCCTGTTCTACAATGGATATAAACTGGTCTATCCTTTGGTATTTCATCTAATCTTTCTCTATAACCTGTAAATGGAATGTTTATAGCACCTTTTAGGTGACCTTTTTCATACATTTCAGGTTCTCTTATATCAACTATAAATGCATCATTTTCAACTAATTCTCTAACTTCATCTACATGCACTTGTTTATATACCCCTTGAAGAATATTTAAACCTGCTAGAGCTGCATGATTAACAACGTCTTTAGCTGTACCAAAAGGTGGAGCATAAGTTAACTCTAAGTTACTTAAATGTTCTAATGTTCCATCCATTGATATTAAAGTTGCTATAACGTCTATTCTCTTATCAACATTTCCTTTACCAATAGCTTGAGCTCCTAAAATTCTTCCTGTTGGAACTTCAAATAATAATTTAAAGTGTAACATTTCACTATCTGGCATTAACTCTACCTTGTCTCTTGGTATAACTGTTACAAAGTCATACTCTATGTCAAGTCCTGAAACTTCTATAAGTGATTCATTTAATCCAGTTGAAGCTGCGTTCATATCAAAGATTTTAATAACTGATGAACCGATTACTCCTGGATTAACTACTGGTATACCATTAATATGGTTTCCTACAGCACGTGCTTGTTTTTGTGCTGGTCCAGCTAAAGCTAACCTACTCTTTTTATGAAGCAATCTATTCCAAACTTCAATAGCATCTCCTACTGCATAAATATCTTTATCGCTTGTTCTGTAGTTATGATCAACAGCTATTGAGCCTGTCTCTCCAAGCTCTAAACCAGCATCTACTGCTAATTCAACACTTGGTTTTACTCCAATTGCCATTACTACAGCATCTGAATGAACTTTTTTGCCTGAACCTAATACTATAGTGTCTTTTTCAAAACCTTCAACCCTATCTCCTAGCATTAGATTAATTCCATTATCATGTAATTCTTTATGAAGAATTTGAACCATATCATAGTCAAAAGGCTTCATTATTTGATCCATAGCTTCTATTAGGTTAACTTCATAACCTGCTAATTTTAAGTTTTCTGCTACTTCTATACCTATGAAACCTCCACCAATAACTGATATTGTTTTACATTCTTTTTCAGTTATAAAAGCTTTAAGACTTGCTATATCAACAACATTTCTTACAGTGAATATATTTACTTGATCCATTCCTTCAAATGGAGGAACTATTGGATTAGCACCTGGTGATAGAACTAATTTATCATATGTTTCTGTATATTCTTCACCTGTAACAACGTTTTTAACATGTACTAACTTATTTTCTCTATCAATTTTTGTTACCTCATTATAAACTCTAGCATCTATATTATATTGGTCGTGGAATTCTTGAGCTTGAATTAAAACTAGGTCTTCATGATCTTCTATAATATCACTTAAGTGATATGGTAATGCACAGTTTGAGAAAGATGCATGAGGCCCTTTTTCAAACATTATAATTTCTGCATGTTCATCCAATCTTCTTACTCTAGCGGCTGTAGAAGCACCACCAGCAACTCCACCTACAACTAATATTTTCTTACTCATTTTAAAATATTCCTCCTTGTTATATAAGTTAAACTATTTACCTAAATATTTATCTATGATATAATTTATAGTCGACTGAATTAGTCGATATTATTTTTTATATAAATGTTAATTATTCCAAACGAATTGTAAGGACGTGATTACTATTAATTTAGATTATCTAAAGTCTTTTTTTGTCATAGTAGAATCTAACAGCATATCTAAAGCTGCTGAAAAATTACATTTAACCCAACCTGGTCTAAGTATGCAACTTAAAAACTTAGAAAATGATGTAGGCGCTAAGTTATTAAATCGTAGTAACAAAGGTGTCCAATTAACCAGTGCTGGAAAGGTTGTCTATGAACAAGCAAAAGCTATCTTATCTGTTGAAAAAAACATGATGAACAGCATAAAAAATTTACAGAATAATAAAAATATATTATCCGTTTCCGCTTGTAAAAGTTTGGGCGAATATGCCCTTCCTTGCAGTATTTATACCTTTAAGGAAATCTATCCAGATCTGGATGTAAATCTAAGAGTAGATAATACCTGCAATGTAATTACACAGCTTAAAAATCATGAAACAGATATTGCTATAATTACCGGCAAACATGAGTCGGAAACTATAGAATCTATTCCTATTTTAGAAGATAAACTAGTTTTAGTTTCTTCATTAGATTCTGAATACGACGAAATAGACTTAAAACAGTTGGAACAACTACCACTCATAACTAGAGACAGTTCTTCTGCCACTAGGTTGTTATTAACTCAGTTTTTAGAAAAAAATGGTATGAAGTTTACACACTTAAATGTAATTCTTTCTGTAAACTCACCTGAATCTATTAAGTCTACCCTAATTTCTGGCAGAGGCTATGCCTTTTTGCCTGAAATAGTAATTAGGCAGGAACTTAAAAGAAAACTTATAAAAAAGATCAAAATAAAAGATTTTGATACAACCTTCCAATATCATTTTGCATATAGGAAAGACTATAAGTTAAATGAGATTGAGAAAAAATTTAAGAAGTACGTAACTTCTGACAAAAGATGCTTTTGTCATTAGTATAAGAACAAAAGCTGAGCTTTTGTTCTTATTTTTTATTTAATTTTTCTATCAGGAACTATATTTACCTTTCCTTCAAATAATTTTAGTCCAATTAGACCGCCCAAAGTCAATGATACTAAAAATACCCATCCGGATAAGGAGAAGTTAGACATACCTGAATATAAAGCACCAACGTTACATCCACCAGCTATCTTAGCACCTATCCCCATTAAGGTACCACCTAAAGCATAGTAGAAAACATCCTTAGCTTTAAAGTCAAAGTTAAATCTAAATCTTCCTGATAATAGCATAGCTATAGCAGCCCCTACTATTATTCCTAAGTTTCTAACATGAACTGGATGGTTTAAAAGTCCACTTCTTACTGTATTTAAGGCTCCTGCAAAAGCCTCTCCTTTAGGTGCAAGACCTACTAGGTCCATTCCCCAAAGTCCCCATAAAGCATATGGACCTGATGCTCCCCAGCTACCTCCAGTTGTTATTATTATGAATATGAACATAACAGCTATTAAAACTCCACCAAAAGCAAATGACCATCTTTCAACAAAAAGTTTATGATAGGCCTCTTGGCTAAATAAAGATTTAACCTTTGAGCTTTCGATTGGCAATTCAGAAGCTTCCCACTTCTCTTCCACTACTGTTCCAGCTGCCCTTCTTTTAGCCTCATATGATTGTGCAAGTGCATATAATATAAGTAGGCCTATAAAGGACACAACAATAGTACCTAAGTAACCAAACTTATCTGGTAAATACATAGTAATACCTTCTACTTTTCCTGGACCACTTTCATTCCACCAAGGTAGCATTCCATGACCAATAACTCCACCTATAGCGAAAAATAATACTGTTATCCAAGCTCTTCCTTCACCCTCTCCTGAATCAGAAAGAGTACCTGAAGCACATCCCCCACCAGTTATCATACCTATTCCAAATAATAGACCCCCTATTATTTTTGATAAGTCAGCTGGTGATACAAAGCCAGAACCTGGTATTACCGCATCTCCTTCCACTGCTCTAAAGGCAACTACTGCACCTTTTTGTGCTGCTGCATAATGTATTCCAGCTGCACCTACCATTGAGATAGCAAACATTAGAAGTAATGCCCTTGTTAAACTGGCCTCTCCTGTCATATAGACTCTTTTTATACCACCGGCAAATCCATATCTAGATCTAGATAAAATATAGCCTAGAACAAGACCAGTAGTAAGAAACAGAGGCAAGTCTCCCTCTCTAGCACTTAAATAGTTACCAAATAAAACCATGGCTATTATTAATATAATTCCTATAATAGTCTGTTTCTTATTCATCCATCTACACTCCTTATTTGTTATTTGTTAAATTAATATCTTTAATAGGCAAGCCCTTACAGTTATTATGTTAGTATAGATTGAATTGTTTGTATAATAACCTTTATTTATGCAGCATAAAAAAGGGTTATGCATCTCTGCACAACCCTTTTCCTAATAATATATTAATTTAACTTATATAACAAGCTTTTTTATCCCATCATCCACATATAGCCAGTTACTATTGGTTCTTGTTTACCTATTTTATCGTTGAAATATTCATAATTAGATAAACCTATTAAACCTCCAGCTATATTGTATAAGTTATCATATCCCATTTGTTGCAATGCTAAAATAGCATTGTAACTTTGCTTTCCTACACCACAGTGCATATATACTGGTTGATCCTTAGGTATTTCATCTACCCTATCTCTAAACTCTGCAAGTGGTATATTTTTAGCACCTTTTATATGACAACTATTGTATCCTGCTGCACCTCTTAAATCTATTATGCAAGCACCTTCTTCTACCAATCTTCTAACTTCTGTTGCTGGTACTTGTTTAAACTCTCCTTGTAAAATATTTAATCCTGTCATTCCTGCTAGATTTACTATATCATTTGCAGTTCCAAATGGAGGAGCATATGATAGTTCTAAATCTTTTAAGTCTTCTAAGTCTCCATTAAATTTAATAACGGAAGCTATAACGTCTATTCTCTTATCAACATTACCCTTACCAATAGCTTGAGCTCCTAAAATTCTTCCTGTTGGTCTTTCAAAGATAACTTTAAGATGCATCATTTCACTATCTGGCATAGGTCCTATTTTATCCCTAGCTGGCATCATTACTACATCATAATCTAATCCTAAATCTTTTAACATCTTTTCATTTAATCCTGTAGAAGCACCATTCATATTAAAGATTTTTATAGCTGATGTTCCTATTACACCATTTTGTTTAACTGGTCTTCCATTGATATGATCTGCTACAGCTCTTGATTGTACATGAGCTGGTCCTGCCAATGCTAATCTAGTAGTCTTTCCAGAAAGTCTATGGAATACTTCAATAGCATCTCCAACTGCATAAATATCTTTATCACTTGTTTGATAGTTATGATTTACTTTAATTGATCTTGTTTCACCTATTTCTAAGCCAGCCTCTTCAGCTAACTTAGTTTCTGGTCTAACTCCAATAGCCATAACTACTGCATCTGTTTTTATTCTCTTGCCTGATTTTAAAACAACTGTATTTTCCTCAAATTTCTCTACTGGGTCTTCTAATATTAAATCTATACCATTGTCATATATCTCTTTGTGTAGCATTTGAACCATATCATAGTCAAACGGTTGCATTATTTGGTCTTGTGCTTCTATTAATGTAACATTAAAATCTGCCATTTTTAAGTTTTCAGCAACTTCAACTCCTATAAATCCTCCACCTATTACAGTTATATCATTAGGTCCTCTCATTATATAGTCTTTTAAATTTACTATATCTTCAACGTTTCTAACTGTAAAATGTTCAACCTTATCTAAACCTTCAAAAGGTGGTACTACTGGCTGAGCTCCTGGAGATAAAACCAACTTATCGTAAGATTCAGTATATTCTTCTCCTGTTAACAGATTTTTTACCGTAACTTCTTTATTATCTTTATCTATAGCAACTACTTCGTTATGTACTCTAGACTCAATCCTAAACTCATTATATAGTTTTTCTGGATTCATTATTATAAGTTTATCTTCTGTATCCACTACGTCGCTTAGGAAATATGGTAAAGCACAGTTGGAAAATGATATGTTTGGTCCTCTTTCAAACATTATTATCTCTGCATTTTCATCTAACCTTCTAGCTCTAACAGCTACTGTAGCTCCTCCAGCTACTCCCCCAACTATAAGTATTTTCTTACTCATATAGCTTCCTCCTTTTATTTTGAACTACCGAATAAAGATTGTTAAATCTATTTCTAAATATAATATTATCACAATCAAGTCTCTTAGTATAGGATTTTACACAGTCTTAAGATACTTTTACATAAACTATCTAATAGGTATTATCAATAGTAAAATTTTATTATAGAATAAGGCATTTATTTGCATATTAACTTTATTTGTAATATAATTTATAGTTGGTAAATTACGTGTATTTAAATTCATATATATATATTAAGAAAGGAATTTTAGAATGAAATTAGGAATAGTTGGATTACCAAATGTAGGTAAAAGTACATTATTTAATGCTATAACACAAGCTGGTGCTGAATCGGCAAACTATCCATTCTGTACAATAGAACCAAACGTTGGGGTGGTAAGTGTACCAGATGAAAGACTAGATAAGTTAGCTAAGGCTTATAATTCAGAAAAAACCCTACCTGCTGCTATAGAGTTCTATGATATAGCTGGTCTTGTTGAAGGAGCAAGTGAAGGTGAGGGACTTGGTAATAAATTCTTAGCCCATATAAGAGAAGTTCAAGCAATAGTTCATGTTGTAAGAGCTTTTGAAGATCCTGATATCGTACATGTTGATGGGGATATTAATCCTGTTCGTGATATCGAAATTATTAATATGGAGCTTATGCTTTCAGACATTGAAGTTTTAAACAGAAGATTAGAAAGATCTAAAAGAGCAGCAAAAGGTGATAAGAAAAAATTACAAGAAGTTGAACTTATAGAAAAAGTTTTAGAAACTTTAGAAAATGGAAAATCTGCTAGAACTTTAGATTTTAGCGAAGAAGAAGAAAAAATTGTTAAAGAGTTTAACCTACTTAGCTCGAAACCTATTATCTATGTTGCCAATGTTTCTGAAGAAGATGTGGCTGAAGAGGATAATGAATTTGTAGAGGCTATTAGGGAATTTGCTAAAACTGAAGATGCAGAAGTAGTAACTATATCTGCACAAATAGAGGCAGAGATATCACAACTTGACGAAGAAGAAAAAATGGAGTTTTTAAGTGATTTAGGCCTTAAACAATCTGGACTTGATAAACTTATAAAAGCAAGTTATAAGCTTTTAGGATTAATGAGTTTCTTTACAGTTGGTCCTAAAGAAGCTAGAGCTTGGACTATTTCAGAGGGTACTTTAGCACCTCAAGCTGCAGGAGTTATCCATACTGATATGGAAAGAGGATTTATAAGATCTGAAACTGTATCTTATGAAGATCTTATGAGCTGTGATGGAGATATAAACAAGGCAAAAGAAAAAGGACTTGTTCGTATAGAAGGTAAGGATTACCTTATGAAAGATGGAGACGTTTGTCTATTTAGATTTAATGTATAATTAATATTTAATTTTAACCATATGCTAGCCATATGGTTTTTTTATTTCTTATTTTGAGTTTTTTAAACAATTTAGGATATAGGTATTATAAGAGACTTTGTATTTAAAATAAGAGGTGATTAAATGAGAAAGGCAAACGTAGCAAGGTGGTTATCACTTATAATAGGTATACTATTTATAATAAGTGGAATTATTAACTTTTTAAATCCTGTATTAACTACCGTATCCCTAGTTCAGTTTATAGCAATAATGCTAATGGCAACAGGGTTATTAAGAGTGATTAGATTTTTTAGTAATGATTTGTTTAGAGTAGGTTCATTCCTTATGGCAGGTATATTAGACCTTATTTTAGGTTTTTTAATGATTAAAAATATGACTGTATCTGTACTTACCTTTACGGTTTTAGTAGGATTCTGGGTTCTAGGTAATGGTATTGCAGAAATTGCAAGTTCCATAGACCTAAAAATGATAGGACTTAGCAGATGGTGGTTAGGATTAATATCAGGAATCATTGGTGTAGTATTTGGGTTTTTCCTAATTACCAATCAAGGATTATCCACAATATATATATCTACTATGTTCTCTGTATTTGTTATAATTTTAGGAGTAAACTTCATATCTACATTTATGGCATTAACAAAATTAAAAAGAAAATATTAATTACTATTTAATTTTAAGCCCATAACTGATATAATCAGCTTGATATTACCATTATTAAGTGGGAGGAATTTAAGTGATAAATATTACACAAGAAGATTATATTGGACTAGGTTCTTTTATAAAAGAAAGAAGGAAAGTCTTAGGTATGTGTAGACGTGAATTTTCTAAAAAAATGCAGGTTCCTATCAATACTATAGACAGATGGGAAAAAGAAGACTTGGATAATATTGGACTTAAAGAAATCAAACAACTTGGAAAAATATTGAATTATTATCCTCTAATCTTTATAAATGGCTTACCTGAAGAAGCTTATTTAGATTGGGATAATTTTATAAAACAAGAGTTTATAAAATGTTAGTAAGGGACCATCTCAGATGGTCCTTTTTAATGTGCATTAATTTATAAAATAGTAGGCCGTTATCTACTATGCTATAATAATAAAAAGGAGGTATTTTATGTCTAGAGAAAGAGCTAATATTAGAATGGATAAAGATATATTCGATTTTTTTGATAATATGGCAGAGGAAGAGGGAATATCTAGATCTGAAGCCATGGTTATAGCTTTAAAGGAATATAAAACTAAAGTTGAAGAGGAACAAATACTTACAGACACTTTAAATAGATTAAATAAAATGGATCGTGAAATCAAAACTAAAGACTCAGATAAAATTAAAGAGCTTTTAAGTAAGTTATCAAAAGATAAAAATACTTGCAATAAGAAGAACTCAATAAAAGTTTTAGAAGAAGACTTGTCAAATCTTAATCTACTTTTAAATATTTTACCTGAAGAAGACACAAAAGAAGCAAATACCTTATTAGATGGATTCGATAATATTACTAAAGAGGATTTAAACCTAGCTAAAGAGCTTACGGATAGTTTAGATAAATATAATGAATTTTTACAAAGTTTATCTACTCCAATAGAAATAATTAATAAAAATTTTAAATACCATAATGAATCCCTAGCAAGGCTAACTATAACTGCCGAATCTATTATAGAACATATGGGATTAAGAGGTAGGTTTATAGACCCCCACGGACTTAGGTTTATACATGAGGGAAGAAAGTTTAGAAACTTTAATAATAGGGATAAAAGAAAACAAGAAATGAAGGAAGAAATAAAACAAGAGTTAAAAGAAGAGCTTTTAAAAGAACTTAAAAAGTAATGTCGCCTAAATGTGGCGACATTTTTCTTGCATTTTTATTCTGCTGTGTTAGAATTATAAGTAGATAGTTAATTAGTTTATAGAAAGGAGTTTTAAATATGAGATGCAATAATAGAATGTCTAGAAGAAATGGAAACGGTTTTTCTAAAGGCTTTGGTCAGGGTAGATCTAGAGGAAATTATGGAAGGTGTACAGATAAAAGAGACTTCCCTTGCAGAAAAATGCATAGAGGTGTAGGTTTTTTAGAAGAAGAATTGGAAACTATGGACAACAGAAGGCCTTACTGCAGAAGATTTAATGAAGAACTACTAGATGAAGATCAATACCTTGCTCTTAGAGAAGAACTAAAAGAAGAGATAAAAAAAGAACTTAAGGAAATGTAAGATTACTGGCATAATCAATCCTTAAGCTCCAAGCATATATATTATAGTATATTTTTATATTAAAGGTCAAAAAAAAACTCCAGTTAAAAATTTTAACTGGAGTTTTTATTTATAATTAATGGTTTTTAGCCTATATCCTCAACTACATTTTTTATCCAACGTCCTGATCTTAATCTTGAAACTTCAAACCATATCTTAACTAGCTCCTCCGCTGCTATTATAAAGTAAACTTTCTCTAGAGGTAATTTAAAGTAACTAGCCGCTATATATCCAAACGGTATAGCATAAAGCCAAACTGTGCCCAATTGAACTAACATAGAATAAAGAGTATCTCCTCCTCCACGAAATACACCAACTATCATTAAAACATTAAAGAATCTTAATGGCGCAAAAATTGCCATGATTTTTAAAACATTTATGGTCATTTTCGTAGTTTCTGCATCTATTTTAAAGATTCCAACTATGGCAGGGTTACTTATCCAAAGAAGCCCTCCTGTAATAAGTCCTACTATTGGAGCTAAAATACCAAGCTTTTTAGCATATTGCTTTGCCATTGACTCATCTCCAGCTCCTATTTGATTACCAACAAGTATTGATGCTGCAGTCGCTAGACCTATAGCTAAGACCATAAACATATTGTTTATAGTTGTAGCTATTTGCATACTAGCTACCTGCTTTATACCAATTTTAGCATAAATTATAGAATAAGCTGTTAAACCTAAGGCCCAAAGTATCTCATTTAATATAACGGAAAAAGATGTTTTAAAATATCTTTTTACAAATAAAAAATCAAAATCTAATAGCTTTTTAAGTTTTTTAGGTACAATATCCGTTACTAAATAAGAACTAACTAAAACAAATCCCATTTCAAAAAACCTAGCTATCGACGTTGCTATTGCAGCACCCTTTACTCCTAGAGTAGGAGCGCCTAAATTACCAAATATTAAAACCCAGTTTAAAAAAGCATTTATAACAATTCCTAATAAACTCCCATACATAGGAGGTCTAGCAATTCCTATAGACCTAATTACAGTAGAATACACTTGGGTTATAGCTGTCATTATAAAGGTTGTTGAAATCACTAAAAGATAGTCTACTCCTAAAGAAATAACCTCTTTATCATCTAAAAATATTTTCATAATCTTATCTGGGAAAATTAAACTTGGTACTGTAAATATCAAGGCTACTAGTAGACTTAATATTAAACCTAGCCCAACCATCCTTCCAATATTTTCCCTATCCTTTCTACCCCAAAACTGAGATATAAATATACTCATCCCTGCTGTAATACCAGCTATGGTTAAGGTAAATATAAAAAAGTACTGATTTACTAATCCTGTAGCTGCTATTGCCTTTTCCCCTAATTCACCTATCATTAGATTATCTATCATATTAAGGGATGAACTTATAAGGTTCTGTAAGGTTATAGGTATTATTAAACTTATAATAGATTTAAAAAAACTTTTGTTTGTTAACTTATTATTTGTTATTTTAGTATTAGTCATTTAACCACCTCTCTTTAAATTATTTCATCACAATAAAAAAAGCACATGGGTAATAGTGCTGCCCATCTGCCTTTTTATATATTCAAATTTACTTTCTAGCCTCTTCTAGTAAAGAGGACATATAATTATAATCCATTTTTTTATTTATCTTTTTATATAATTTTCCTTCTTTATCTATAACATAGGTCATAGGTAACTTACCAATAGGATAAAGTAACCCAATCTCTCCAGTCTTATCTAAAAGAACTTTCATTTCCAAATCTTCCTGTCCTATAAACTTTTCTACAACTTCTATATCTTCTCTTACATTTACAGCCAGAACAGTTAAATCATCGTTTTCCCTATCTAGCCTTTCTAAATCCTTCATTTCATCTGCTGTATCTTCAGAAAAACTAGTCCAGAAATTTATAAAAACTATCTGATCTTCATAATCTGACAGAGTCACTTTTTCTCCCTTAATATCCATTAAGCTAAAGTCCTTTGCCCTGTCTCCCTCTTTAACACTTATATCTAAATCCATCCCTCTTGCTTCTTCTCTTGTTATATCATCAGTAATGCTTACTGATTCTTTATCTAAAATAAAGAAAAGTATTACAGAAAAGATAGCTATGGTTAGGATTAAAATTCTAGTTTTATTATTCATAAATATCTCCTTACTATATACAAATATATTAGAAGGTGAAAAGCTTACTATAACATTATATAGGATTTTATTAGAATGTCTAGTAATATATAAACTTATCTCTAACATTTTAAACTAACGACCAATTATATTATATACAAAAAAACAGAAAAAATCTAACTAAATAAATATACCCTTTTTTCTCATTCTAAACAAATTATTTCATTGTTTCTTTGTTATTTTTATGATAATATTTAAATTAAGATAGTGATAATGATTATCATTATTATAAAGGAGGGAGAAATATGCTAGTTTTAGAAAGAAAATTTCTAGAAAGCTTTGATAAGGAAGATAAAGTACAGTCTAAAAAATACTTAGAAGAACTTATAGAGAGTTTAACTAAAGATTATAAGGCTGAAAACATAAGAATTAGGTACTTAAAAAATTATTTAATATGGTTAAATGCTATTATGTTTGAAAAAACCTATTTAAAACCTAGTTGCAAAAAAAGACTATTAAAAAGTAAAAATAGCTTTTTTAAGATAATAGAATCAAAAAAAACATTTTCTGATCTATTCAACTTATCTTTGGATATGCTTAATTTTTATTTCGATAGTATAGGAAAACGATGTAAGATGATGAATCCTATAGTTAATAATGCGATTTTATACATAGATGATAACTTAGACCAAGACTTATCTTTAGAAAATTTATCAAAACATCTAAATGTAAGCTCTAGTTATCTATCACTTTTATTTAATGAAACTACTGGAATTAGTTTCTCTAACTTCATAAATCTTAGAAGAATAGAAAAAGCTAAATTACTTTTAGAAACTACCGACTTAACTTTGATGGAAATAACATTAGAATGTGGATTTAACAGCCAAAGCTACTTTTGTTATGTGTTTAAAAAGAAGGAAAAAATAACACCTACTAGTTATAGAAATCAGAATAATCTTAATATTATATAATAGACAAGGACCTAAAAAAGGTCCTTGTCTATTATATTTGGCTTATTAAATTTAAAACTAGCTAACATAAGTAATGATAAGCTTATTATTAAAAAATTATTTTCCCATACAATATCAGCTCCATAGCTTAAACTTCTTCCGTAAAAAAGGTCTATTAAATACTTAACAGCCAGTATAGCACCGGCTATAGTTATAGGTAGACCTGTTATCTTTTCTTCTTCACTCTCTATATTAAATCTAGCCAACCTAAAGGCAGCAGATCCTATGTAAAAAATACTAGCTATAATGTAACTTGATCCTAAGTTACTCTTTATTAGACTAAATCCCAGTAATATAGGAGCTATACCAAAAGAAACCATATCTGATAACGAATCTAATTCTCTGCCAAAATCACTAGTCGCTTTAAGTTTCCTAGCAGCATATCCATCTAACTTATCAGTAAAAGCTGCTAAAATTATACATGTAGATGCTCTCTTTATACTTAAGAATCCTCCGTCCATTCCTATGAATATTGACATTATACCTAATATCATATTCATATAGGTCAAAGCAGAAGGTATTAAATATAAAGGTTTAACTTTTAATCTCTCCATAAATATCATCTCTTTTCATATTTTCAAACAGTTTAATTAAACCAACTAGTATTACACTTACTATAAATTCAAACCAAAAACTAACAAACCTAAACACTAAAGCTATAGATAAAGAACTCGATATATCTATGCCTAAAGATTTCAATATAAGAGCAAGACTAGTCTCATAGCTAGCTAAACTTCCTGGTAACATAGGTATTAAACCTATAATGTAGGATGCAAAGCTTGATAAAAGAGCAAGTGCATATTTTAAATTTATCTTGAAACCCATAGTTATAAGTTTTAGTTTTAATGGATAAATAAGCCAAATTATAAGCCCTAATATTAACTGTTTAGCTAATATTTCTTTATCTGTCCAAATTAATTCAAAATACTTTTTATAACTTAATATATATTTATATAAGTTCTTAAATCTAGCTTTTAAACCACTAGATTTCACAATATAGAAAAACAAAAAAACTAAGACCATTAATATAAAAGGGAATAATATAACTTCTCTTCTGTAATGAAAATTTTCCCTATAGGCAAATAAAAAGAAGGTTATAGTAAAAACTATAATAAAACTTATAAAACTCAAACTCTTCTGTAAAGCTATTAAAACTGTAGCATCTAGCCTACTTATATTATTTTCATCTCTCAGTGACTTAAAACGAACAAGTTCTCCACCAACTTTTGCACCTGGTGTTAATGTATCAACTATATTACCTTTTACATTCATATTTAAGACTGATATAAAGTTAAGATTTAATCCCATATTCCTAGATAAATAACTCCACTGAACAGCTATTAAGTACATAGTTAACAATTGTAGTAAACATGCATATGTAAGATAAGATAACTCCATCACTCTTAAATTTTCATAAATAGCTATATAATCTATATTTATTAAAAGAAAAATTAAAGCTACTATCAGTATTACTTTTATTATATTCTTCATACTAACCCCTTTTTATTAAAAGCTTCACTCTATCCATACTCGTTAAACTTCTAAATGCATGCTCTCTTAACTCTAAAGAGTAATTTTTTAAAAAGCTCTTAGATATATTAGAATAAAAACTTTTTAAATAACTTCTAGGTTCTCTAACTATTACTTTTAAACCTGAATCTGACTTATCTAAAATATGCCTTAGAACTGACTCTTTAGGCTTAACCTGCATAGCTATATGTATTACATCATAATTTTTAGGATCTATCTTTTTACCATCTGCTAATCTAATATTTATCCTAGAGTTGAAACCCTTTTTATCCACTAAGTTTTTTGCATTTTCAACAGCCTTAAAATCTATATCTATAACCTCTATATCAGCCTGGGTTCTCTTTGCAAACTCTATAGCTGTACAGGGTATACTCCCACCCCCTATTAAAAGAACCCTATCACCTGGAGATATAGAGGCAAGATCGATCTCCTCATTAACTATATTTTTATAATATAACTTACATACTTTATAGGCAAAATCACTATTTACTGCAAACTTTTCAAACAATTTAGTTACAATACTTATCATGCAATCACCTACACTAATACTAAAATTAAATTAGCCACTTGATTTACGATTCCTGCAAAGAAAATAGCCATAAATATAGACAGTGCTCCTATACTAAGCGCAACCTTGGCAGAAAACTCTTCCATTAAAACTCCAAAAACTGATAAACAAGGAAGATAAAATAAGGCAACTATAGAGCCTACCGTTAGTTGTAGAGTATTTAAGTTTAATTCTAATAATGGCAAAACTGCTAATTCTCTTCTAATAATACCTAATAATAAAGATAAGCTAGCCTCCTTAGGTAATCCTAACCAACCAACAACTATTGGTGATATTATTTCACTAAAAGAGTTTAATATTCCCGTTTCAGCCACTAGAGCTGCTATAAATATTCCTATAAACATTGGTCCTTCTGCATCAAGTAAAAAGTGTTTCATTCTTAGGCCTAATTTAGTCTTAAATGCCTCTTTATCAGGCATAAGTAAATTAGGAACTTCAAGAAGCATAGGTTGAGATTCTCCTTTTATAAATTTATTAAGTACAAAACCTACTAAAGTCATAACTAAAAATGAAACTAAATATACAAAAATTAAAGCTGGAATTGATCTATCACCTAAAAGTGAAATAAACGCTCCTGTTTGTGAGGCACAAGGAACAGCAAAAGCAATTAAGCTTGCAACTATAAGTCTTTCTTTATAAGTAGTAGCAGCACGAGTACCTATTATTGCTGGAACTGCACAACCATAACCCATCATTATAGTTATTATATTACCTCCTTGTATTCCTATCTTTCTCAAAAGTCCATCTGCTAAAACTCCTAATCTTGGAAGATACCCACTATCTTCTAAGAAAGAAAAAACAAGATAAAATAAAAATACATATGGCATAATTAAAGCAAAAGGCCATTCAATACCTATTATCAATACTCCATATTCACCAACTAAAAGATTTCTAAATATACCTGCTGGTATTATGGCAGAAACTAATCTAGTGAAAAAAGGCTTAATAATATTATTAACAAGTGGCAAAAGTACTACTGATCTTAACGCCTTACCACCGCCTACTACAACAGCTAAGGCAACTATCATTACAAATAAAGCAATGGGTAATCCTGGCCAAGGCTCCACTGTCCAGTTTTCTAACTTATCAATAAAACTCTCTTCTGTTTCTGTTTTTTTCTCTACCTTATCTACAATTTCATCTATCATAGACCATCTCTCATCATTAGATAATTTTACTTTTGGTATATTCACTTTATTACTTTCTTTAAATACGCTACTTAATAATTTCCTAAGACCTATGTTCTTAATAGCAACTGTTGGTATAACAGGACTTGATAATAGATTAGATAAAACTTCTACATCTATTTCAGTCCCCTGTCTCTTTGCTACATCTGTTAAATTAAGAGCATAAACTATAGGGATCCCATATTCCTTTAGCTCTAAGGCTAAATCTAAGTTTCTTGATAGATGACTAGCATCTAAAACACAGATTATAGCATCTGCACCTTCTTCTAGCATTTTTATAGCCACATCCTCAGCTTGAGAAGTGGCTTGTAAAGAATATGTACCTGGAACGTCTATTAAACTAGACTTAAATTTACCAAAATTTATATCTCCAACTGTATAATCTACGGTTGTACCAGTATAGTTTGATATTTCTACATTTACTCCAGTTAATTTTGAAAATATTACACTCTTACCTACATTTGGATTACCCATCAATAAAAATTTTTTCTTTTCTGTCACTTAGATCACTTCCCTTACAACTATTTCTTCTGCTACTTTACTATCTATAGCTATTGATCTATTACCTATTTTAACCACTATAGGTCCTCCTAGAGGTTGTTTACTCTGTATGGTTAAATCTATACCTAACCTTACTCCTAAAACTCTTAAAAGATATATATCAGGTAAGCTTTCAACCTTGTACTTTCCTAGTTTACTTCCTTTAGCTAAAACCATTTATTCTCCCCCATTTCTTTGATAACGGTTATCATTATCATAATATTAACATTAGTAAACTAACATTTATTTGGAAATACTATGGTTTTTTTAGAAATAATATTATTTTTAAATTATATTGTTTTTATATAAAAAAACTTCCAAAAGAGTCTAATAAAATCATCTCTTTTGGAAGTAAAAATATTCTTATATATTTTTTATCTCTAATACACCATCTGTTGAATCTGTTTTATACTTTAAGATTTTCTCTAAAAAATCTCTAGGAACAAAACTTTCCCCCTTGATGGATCTAGCCTTTTCATTTAATACTGTAAATGAGTCGTCTAATATATATTTATTACTATCTATAGAAATCCCTACATTAAAATCTCCTTTTAGTAAGGAAACTATCCTAGTATTTCTATTCCAGTTAATTTGATAGTCTAATTCTTTCATTATTTCTTTTAAAGGTAACATAAGATTACCTTTTTCTGATATAAACATGGGAGTATTAAGTTCTATTATCTTATTTCCTAACTTAACTTTATTCATTTCAAATACTCCAAAATCACTGTATCTATCTTTTAAAATATCCTTTATATCAACCATAGGTATTTTAAATTTCTCTATACCATACTCAGCCTTGCTTATACTAGCTTGTGGAAAAGCTATAATTAAATTTCCCTGTTGGTCGATATAAAAATCTTGATTTTTTTCTATTCCTTTAAAATTATACCTTTTATTTCCAGATATATAAGACTTTATCTTATCATTTATTATTTTTTTATAATTAGAAGAGTCCTTAAATAAATCATATAATTCTAACTTACTTCCATCTTCCATATCTATATTATAATAAATAGACTTATGCTCTCCTAAAGTCTCCCCTGGTTTTCTTGAGTAAATTCTAAGTTCTAAAGATAAGACTTCTCCTATATGATTTAAGTTATAATTTACTCTAAACTCAGAATCAGACTTTCCTTTAATTTCAGTTTTAAATAAATCATACTCTTCTTCTATCTTAGTTTCTATTTTCTCATTTATAAGAGTTTGAAATTTATCATTATTTAACCCTTTTAATTCTGGGGCTACTAAAGATATATTTTTCTTAAGTTTAGAGTCTAAAATTTTATCTACAACTTTTGGTCTATTTACTATACCCTCTAATAAGAATCTTTCTATTAAATCTATATCAAGTATTCTTTCCACTATTTCATCATTCTCTTTATAAATTAGAACAATGTCACCATTATCCTTAATATAAAAATTTTCATAAACCAATTCCGGTTTGATATTAAGGCCTTCTGTTAAGTAATTCATATAATCTAAATCTTGATTAAATATGTCTTTTAAATTGATAAACCTTCCCGTTCTTCTATCAAGATTATAAAAAGCTAGTTGATCTTTACCTTCTTTATCCTTAATTTTTCTCGAAAAAGATAGTATATTTCCATCATTATATACTTTTAATCCATTAAGTTTATCATCTGATAGCTTCTCTGATATATAAGCTTCAACTTTTTGATCTGTATTACTATAGTTATCCTCTACCTCATCAGCATAGTATAAAGACGGTGTCAGAACTAAGCTAGATGTTAATGTAAATACTAATAATTTCTTTTTCATCTTAAAACTCCTCCTCTTACTAACTCTTTTTAGGAATAAGTTTTAATCCTTTATTCACCTGCTCTTTTTCAGGCGTATATCTATAAATTAAAAACTTCTCATACCTATTTTTATTCACTTTCACCTTATTAATCTTTTTAAAAGATGTTTCCTCTCTTAAAAATCTTTTATATTCATCCACAGGGTAATAAAGAATAATATCCACAGTTTTATCTTCTTCATCTGCAGACTTTATTATATTTTTTATTACTTTTTTAAATATATCAACATGAAAAGGATTAAAGAAGTAGAATTTGTTATCTTCAGGATGAATATCATGATTTTCAGCAAACCCATATTCAAACTTTAAGGGAGCATCTAGATTATATGCAACTTTCTCCCTATATCTTTGCTTATTTTCCTTTGCTTCCTCTAAAGTTAATTCATGTAACTCAACTCCTGTTACAGGAACATTAAACTTTTTGTGTATATAAAAAGCTACTCTACCCCTCCCTAGACCAAAATCTACTAGTCTATCATCCTCCCTTAGTCTATAGTGTTGAAAAAGCTTTTCTAGTGCATCATAAGGCGTTGATTCACACCTATTATACTTACTATAGCCTCTCCATTCTCTTATTCCACCTGTTCTTATAGCCAATTTCTCATCAAAAATATGCTCCATAAATACCACCTTATTAAATTATTTTTTCGTAAGCTAGCCTTTCACCATCTGCTACATAAATAATCCCGCAGTATTTAAAACCACTTTTTTCAATAAGTCTGTTCATAGCCTTATTATCTTTATGAGTATCTATTCTAATTGATTTGACATCTTTTTTTCTAGCTAGATTCTCTGCATAATTAAACATTTTTCCTGCTAGTCCTTTTCCTTTCATATCACTACTCACTGCTACCCTGTGCAGGGTTAGATACTCTTCATCCTCGGTTAGCCAGCTTCCCTGATATATTCTACCATATGTTTCCTCAATTCCAAAAACTGCTGCCATAATAGCAAGAATCTTTCCATCTAAAGATAATTTATAAAGAAATCCCTTTGATATATCATCTTTTATACTCTCTACATTAGGATATCCATTTTGCCATTGTGGAATACCTTCGTTTTTAAAATATAACTTTGCATCTTCTATTATGTTCATAACTTCCTTTATATCTGACTCTTTTACTAAGTTTAAGTCCATGGGATCACCCTTTCTTTTTATGTGCTACACCTACCCTAGTTTTACTAAGTTTTTCATAAAATAACCTGTCTTTTTTAAATATACTTACGAGTAAGTGAAGGGTAAGAAAAGCTATATATATTAAATGTATTATAGCAAAGGTTCCAGACATTTTATAAAGTCTGGTATTATAGTTTACCTGTACAATTTCTGATAGAAATTTAGAAATTGCTAAAGTTGATAATAGGAAAAAATTCCTAGTAAAAACTTGCTTAAAGTTTAAACTTCCTGCTTTAGACTCCAGCTGAATAGCTGTCAAATAACTAGCTAAGCTTCTACCTTTAGTTAAGTAAACTATCCCTATAAAATAAATAATATAGACCACACTACTAATTATTATACTGTTCTTTACACCTGGGATGAAACTCAAGATTAACATATCTAAAAAAAATGTCAAACCTCTTCTAAAGTATCCAACCCTCATACTTTCTAGACTAACTTCATCATCTAAACTATCCGACTCTGGTAAAAAACCTGTAATAATAGGAGATAATAAATATCCTATTCCCCCACCTAGTGTATTTAAAAATAAATCATCTACATCAAAGATTCTATAAGGCGCATTATATATTCCATAAAGTCCTGATAATTGAGTGAACTCAAAAAAGAAAGAAAAAGATAAACTAACTATCAAGGTTTCTAAAAAGTTTAGCTTGAAGTAATATCCCATATAAACCCCTAAAGGCAGGGTTAAAAACACATTAAAAATAACTTGTAAAAAGGCCCTTTCCCCTAGTAATTTAGGATAAGTTTTAAAATCTTTAAAATCTACCTTAGTCTCATTTTTTATATCTTCTATAAATCTAAAAGGCCTCAGATTATAATATTCTATATCAGCACTTTGAGTGCTCTTTACATCTCTATCTTTTGGTACTGGTAAAATAACCAAATAATAAGCAGTTATAATATAAAATAAGAAAGAAAATATAATAAAGGTTCTTATCTTATTAATATATCCATGTTTCCTATACTGAAATATAGCATAGGGTATAGTTAAAAATATTGCTAGTACTGGAAATAGTAAAGCAGAGATTTTTATTGGTGTTAAATAATAAGCCATATTACCTCCTATATATTCTGATTATTATTAGCGTTACTAGAACTATTAGAATTTGATTTTAAACCATCATGATGGATTTGATCTAAAATTATAACTAATGCTAATATAAAAACCTGATCTTCACTATCATCTATATCCACTGTATATTTATCAGATAAAGATATTAATTTTTTACTTACTTTTGCTACAGTTCTACCATCTTTTAAGATGGAGAAATTATACTTAAAAACATCTCCCTTAATAGTATAATCACCATATATGCTATCTATACTATACTTCGGTTTAAGTAAAGATATTTTTTGTTTTATCTTTGCTGTTTTTCTTCCATCCTGTTTTATTGAATACTCTTTAAAGATTTTAAAAAGTTTCTCCTCTATTCTTAAAAGCTTTTTACCACTATTATCAAAGAAATCAAGCTTTTTACCTAAAGAAAATATCTTACCTACAACTTCATAATAATCTCTCTCATCTAACCCCTTTATTTTAAATCTATTAGAAATACTAAATATCCTTTCATTTATGATGTATTTCATACTCTTCCCCCTCTCAAATTAACTATATATTACCACTTATATATATTTTAGTAAAATAAAAGGGCAACTCATATGAGTTACCCCTCTTTTTATATATATGATGTTACTTACCCTTCTTAGTTGCAAAAAATGCTACTGCTGCTAACACAACAACTACTATTCCTATCTTTAAGAATTTTGAGCTGTTATCTGGAGCTTTTACTTCATCTCCAACTTCCCAAATATCTTTATGACCCATTCCGTCATCTGATTCTAAGTAACTTGCTTTAGAAGCATCAAATTCGAAAATACCTTCTTCGTTTACTGGTCCTTCTTCTATAACTTCATCATTTTCGTTATAAACTTTTATACTTGCTCTAGTTGCTGGATTTCCTCCATCATACATTACCTTTACTTGTCCTTCACCAACTGGTTCAATAATCATTTTATGAGCAAAGCTTGGTAGACTTATAACCATCATTAATACCGCTACTAATAAAGCTATGCTAACTACTCTTTTATTCATCTTTATTCCTCCTATATAATTTTTCTATTAATCTAGCCGCCTCTACTTTAGTTCTAGGTCTATATTCTGTTTTTGAGAATATTTCATATAAAGTAGGAAGCTTTAGATTTGCCTCTTCTAATACCTCTTCTCTTTCTAAAAGAGATACATCTCCCTGAATAAGTACTTTTCCATCTTTAATAATAACAATTTCCTCAGCCCAGCTATATGCTATATCAACATCATGGGTTGTTACTATTAGACTATGGCCAATATCACAAAGTTTATTTAAAATATCTATAAACTGTCCCAAAGATAAAGGGTCCAGCCCTGAAAAAGGTTCATCAAAAACCATAATATCAGGTTCCATAGATAAAACTCCTGCTATGGCTACCTTTCTTTTTTGTCCTAAACTTAAATTATGAGGCTGTCTATCTCTTAGTTTATCTATACCTATAATATCTATAACTCTATTTACAACCTCCGTAACCTTCTCCTCAGGTAAAAGTAGGTTTCTAGGACCAAAAGCTATATCTTCAAAAACAGTTGTTGCAAATAACTGATCATCTGGGTTGTCAAATACAAATCCAACTGTTTTTCTTATCTTTTCAAAGTTATCTTTTTCAACTTCCATACCCTTTATTCTTATATCTCCACTCTCAGCAATTAATAAGCCATTAAAATGTTGAAGTAGAGTTGATTTTCCACTACCATTTGCTCCTAATATAGCAATTTTCTTTCTACCCTGTATGTTTATACTTATATCTTTTAAAGCTAAAGTTCCATCTGGATATCTATATCTAAGTTTATCTATCTCTATTGCCACTAAAACCACCATCTCTCAATAAATATTAAAGCTATAAAAAAACCTATAAGTCCTAGGGTTTTTAAAAGATCCCTCACTTTTATTTCTCTGGGTCTAGAAACAGGTATTTTACCTGTAAATCCCCTCGCCTGCATAGCCTTATAGACTGTGTCAGATGTATCTAGAGATTTTATAATGGTACCTCCCATTATCTGGCCCATAGTATTAAATGTTATCCTATCTAATGATGGTTTGAATAATCTAGCTGATAGAGCCTTATACATCCTTCTTAACTTCTCACCCAGTATAAATACATATCTCCAGGTTAAAAAAAGTACACTCATTAGGGTGTCTGGTATTTTCATATAAGATAAGGCTGCCAATAGATCAACCAAGGGTTGACTATAGAAGAGCAAAAACATTAAATACAGACTAGATAGTCCTTTAAATCCTAGTAATAGGGCTGTATTAACTCGCTCTTTATCTATGTCCAAACCACCGCCTAATATTATAGGAATAGACATAAGGATAATAAAAGGAAGTAGTCTACTTGTCTTTTTCACAAGTTCCACTCCTCTGAGTCCCATAATATTAACCATGATGAACAGGGTCAGAAAAGCTATTATTACTAAGCTTACCTGATTAAGAGCTGATATTAAAAATACAGATCCCACCATAGCTATAGTCTTTGTCCTTGGTTCCCACCTATGAAATAAACTATCATTATCAATATAAGTAATACTTGCTTCTATAGATGGTATATGATTCTTTGGCATTTTATCACTTTCCTACTCGCTTTCTAAATTAGGTTTTAAGTTATAAGAACTTAAAACTTCTGGTTTAGATTTTTTTAAGAATTTTACAACTATAGCTGTTAGGATTCCCTCAGCTATTGCTAATGGTATATGTCCTAAAACTAAAATTCCTACAACTTCTTTATAATGTTCACTTGTAAAAGCTAATACTGTAACTAGTATTAATACAGTACATGCTACTGATAAAGCAGCTGCTAAACCTGCACTAAGTCCTATGTTTTTATCTTTTTTCATTGATGCTTTAAAAAATAAATGTGCTATTATAGCTGGTATTGAAACCATTAATGTATTAATTCCTAAGGTTGTGAAACCACCATGTTGAAAAATTGCTGCCTGTAATATAAGTCCGATAAAAATTGCAATGGGGGCCTGCCACCCTA
Source organism: Tissierellales bacterium (assembly GCA_030146915.1). Classification (GTDB taxonomy): domain Bacteria; phylum Bacillota; class Clostridia; order Tissierellales; family Tissierellaceae; genus JASLAT01. The sequence continues at coordinate 42,799 of JASLAT010000010.1, forward strand.
AGATAATTCCAATTAATCCACCTAATAATGGATGAACTGAACTTGGTCCAGCTGGAAAACTCATTAAAGCAAAAACAAAAAATGTTGCAGTCATAATACTTAATTTTGGTATATCATCGTTATCAACTTGTCTAACAGCATTTATAACTAAAGCTCCCGCTGCTGCTGATGTTGCAACTACTGCTGGTGTGTTTAATACTCCATCTGCTAAATGCATAACTAACCTCCTTTAAACTCTTAAGCCTATAGCTTTTATACTATAGGCCTATTCTTTATAGATAATGTGTATTAATGTTCGTGATCGTGTTCAAAAACTTCTACATCTTTAGCTTCTAAAACATTTCCTTCAGCATCTACTACTTCAAAGTCAAACTCATCAGCCATATGCTCTAAGAATATATAGTATTCATCTGCATCTGTAACTTTAAATTTAACTTCTCCTGTTTCACCTTCTAAGTGAATATCATATGCTTGTTCATTTTCTACTTCAAATTCTTCTCCTAAATGAACATGTGGCATTTCCATACTTCCGTCCATTTTATGGATAACTAAATGTTCAAAGTCTTCTTCATTTAAATCTGTTTCTGTTTTGAAGAATCCTATTCCTAGTCCATCTTCACCTTCATTTTTGTTAATTTTTACAGTGTATTCACCTTCTGCTAATTCATAAGTACCTCTCCACTCAAAAGGTATGTCGTGTGAATGTTCATCTGCTTCTGCTTCTTCACCTTCTGCTTGCTCTACAGCTGGAGTTTCTGGTGCTTTTTCTTCATCATTACATGCTACCATTGTAGCTCCTAATGATAAAATTAAACCCATTAAAACTAAATTTCTTTTCATTTTGTTCATAATAAACCCTCCTATGTATTCTTCTAAGAGTAGTTATAAAACAAAAAAGTTTATACTTACTTGTATAAACTTAGACAAACTCTATACCAAAAAGGCATAAAAATATAAATTAATTCCATCCATCGTGAAACAATTTACTCCAAGTTCATACAATAAGGTCTCCTGACTCAGATTCATCGTAGTAACACGCCTTCCCGGATAAATCCAGTGGCTCAATGTGTCTACTCCTCATTACAGTGGCGGGACCGTGTTGGATTTTCACCAAACTTCCCTTTTTTGTACTACTCCATATTCTATTCAAATCAATTGTAGCACTAGAGAATATCTTTTGCAAGTATTATAATTTTTTTATTTTAAAAAGGGATTATGTATGTATAATTTTAAATATGTTTATATGTAATATCAGTCTATATAATGTAATAACTAAAATAAGCTAGTTATTACATCAATAAATGTTATAATTATTTAAGGGGGGATTTTTATTAAATTTTTTACATATTTAAAAAAAGATTTTTTAGCTTTACCTAGAAAAACAAAAAACCTAATCTTTTTTATAGTAAGTTATATCTTAATAAGTTTATTAAAAGGAATTGTATTTGACTCTTATATAAATTATTTACAAGAACTAGCTCCACACATAGCTCAAGGGTTTTCAGGTTATCAAGGCGCAGCTAGTTTTATTTCAGCCTTGGTTTTACTAACTATAAATAGACTGGGATTTAAAAAAGTATTACTTTTCTGTCCTGCTAGCGCTATGATTAGTATTTTATGTATTCTTTTATTTAATAATAATTTTATTTATAGTTCAATGACTATTCTCTTATTGATAGCTGTACAGCTTTACATAGCAATACTACCAGCATTTTTAACAAGCTATACATACCCTGAAAATAGGAATCTATGGTACTCAAGAGCCTTTTTATTAGGATATTTTGCCTGGGCATTAACAACATATTTAGGAGGTTTTTTAACAGTTTTTAGTTTCTCTAAAAGATCAGGACTTAGTCTAAGTCAAGCTAGAAATTTAACTAAATACTTAGGCGATTTACAGCCAAACCTTAAAATAGCCTATCTATCTGCTAATAAAGATATATTAATCTTATCTGCAATTTTAGCAGCATTAGCAATATTTCCAGTTATTTTAATTAAGGAAAAAGATGGGGACTTAATCTCTAAGGATAAAACAAAAGCTAAGATTACCTTAGGAAAAGATGCTTTAGCTTATTTAATTTACATATTTTCTGTTAGTTTTGCAATGGGATTATTTTCGCCCTACTTTACAATATTTTTAAATAGAGGATTACATATAGATAGATCTACATCTTCTTTGTTGATCTCTATATCATATCTGGCTCCTGTAATATTTATAGCTTTTACACCAAAATTAGTTGCCAAGTTTGGTGCTATAACTTGTTTAACTGGTTCTGTTTTTTTATCTTTACCTTTTATGCTAATTATTGCAAATGGTGATAAATTTGGTAGTTACACTGGTTTAATTGTTGGTATATCTCTATTTTTAAGAAGTGGTTTTGCAAATTTATCAGAACCTGTCGAAAGTGCTTTAGCTATGGAAACAGTTTCTAAAGAAAATAGAACAAAAATGGGTGCTCTAGTAAATATACTAACAGGAATTAGTAGTATTCTAGCAGGATATTTTACTAGTAACTATCTATTTTTAGAAATATCCGGATATAGATATGCTTATTATATTGCAGCATTGATATATGCAGTTGCTCTATCATGTCTTTATTTTTATTTTAAAAAGGATTATAACTTTCCAAATAAGAAAAGTATCCAATAAAAAGGTGAAACTCAGTTAATAACTGAGTTTCACCTTTAATTTTATATATTAATTTTTACTTTAGATAATTACTAGGATTTACATGAGATCCATTTTTTAAAACTTCTATATGCAAATGCGGTCCTGTAGATCGTCCTGTATTTCCTACATTAGCAATTTGCTGACCCTTGTAGACTCTATCACCTGGTTTAACATGAATTTTGCTACAATGGGCGTATCTTGTTTTAAATCCATTCTCATGATCTATCTCAACTAAATAACCATAAGCTCCTCTATAGCCTGCAAAAGTTACCTTACCACCATCAGACGCATTGATTGGTGTACCTGTTGAAGCAGCTATATCTAGTCCCTTATGCATTCTACCGTTTCTCATACCATATCTTGAAGATACTCTACCACGGGTAGCCATAGCCAAAGTTCCTGTAGCACGAGTTTTAGGTACTTCTTTAGTACCCTTAACTAAAATTTCTTTTTTCGGTTCCTTTAAAATATCTCTTTTAACCTCTTCTGTTTTTATTACTTTTCCGTTATGTCTTATTTCTCTGGATTCTATCTTAGCTCTACCTTTTTCCCCCCCTAACTTAACCTCTTTTTCATTATCATACATATTATCGTTGTACTCTATTTCAACTTCATGGTCTATATCCTCTTCATAAGCTAACTTGGCTGTAGTAGCAACTGTTAAAAGTGGTTTACTAGTTACTAGCATAACTTCATCACCAATTTGTAATTTATCTGGATTTCTATCCTTATTAGCTTCGATAAGTTCCTCCATTGTCATATCATACATTTTAGCTATCGTCCAAAGAGTTTCTCCAACTTCTACCGTATGAATATCTTTATTTTTCCCACCATACAGTAACCTTTCTTCTAAAACATCTTCTGTAGCTATTTTATAGACTGGTACGTTTTCTTTCTTAACCAAAACTTTCTCTAAAAGTTTTACATCTTCTAAATCAGCATTCTTTTTAGCTTCTTCTATAAAGGGTTCTTTTACCCTTTTTAATAGATTTTCAACTTCTTTCTTAGTTTTTAATGCTCCAACTTCCTTATCATTAACTTCTAACGTATAGGCTTCAACTAAAAAATTCATTCTAGATTTTAAAGTATTCTTTAACTCCTCTTGAGTTTTTATATTTTTACTAGTTCTATTTGTCCTTTTTAGATCTAATTCATCTTCTAATACAACATCCATGTCATATGTAGAGCTTAAATCTGATGATATCTCATCTAAGGCTATATCTAGTTCTGCTTTTTTTCTAATTGAACCTATTTTATCTTCTCCTATGTATATGTCATAAGCTAATGTTTTGCTGTAAGCTGCAACTATTATTAAAACTCCTGCTGCTGCTGATAATAACACCTTAGCTCTTTGCTCATCATTCATTTTGTCAGAAAAAACCTTATCTTTTATAGCATGAAAAAAACCCTCAGCCTTCCGCCTGAAAGCTTGCCAAATGCTAGCTAATTTATTTGATTTATCCATCTTATAATTTTCCTCCTAAGTAAAACAAAACCGGTAAATTTGTAATCTAAATTTAATCTTTCTTAGGTCATTATAACACAAGAAGAGCTAAGTCAACAAAATTTTTTTAATATATCACTTTTAACTTGTCTCTTCCTATTATAAATTTAGCTCTGTCAGTCTCTTCTAATATCTCTCCATCCAGGTTTATATGAAACTTCTCTTCAGACTTTACAAGTATCTCTCTTCCTTTTAAAATTTTAACATATTTTTTGAAATTTATATGTTTACCAAAGATTATACTTGGAAATAATAAAAAAATCTTAAATTTACTTATATCTTTAACTATACAAACATGTAAAAAGTCATCATCTAGTTTGGATTCTGGTAAAACTTTGAAATATCCACCATAATATTTACCATTACCAATAGCCAATAATGTTAAATCTCCTCCATGGACTTTTCCATCAACAAAAATTTTAGATTTAAAGGCTTTAAATTTAAAAAAAGTCTTTATTACTGCTAAAATATACTTTACTTTAGACTTTAATCTATCCATTTTATTATAATTAACTATTACTTCCGAATCATATCCAAGACTAGCAATATTAAGAAAAAAACCAGAATTAACCCATCCAACATCCATAGTCTTTGGACAGGATCTAGTAATTAAATCAAGATTGTGATTAATATTAGAACTTAAGTTTAAAGCTTTTGCAAGATCATTTGCTGTACCTAAGGGAATGATAGCTAATGTTTTTTTAGCCATATAAACTCCCTCTGCTACCTCTTTAATAGTTCCATCTCCACCTACTGCTACAAAAACTTCGTAGTCATCTTTATAAAAATGCACTAAATTAGTAGCCTCTCCTTTATTCTTAGTTTCTATTATTTTATATTTTAATTTTCTATCATCCATGTAGGAAGCTATCAAATCTTTATATTTTTTAGTTCGACCTGACCCTGCTACAGGATTCACTATAAATAAATAAGCCAACTATTCCTCCATTAAACCTGCTCTTGCTAACGCTCTTTCCTCTTCATAGGATAATTTATATTGTGCTTCACCTTTTATAATAGGCTTTAAATAGCTTGATGTATGGTCTCTTCCATATATGCTTGTTAGGATAAATCCATCTCCCTCACTATTTAAAAGGGCTATTGAAAAACTTTGTTCACTCCCTAAATCATCAAAAGCATTATACCTTATAATCCCCATATGTTTTATACTTAAATTTACATTTTTTTTAAGTTTTTTATAATCTCTTTCTAAAAGACTAGTACTAACTGAAACACTATTTAATTCTTTAGATAAGCTTCTTATAATATCCTCTAGACTTACACCATCTTCCCCTCTAGTTAGTTCTAGATAATTTTTCCTAGCCTTTTTAAATCTTATAGTATTAACTAAACTTGTAATAAGTAAAATTAAAACTAAACCAATAAGGCCTAATAGTATCTCTATATTATAATCCTCTATTAAGTTTAAAACTTTAATTATGTCCATAAAATCCTCCTAAAAATAATCTATCCTATAAATTATATCATATTTTAAAGTAAATATTAAAAGTCTAAGTAAAAACTTAGACTTTTAATATTTTTTATTTTTTATTCTATTATAAAAACTTAATAAAAAAGCTATTAAAGCTGCTATTGCACCGATTAAGAAAGGTGCTTTACTACTAATATTATAACTAAATCCCGCGCTAGATGCACCTATCATTTCACCTAAATTTTTAGAAGCATTAAATATACCTGACATAAGCCCTACATTCCCTACTCTATCTTCAACTGCAAAACCTTGTAATATAGGTACTTGTATAGTGTATAGTATAAAGAATAAGAAACTAAATATTAAAAATCCCAATAAACTTTTATTAAAGTAAACTAAAAATGCAGCTGTACTTGCAAAGGCTAAAAGAAAAGTTAATGATTTTTTACTATCCTTATTCTTAACTAACCAAATATTAATTGTCAAATTAGATATTAATCCCACTATACCTACTGCCGCCTTCCAAGCACCATTAAAAATAGGTTTTAGGTTTAATTCTGCTGTTAAATAGTAATTAAAAGCATTGTTATACCCACTATAAGCTATTCCTATAAAAAAACTAATTAATAAAAAAGTTTTTATCCAGTCAGTAAAAATTCCCTCTGACTGTCTAGCTTCCTTAATTAAATCCCAAGCAAACTTAGGCTTTTTAAAGCTAGTAGACCTAGCAGAACTATTGGTATTTTCTACAGATAAAGCAATTATAAGCGATATGGTAATCATACTTATTCCCTGTATGGTAAATACAGTTTTTGGTGGAAAATAACCTAAACTTCCTCCAATAAGAAACCCTGCAGCCTGACTAATACTCATTATGGCGGAATATTTAGCCATAAGCTGGCCTCGACTCTCTTTAGGTGTTAAATCCACTATTGATGACATCAAACCTACATGAAAACCACTGGCAGCCGCTCCTGCTAAAGCCCTTAGAAGCATAATACTTGCTAAGCTCCTAGAGTAAGCAAATAAAATTTGTATAAACCCATACAAAAAACTTGCAAGAGCTAAGGCTGGTATTCTATATCCCTGATCACCAATACTTCCCCAAATAGGGGCCATTATAAAAATAGCAAAAACCATCATAGCATAGGAGGTACCAAATGTATGATCAGGTAGACCTAAGTTTTTAAAGTGACTTGGAGTTACTGGATGATTAAAATTAGCCACAATCCAAACCAAACTACTTATGATTAAAAGTCTTTTTACTCCTTTTTCCTCAAATGTTTTTTCCAATCTAACACCTCTTTTAATTTATCATTAAATCATATCTTTATAGGCTCTTGTTATAATAAGCTCACTATATTTATATGATTCCTTTTCTAGTCTATTTAGCCTATCTTCTAGCTCATTTTTATAAGCTTCATCCTTTATTCCAAGCAAATTAATCCTAACATTAATTAAAGAACTATCTAACGAAGCTTGAGCTAATATAGCTCCTATAGCCACATCTGATATTAAATTTTTACTTGCATAGCTTGAGAATAAAGATCCTATTTCTAAAGCTTCTAAAGAATAACTAGCTAGTTTTAAAGGGACTGATAAGGCTTTTTTATATCCTAAGTCTAAGGCTCTTTGCTTTTCTTCTCCCTCTTCCATCTTATAGGCTAATAAGACACTATTAAAAGCTAAAGTATCCTCATCTACCAAAGTAAGGGTTTCTTCCATTAAAGTTTCTAATCTTTCATTTGATACTAATAATTCAGCCTTAATCTTAGGATCTAAGTTTTTAAAACTTTTTTTATCTATTGTAAAATTCATAGCCATTTGCATTAAAGCAGTGGATAAAGATGCTACCAATCCAGCTACACTACCTCCTCCAGGTGCTGATTTTTTACTAGATGTTTCTCTAACATAAGTTTCTAAATCTTTTTCTATATACATAATTTTATATTCTCCTTAAGATAAAGTTAAAATTCCATCTATAGACATTCTAGCCCTACCACCTACAATTATCTTATCTCCATCTATACTGCAGATAATTTCACTTTCCCTATTAAGACTTTCACCTTGATAAGCAATCATTTCATTAGACTCTAAAAGTCCATTTTTCTTCAAATAAAATATGGTAGCACCATTAGATGTACCTGTAGCTGATTCCTCATCTATACCTACTAAAGGAGCAAAGTTTCTAGCATGGATGATATTGGAGTTTTCTTCCATTGTAAAAGCATGTACCCCCACTACATCATTCTCTTTAGATAGCTCTATTAAAAGATCTTTATTTATCCTTATCTTATCTAACACTTCTTTGTTCTTAACTGGTAAAATTATATCTTTTAAACCAGTTGATAAAATTTCTGCTTCCTTATCTGACCAAGAAAAACCTAAGTCTCTCATAGATAAATTAAGAGAATCGGCAAGTTTAGATAAATCCTTAACTTTTCCAAAAGATTTAGGTTTAGCCTGTTCCATAGATACCTTATCAACATTATAATTTTTATAATCAATAAATACAGGTAATCTACCAGCCTTAGTAATTTGTTCTAATTTTTTTCTACCTTCTTTTATAGGATGTATATAACCCTTACTAGCTAAAACAAAAAAAGCACCTATAGTTGCATGACCACATAAATCAACTTCCTCTGTGGGTGTAAAAAACCTAACCTTAAACAAATCATCATCATATTGTCTAATAAAGGCAGTTTCTGATGCATTTATCTCTCTAGCTATTACTTGCATAGTAGCATCATCTAAATTTTCATCTGCTACAACTCCCGCTGGATTTCCTGCAAAGGCTTTATCAGTAAATGCATCTACCAGAAATACATTAACTCCCAAATTAACTCCTCCTTAACTATAGCTAACTTAGTATACTTAAAATTCTCTCTAAATCTTCTTCACTATAGTACTCTATTTCTATAACACTCTTCTTTTTTCCAGGTAATAAGTTAACTTTTGTACCTAAACTTCTCATAAGATCCTCTTCTAAACTTTTTATATAGCTATCCTTCTCAATCTTATTTTTTACCTGTTTTTGATTGTCTTGAGTCCTTAATTGTCCTATTAATTTTTCAGTTTCTCTAACTGTTAAAGATTTTTTAATAACCTCATTTAGAACTATTTTTTCTAATTTATCATCCTTTAAGGCTAAAAGAAGTTTTGCATGTCCTGTTGATATAAGTTCTTTGATCAAAGCTTCTAAACTATCCTCTTGTAAATCTAATAGTCTTATAGTATTTGATATATAAGGTCTAGACTTTCCAAGCTGCTTAGATAGTTGGGATTGGGTTATTTTAAATTCCTCTAATATAGCCTTGTAAGCTAATGCCTCTTCTACTACATTTAAATCTTCCCTTTGGATATTTTCAATCAAAGCTAAGTGGGCAGCGTCTTTTTTAGATATATCCCTTATAATAGCAGGTATTTTATCCCACCCTAATTTTTTCACCGCTCTATATCTTCTTTCTCCAGCAACTATATAATAAAAATTATTTTCCTTTGAAACAACTATAGGCTGTATCATTCCATTTTCCTCTATTGACTGAGCTAATTCTGATATTTTTTCCTCTTTAAACTCAAGCCTAGGTTGATATTTATTTTTTTTAATATCGCCAAGCTTAATTTCTACTATCTGATCATCTTCGTTTGTATCTGTAATATCTTGACTTAAATCTGGAATTAGAGCAGCTAAGCCTCGACCTAAACTAGATTTTTTACTCACTTTATCACCTCTTTTTATTTAAAAACTCTTCTGATAATTCCAAATAGGCTCTTGCTCCTTTTGATCCTTTCTTATAATCAATTATGGATAAACCATGACTAGGTGCCTCTGCTAAACTTACATTCCTAGGAATATATGTCTTATAAACTTCATTCGGAAAGAATACTTCTACTTCTTTAGCAACTTCCTCAGATAATTTAGTTCTACTATCATACATAGTAAGTAATATTCCCTCTAATTCTAAATTTTTATTAAGCCTTTTCTTTACCATATCTATAGTTTTATATAAATGTCCTAACCCCTCAAGAGCATAATACTCTGTCTGTATAGGTATAAGCACACTATCTGAAGCTAAAAGACTCATTGTAGATAGAATACCTAAAGAAGGGGGACAATCTATAAATATAAAGTCATATTTTCCCCTTATCTCTTCTAAAGTATTTTTAAGTAAATGATTCCATTTGCCTTCTTTAGCAAGTTCAATTTCTAGGCCTGCTAAATCTCTATTTGAAGCAAGTATATCTACTCCTTTAGCACTTGTTTCTTTTATAGCATCATTTATACTTAGCTTACTTATCAATACTTCATATACATAATTAGAGTCTCCTGTTAAACCTAAACCTGAACTAGCATTTCCCTGTGGATCCATATCAATTAGTAATATTTTTTTATCCTTACTTGCAAGGGATGCTGACAAGTTAATAGCTGTAGTTGTCTTACCTACACCACCTTTTTGATTGAATATAGATATAATCTTAGCCAAAAAATCACCACCTACTTTTCTTTTTTACTCCTAATTAATATAATATCAGATAGTATGTTTTTTACAATAAAAGGTTCCACGTGGAACATAAATAAAACTGATTAATTTAAATTAATCAGTTTTACTATTATCCTCTAAACTTATTACTATTTTAAAATTATCACTATCATCAATTATATCCCAAGTTATAGGTATTTTTAATCTATTAAGCTCATCATAAGCTTTTTTGAATCTATTTAAACATATGTTTTTGTTTACCGCTTTTTGCATATCTTCCGGCTTAAAATTTCTACTTTTAAGATCAATATCCTTAAGCATAGTATCTATTATATGCTCAGTTTTTTTAACACTCAGCCTATATTCATCAATCCTTAGTAAAAGCTCTCTTCTTAATACATCTTCAGGCAGCCTTAATAAGGCTCTAGCATGTCTTTCTGATAGTCTAGATTCTCTTATAAAATTTCTTTCTTCTTCTCCTAAATTAAGTAATCTTATCTTATTAGCTATAGTTGATTGACTTTTTCCTAGTTTTTTAGCTAAGTCTTCTTGTGTTAGTCCACAATCTTCTATTAGCTGCCTATAAATTTCAGCCTCTTGAAAAAAATGAATCTCCTTATTATCTAACCTCTCAAGAAGAGCTAATATTAAAGCTTCTTCTTCAGAAATATCAACTACTATGGCTGGTATCTTTTCATACCCAGCCATAATAGCCGCCATTAATCTTTTCTCACCCGCTAATAAGTCATATCCCTCTGCATTCTTTTTAAGGTTTATTGGCTGAAGTATTCCATGATCCTCTATTGATTGAACGATAGACTCTAGCTCCTTATAATTAAAGTTCTCCCTAGTATAATATGGGTTTATATTTATAGATGATATATCTATACTTTCAATTTCCACATTACTACTGCTCATACTATCCCTCTTCATCTTATAATGGCTTTTTCCTAGGCTTACCTCCACCTCTTGGATATTTTTTTGCCGTATTTTTAACCTTTTCTATAATTATTACTGAATGAACTATATCACTGTGTGGTAATTTTACTTCATAGTCTTTTACTAATCTTCCACCTAAAGTATTAATAGCATTTTTAGCTTCTCTTAGTTCTTCATCATAGTCCGGTCCCTTCATAGATACAAAATAACCACCTGGTTTTACAAATGGTAAACAGTATTCAACTAAAGTATTCAATCTCGCAACTGCACGAGAAACACATAGATCAAAGCTTTCCCTATACTCTTTAGTTCTACTTAATTCTTCTGCCCTTCCATGTATAGCTTGTATGTTTTTTAAGCCAAGATCCTTAATTACTATATCTAAAAATTTTATTCTTTTGTTTAAACTATCCATTAAAGTTACATCTAAACTTTCATTATATATCTTAAGAGGCATTCCCGGGAAACCACCTCCTGTACCTATATCAATGACTCTTAGACCTTCTTTTGAATCAAATAAACCTGTTTCTACAAGAGTTAAACTATCTAAAAAGTGCTTTATATCAACTTCATCATCTTCGGTTATAGTTGTTATATCTATCTTTTCGTTCCACTCTTGTAAAAGTTCTTTATAGTCTTTAAATTTATCAAATTGTTTCTCATCAAGTTGTAATTTTAAATCTTCTGATCCTGATATTAGTGTATCTATATTAGTCAAGTTTTTCAGCTCCTTTTCTTCTCTCTTGCTCTAGATGAATTAAAAGCATATTTATATCCGCTGGTGAAACACCTGATACTCTTGAAGCTTGACCTACAGATTCAGGTTTTACCTTATTAAGTTTCTCCCTAGCTTCTGTTCTAAGATTTTTAACTTTATCATAGTCTAAATCCTTACTTAACTTTTTATCTTCTAATTTTTTAAACTGCTCAATTTGTATCATTTGTTTTTCTATATATCCCTCATATTTTATCTGAGTTTCAACCTGTAATCTTATCTGTCTTGGTAGTTCAACTCTTTCAGGGTCTAATATTGCTGTTGAATCATAGTTTAACTCAGGCCTTCTTATTAATTTATATAATGTTGTAGGTGTATTTATTTCTGCTGTTCCCATGGACCTTATCAACTCATTATTTTCCCTACTTGGATTAATAGATATAGATGCTAGTCTTTCTAGTTCTTCCTTAACTTGTCTTTCTTTTTTTACAGCAAGTTTATATCTTTCCTCAGATACAAGCCCTAACTTATATCCTTTTTCAGTCAATCTAAGATCTGCATTATCCTGTCTTAAAGTAAGCCTATATTCTGCTCTTGAAGTCATTATTCTATAAGGCTCATCAGCACCTTTAGTAACTATATCATCTATTAAAACGCCAATATATGCTTCTGATCTATCTAATATAAAAGGCTCTTTTCCTTTTATATTTTGTGCAGCATTTATACCTGCAATTAATCCTTGAGCTGCTGCCTCTTCATAGCCTGAAGTACCATTTATTTGCCCCGCAAAAAATAAGTTCTTTATCTCTCTATGCTCTAGATTTCTCCAAAGTAAGGTAGGATCTATTGTATCGTATTCTATTCCATAAGCAGGTCTCATAAACTCTACATTTTCCAAACCTATTATTTTTTTATATAGGTCTAATTGAACCTCTTCTGGTAAAGTTGAGCTAGCTCCTTGAACATACATTTCTTTAGTAGTTAGTCCTTCTGGTTCTATAAAAATTTGATGTTTTTTCCTATCAGCAAAAGTTACTACTTTATCTTCTATAGAAGGACAATATCTAGCTCCTGCTCCATCTATATCACCAGAATACATAGGTGAACGATGAATATTTTCCCTTATTATTTCATGTGCCTCTTCAGTAGTGTAGGTTAAATAACAAGGTACTTGCTTTATATCAAATTTTTTCTCCATATTTAAGAAGGAAAAAGGAATAATTTCTTCATCTCCTGGTTGAATCTCCATCTTTGAAAGGTCCAAACTATTGATATGAACCCTTGCTGGAGTACCTGTTTTCATTCTTCTAAATTTAAAACCTTTTTCTTCAAGTGCATCCGATAGCTTTAAAGAAGGAGCCATACCATCAGGACCTGATGAAATCTCTACTTCACCTATATGAATTTTTCCATTTAAATAAGTTCCTGTTGCAACTACTACTGACTTAGCTTTATAAATAGCACCCGTTCTTGTCTCTACTCCAACAACCTTATTATCTTCAATTATTAAATCCGTAGCTTCACCCTGTCTTAAATGTAGATTCTTTTCATCCTCTAAAACCTTCTTCATTTCAGTATGATAAGCTTTTTTATCAGCCTGTACTCTTAAGGAGTGTACTGCCGGACCCTTAGATGTATTTAACATTCTACTTTGAATAAATGTCCTATCTATATTTAGAGCCATCTCTCCTCCAAGAGCATCTATTTCTCTAACTAAGTGCCCCTTACCTGTACCACCAATATTTGGATTACAAGACATGGCAACTATAGAGTCTAAACTCATAGTTAATACCATAGTTTTCATACCTAACCTAGCAGAAGCTAGTCCTGCTTCTGTACCTGCATGACCTGCTCCTACTATTATTACATCATATTCTCCTGCTACAAAAGTCTTTAATTTATCCATCTTTCACCCTACTTTCCTAAACAAAATTCTGAGAATATTTTATCTAAAATATCCTCTTCTATAGTGTCTCCTGATATTTCTCCTAAGTTTTCCCAACAATCTTTTAGGTCAACTTCTACACAATCTACAGGAACATTTAAGTTTGCCGCTTCAATAACATCTTCTATGTTTTTTAAAGCCTTCTTTAATTGATCTTTATGTCTTATGTTAGTTACTACAAGGTCTGATTCTAGTTCTAACTCACCACTATAGAACATATCTTTTATTGCTTCTTCAAGTTGATCTAGTCCTATATTAGATATTATTGAAGACTCTATGATCACCTTCTCTTTTAACTTTTCATTTATAAGGCTTCTATCTAATTTTTCCTCAAGATCTACCTTGTTTATAATAACTATAGATTTTTTATCTTTTATAAGATCTATTATCTCTCTATCCTCATCATCCATTTCTTTAGATGAGTCAAATACAGCTATTATAAGGTCTGCTGAGTCAACCATATTTCTAGCCTTATCAACACCTATTTTTTCAACTAAATCTTCTGTATCTCTAATACCTGCTGTATCTACTAGTTTTAGAGGTATACCATCAATATTTATAAACTCCTCTATAACATCCCTAGTAGTACCAGGTATATCTGTAACAATAGCTCTATTTTCTCTTAAAAGAGCATTTAATAAGGAGGACTTTCCAACATTTGGCTTACCTAAAATAACAGTATTTAATCCATCTCTTAATATCGTTCCTCTATCTGCTGTTTTTAAAAGCTCCTCTATTGATAGCTTTACCTTACTACCTTTATCTATTATCTCTTCATAAGCAACATCTTCTACATCATCTTCACCTGGATAATCTATAGAAGCCTCTACTCTAGCAATTATATCTAAAAGTTCATCTCTTATTCTTCTAATTTCCTCTGATAAATTTCCTTCTAATTGATTTAAAGATGCCTGGTAACTTTTTTCTGTCTTAGCATTTATCATATCCATAACTGCTTCTGCCTGAGACAAATCTAATCTTCCATTTAAGAAAGCCCTCTTAGTAAACTCACCTGGTTCAGCTAATCTAGCACCTTTTGATAGGATTAAATCTAATATTTTCTTTACAGGTATAATCCCTCCATGACAATATACCTCTACAATATCTTCCCTTGTATAGGTATGAGGACCCTTCATATATGAAATTAAAACCTCATCTATAATTTCATCTCCATCTACTATGTGTCCATAAATCATTCTTCTACTTTTATCTTCTGTTATTTCTTTAACCTTACTTCCTTTAAATATTTCATTAGCAATAGATAAGGACTTATTACCACTCATTCTTACAATACCAATACCAGCCTCTCCTACTGCTGAAGAAATTGCTGCTATAGTCATATTTATCACCTCTATTTAAAAACTAATCTATAAGAAAACCCAGTATTAAACTGGGTTAAAATGTCTATTTTAATTTTATAACTACCCTTCTATAAGGGTCTTCACCTTCACTATGAGTAGTTATGTAGTCTAAATTCTGTAATGCTGAGTGGATTATCCTTCTTTCATAAGGATTCATCGGTTCTAACTTTACCACTCTTCTACTCTTCTTAGCCTTCTTCGCCATTCTAATTGCTAATTTTTCCAGTGTATCTTTTCTTTTACTTCTATAATCATTTATGTCAATAGCTACTCTTAAATACTCTTCTCTACCATTATTTAAGGCCAAACTTACTAAATATTGTATGGCATCTAAAGTAGCCCCTCTTCTTCCTATTACTATTCCCATATCCCTTGGGTCAATTCCTGTAATTTTTACAAACATTGTATCTTTTTTACGTTCTATTTTATTTATACTTGATAACCCCATAGAATTTATTACCTTAGTTAAAAATTCATCTATAATCTCTACTGGGTCAAACACTACAGTAACTTTTACTATAGCATCTTTTACTCCTATTAATCCTAGTAAACCTCTACTAGGTTCTTCTAAAACTTCTATCTCCACATCATCTTTACTAACTTCTAACTCCATTAAAGCTTCTTCCACAGCACCTTCTATGGTTTTTGACACTTTAACAACGGATCTCATACTCTAATCCTCCTTAAGTTCTTCATTCCCTAACTTGTTTATCAGAATATATTGAAGTACAGTAAATCCATTACTAACAACCCAGTAAAGCGCTAATCCTGCTGGGAATTTACGAGCCATAATAAAAATCATAACTGGCATTACTATGTTCATAGTATTTTGAGTTGATTGTATCTCTGTATTACCTTGTGTTGGTGGTTGCATAACTATTGTTTGTAAATAAGTAGTTATTCCAGCTAACAAAGGTAATCCCCATATAAGTGGGTCTGGATTTTCTAAATTAGTTATCCAAAAGAAAGATTTATTCATAGCATCATATGCTGCTGGGTCTGTAAATGCAAAAGTTACCGGATTTTGTATAACTCTATAAAAAGCTATCATTATCGGTAATTGTATAATAAGCAATAAACATCCAGAAGCTGGATTATAATTGTACTGTTTATATAACTCTGCCATTTTTATTTGCTGCATCTTTGGATCATTTTTATATTTTTCTTGTATTTCCTGTAATTTGGGTTGAAGCTTTCCCATCATTTTAGTAGATTTACTCTGCTTTATTCCTAAAGGTAAAAGCAAAAGTTTAAATATTATAGTAGTAACTATGATGGACATTGCATAAAAAGACAAGTTCTCTGGTTCTGCACCTATTGAAGAAACTGCATTATATACAAACATCATCAGTTTTCCTAAAATATTTCCTAAAAAAGCCGTCATATACACTACACTCCTATTCTAGCGGATCGTACCCTCCTGGATTAAAGGGATTACATCTTAATATTCTTTTTAAGGATAAAAAACTGGCCTTTAAAAAACCATACTTTTCATAAGCCTCCATTGAATAGGATGAACACGTTGGGTAAAATCTACAATTTCTCCCAGTAAAAATATATTTAGATATGGTTTTTTGATATATTTTTATTAAAACTATCATCAACCTATTCATTTTTCTCTTTATCCTTTTTTATTCCTGTAAGTTTGATAATATGGAGCATTGCACTTTCCAGTGTTTTATAGGATATTTCAGTAACATTTTTCTTCGGTATAAAAACTAGATCATATCCTTTTTCCAAGTCTAAAAGATTAAGTCTGTAGATTTCTTTCATTCTTCTACGTAACTTATTTCTAACTACACTATTACCAACTTTTTTAGTAATAGAATACCCAACTCTGTTATAACCTAAATTATTTTTCATAACGTAGAGTATTAAATTCCTATTCCAATAGTTTCTACCATTATTATAAACTTTTTTAAACTCTTCATTTTTTCTCAAACTATAAACTCTGTTCACTTCAATGCTCCTTTAAAAATGAACTAACTAAAAAGGCCACTAGGGCAGTGGCCTATGCAGTTACTCTTTTTCTACCTCTTTGTCTTCTTCTTTTTATAACCGCTCTACCTGATTTAGTTTTCATTCTTGCTCTGAATCCGTGTACCTTTTTTCTTTTTCTCTTCTTTGGTTGATATGTTCTTTTCATTTTAAATACACCTCCTTAAAGCGTATATATAATTGTTCTAATTATATCCTTCATATCAAAATAAGCATATATATACACACTAATATGATTATATTTACTTAAAGAGCTAATGTCAAGAAATATATATTTTTTCAATACTTTTAGGGCTCTTTCCATATCTTTTTTTGTTTTTTCTTTCTCCACAATTTATAAAATTTATTTTTTGTTTGTAATGTGGATAACTATTGATATATATTTCAAAGTTTGATATCATAAAGTTCCATGTGGATAAGTTTTTTAAAAGTTATTCACAGCCTTACTTATGCACAGATTGTTGATAACTTGTGTATAAGTGTTCATAATTATCCACATTTAACTAACTAAAAGTCTATTTTTACATATATTTTATTAACATTTAAATTTTTTACTATCTGTTTACTAGTATATATGATTTTTACTTTAAAAAACTAATAACATTTTATCAAGAGCTTATCCACAAATATATAGCTTTATTTTTTTGAACTATTTTTTATATATTTTTAAAATAGCTGTTGATAATTCTGTTTATAAGAATAAATAAGGAGGTAATTTTATGGCTTCAAGCCTAGATAATATTTGGAACCAGGTTTTAAATTTAATGAAAGTCGAATTGACTGAAGTTAGTTTTAATACCTGGTTAAAAACTATTGATCCTATAAGCATTTCAGGAAATAATGTTATACTAGCAGCTCCTAACGAGTTTACTAGAGGAGTTCTAGTAGGTAGGTATATGAATCTTATTAAATCCGCATTTAAACAAGTTACAGAAACGGATTTTAATATTGAATTTACTGTTCCTGGAGAACTTGATGAAATTAAGGAAGAACCTAGCAAGGTAAAAGAGTTTACAGATGATGAAAACTGTAATCTAAATCCTAAATATACCTTTGATAGTTTTGTAATTGGAAGTAGCAATAGATTTGCTCATGCTGCATCACTTGCTGTTGCTGAAGCACCATCAATGACTTATAATCCTTTATTCATATATGGTGGAGTTGGCCTTGGTAAAACTCATCTTATGCACGCTATAGGTCACTTTATTTTAGAGCAAAATCCAAACTCTAAAGTAGTTTATGTTTCTTCAGAAAAATTTACGAACGAACTTATAAACTCAATTCGCGAATATAGAAATGAAGAGTTTAGAAATAAATATAGAAATGTAGATGTACTTTTAATAGATGATATCCAGTTTATAGCTGGAAAAGAAGGAACTCAGGAAGAATTTTTCCATACATTTAATGCATTACATGAATCTAATAAACAAATAATAATTTCCAGTGATAGGCCACCTAAAGAAATACCTACTTTAGAAGATAGGTTAAGATCAAGGTTTGAGTGGGGATTAATAGCAGATATACAGGCTCCTGATCTAGAGACTAGAATTGCTATTTTAAAGAAAAAAGCGAATATAGAAAATTTAAAAGTGGATAATGAAGTCCTACTATATATAGCAAGCAAAATAAAATCTAATATAAGAGAGTTAGAAGGTGCCTTAATTAGAATAGTAGCCTACTCATCTTTAACCAATAGTGAAATTAGTGTTGAATTAGCGGAAGAAGCTCTTAAAGATATTATTTCAGAAAATCAAATTAGAGAAATTACGCCTAAATTGATAAAAGAAGTTGTAGGTAAGGACTATGGCTTAAGTCTAGAAGATTTTTCATCTAGGAGAAGAACGCATGCTATAGCCTATCCAAGGCAAATAGCTATGTATCTAACTCGTGAACTAACTGATCTTTCTCTCCCTAAAATAGGAGATGAATTTGGTGGAAGAGATCATACGACTGTTATTCACGCTTATGATAAAATCTCAGAACAACTTAAAGAGGATAAGGAATTACAAAGAAGATTAGAAAGACTTATAAAAGATATTAAAGGCTAAATGTGGATAATTGTTAATAGATTCTATACTTATACAAAGTTATCAACATGTTATTAAATTAGCTTAAGTTTTATATTTTACTAGCTTACAAGGCTTATCCACATATTAACAAGCCCTACTACTAGTACTACTAGAATTTATCTTTTATATATTTATAAGGAGGCATACAATGAAAATAAAAATTAACCAAAAAGAATTATCAAAACATATAGGAATTGCACAAAAAGGAATATCAAATAGAACAACATTACAAATATTAAATGGTATCTTATTAGAAACAAATAATGATAAATTAAAAATAACAGCTACAGATTTAGAATTAAGTGTAGAAACATTTGTAGATTGTAATATAGAAAAAGAAGGATCAGTAGTAATTAACTCTAAAATATTTGGAGATATTATAAGAAAACTACCTAACTCTGTTATAGAAATAGAGGTTACAGAAAAAGATGGTAATAAATATATGAATATACAATGTGAGAATTCAGAGTTTAATATAATAGGAAATTCTGCAGATGATTATCCACAGCTACCTATTATTGTAGAGAAGGAATCATTTAAATTACCTAAAGATATTTTTAAAAATGCTATTAGACAAACTGTATTTGCTGCATCTCAAGAGGAAACAAGACTTTCTCTTACAGGAGTTTTAATGGAGGTTAAAGAAGGTAACATTTCTTTTGTAGCTCTAGATGGCTTTAGACTAGCTTTAAGAAAGATAAAAGTTGATTCAGATTTAAATATAAAAATGATAGTTCCAGCCAGAGTACTTTCAGAAGTTAATAAAATTATAGAAGATAATGAGGATTATGTAGAAATTAGCTATGAGACAGGACATATATTATTTAATCTAGGAGAAACAACTATTTACTCCAAGTTATTAGAAGGTCAATTCTTTAATTATGAAGATATAATAAGAAAGGACCACGAAACAGCCCTAACTGTAAATAAAAGAGATCTTCAAAACTCTCTAGAGAGAGCTTCATTATTAGCTAAAGAAGAAAAAGCAAATCTAATAATTTTAGAAATAAACCAGTCTGGTATATCCATAAAATCAAAATCAGAAATAGGTAATGTACATGAAGATATAGAAGCTAAGGTTGAAGGTGATAATGTAGATATTGCTTTTAATGCAAATTACCTTTTAGAAGGTATAAGAACCATTGATTCTGAAGATATAAGTTTAAATTTTATGGGGAATTTAAACCCGTGTATAATGAATCCAGCGGATGATGAAAACCATATATATTTAGTCCTACCAGTAAGATTAGGATAAAGGAGAATAAAAAATGATAGAGGTAAAAATTGATACAGAATTTATTAAGTTAGGACAATTTTTAAAGTTCATAGGAGAAGTTCAAACTGGCGGAGAAGCCAGTTTTCTTGTCCAGGAAGGATTTATTCAAGTTAATAATGATATATGTAGGGAAAGAGGAAAAAAGCTTAAAAAAGGCGATTTAGTAGAAATAAAGGATGGAGATGGATATATTGTGATATAATATAAATGTCTGAGGAGTGTTAGAGTTGAATATAAAAAATATAAGACTTATAAATTTTAGAAACTATCTAAATTTAGATTTAGAACTTAATAGCAAGATAAATATTTTCATAGGTAAAAACGCTCAGGGCAAGACAAATTTATTAGAAGCAATATATGTATGTGCAAGGGCTAGATCCTTTAGAACTAATAGTCAAAGAGAGATGATTAATTTTGAAAAATCTCAGGCTTATTTGGCAGCTAATTTAAATATAGATGACTATAAAAGATTAGTAGAAATAAAATTAGATAGAAGAGGTAGTAAAAGTATAAAAATAAATAAAAACCTAGTAGATAGCACTAAGGATTTAAATAGTGGATTAAATGTAGTTGTTTTTTCTCCCGATGATCTATCTTTGGTTAAGGAAGGACCTTATATAAGGAGGGACTTTCTTGATCTTGAGATTTCTCAAATCAAACCTGTATATAGTTATAACATAAAAAGATATAAAAAAATTTTATATCAGAGAAATAATATTTTAAAATCACATAGACCTTATAAAGAGAAGGAAGATCTTTTAGATATTTTTGATAGGCAACTTGTAGCTACAGGAGCTGTAGTTATTAAGGAAAGAGCTGAATATATAAAAGATCTTTCTAACCTTGCAAGCCAAGTGCATAAAAAAGTTTCTAATTCAAATGAACTATTAGAACTTGAATATCTAACGAATGTTGAACTTGGAGAAGATTTAAGGGAAATTGAGATAAATTATTATAGAAAACTTAAGGAAAACCTTAAGCAGGATATAGAAACAACAAATACTTCAATAGGGCCTCATAGAGATGATATGAAGGTGCTTATAAATAAAAAAGACGCAAGAGTTTATGGTTCACAAGGTCAGCAAAGGACGTCAGTTTTATCTATAAAGCTATCAGAGGTTGAATTAATAAAACAAGAGAGAGGTAGCTATCCTGTTTTACTTTTGGATGATGTCTTCTCTGAGTTAGATAGGGAAAGAAGATCATATTTAATTAAATCTTTAAAAAATATACAGACAATAATAACAGTTACTGATAGTTTAAATTTAGATGAAATGAAGGATATGGATAAGTCAGTATTCTATGTAGATGATGGAAAATTAAAAAAGGAAGATAGATATGATTCTTAATATAGGTGAAGATAGGTATCTTTTAAAAGAAGATTTAATTTGCATTGTTTCAAGCGATAGTGTAGCTAAGAGCGATAGCTTGAAGGATTTTATAGCGGCTAATTTAAATTTAGATTGTATTGACCTTGAAAAGGTTGAAAGTTTTATCTTAATAGATAGGGACGGTAGTGTAGAAGTAGAAACTTCAAGTGTATCCTCTAAAACATTAGAGCAAAGATATAATTTGAATAGATGGAGGTAGTATTATATGGCTAATTCAAAAAAGAGACAGTATACAGCCAGTGAAATACAGGTTTTAGAGGGATTAGAGCCTGTAAGAAAAAGACCAGGTATGTATATAGGTAGTACAGGTCCAGCAGGACTTCATCATTTAGTTTATGAAGTAGTGGACAATAGTATAGATGAAGCTTTAGCAGGTATGTGTGACACAATAGAAGTTAGTATAGGAAAAGATAATTCTATAAAAGTAATAGATAATGGTAGTGGTATTCCAGTAGAGAAACATTCACAAACAGGAAAATCAACATTAGAGACAGTATTAACTATACTTCATGCTGGTGGTAAGTTTGATAGTGATGCCTACCAAGTATCAGGTGGTTTGCATGGTGTAGGTATATCGGTTGTAAATGCTTTATCAGAATGGTTAATTGCAAGAGTTGAAAGAGATGGAAAGATATATGAACAAAAGTTTTCTAGAGGAGTTGCAACTAGTGAATTAGAAGTTGTAGGTTCTAGTGATGAAACTGGTACATCTATAGAATTTAAGCCAGATGCTGAAATTTTTGAAGATACGGTGTATAGTTTTGAGACTTTAGAAAAAAGATTTAGAGAAATGGCATTTTTAAATAAAAATGTAAGAATTGATTTAAAAGATGAAAGAAATGATAACTTTGTTAGTTTTCATTATGAAGGTGGAATAAAGTCTTTTGTTGAATATATTAATAGGAATAAGACACCTATACAAAAAGATATAATTTATTTTGAGGTTTTAAAAGATGAAACAATAGTTGAATTAGCTCTTCAGTATACAGATAGTTACTCTGAAAACATACATACTTTTGCTAATAATATAAACACAGAAGAAGGTGGTACACATCTATCTGGTTTAAGAACTGCATTAACAAGAGTAATAAATGATTATGGTAGAGAGTTTAAGTTTATAAAAGAGGGAGAAGACAATTTAACTGGTGATGATGTAAGAGAGGGCTTAACAGGGGTTTTATCTGTAAAGTTAAAAGAACCTCAATTTGAGGGACAAACTAAAGCCAAACTTGGAAATAGTGAGACTCGTGGAATAGTTGAATCATCCACTTATGAATATTTAAAAAGTTATTTAGAGGAAAATCCTTCTGAGGCTAAACTTATTTTAGAAAAAGCCATATCCTCTAGAAGGGCTAGAGAGGCTGCTAGAAAGGCAAGAGACTTAACAAGAAGAAAGTCTATTTTAGAAAGTACGACTTTACCAGGCAAATTATCAGATTGTCAAAGTACAGATGTAGAAGATACAGAGATTTATCTAGTGGAGGGAGACTCTGCTGGTGGTACAGCTAAGATGGGTAGAGACAGGAGATTTCAAGCTATCTTACCTCTAAAGGGTAAGATTATGAATGTTGAGAAGGCAAGGTTAGACAGAATACTAAATTCTGAAGAGATCAGAAATATGATTACTGCCTTTGGAACAGGAATTGGAGAAGAATTTGACATATCTAAATTAAGATATGGAAAAATAATAATAATGACGGATGCTGATGTTGACGGTGCTCATATAAGTACCTTACTTTTAACCTTCTTCTATAGATATATGCCAGAATTAATAGAAAGAGGACATATATACTTAGCACAACCTCCATTATATAAAGTTAGTAGAGGTAGAAAAGAAATATATGCTTATGATGACGAAGAGTTAAGGGAAGCTATAAAAGAACTAGGAGTTGAGAATCCTACAATTCAAAGATATAAAGGTCTTGGAGAGATGGATCATGTTCAGCTTTGGGATACTACTATGGATCCTGAAAAAAGAGTTCTTTTAAAGGTTAATATATATGATGCTGTTGAAGCAGATAAGGTATTTACAACTCTTATGGGTGAGAAGGTTGAACCTAGAAGAGAATTTATTGAAGAAAATGCAAAATTTGTAGAAAACTTAGATATATAGGAGGTATAGTATGGATCTAAATAAATCAGATAAGATTATAGATATAGATATTAACAAAGAGATGAAAACCTCCTACTTAGATTATGCTATGAGTGTTATAGTTAGTCGTGCATTACCAGATGTAAGAGATGGGCTAAAACCAGTGCATAGAAGAATTATATATGCTATGGATGAATTAGGTATGCTTCCTAACAAGCCTTATAGAAAATCTGCAAGACTAGTAGGAGATGTACTGGGTAAGTATCACCCACATGGAGATTCATCTGTATATGAGGCAATGGTTAGATTAGCACAGGAATTTAGTACTAGATATTTACTAGTAGATGGACATGGTAACTTTGGATCAATTGATGGTGATGGAGCAGCCGCAATGCGTTATACAGAGGCTAGGATGGCTCCTTTATCCTTAGAGCTATTAAGAGACTTAAATAAAGACACAGTAGACTACAGATTAAACTTTGATGAAACTATGAAAGAGCCAAAAGTTCTACCAAGTAGATTTCCTAACCTACTAGTTAATGGTTCCTCAGGTATAGCAGTAGGTATGGCTACTAATATACCACCACATAATTTAACTGAGGTTATAAATGGCCTTATCCTTATGATAGATGAGGAAGATGTTACTGTTGAAGATTTAATGGAAGAAATACAGGGACCAGATTTTCCAACAGGAGCAAAAATATTAGGAAAAGAAGGAATAAGATCAGCTTATAGAACAGGAAGAGGTAGAATTCTAATAAGGGCACAGGCAGATATAGAAGAAAATGATAAGGGTAGGAGTAAAATTGTTGTTACAGAGCTTCCTTATCAGGTTAATAAGTCTAGATTAATTCAAAGAATGGCTGAATTAGTTAGGGAAAAACGCTTAGAAGGAATAACTAATATAAGAGATGAGTCAGATAGAGAAGGAATCAGATTAGTTATAGAAGTATCTAGAGATGCTAATGCTGAAATAGTTTTAAATAATCTTTATAAACATACACAACTTCAAGTAACTTTTGGAGCTATAATGCTTGCATTAGTAGATGATGAACCAAGGGTTTTAAATTTAAAGGAAATGATGGAATACTATTTAGATCATCAGGTTGAAATAGTAAGGAGAAGAACCCAATTTGATTTAGATAAAGCAGAAGCTCGTGCTCATATAGTAGAGGGTTTAAGAATAGCTCAAGAAAACATTGATGACATTTTGGAGATAATTAGATCTTCTGATACTGATAATTTAGCATCAGATATATTAGAAGAAAAATACGAACTTAGCGAAGAACAATCTAAGGCTATTTTAGATATGAGACTTAGAAGACTTACTGGTTTAGAAAGAGGAAAGTTAGATCAAGAATACTCTGAGTTAAGAGAAACTATAGGAGAGTTAAAATCTGTTTTAGCTAGTGAACAAGCTATACTTGCTATAATTAGAGAAGAATTATTAGAAGTTAAAGATAAGTATGGTGATGAGAGAAGGTCTAAGATAGTACCTTATGCTGGTGAAATAATACTAGAAGATATGATAGAGGAAGAAGATGTAGTATTAACTTTAACTCACTTTGGCTATATAAAAAGAATGCCAGAGGCACTTTACAGAACCCAAAGAAGAGGAGGAAGAGGAGTTACAGCCTTAACAACTAGGGATCAGGATTTTGTTGAAAATCTTTATATAACATCTACACATGATACTATATTATTCTTTACAAATTTAGGAAAGGTTTATTCTTTAAGGGCTTTTGAGATACCGGAGTCAGGTAGACAGGCTAGAGGAACAGCAATTATTAATCTTTTGCAGCTAGATGAAAATGAGAGAGTAACTGCTATGATACCTATAGAAAAAAATGTTGAAGAGGACAGTTTAATATTTTTAACTAAAAAAGGTTTAACTAAGAGAGTTATGTTAGATAACTTTGAAAATATTAGAGTAAGTGGAATAATAGCTATTGGCCTTAAAGAAGATGATGAACTTATACAAGTTAGGAAGACGGATGGTAATAAAGATGTTATAATAGTAACTGAAAAGGGAAAAGCTATAAGATTTAATGAAAATGATGTTAGAGTTATGGGTAGAACAGCTATGGGAGTAATAGGAATTAGACTAGCTGACGATGATCAGGTAGTTTCTATGGAAGTAGCAGAAGAAAATGACACAAGGGACCTTCTTACAATTTCAGAAAAAGGGTTTGGTAAGAAAACTAAACTTACAGAATATAATAGTCAGTCTAGAGCAGGACTAGGAGTTTTAACTTATAATATAAGAGAAAAAACTGGAGATTTAGTATCAGCTAAGATTGTTAGTGAAGAGGATGACATAATGATAATTACTCTTGAGGGAATAATTATCAGAATACCATCATCAGGAATATCAAGAATGGGTAGAAATACTCAAGGAGTAACTTTAATTAAAGTTTCTGATGATGATAAGGTTGTTGCTTTAGCTAAGTATGAAGAAGATGATGAGAAGTTAAACTCAAATGAAGAAGGTAGTAAAGTTACTGAAGAAGTAAATATAGATTAGGAATAAAGATAGACTCTAGGTCTATCTTTACATTTAAGGAGGTATATTAATGGATTTAAAAATTGACTTTAATGACAAAAAAGAAGAGTGGCAGGTATATCCTAGGGAGGATATAGACATATATACTTCAGACAAATTTAAGGATAGGGTTCTAGAGTCTTTTAGGGAAAATGAAAAAGATATCCTAATAGATGGTAGGGATCTAAGCTATGTTGATAGTACAGGGTTAGGAGCTTTGATATATATTCTTAAAGAAATAAAAGAAAAGGGTTATAAGCTACATTTAACTAATATCAAACCTAACATATTAAAATTGTTAGAAATAACAGAGCTTGATAAAGTATTTAATATGAGGGGGGATTTTGGTGGTCAAGGATAAAATAAAGTTAACCATACCTAAAAAAGCAGAATATATCTCAGTAGCTAGGTTGGCAGTTTCAGGTGTATCTCTTGGTTTAGGCTTTGATATAGATTCTATAGAGGACTTAAAAGTATCAATAGCTGAAGCTTGTATAAATGCTTTTAAGTTAACAGACAATGATGAAATAGATATAGAATTTGAGGTGAAAAGAGATAGTATTTGTACTAGGGTTAAAGATGTAAGAGATATTTCAAAAGATAAAACAGATGAATATAAAGAAATGAAAATGGGTCTGCTTATAATAAACTCTCTAATGGATGAGGTAAAGTTTAGAAACTCTGGTATAGAGATGATAAAGTATATCGGAGCTGATAATAATGACTATGACTAAGCAAGAAGAACGTCAATATATAGAGGATCTTTTTAAGGAGTATAAAAAGACTGGAGATAAAGAAATAAGAGATGAATTAATAGAAAAGCATCTGTATATAGCTGAAATTTTAGCAAAGAAATATACAAATAGAGGTATAGACTTTGATGATATATTTCAGGTAGCTTCTGTTGGACTTATATATGCTGTTGATAGATTTGATGTAGGAAAAGGTTTTCAATTTTCAAGTTTTGCAACTCCAACTATTATAGGGGAGATAAAGAAACATTTTAGAGATAAAGGCTGGACTATAAGAGTTCCTAGAAGGATTCAGGAGCTATCTAAAAGAATAAATAATGCTAAAGTTAAATTAAGTCAAGACTTACAAAGGGTTCCAACCTTAAAAGATTTATCAGAATATCTGAAGGTATCAGAAGAAGAAATTTTAGAGACTATGGAAGCAAGTCAAGTTTATAGTCCACAATCTTTAGATGTAACATATGATTCTATGAATGATGATGGGGAAGTTACTTTATCAGATTTTATAGGTGAAGATGACATACATTTTGAGAAGATAGCTAATAATGATCTTTTAACTGAAAGTATAAAAACATTAAATGAAGTAGAGAAACAAATACTTATAGATAGATATTTTAATAAAGAAACTCAAGTTGTAATAGCAGAAAAACTAGGCATATCTCAAATGACAGTATCTAGGATAGAAAAAAGAGTAATTAAAAAACTAAGAAAAGAACTAGAAAAAAATAATGCTATATAGACCAGGAAACTGGTCTATTTTTTTATTTTTACTATATGTTCCATGTGGAACATATAGTAAAAATATTTTATTTAGACAAAAAAATACGGAAAGATTAATAAATAAGTAAAAGTTTACTAATATGCTCAAAATCTTATAAAAAAGGCTTAAAAAGGGTAAAATTATATCAAGATACTTATGGATAATTGAGATATGAGGAGGAGAGATTTTGAATAAAGGTTTTAAAAATTTATATAAGAAACTAAATAAATCTAAAGTTTTAAATATAACGATAGGGGGGCTAGTGTTAAATTCTATATTTCCAGCGTTAGTAGGAATAGATAATAAATTTACTAGGAGCATACCAGCTTATGCTATAGAACAGTCAGCCCTAAAGAGTGGAGTTAGACTAGAAGACCATATAGATAAGACAAGAGAGGATACAAAAAAAATATTAGGTAATACTAACTTTAATAATTTTAATGGATGGAGAATAGGTTTAAGATCTGATAGAGGATTAAACTTAATAAGA
>JASLAT010000015.1 GCA_030146915.1 Tissierellales bacterium
TGACCAATTAACAAAGACTAGTATATTACATTTTTGTCATATTGTCAACTGTTTTTTTGAAATTCTTTTAGAAAGTTTTTTTGTTTCTTTCTTGTCTCACTGACCTTTTATATAATAACATTTTTAAAATAAAGTGTCAACTGTTTTTATATTTTTTTTATTATATCTAATTCCTTCATATATATAGCATAATTTATTAAACAATAGACTCTATATAGTTTTTCATTTCTATAACATTATGATCTGTTGGATTTAGTTCATAAGCTTTAACAATATCATTATATGCTAAATCAATAACCTGTTTTTGATAATAGGCCAAGCCTCTATTAAAATAAAGTTTATAACTTGATTTAATTTTAGATATACCACTATTATAAACTTTAATAGCTTCTTCTATTTTTCCAAGTTTAAATAACTCTATTCCTAATTCGTTATAAACATCCTCTATATCATCATTTAATTCTAAAGCTATATAATACTCATCCACAGCTTTATCCCCTTGATTTAATGCTGCATAAGTATTACCTATTAAATATCTAAGCTCCCACCACTTTTCATTATTAGGTAAAAGTTTTAAAAAACTATCTAAAGCATCTTCAAACCTATTATAAGATAAATAGGTTAATCCTGCTTCTAGTAATACTTGGTCATTTATTAAAGATATTTGCTCTCTAATCTCTTGTAGTCTTAGATCATCATTGTCTAACTTTATATATTTTTCCCACATTAATTGAGATTTCAAGTATTGCTCATTAAATCTATAATGATACCCTAGCTTATAATATGATAATGCATACTTATCATCTATATCTAAGGTCTTCTCAAACTCTAAAGTTGATTCTTTTAAGAAAAGATCTCCAGACTTATAATTTTCTTTATTAAACATATCTTGCGCTATTCTTTCTAAAGCCAATGCATAATTAAATTTACCTAAAAGATGCTTTGGATTGATAATATTAATTGCTCTAAAATAAAGATTTGCCCTATCGTAGTCTCCTTGATCTAAAAATTGTATACCTTTAAAGAAAATATAATTTGGCATGTCCGGATTAAATTCTTCTATAATTTTAATATAATCATCAACGTATTCAAATTCACTATCTATTGCTATCATACATATCATTCCATCTATTATGCTATCTAAACTTACCTCTTTCTTCATTACCCCAGTACTAATTCCTTCTGCCAATGTATCAGTAGCTATTGGCAAAGGTATATTCTTTACTGAATCTAAAACCTCTATATCAGCATAATCCTTTAATTCTATAAAGTTTATTTTATCGCTAAACTTAGCAAAATATTTTTCTATCATTCAATCACCTTTCTAAAACTTGCTCATAAAATCTCTTTTTCTCTTTGTACTAGTACTTAGTATTTTATACAAATATCCTCTATATATCATAGAATATGAAAATAAAATCTGCCCTAATATCCACCTAACTTCAAGACCTTTCCCCAATGGTAATCTATTTTGGACTTTTAGAATTGATATATCATAGCTACCAGAAACCAAATAAGTTATTAAACCCAATATGATTACTGGAATAAACCAATATATATGATTTTCCTTTATAAAGCTAAAACTATAGCTTATAGAGTCAACTACATTTGAATATTGTTTTTGATATATAGTTTCTGGAAGAGCATTAATAAATATAAATATTAAAATATCTATTAAATATATTATACTAGGTGCTCTTAATAAATAAGTTATCATCCAATATACGACTAGCACACTATATACATTTCTCAAAAAAGCATCGAATCCATTCTTAAATATTTCCATATTTATTTTATTATAAAAAATAATGTTATAAAGTAAGTATAAATAATTCGATACTATAGATGCAGAAATAAACCCAGAAATAATTCCTGCAATTATACTAAGCGGCCCACTAAAAGTTAAAAAAACTAAATTTGTTACAAATATATTTATAATACTATAAACTAAAGCTGTAAATATTATAGGCCAATTATCCAGCATACTTCTATTTGTTTTTCTAAAAACCTCTCTATTAACTCTCAATAAATCTTCTAAATAAGTCACTTTATCAACCCCTTCACTATAGATGTTACATCTATTGACTTAGATGTTTTCAATACTCCCTCTATATATATAGTTAATATATATGTATGTTTGTTTATATTTTCTTTCTGATTTATAACATACTGATTATCTCTAATCTTTAATACATCTATTTCAAATAATTCTAATCTGCAAATTTTTATTAAATCTCTAGTTTGATGGTATCTATAATCTTTTAATTCATTTGATAATAAGTTTTCATCTTTTAGAAGTTGATGTATTTGTGACCTGTGAATACCTATTGATAAACTTTTTAATTTACTTGGTAATTGTTGCCCTTTGTTATTTTCAATAAAATCTAATTTAAGCAATTCTTTATATATATCCATAGACTCTAAATTTTCAGCTTCACAAAATTCAACCAATATATCATATAACTTTCTTCTAGAATGCGATATTTTATGATAATTTTTAGACTCCCAAAATTTTGCTAGACTTTCATATAAGTTAAATGGACTTTTATACTTATTAGCTAATAAATATTCCATTGAATGTTTATATATTTCTCCATTATAATAAATTTCAACCATCTCTTCTATTATTTTTAACTTCCTAATATCTGCATATCCAATAAAGTCGTTAAATAAAATTTCATATGGAGGTTTATTTACATACTTAAACCCATAGTAATCTTCTAAAGCCCTTAATTGTGAACCTTTCAATAATTTTAAAAATCCAAGCTGTATTTTTTCTGGTCTTATATCATATACATCATCAAATGATTTCGCAAAAGAATTATAATCTTCATATGGAAGACCTGCTATTAAATCTAAGTGTTGATGTATTCTTTTAAAACTCTTAATTTTCTTAGTAACTTCTTTTAATTTCTTAAAGTCTGTCGTTCTTCCTACCGCTTCTATTGTTTTTGGATTAGTTGATTGTACACCTACTTCAAATTGGAAAAGACCTTCCTTTACATTTGATAAAAAACTTAACATTTCTTCATCTAGAAGATGTGCTGTAACTTCAAAATGAAAATTTATTCCTTCAGGATTTCTTTTCATAATATGATTCATAATTTCCATAGCATATTGCTTATTAGCATTGAAAGTCCTATCGACAAACTTAACTTGTCTAACCTTAGCATCCATTAATAAAGTTAGCTCATTTTTCACTCTCTCCAAATCAAAATATCTAACCCCTTTTATGGTAGATGACAAGCAAAATTTACAATTAAAAGGACATCCTCTTGAGCTTTCATAATATACTATTCTATTTTTAAGCTCTTTTGTTACCCTATAATCATATGGTGACGGAATTGTATTTAAATCCCTTATTAAGGGTCTTTCTTTGTTTTTTATAACTACATTAAAATCCCTATAAATTAAACCTTTTATATCACTATAGTCTTTCTTACTTAAATATTGATCTAAAAACTCCTTAAAGGTATATTCTCCTTCTCCATATATAATAAAATCTATATTTTGATTTTGCTTCATTAATTTATCTCCATCAAAAGTTACTTCCGGTCCTCCTAGTAAAATATCTAAATCAGGCATTATTATTTTTAATATTTCTATAATTTCTAATGTTTCATTTAAATTCCATATATAGGTTGAGAATGCAACTATAGATGGTTTAAGTTTATATATCTCTGAAACTATATAATCAATATTTTGATTAATAGTATATTCTTTTAACTCAGTATCTATTAGATCCTCTGCGTATCCTCTCAAATATCTTATTGATAAACACGAATGAACATATTTTGAGTTTAATGTTGTTAATAATAATTTCATTTATCTACTCCTTATATAATTAATCTATTATTTTGTCTTATTTATTGAAACTTTTCAGCTAATCCTATAAAATAGTATCTAGTCATTACTATACATATTTATGAAAGGGGCTATTTTATGAGAGAATTTGATACTATAACAATTCAAGAAATGTCTAAAGATGACATGCTTATGATTCTTGAAGCGTTAGAATATACTGGCAAACATAGTAAAATTGAAGATTTTATCCAACTAAAAGAAAGTATATTAGAAGAATTGGCATCACTTGCTGAAATCGATAAAGATGAATTTCTTAGCTATTTAAGTGAGTAAATACTTTACCATATTCAATAATTGTATTCTATATTTTAATATAATGCAAAATCTTAGCTAGTAAGCAAAAAAGATATAGCTGAGCTATATCTTCTTGCCATTATTTTTTAAATAGATAAAGTCCAGTTTTAGTTTGGACTAAAGAGGCTAATTGATTGTTTTTTTCATCCTTCTTTATTATCTTACAATTATTAAAGAGACTGTGAAAAAAACTTTCTCCCTGGTTGAATTGAAAGATATCCGGCATTATATAATCTTTTATATAAAGACTTTCCGGACTTATCTTTCCTTCTCTCAGGTTCATCAAATAATTTGAAAAGTCAATATGCACTGGCTCTACCCTTGCTTCAGAGTCTTCTTCCAATAATCTAGCAAAAACTTTAGCTTCTGTAGTAACCAGATTATTATTTTTCCCTTCTAATACTCCTATTAACTCTTCAATGGATAAACACTTACTTTTAAAAGTCGTAAAACTACTTAGTATATCCACCTTTATTTTTTCAAATTCTATCTTATATTTCATATCTAAACTATCTAAATTTACTCTATAATAACGTCCATAATCATTAAAAAAATTATTTTGACTCATATTAATAACCTTATCTTTTACATTTTCATATATATCATCATATCCATTTAAGTAATAGTAAAATATATACATGATAGTTAAGTTATATAAAATACTATTTAAATTACCTGTAGTAAAAATCATATTTTTTATTATCTCATCTTCAATTATAGCTAAATTCTTATTAGCTATTAAAATTGGAATTACTCTAAAAAATATAGAATCATCTTCTTTGAAATAATTATTTATGCTAATTTTTTTGATCTCCTTAAGATTACTATTATAAGTATTTCTATAACTAGCCCATATATCTAACTCTTTAAGATATCTTTCATAATTTATCCTTACTCCAAAGCTATCTTGATCTGGAATTAATGATTTAACCACTATCATGGACATTTCTGATTTATAGCTTCTAATAGTAGAGTTAACTGAATCCTCTTCTATTAGAATTTGATACAATTTATTTAAACTTTCCATATTCTACATTCTTTCTGGTGCTTCTATTCCTAATAGCCCTAGTCCTACTTTTATTACCATTTTAGTTGCATAGGATAAAAGTAATCTAGCATCTTTTAATTTTTCATCTTCTGTATTTATTATATTAGTGCTATTATAAAACTTATTATAAGCTTTTGCTATTTCTACTATTTTCCTAGTTATATAGAAAGGTTCATTCTTATTTTTAGCATCTACTATTGTTTGTGGAAATCCATATATTTCTCTGACTATATTAATTTCATCATCTTCTTTTAATAATTCTAAGTCTATATTGTCTTTTAATTTAAAGTCTGCCCTATCTAATATAGATGAAATTCTAGCATGTGTATATTGCACATAAGGCCCTGTCTCACCTTCAAAACTTAATGTCCTATCCCAAGAAAAAACATAATCTTTAATTCTTTGATTAAATAACTCCTGGAATACAACCGCTCCTATTCCTACTTGTTTTGCAACCTCATCTTTATTTTCTAAATCTGGATTTCTTTTTTCAATAATCTTTTTAGTACTTTCAACAGCTTTGTTTAAAACATCTTCTAAGTAAACAACTCTACCTTCTCTAGTAGATAATGTCCCATCTTCTAAACTAATCATTCCAAAAGGAACATGTATACAGTCTTTTGCCCAGTCATGTCCCATTAACTCTATAACTTTAAAAAACGATTTAAAATGTAGGTTTTGTTCTGTTGCAACTACATATATATTTTTATAAAAATCATATTCTTTTTTTCTATAAAAAGCTGCTGCTAAATCCCTTGTAGAATAAAGAGTTGATCCATCTGATTTTTTAACTAATACAGGTGGCATATCATAGTCATCTAAACTCACCATAAAAGCTCCATCAGACTCTACTAACATATTTTTTTCTTCTAACTCTTCTATAACATCTTGCATTTTATCTGAGTAGAATGACTCACCTGCATATGAATCAAATTTTATATTTAACATATCATATACTTTATTAAATTCTTTTAATGATATATCTCTTATCCATTTCCAAAGATCTAAGGCATATTCATTTCCATTTTCTAATTCTTTAAACCAGTATCTGGCATCATCAAATAGACTTTCATCATCCTTTGCATCTTTATTGTATTTAACATATATTTTAAGTAATTGATCTATTGGATTTTTTTCAACCTCTTCTTTTGATATATCATATTTTCTAATAGCAGCTATAAGCATCCCAAACTGTGTTCCATAATCTCCTAAATGATTTATAGATACAGTATCATATCCTAAAAAACTATATATATTATATAAAGCATGTCCTATAACCGTAGTTCTTATATGACCAATATGAAAAGGTTTTGCAATGTTTGGTGAAGAAAATTCAACTATTACAGTTTTTCCTTCGCCCATATCAGATGACCCAAAACTATCTTTAGCTTCCACTACAGCATTTAATGTTTCCTTTAATAGACTATTTTTATCTATATAAAAGTTTAAATATGGTCCTGCATTCTCTATTTTTTCAAAACTTTCACTAGCAGCTATTTCCTCTGCTAACTCCTGCGCTATAATTTGTGGAGATTTTTTATAAACTCCAGCTAGTCTGAAGGTTGGAAAAGCATAATCTCCCATATCTGGATTAGGTGGAGTTTCTATAGCATTATAGATATCATCCAAAGCTAACTCTTCTATATTTTCACTAAGTATCTTAGCTGCCTCTTTCTTAAAATTTAACATCATATCCCTCCTTAAAATAAAAAAGCTTCCATCTCTTATAAGAGACGAAAGCTTCCGTGTTACCACTCTTGTTGATAGCATCTGCTACCCACTCTATAGTTTTATGGCTACTAGCCTAATATCTTTCTATTTAAGATACATTCTCCGGAGCTCTATTCATCTAAACTTAATTTATCGGCTTTCAGCTACCCGACTTGCAGAAAATTAGTTTTTAAACTACTTGTTCCTTCAAAGAATTTAATATTCACTTATTATTGATTAATTCTACACCAAAATTTAATTTAAATCAAGTATATTTTAGATTTATTTTAAACTAACTATAGTAACACCATCTCCGCCCTCTGAGTATTCTCCTAATCTATGAGCTTTAACATTATTATGGTTTTTTAGATAACTAGATATACCGTCTCTTAAAATACCTGTTCCCTTACCATGAATTATCTGAATTTCTTTTAATCCAGCTAAATATGCATCATCTATATATTTATCTACATCCATTAAAGCTTCTCCTAAACTTTTACCTCTTAAATCAATTTCATTTTTTATATTCCTAGATTTACTTTTTATTATATGTTTAGTTTTAACTTCTCTTTCTTTATCTTCTACAGACCTAGCTCTTTCAACCCCTTCTATATTCGCTGTTACTCTCATAATTCCTAGCTGAACAATTATATCACCCTTATCATCTGGTCCTTCTAAAACTTCTCCAACCTGATCAAAAGCTAAAACTCTAACACTTTCACCTACTTTAAGGTTTTTTGGTACCGATTTTGACTTTGCATTTAATAAGTCCGATGCTAAATCTGCCTCAACTTCTCCTAGACTAGTTTTTAATTTTCCTTGCGTCTCTTGAATCTTTTTATTTCTCTCTTTGCCTATTGCAATAGACATATCTCTAATATCTGCTACTATTGAATCTGTTTCTTCCTTAGCTTGCCTTAATATATCCCTTGCTTCCTCTTTAGCTTGTTTCAATATATCTTCTCTTAGTTTTTTAGTCTTTTCTTCTTCTCTAGCAAGCTTTTCTCTTAATTCCTTAACTCTCTTATTTTCACTTTCTGCTTGCATTCTACTTTCTTCAGCTTTAATCCTATCTTTTTCTAAAGAGTGCAGTACATCCTCAAACTCTATATTTTCTTGTGATATTAGTTCTTTTGCACTATCAATAATATAATTTTGTAGACCTAATCTTTTAGATATTTCAAAAGCATTAGATTTGCCAGGCACACCTATAAGGAGTCTATATGTTGGACTTAAAGTTTCTACATCAAATTCTACAGATGCATTTGTTACACCTTCTCTAGTTAATGCATAAAGTTTAAGTTGGCTATAGTGGGTGGTAGCTAAAGTCCTTACCTTTTTTGTAAGCAAATAATCCAAAATTGACATAGCTAAAGCTGCCCCCTCTGTAGGATCAGTACCTGCACCTAGCTCATCAAATAGAACCAAACTATCTTCATCTACCTCATCTAATATTTTAACTATATTAGTCATATGAGAAGAAAATGTTGATAAAGATTGCTCTATACTTTGCTCATCACCGATATCAGCAAAAACTTGATTAAAAACGCCTAGCTCTGAATTAAAATCAGCCGGAATATGAAGACCAGATTGCGACATTAATGTTAGCAGACCAACTGTTTTTAAAGTAACAGTTTTTCCGCCTGTATTAGGACCTGTAATAATTAAACTATTAAAATCTTCTCCCAAATAAACATCTATCGGAACAACTTCACTTTTTTCTAACAGTGGATGTCTGGCTGATTTTAAGTTTATATATTTATTAGAGTTGAGAATAGGTCTAGTTCCATTCATATCTAAAGCTAATTTTCCTTTAGCAAATATAAAGTCTAATTTCGCTAATATTTTTTGATTCATAATTATACTTGATGACTCATCCCTTACAGAATCTGATAAGTCTTCTAGTATCTTTTGTATTTCATCTCTTTCATCTATTTCAAGTTGTCTTAATTCATTATTTAAATTTACAACAGATATAGGCTCTA
This sequence comes from Tissierellales bacterium, assembly GCA_030146915.1. GTDB lineage: Bacteria > Bacillota > Clostridia > Tissierellales > Tissierellaceae > JASLAT01. Next base: position 8,902 of record JASLAT010000015.1, read on the forward strand.
TAAAAACAGTCGCACCACTAGAGCTCATATCATGAACCACACCTGGAAAATTATTCTTATTCTCTTGTTTTATTGGTACAACATATCTTCCTTCTCTAACTGTTACCAAGTTGTCTTGTAAATACGAAGAGTACCTATCAGAGTTTATTATAGCATTTAATTTATCTCTAATAGACTTGTTCTTTGCTGACTTTTCTACCCTAATTTTTTTAAGTTTCTTACTTGCATTGTCACTTATCTCATCTTCTGAAATTATACATCTATTAATCTCATCCTCTAAACTTCTCAAATTTTTAAGATTATAGATCAAATTTTCAATAATAGGATATCTTGAATCCCTATCCCCTTCATCATTTTTAATAAAAGATTTTAATGCCCTAGAAACTCTTAAAGAATCTGATATCTTTAGTAATGATTTTGGTTCCAAATTACCGCCTATATCTAAATGTCTCATTTCAACATCTAAATTATATATGCCATATAAAGGTGGATTACTTCTTTTTACTAAAATTTTATAAGCTTCCTGAGTTTCTTCTTGTAATTTATCAATATCTGATAAATTACTTATAGGTTTTAATGACCTTACTATTGACTTTCCTAGTTCCGACTGCGCTTTATTTTCTAAGGCTTTTAAAACTTTATCATATTCTAATGTCTTTAATGTCTTCTCATTCATAATTAAACACCTCTAATCCATAATCCCCCTATAATAATGTCCTTTTGTAATATCATTTATACTTCTATAATTACTAATAAATTCATTGATTTTGTTTTTAGAAGATTTTCCATTTATAGTTTCATAATATACATTTTGAATCTTCTCCACTTCCTCGTCATCAAAATTAAAATCAATTCTAAATTCTCCTGATTCTATGTCTTCAAAGTCCTTTATATCTTCTAATAACATAAGGGGAACAGAATTATATATATAACTATATGATAACTTACGTTTAAATTTAAATTCCACATTCATTCTGTCTTTTATTGAATATCCCTTATTAAATTTACATTTTTCACAATTAGAGTCATCATCACAATTTTTTACCAAAGACATAGGACAGTGCTTAGTAACCATAACTGGTATATATCCATATATTAAGTGTGAAATACTTATATTAGATTTTTTAACAATTTTCTTAACCTGGTTTAGATTTAACTCTAATGACAAGTTTGCACTATCTAATCCTAAATTTGCCAAGAAGTTAACACTATAGCTATTAAATAAATTCATACTTGTATCTGCATGTATTTTTAAACTATAATTTTTGCTTATTAAATAAAAAGTACCTAAGTTGGATACTGAAACACCATCTATATCTTTTTCAATTTTATTCAATATAGATACTAATAAGTTTATATCTTTTGAGTATAGAATTTCTTCAGTACTTATATATATTTCCACATCTGGATAAGAGCTTAGTATATCTAAAGCTTTATAAAGATTTTCATCTTTATAAAATCCTATATATACTCTATCTAGTTCTTCTAGGTCAAGCCTTAAAAACTCTTCATAATTTTCCACTCTTACCGACAGTTTAGGTGGTCTATTAAAACTTTGCACATTAGTTCTTAAAAGTTCCTCTTTATTTTTCTTATAATCTCTTAACTTAAAATCGTCTTTTTTACTTCTTAAAAGTCTCTCCTCATTTAATTTTTTTATAGCTTCTCTTCTAAGTTTATTTAAATAAGATAATGGCATAAAACAGTTGTCATCTAGAGTTATATCTATTTCTTTTAAATTATATACTGTGTCTCCTAATTTTGAAAGTTGTTCTATTATAGTATTATTGTCTAATGGTAAATTTTTACTTTTTTCAATAAATTTTTCTCCAACAACATTTATTTCTTTACCATTAAATTTTACCTCTAGCTCCGGATACTCACCTAACTTAGCTATAAATTTAAAATATATATCATATTTAATATTTTCTTCTTTATAGCTTTCCTTAGCTTTTTCTAGTAGGCTAGATGATGATGTTTTATATACTTTATCACCAACCTTAACTCCTGAAAGTCTAGGCAAACTATAATTATCCCCTCTAACACCTATATCATTTATTCGCATTCCCTTATAATTATCTATACCTAATTGAAACTCAATACCATCTCCATGTTCAAGATTTTCCTCTAATTGAATAATAACTTGATCTTTTCCTAAGTACTCTACCTTTCCCAGATAAACACCTTGATTATTCGGTCTATCATAAGATATAAAATCTCTAGCAAAATCATTAAAAGTTAAGCCCTTAGTAAATCCTCTATTAAAAATTTGTTCAACATCATCTAATGTGCTCTTTTTAATTTTAGAATAGCCGAAATCTAAGGCTTCCCTATATGCAGAAACAACTGTAGCTACATATTCAGGTCTTTTCATTCTACCTTCTATTTTATAAGATACGACCCCGGCATCCACTAACTTTTCTATTTCCGATAAAGTATTTAGGTCTTTAGGGCTAAGAATATGTTTTTTGCTCCATCCTTCAACCAACTTTCCATTTTCATCAACAATACTTGATGGCATTCTACATGGTTGAGCACAACTTCCTCTGTTTCCACTTCGTCCACCTATCATACTACTCATAAGACATTGGCCTGAATAGGAAACACATAATGCTCCATGTATAAAAACCTCTAACTCTATCGGGCTTCTCTCACTTATATACTTTATCTCTTCAATAGGAGTTTCTCTAGCTAAAACTACTCGTGTAAAACCATTTTCATATAGGAACTTTGCTCCTTCTAAATTATTAATGGTCATCTGAGTACTAGCATGAATTTCCATACCTGGTATAAGCTTAGATACTAAATTAGCCAAGCCTATATCTTGAATAATTATTCCATCTATATCTATTTCATAAAGATACTTTATATAGTCTAAAGCAGCCTCCATCTCACTATCATCTATTAAAATATTTACTGTTACATATACTCTAACACCTCTTAAATGCGCGTATTTAACTGCTTCTACTAATTCTTCATTGCTAAAATTCGAAGCATATTTTCTTGCATTAAAAAGTTTGCCTCCTAAATATACAGCATCTGCTCCATTCTGTACTGCCGCATATAAAGATTCCATTTTACCTACCGGTGCTAATAACTCTATATTTTTACTCACTAGAATAAACTCCTCCTAATTTAATCCTTATCTGATAGCTTAAGCTGATAATCTAAAACTTTAGATTGCAAATTTTTGATCATCTCTTGACTATTTATAAGCTCTTCTTCTTTTGATTCTATAGAATGAATATTTTTATCCAATTCTTTACTTAATCTAATAATTTGTCTATCTTTCTCTTCTAAATTTAACCTTAGCTTATCTAAATTTTCTTTTGTTAATTCCAAATCCTTCATATATTTTTGTCTTTCTTGAGAAACTTTTTCTATATCCGACTTATTTTTACTAATTTCCAAGTCCTTTTCTTTTAAAGCTCTCCTTATCTTCTCAATTTCTATTTTATAGTTAGATAATCTTTTTTTATCTTTATTATATTCTTGTAACAGTTTGTTTCTATCATCTATCAGATTATTAAACTCCTCTTTTTGCCTTGATAAGTCTTTATTTCTTCCACTTAAAAGTTTACTTAATTTTTCTATCTCCCTATCTAAGTTCTCTTTTTCAGAAATGACTTCCCTAAGTTTTTTAGATTCTGCTTCAAGTTTAACTTCTATATTTAAAGCTTCTTCTTTATATTTTTTAGCTGTATTTTCTAAATTTTTATTCTCGCTATTTTTTTGTTTTAACTCGTCCTCTGCTTTATTAGCAATTAAATGAATTTTATCCTGTAAGGCTAGTTTTTCAACTTCTAGCTCCCTATAGTTATCAAGAATATCTTTATGAGACTTAATAACATTTCTATTATTATCTTCTAATTCTGTATATCTCCTGTTTATTCTATCTAATTCTGTTTTTAATTTATTAATAGTGTCTTGTCTCTTCTCTAGTAATGAGGTTTTTTCTTGCAAGTCGACTTTTAATCTACTTTCCCTATCAATAGTCTTCTTATAATCTATATTTATATCTTCTAATTTATCTTCATAAGTTCTTATATTATCTTGATATTCTAAAATTTTATCATTTAAATCTTCAATAATATTATTTTTAGCAATTAAGCTATCTTCAAACTCTTTAATTTTCGATTCTTGGCTATCAATATATTCTAAATCATACTCTCTGCTAGCTTTTAATTCTTTAACTTTTATATTTAAATCTTCAATAGTTTTTTTAGTTTCTTTTAGCTCATTTTCTTTTTCAGCAATCTTACTTTCTAATGTATTTATATTTTTAGTTTTATCCTCTAAGGATTCTAAGCTATCCTGTTTCTCTTCTTTTAATTTTAAATTTCTAACTTCTAGGTCCTCAGTTAACTTTTTATAAGTTTTTAAATCATTTAATAAGTCTTGTTTTACCTTCTGAATTTCTTTAAGTTGATTTTCTAAACTCTCTATTTTATCATCTGTTAATTGTTTTTCCTCTTTAATATTTCCTATTTCTTCTGTCTTTTCTTCTATTGATTTTTGTAACTCCTCAATCAATGCTATTTTTTTTGATTTTTCATTCTCTAAAGATTTAAGTCTTCCATTTAAATTATTTATAAGTTTTTCTTTTTCACCTATATTTAATTTTGAACTACTTAATTTACTATTTAATTCTTTCTCTTTATCTCCTAACTTTTGTATTTCAATTCCTAAACTATCTACCTTACCTTCTAGCTCTATAACTAATTCCTTTTTCTGACTTAGTTGCTCCTCTTTTACTCTTAAATCTTGATTTGTTTTCTCCAATTCTTGAGATCTTTCCTCATTTATAGCTTCTAAATCAGATACCTTTTTTAAAGCTATCTTTATGTCATCTTCTAACCTACTTTTCATACTCTTTAGCTTAGTAATATGAGTTTTGTACTTTTCATTTTCATCATTAACTTTAAAGAGATTATCTCTCAACTGATTTTCTGTATTTTTTAAATCTGATATCAAAGACTCTTTTTCTTTCAATAATAGCAATTTATTATTTAAAGTTTTTTCATTATCCTGAAAGTCATTTTTTAATTTAGATAGTTCTTCAATTTTCTTAGATAAATTTTCCTTAGTCTTAGCTAAGTCTTTATTAAGATCTTCTCTCTCTTTAGATAACTCATTCAATTTTAATTGACTTATTTTTATATCATCTAAATAGTTTGTGATTTTCTCTTTCTGATCTTCTATAGTTTTATTTTTTTGTTCTATCAAAGTATTCTTTTTAGATAGATCCTTAGATTTTTCTTCTAACTGAATTCTCTGCTTATCTAGCATCTCAGATTTACCTTTTAAATCTTTATCTTTATTATCAATTAGAATTAGACTATCTTTTAATTTCTTATCGCTATCATCTAATCGTTTCTCCAAAGAAGCTAACTTTTTATTTAGCTCTTCTTCCTTCATCTCTCTTTCCTTTATTTCAAGCAATACTTTATCATATTTTTCTTTAATAACTGTAGCTTCTAAAGCTATTTCTTTCTTTTCTCCCTCTATCCTATAAAGCTCATCTGCTATATTAAAAGCTGCTAAAGTTGCCGCCATAACTTGAGAAAGTTTATCATTACGTTCAACTACATCCTGAACCTTATCATCTACATAGGCAGCAATTTCTTTAACATACTCTTCACTATTAGGACCTATTATTCGGAAGCTACGACCATCTATCGTTACATCTACTTTAGTCTTTTTCGCCATAACCCTCTCTCCTTAATTTATTTAGAAAAAGAGTAGAAAATCTACTCTTTTATTATGATCTTAGCTCTGCCTCAAAACTTTTCTCTAAATCTTTTATTAAGTTTTCTTGTAAGCTATTAACCTCTTCATCTGTAAGAGTTCTATCTTTAGATCTATAAACTACAGAATATGCTACACTTTTCTTACCTTCTGGTATCTGATCTCCTGTATATATATCAAAAAGGTCTATACTTTCTATAAGTCCTTTACCATTTCTTTTTATAACTTTTTCTAACTCTCCTACTAAAATACTCTTATCTACAACTAAAGCTAAATCTCTAACCATTGCAGGATATTTTGGTAATTCTTTATAAGAAATATTTAAATTCGCTAATTTTGTTACCTTGTCATAATCTATTTGTCCTACATATACTCTTTCCTTAATATTAAAATTTTCCATAACATCAGGATGTATTTCTCCAATAATACCTATTACTTCATCCTCTACTAAAACTTTAGCTGTTCTTCCAGGGTGAAAAGTTGGATTGTTAGTCTCTCTTATAAACTCAATATCCTTTATTCCTAACCTAGATAGTAATATTTCTACAACTTCTTTTAATAAATAAAAGTCTATTTTTTCTCCATAACCACCCAATGCTAGAGTTCTTTTCTCTTCTGGTATACTAATAACTGGTCTCTCCTTAGGGAAAAATACATTTCCTATCTCATAGAAGAAACTAGAATCTACTTTTCTATTATAATTTCTAGATATAACTTTTAACATATTAGATATTAAGGTAGTTCTCATAACACTATAGTCTACACCAAGTGGATTTATTAGTTCTGCAAAATCTCTAAGTTCATGGCCTTCTTCTATCTTTATTAAGTCATAATCTTTAGGGCTTATAAAAGAATATGTTAAGATTTCGCTTAATCCTAAACTTGATAAAATATTTTTCGACTTATCCTCTATTATTCTAAAGTATGGCTTTTCTCCTCTTGTAAGTGCACCACTAAGCGGTTTTGCTTCTATATTATGAAATCCATATAACCTACCAATTTCTTCTATAAGATCAACTTCTGTTGTTAAGTCTTTTCTAAATGTTGGTACAGTAACCTTTAATATGTCTTCTAATTTTTCAACCTTAAATCCTAATCCTAAAAAATACTCCTCCATAACATCTGAGCCTATATTAATGCCTAGTCTTTTATTAGCCATACTAGGTCTAAACTCTATAGATTTCTCTTGTGGTAAATCTACATACTTATCAATATTATCTGCTACTACTTTTCCAGCTCCTATTTTTTCAACTAATTGACAGAAACGATCTCCTGCTAATTTACATATATTTGGATCTATCTCTCTTTCGTGTCTAGATGATGCTTCAGATCTTAAGTTAAATTTATTTGAACTTAACCTAACAGATTTACCTCTAAAACTTGCCGACTCTAATAAAATAGTCTTAGTATTTTCTGTGACCTCAGTTTCTAGACCACCCATTACTCCTGCTAATGCTATTGGAGTTTTAGAATCTGCAATTATAAGATCATTTTCATCTAATTTTCTTTCCTTATTATCTAATGTTATTAGAACTTCTCCATCCTTAGCCTGTCTTACGTAAATATCCTTTCCATTTATCTTATCTAAGTCAAATGCATGTAAAGGCTGTCCAAACTCTAGCATAACATAGTTAGTTAAGTCTACAATATTATTAATAGGCCTTATTCCTGCTTCCATAAGTCTAGTTTGTAACCATATTGGAGATTTGCCAATATTTACATCTTTTATAACCTTACAATAATATCTGCTACAGTTTTCCGATTCAACTTTAACAGAATCTATATATTCACCTATCTTACCTGTCTCTTCTTTGATAGCTACCTCTGGCTTCGAAAATTTTTCTCCTAAAGTTGCTGCAGTCTCTCTCGCCATACCTAAAATACTAAGACAATCTGATCTATTTGGAGTTATCTCTATCTCTAAAACATAATCTCTCATATTTAGTACTTCTTTAATATCTGTTCCTAATGGGTAATCTTCCTCTATTATGTAGATCCCATCTTTTGCATCTGTAGGAATAACGCTATCTTGATAACCTAACTCCTCTAAAGAACATAACATACCAAAGGATTCTACTCCTCTTAATTTTCCTTTTTTTATTTTAAAATCATCAGCTAATCTAGCTCCTACTAAAGCAACAGGAACAAGATGTCCTTCTTCTATATTTTTAGCACCTGTAACAATTTGTAGTGTTTCAGATCCTACATCTATTTGACAAACTACTAATTTATCTGCATTTTCGTGCTCACTAATAGTTAAAATTTTACCTACTACGACCTTTTCTATATTTCTATCTAAGTTTTCTATAGACTCTATATGAGAGCCTGAAGCTGTTAGCTTGTCAGATAAAGTTCTTATATCTTCTTTATAATTAACATAATCTTTTAGCCATTTTACTGGTAATAACATCCTATCTCTCCTTTATTTTAAAACTGTTTTAAAAATCTGTTATCATTCTCAAATAATAATCTTATATTTGGTATATTATATTTAATCATAGTTATTCTATCTATTCCCATCCCAAAAGCAAAGCCACTGTATTCTTCTGGATCTATACCACAGTTTCTAAGAACATTTGGATGTACCATACCACAGCCCAATAATTCCATATCCCATCCTGTAAAATCACATACTTCACAACCTTCACCCCTACAAGCTAAGCAAGATACATCAACCTCAGCAGAAGGTTCTGTGAACGGAAAATGATGTGGTCTATATCTAGTCTTTATATCATCCCCAAATAACTGTTTAATAAATATGTTCAAAGTATGCATTAAATTTCCCATATTTATATTTTTATCTACGACTAAACCTTCTAATTGATGGAACATAGGTGAATGCGTATCATCAACATCATCATGTCTAAAAGTTCTTCCAGAAGATACAATTCTAAGCGGTGCTCCTAAAGTTTTCATAGCTCTTATTTGTACCGGCGAAGTGTGTGTTCTAAGTAAAAGATCTTCATTGAAATAAAATGTATCTGACAAATCTCTAGAAGGATGATCTATAGGTGAATTTAAAGAATCAAAGTTATTAGATACTGTTTCAACTTCAGGTCCTTGTATAACCGAAAAACCCATACTTATAAATAGATCTTCCAATTCTTCTATTGTTTGAACTAATGGATGCCTATGACCAAGTACTTTATTTTTTGTAGACATTGTTATATCTAATGTTTCCATTGCTAATCTTTCAAATTTAGCACTTTCTTCTAATTTATTTTTAAGCCCTAGTATAGCATCCTCTATCTCATCTCTAACTTCATTTGCTAGCTTTCCCATCTTAGGTCTTTCTTCAGCTGAAAGTTTACCCATTCCTCTTAAAACGCTAGTAAGCTCACCTTTTTTACCCAAGACTTTTACTCTTAAGTTCTCTAGTTCTTCTAAATCATTTAAATCTCCTAGAATATCTAGAGTTTTTTCTTTTATTTCAATTAGTTTTTCTCTCATATTCCTACTCCTTTTTTTATTATAAATATATAAAACTGCCCATTCTTACAGGTTTCCAGTATAATTTATTCATTTCTAATTATAGCATTTAAGAAAGTTTTTAACAAGAAATCTAAATTTGTCTATCAGACTCATACATTATTATCGAAGCAGCTATTGCAGCATTTAAAGATTCTGATCTTCCTGGCATGTTTATTGATATTTTATCATCCGAAACCTCTAATATTTTATCGCTAACTCCTGTTGACTCATTTCCAATTACTATAATAGAATTTTTTAACTCAACATCTTTAATACTTTTACTATGTTCTACTTCAGTAGATAGTATTTTATATCCTATTTTTTTCAAATATTCTATATCATTAACTAAATTATCTATATAATATATTCCCACACGATAAATAGAACCCATACTAGCTCTAACTACTTTTGGATTATAGGCATCTACAGTACCTGATCCTGATATAATTCCTTTTATATTAAAAGCATCCGCTGTTCTTATTATTGTACCTAAATTTCCTGGATCTTGTAGTCTATCTAGTAGGATATAAATTCCATTACAATCTTTTATTTCAGCTACTTTTTTATAGTCTATATTAGATATCGCTAAAACTCCTTGTGGATTCTCCGTTTGAGATATATAGTTAAATACCTCGCTATTAACTTTTACTATATCTTCTCTTTTGGAAAATTTAAAGTAAAGTTCTTTTCCACCAGACAAGTTCAGTAAGTCATCAGAATATACAATATTTTTATAATTATAATCATTATCAATTATCTCATTTACTATATTAATTCCTTCAGCTATAAAAAGTTTGTTTTCAATTCTATTTTTTTTTCTAGATAAATCCCTTATACTTTTTATAAAACTATTTTTTTTACTAGTAATCTCCAAACTAATCCCTCATTTACTTTCTTATATCTACATGTTATAACAAAATTAGTAATAAAAAAAGTTCCTATTTGTAGGAACTTTTTATTAATTACCTTTTGCAATTTCTACTAATTTAGCAAATCCTTCTGCATCATGTATAGCCATTTCAGATAACATTTTTCTATTTACTTCTATATTTGCTTTTTTAAGTCCACCTATGAACTTACTATAGCTCATTCCATTCATTCTTGCTGCTGCATTTATTCTTGTTATCCACAGTTTTCTAAAGTCTCTTTTTCTATGTTTTCTACCTATATATGCATAATTAAAAGATTGCATTACTTGATCATTTGCTGTTTTAAATAATGTTGATTTTGAACCATAAAATCCTTTAGCTTGCTTTAATACTCTATTATGTCTTTTTCTTCTTGCTGTACCTCTTTTTACTCTTGCCATCTTTTTCCCTCCTAGTTATTAAATTATGGAATCATTGTGTCGATTCTTCTTTGATCTGCCTTGCTTACTAAAGTTGACTTTCTTAAATTCCTAACTCTTTTAGGAGATTTTTTTCCAGTTAAGTGTCCCTTATAAGCTTTATTTCTTCTTATTTTTCCTGATCCAGTTCTTCTAAATCTTTTTGCTGATCCTCTATGAGTCTTCATTTTTTTTCCCATTTTAAACTGCCTCCTCAATTAGTCTCTTTTTTCTTCTAAAAACATTACCATACTTCTACCTTCCATTTTGGCAGGTTTTTCTATAACGCCATACTCTTCTGTAAGCTTTGCAAATTTATCTAAAACTTCTTTACCTATACTAGTATGACCCATTTCTCTACCTCTAAATCTAACGGAAACCTTTACCTTATCCCCTGATTTTAAGAATTTATTGGCTTGTCTAGCCTTTACATTTAAATCATGATCTTCGATATTAGGAGATAATCTTACTTCCTTCACATTAATCGTTCTTTGATTTTTCTTTGCCTCTTGTTCTTTTTTTGCTTGTTCATACTTGTATTTTCCATAGTCTAGTATCTTACAAACTGGCGGTTTAGCATTTGGAGCAACTTTCGCTAAATCTAATCCCTTATCGTAAGCCTTATTTAAAGCTTCTTTAGTTGGAACTACACCTAACTGTTCACCATCTACATCAATTAACCTTACTTCCCTGTCTCTAATTTCTTCATTAATTTGAAGTTCTTTACTGATATTACAGCACCTCCTGATTTATTTTTGGAATAAACGACAAAAAAAGCGGGAAAAATCCCGCTTATATATACGAAATAAACACAAGTTCACACTGAACTTCTGGTTCATTTAATGTATTAACCCTAAAAGCTTTAGCCTTAAGGTGAGAAGCGGAAACTCCTTCTTGTTCTATATTACTATAATAGTATATATCTTAAATAATAGTTTGTCAAACATTATTTACATAATTCATAAATTGCTTTGGCATATATCTTAGCTAAATCCAATAAATGTTCTATTGATATATATTCATTTTTTTGATGAGCTAGCTCTTCCATTCCTGGATATAGAGCACCAAAAGCAACTGCATTGTCCATTACTCTTGCATAGGTAGCTCCACCTATTGTTAAAGGGGATGCGTTATCTACACCTGTATGGCTCTTATAAACATCCATTAAAGTTTTTACTAAATGACTATCTTTTTCTACATATAAGGGTTTAAGAGAATCATCAATTAATTTTAAAGTAAAACCACTACCTTCTATATTCTTGCTTATACCTTCTATTACATCTTGGCTAGTGTATTTTATTGGATATCTTATATCTACTGATAAAATTATTTCATTTTCCACTAACTTTAAAACCCCTGGGTTAAATGTTAACTTTCCAACAACTTCATCTTCAAATTTACATCCTATTTCTTCTCCATGATTATAAAATCCTATTTTTTGATTATATAACTTTATAAAATTAGATATACTATCATTTGAGTCAAATACTTCAGATAAAATATCCATCAGTGCATGTATTGCTGAAAAGCCTAATTGTGGTTTACTCCCATGAGCGGATCGACCTAAGGTAATAATTTCTAGCTCATTATCATTGTTTATTAATTCAAAATCATATTTATCTTCAAACTCACTTTTTATTTTTTCAATAACAGATTTAAGATTTTTAGAGCTTATTTTGGCATTAGCTTTCTCTGGTACTATATTCACAACACTTCCTGATTTAAGTTCTAATAATGATAAATCACTAGAATTTAAAGAATCTAATCTATATCTTAACTCTATGGACATAACTCCTTTTTCTGCATATATTACTGGAAAATCTGCATCTGGAGTAAATGCTATTTCGGGTTCTTCTTCATGTTTAAAGTAATAATCCATGCATCTCCAATCAGTTTCTTCATTTGCACCAACAATCAGTCTAACTTTTTTGTTTAGTTCTACAGACGATTCTTGCACAGCTTTCATAGCATAAAGTGCTGCAATTGTAGGACCTTTATCATCTATAGCCCCTCTACCATATATTTTATTATCTATTATTTCTGCAGAATATGGATCCATATCCCAACCTTCACCTTCAGGTACCACATCTACATGACCTAAAATTCCTAAAGTTTTATCCCCTTCTCCAAATTCAATATATCCTGCATATCCATCCAAATTTTTAGTTTTAAAACCAAACTTTTTTCCTATATTTAAAATGTTTTCTAAAGCTCTATAAGGTCCCTCACCAAAAGGTTTACCCGGTAATCCATTTTCCTCTACAGATTTTATTTTTATAGATTCTCTAGTACTTTCTATCAAATCATCTTTATATTTTTCTATTATTTTATCAAAATTCATTTTCTTACCTCCCTCATTTATATACTAATAATATAATATATAAAGAAAAAAAGAAAGCATATGCTTTCCTTTCCTCAGTTTAAAAGTATTTAATTATTATCCTGTGTATCCATTTCTTTTATTTTTTGATCTAAATCTTTCATTTGTTCAGATATATAGTCAACTAGGTCTATACTATTTTCTTTTGTTGTTTTAGGCATATTTATATCTAATGTTTTATCATTTATTCTGTTTATTTTAGTTTCATAATTAACTTTAAAGTTAAGTTTTCCTTCTCCCTTAGACTCCCCATCATCTATTTTTGATAATTGTTCTAAGTCTAACATTAAATTAATATTAGTTTTTTCATAAGATATATAGCCTTTATTATTTATACCTAAATCAATAACTATACCTTCTTTATCTAATATACTTATATCGTCTATTTTGCTTAATGATTCATTTATTTTCTTCTTAAGCTCTTCCTTATTTTCAGGATTAAGTTGAGTTTTTATAACCTCTATTTCTTTACTGCCCTCTTCTACCATACTATATTTTTTTATAATCTCTAAATACTCTTCCATTAAAATATTAAGGTCTTCATCTTCTAATAAGTAATTTAAAGTGTATTTAAATAAACTTTTAGCATCTTTATCAGATATCTTTATTCTATATAAATCTAAAATTTCTCCATCTATTTCCTTTTTCCCTACTCTTTCAACTATATTTAGTTTAGGATTAAAATCTTTTATCCATCTTACCGAAGCTTTTTTAGAAACTTCTCTAACTTTTTCAGACCAATTAGAGATCTCCTCTAATGCTTCTTTATTTAATCGTGAGTTATTACCAATCTCCACAAGTTTATTCAAATCATAAACTATGTAATCTTTAGCCTTAAAATCTTCACCCATTAATTCTAATAATTCATTAGGTAATTTAAAAACTTCTACTATATTAATAGGATCTTTAAAATCTGCATCTACCCAAATAGTAGCCTTTTTTAAATCGTCACCTAATTTACCAGTGAAGTAAAGTTTACCCTCTACTTTTTCACCCTTATTCTCTACTTTTGTAATTTGATCTAAAGTTAAAGTAAAGTTATTAAATGCATCTTCTACCATTTCTAACATAAATTGATTTTCTTCTGACAATCCTTCAGATGAAAGATTAAAACTATAGTCAGTTTTTGACTTAAAGCTTTCTATTTCTTCTTGCTTTAAAAAAGCTGTCATCAATTTTGTATCAGTTGTACAAGCTGATAAACTTGTCATTATTATCATTAAAACTACTAATAATGATACTTTTTTGCTGTTTTTCATACTATCACTCCTTTTCTAGTTAAAAGTATATCATTCTATATATAGAATAACAAGAATTAAAGGGCTAAATATTAGCCCTTTGTTATCAAATAGTGTCTATTATTTTTTATCCTCTACTTCTTCTATTACTGATTCTATAAATTCATCAATTTCTAATACCTTTTGTTCTTGTGTATCTCTAGATCTTACTGAAATATTTTTAGCTTCTATTTCATTTCTACCAATTACTATCATGTATGGTATTTTATCCATTTGTGCTTCTCTAATTTTATATCCTACTTTCTCATCTCTTATATCTAGTTCTACTCTTATACCCGCTTCTTTAAATTTATTTACAACTTCTTCAGCATAAGAGTTGAATTTGTCAGATATAGGTAAAACTCTAGCTTGTACTGGTGCTAACCAAGTAGGGAATTTTCCAGCATAATGTTCTATCAATATACCTATAAATCTTTCCATCGAACCAAATATAGCTCTATGAATCATAACAGGTCTTTTCTTTTCATTGTTTGCATCAATGTATTCCATTTCAAACCTTTCAGGCATTTGAAAATCTAACTGAATCGTACCACATTGCCACGTTCTCCCTATTGCATCTTCTAATTGAAAATCTATTTTAGGGCCATAAAAAGCTCCATCGCCTTCATCTACCCTATAGTCTATTTTCTTTTCTTCTAGAGCTTCTTTTAAACCATTTTCTGCCATATCCCATTGCTCTTTAGTACCCATTGAATCATCAGGTCTAGTAGACAGTTCAACTGAATATTTAAATCCAAAAGTTTCATATATTTTATCTGCTAACTCTATTGTCTCAACTAATAAATCTTTTACTTGATTAGGCAAGCAGAAGATATGTCCATCATCTTGAGTGAATGATCTAACTCTCATAAGACCATGTAATGTTCCCGAAAGCTCATGTCTATGAACTAAACCTAACTCCCCCCATTTTAATGGAAGATCTCTATAACTATGCATTTGTGATTTATATACTAATATTGATCCAGGACAATTCATAGGCTTAACAGCATAATCCTTTTCATCTATTTTAGTTACATACATATTATCTTTATAATGATCCCAATGTCCTGACTGATGCCAAAGTTCTTCACTTAAAATTATAGGAGTTTTTAATTCACCATAACCCCTCTTAGCATGCTCTTCTCTCCAGAAATTTTCTAATTCATTTCTAAGAATCATTCCTTTTGGATGAAAAAATGGAAAACCTGGTCCTTCTTCATGTATACTAAATAAATCTAATTCTTTACCTAATTTTCTATGATCTCTTTTTTTAGCTTCTTCTATTCTATCTAAATACTCATCTAATTCTTTTTTCTTAGGGAAAGTAATTCCATAAATTCTTTGTAACATTTTATTGTTTTCATCCCCACGCCAATAAGCTCCTGCTATATTCAATAACTTAATAGCTTTTACTTTTTTTACATCATATAAATGAGGCCCTTTACAAAGATCTACAAATTCACCTAACTTATAAAATGAGATTATTTCCCCTTCTTCTAAGTTTTCTATCAAATCTACCTTATATATCTCACCCTTAGATCTAAATTCTTCTAATGCTTCTTCTTTTGTCATCTCATATCTTTCCATGACATGTCCTTCTTTAACTATCTTTCTCATTTCATTTTCAATAGTTTCTAAATCTTCTGGAGTAAAAGTATGATCTGTATCAAAATCATAGTAAAAACCTGATTCTATTGCAGGTCCTATAGCAAATTTCACACCTGGAAACAACCTTTCCACTGCTAAAGCCATTATATGAGCTGATGTATGCCAGAAAATTTCTTTTCCTTCTTTATCTTCAAATTTGACAACTTTAAAGTCTGAGTCTTCATTAATTTTTTCTTGCATCCCTCTTATTTTTCCATTAACTACAGCTCCTAATGCTTCTCTCGCTAGACCTTTAGAAATAGCCGCTGTAGCGTCATATACTGTTACACCTTTTTCATGTTCTTTTATAGAGCCATCTGGTAAGCTCAACTTTATTTTTTCCATATTATACCTCCTTAAAATAAAAACCTTCCGTCCCTACATATATATATGTAGGGACGGAAGGTTTTTTTCCGTGGTTCCACCCTAATTGCTTCTCATTTTACTTTAACGCATTAATGCGGTTATCTTTACTCTTTCGATTCAGATACTGCTCAGGATTAGTTTTCATATAAGGATTACTTAAGGAAGTTCACAGCCTAGACTCCCTCTCTCTTTAAGCCTTCTTATACTACTCGATCCATCATAGCAATTTATTTAATTAGTATTATTATATATTCAGGACATTTTTATGTCAAGGCTGAAGGAATTATTACTCTCTCTAAAATTTCTTCATATTTTAAACCTTCTTGATCTCCTGTTTTCATATCTCTAAATGAGTAAACTTGTTTTTCTATCTCATCTTCACCAATTATTATTACATAGGGTATATTAAGTTTATCAGCATATGAGAATTTTTTACCCATTTTTCCAGTTTCTAAATAAACTTGATTAGATATTCCACTATCCATAAGTCTTGTAGATAATTTTACAGCTTCCTCTTCACAACTTTGCATTGGAATTATCAATATCTCAGTTAAAGCTCTATTTTCTACTTTTAGTAAACCTTCATGTTTAAGTTGATCAAAAAGTCTAGTAAGACCTATAGATATACCTACACCTGGTAATTTTTGATTGATATAATGACTAGCTAAATCATCATATCTTCCACCTGAGCAAACACTTCCTATATGTCTATGATTATCTAAGAAAGTTTCATATATAGTTCCTGTATAGTAGTCTAACCCACGAGCAATTGTAATATTTATTTGATAATAATCTTCTGGAACACCAAATAATTGTATATATTTATTAACAATTTTCAACTCTTGTAATCCTTCATTAAAAACTTCATTTTCTATTTTTAAATCATCTAAACTTTTAAGTATTAAGTCATTTTCACCTTTTATACTTATAAACTCTACTATTTTTTCAATATTCTCACTTGAAATATCTATTTCAACTAATTCTTCTTTAACCTTTTCAATTCCTATCTTATCTAGTTTATCAATAGCTCTTAATACATATGTAGGATCTTCAATTCCTAAACTACTGAAAAAGCCAGTTAAAACCTTTCTATTATTTATTTGTATAGTGAACTTTCCAAAATCCATCTGTTTAAATATTGAATATATTATTGATGGTATCTCTGCATCATTGATGATTCCTAATTTATTATTTCCAACAATATCTATATCACATTGATAAAACTCTCTAAACCTACCTCTCTGATTTCTTTCTCCTCTGTATACTTTTCCTATATGATATCTTCTAAATGGAAATTCTATATCTGAATAATGTTGGGCAACATACCTAGCAAGTGGAACAGTTAAATCAAATCTTAAAGCCATGTCCCTACTTCCTTTTTTAAATCTATACATTTGTTGCTCTGTTTCTCCACCACCTTTGGCTAAAAGGACCTCTGCCCTTTCTATATTAGGTGTATCTATTGGTAAAAATCCATGTCTTTCATAATTATTTCTAATTATATCCTTCATTTTATTAAAAATTATTTGTTCACTTGGTAAAAGTTCCATAAATCCTGCTAATGTTGATGGTTTAACTATCTGATTTTTCATTTCTACCTCCGTTATCTACAGTTGAATTTAATTTACAAATATTACATCCGTTGCAAAGTACAAAGCTTCCCTCAAATACTCCTTTTAATGTTTTTACAAAGAATGTATTCAGCTTTTTATTAGTATGCAAAACTACTCTTTTTGGAGCCATTATTATTAATACTCCTAAAATAATATCATATTTTTTAGGATTTAACTCGGAAGACTCCTTTTTTATCTTTTCAATAATATCTAGCCCAACAATATTATTTTCAGCATCTTTTAAAACAAAGTCATTATCATCTATTATTACATTCAAAATACTCTCTTTACAGCTATGAGTCTGAACTAAATACTTTATCATCTCAATAAAACCTTTAACTCTTATTTCTTCTTTGAGAACAGACATTATTTTATCAATAGCTATATCTAAAATATAAACATAGTCTATTAATCTAAAATACATATATCCCTCTATATCTATAGACTTTACTTCTTCTATATAGCTTGTAAGATCTTCCTTCATCTTTATCTTCTCATCCAAATATAAAGATGACGTTTTTATCTCTCTCTTTATTCTACCAACAGCACTATCAACTGTTTCTAAATATTGATGAGCAAATATTTTATTTATTCTACTATATATAAAACTATCTAAATATTCCTCTATCATTATTTCTTCTAATGCATCCGCTAAGATTCTATAAAAATCCTCCTCTATATCATTTTCTACTTTTATTTTATAAATAAATCTATCTTCATGATAATCATCATATATAGATATATCCCAGTCCTGTAAATAAAGCTCTATAATTGCCCTGACTTCTTTAGGATTTCTACATCCTCTTATCTCTATCAAAAATTTCACCCCTACCTTCTAGTACTAGAATCGTTCCTACATCAAGCAGTATATCATTGGATAAAAACAATAATTTTTTGCCATTCTCTTTTGCAAAAGCTTTAATTTTCTCTCCTTCTGGATGCTTGTCTAGATGTCCAGATACTAAAACTACATTCTCACTTAGATTTCCAAAAGCTCCTCCAATAAAGCCATAGTTCTGACCGGGTAAATCTATATTACCTGGTGATACTAAAAGAACACTATAGCCTTTTGATTTAAGCAAATTGTATATTGGTATATCGCTTGTAACGCCTAAGTTATTACCTAATAAGGCCAACGAACATTTAGAATATCCCTGTTTTACATCTATCAAATTTATCCCATTTCGCCTAAATCTTTCTTTTATTTCTATATCTGTACTATCTTTCCTGTGAATAGCTATGTTTCCAATCCTAGCTACGTTATAACTTATATCCAATGGATACCTTTTAGATAGAAAACTTTTCCCTTTTATAATATTGAAACCATATTTACTTAGTTGCTGATTATAATAATCATACACCTCTGGGGCTATAACCAAAGTATTTCTATCTATTGGATGAATCACAATATCTGGATGATATGCAATGCTCTCATCTACAGCCTTACATTTTATAGTTTTTATTACTTTAAGCTTAAGTTCTTTCAGTCCTTTAATAACTTCTTCATTTACTCTTGCATCAATTATTACAATATTTCCTTTTCCTTTAGGAATAAAGGGATTCATAACATACACCTACTTATTTATATAATAATATATAATAATTAATTTTTCTAGACCTAATAACTATATATCACTATATAAAGATTAACTCATAACTAATGTAAAGTAAAATAAACAGACCTCTGTCTGTTTATCTTCCTGTACTACCAAAACCTCTTTCCCCTCTATCTGTCTCATCTAGCTCATCAACGTACTTAAGTTCTGGTTGTACATATGGTATTATAATCATCTGAGCAATTCTATCCCCAGACTCTATTTTATAACTCTCTTTACCTTCATTTATTAATCTTATTCCTATTTCGCCTCTATAGTCTTCATCAATTATACCAACATCGTTTATAAGTTTTATTTGATGCTTATATGATAAACCGGATCTAGCAACTACCATTCCAAAATGTCCCTTAGGTATTGCCATAGCTAATTTTGATTCTATATCTACAATATCCCCCGGTTTTATAAGTATTTCATTATTAGCACGTAAATCTAGTCCAGCTGCAAATTCATTAGCATAGCTTGGTTTATGACCTGTACATTTTATTTCCATTATTTCTTTTTTCATAATACCCTCCTATTTATATTCATAACAAAAAAATCTACTGAGATCAGTAGATTTTAATATGGAGGCGACATCCGGATTTGAACCGGAGATAAAGGCTTTGCAGGCCTCGGCCTTACCACTTGGCTATGTCGCCCTATGGAGCGGAAGACGAGATTCGAACTCGCGACCCTCGCCTTGGCAAGGCGATGCTCTACCACTGAGCCACTCCCGCTTAATTGTTTAACTGGTGCCCAAAGCCGGAATCGAACCAGCGACACACAGATTTTCAGTCTGTTGCTCTACCGACTGAGCTATTTGGGCAAATTATTAACTATATAATAGAGAATTAAGTAATCTCTCATAATCACAATCTCTATTATATAGTTTTTTTTAATTTTTGTCAACAATTATTTTTTCTAAATCTTCTTTTTCTAGAAGATGTTTTGTATTGCAGAAATGACAAATAACTTCAGCACCTTTATCCTCTTCTATCATACTTTTTATTTCATCTATATTTAGACTAGCAATAGCACTTTTAACCTTCTCTATTGAACAGTCACATTTATATTCTATAGGAGTCTTTTTTAAAATTTTCATGTTAAACTCTTTAAATATATCTAAGATAATATCTTCAGGACTTATACCTTCATCGATCAATGTTGATATAGGTTTTAAATCTTTTAAACTATTTTCTATTTTATCAATGTCCTCATCTTTTACGCCGGGTAATAATTGTATTATAATTCCGCCTGCTGATTTTATTGATAAATCTCTATCTACTAATACCCCCAATGAGATAGCAGTAGGTTGCTGTTCGGATATAGCGTAATATCCGGCTAAATCTTCAGCTATTTCACCTGTAAACATATTTGAATATCCAACATAAGGCTCTTTTAAACCTAGATCCATAGTAACTGATAAGTGCCCTTCTTTACCTACTATTGCTCCCACATCAAGTTTTCCATCTTCTCTTTGTGGCTTATCTGCTAATGGATTAGATACATATCCTTTAACACTACCAATCGAATCTGAAACTATTACTATTCTACCTATTGGACCGCCACCGTTTATTGTTAAAGTCAATAGGTCTTCTTGATTTTTCATCATACTTCCCATCATAACTCCCGCTGTTAAACTTCTACCTAAAGCAGCAGAGGCTGTTGCGGATGTTTGATGTATTTTTCTTGCCTTCTCTACCATTTCAGTAGTTGTAGCTGCAAAAACTCTAATATTAGCATCTTCATCAATAGCCCTCACTAAATAATCCATAAATCTCCTCCTATTTCCTAGCTACAAAATTAATTCTCTCAGTTGTTTTATCAGCTGGTTCAAAACTAAACGCTTTATAAGAGTCTATACTTCTAAAACCTTCTTTTTTTAACTTATCTATAATTTCTTCCTCTTCATATATTCTTTGATAATGCAATTCATCGAATCTTTCATAAAACCCTTTATCATTCTCTATAAAAAAATTTAAATAAAACTCAATCTTATTATCTAAAATATTATTTTCCCAGGTATAAAAAATATTTTCATCTTCATTTATAAATATGTTCTCTCCTATTACTTCTCTCAATTTATAACTAGAGTTTATGTCAAATATAAATAAACCACCATCTTCTAAATGATTATAGACATTACTAAATACATCATTTAAATCCTCTGTGATATAATTTATACTATCACATATTGAAATAATCGACTTATATTTTCTATTAAACTTAAAACTTTTCATATCTTGCTTATATAAATTGACATTACTATAGTTTTTTAGCTTACTATCCGCTATACTTAACATGTCCTCTGAGAGATCAAATGCATCTATTTGAATATTGTTTTTTCCAATTATCTCTGTTAAATTTCCTGTTCCACAAGCCATTTCTAAAATGCTATCAGTTTCTAAGCCTTCACTTTTCCATATATCTATTATATATTTAGCCCAATCATTATAATTAAAGTCCTTCATTAGCTCATCATATATTAATGCAAAATCTTTATACATATCTACTCCTTTTTGTAGTAATTATTTTACAAAATAATTTAGTCATCAAATGTAAAAATATAAGGGATATTTCTATAGTGATCTTTATAATTTAGTCCATAACCTACAATAAATAAATCTTCAATAGTAAAACCTACATAATCAGCATCTATTTTTTCTGTCCTTCTGCTAGGTTTATCAAGCATTGTACAAATTTTTATACTTCTAGGATTTCTTTTTTCTAAAAACTCCTTAATTATTCTTAAAGTTCTACCTGAGTCGATTATATCATCTGCAATCAATACATCTTTACCTTCTATATCAGCCTTTAAATCATGGATAATTTTTACCTCGCCTGTAGACTCCTCACTATGTCCATAACTTGCTGTAGTCATAAAATCAACTTCTACTGGAACAGTTATCTCTCTAACTAAATCTGCTGTAAAAACAAAACTTCCTCTTAGTAAAGAAACTACTATTAATTTCCTTCCATTATAATCTTCACTTATTTGTTTACCTAACTCTTTAACTCTATTTGCAATTTCTTCTCTCGTATATAAAATTCTACCTTTATCTAATTGTAATTCTTCCATAATTACCTCCTTGTTATATCGTCTATATCCTTATATTTTATTAATGAAATTCTAAGCGACTTTATCTCTCTAAGTATTAAGTTTAATGTATATTGTATACTGACTAAAATTATTAAAATAGTTATTGCGTATATCAACTCTAAATCCATATTTTATCATCCTCATAAATTATAAAAAGTATTTTATTTTCATTTAGTATAACACAATTCTCTTTTATATAACAAATATTAGCCTTTTTATTTTTAAGACTATATGTGGTATAATTCATATATGATATTAGGAAGAGGGGTTGTATATGTTTATAGAGAATACTGAAGAGCTTGCACAAAATAAACTACTCTTACTTTACCTTATAAGTAAGTCTGACTATAAGCTTACTAAAAAGACAATAACCGAATTTATGCTAGAAAAAGACTATATGAACTATTTCCTAGTTCAACAGTATTTATCAGAGCTAGTTGAATCTGGCTTCATAAGGGTTACTAAATTAGAAAAAGAATTCTATAGTATAACTGATAAGGGTAATATCGCCTTATCTTATTTTAAAGATAGAATTCTTAAAGAATTTAAAGAAGATGTAGAAAAAAAATTTATAAAAACTGTAAAAGATAAAAAAGAAGAAAGAGAAGTTTTTTCACAATTTTACCAAAAAGAAAATCAACAATTTGTAGTAAATCTAAGACTTATAGAATCTGATGATATTCTTTTTAGTATATATTTAGATGTTCCTAATGAAGAACAAGCTAAAAAGATATCTGATTTGTGGAAAAATAATACCGAGTATGTTTATCAAAATATACTAAATATCTTAATAACAGAAAATAACAGTAGTAAATAGTCATCTATTTACTACTGTTTTTTTTATATATTTTTCTTTACCTCATTAATTCTTTCTATAACATTTTCAAACATAGATTTGTATTTTTTTAATTTTTCCTCTTCCTCTTCCACAAGTTTTTTAGGAGCTTTGTTTATAAATCCTTTGTTTCCTAGCTTACCCTCTGCTCTTTTGATTTCTCCCTGAAGTCTCTTTTCTTCTTTTTCAAGTCTTTCTAATTCTTTTTCATAGTCTATTAATTCACTCAAAGGTAATAATACTTCAGCTTCAGGTAATACTACAGAAACTGTTTCTTCAACTATATCAGATGAATCATCTAATAGTCTTACAGCTTCTGCAGAAGCTAAATCTTTAAAGTATCTCTCAGATTTAGATATAATATACTTTACATCTTCATTCTTTGTTATAAATATCTGTTCTGATTTTCTAGAAGGTATTATATCCATTTCAGCCCTTATATTTCTTATCCTTGTTATTGCATTTTTTACATACTCAATAGCTTTCTCTGATTCTTCAAAGTTATAAGTCTCTTTATATTTTGGCCATTTACTAATTATTAAAGCTGAATTTCCTATCGGTAGATGTTGATAAATTTCCTCAGTTATAAATGGCATGAAAGGATGTAAAACCTTTAATATATTTTCTAATACTAATAGTAATACTTGTTGAGCAATCTTATTACTATCTTCATTTTCACCATATAACCTTGATTTTACCATCTCTATATACCAGTCACAATAATCATCCCATACAAAATCATAAATTCTATCTGCTGCAAGACCTAGATCATAGCTTTCTAAATTATTAGTAACTTTATCTATAGTCGTATTCATTCTGCTTAATATCCATTTATCTTCTTCTTCTAATTTTTCCAAATCTATATTTTCAATAGAAACATTTTCGTCTAAATTCATTAAAACAAACCTAGTAGCATTCCAAAGCTTGTTTGCAAAATTTCTATTTGATTCGACCCTGCTATAACTAAACCTCATATCATTTCCTGGAGTGCTACCTGTAACAAGAGTAAACCTTAAGGCATCTGCCCCATACTCCTCTATTACATCTAAAGGATCTATTCCATTATCTAATGATTTACTCATTTTTCTACCTTGCTCATCTCTAATAAGTCCCGTTAATACTACATCTTTAAAAGGTAACTTACCAGTATTTTCTAAGGCAGAAAACACCATTCTAACTACCCAGAAGAATATTATGTCATAACCTGTAACTAAAACATCTGTTGGGTAGAAGTAATCCATTTCTTTTGTATTATCTGGCCATCCTAAAGTTGAAAATGGCCATAATGCTGATGAAAACCATGTATCTAAAGTATCTGGGTCTTGATTTATATTTTCACTTTCACACTGTTCACATCTATCAAGAGATTCTTCTTTTGTTACATTTACATGACCACAATTTTCACAATAATATACTGGCAATCTATGACCCCACCAAAGCTGTCTTGATATACACCAGTCTCTAATATTTTCTAGCCAGTTCACATAGATACCTTTAAATCTTTCTGGAATAAAGTTTAAATCTCCATTTTTTGCAGCTTCTAAAGCTGGTTTAGCTAAATCTTCCATACTTACAAACCACTGTTTAGATATCAATGGTTCTATTATAGTATTACATCTATCACAATGCCCTATAGAGTTTTCATGGTCCTTTATATCAACTAAATATCCAGCTTCTTTTAAGTCCTTTACCATCTCTTTTCTAGCTTCAAATCTATCAAGTCCTTCATATCTTCCTGCATCATCCGATATTGTAGCATCTTCGTCCATTATTACTAACTGTCCTAAACCGTGTCTTTCTCCTATTTCAAAGTCATTTGGATCGTGTGATGGAGTAATTTTAACAGCACCTGATCCAAATGCCATATCAACATAATCATCAGCTATAATTGGAATTTCTCTCCCTATTAAAGGAACTATTGCTGTTTTCCCTATTAAATCCTTATATCTTTCATCTTCTGGATTTACAGCGATTGCTAAATCTCCTAATATAGTTTCAGGTCTTGTTGTAGCAATCTCTATATAATTATCTGTATCTTTTATAGGGTACTTAACATGCCAAATGTTACCATTACTATCTTCATGGTTTACTTCTGCATCTGAGACTGCTGTACTACAATTAGGACACCAGTTAATAATTCTATCTCCTCTATATATCAAATCTTTATCATATAGTCTTTTAAAGACTTCTCT
The DNA here is from genome assembly GCA_030146915.1 of Tissierellales bacterium. Lineage (GTDB taxonomy): Bacteria > Bacillota > Clostridia > Tissierellales > Tissierellaceae > JASLAT01. The sequence continues at coordinate 34,453 of JASLAT010000015.1, forward strand.
AACAGCTTTGCTAGGGCCTTCATCTAGAGTAAAAGTATCTCTTGACCAGTCACAGGAAACTCCAATTTTTTTCATTTGATTTCTTATATTTCCACCATATTTTTCTGTCCATTCCCATGCTTCCTTTAAAAAGCCTTCTCTACCTAAGTCTTCTTTACTTTTTCCTTCATTCTTTATTTTATTAACAACTCTTGCTTCTGTTGATATACTAGCATGATCAGTCCCAGGTAACCACAAAGCTGAATAACCATCCATTCTTTTCCATCTAGTTAAAACATCTTGGAAAGTACTTTGTAGAGCATGCCCCATATGTAAGTTACCAGTTACATTTGGTGGTGGCATTATTATTGTATAAGCTTCCTTGTTTTCATCTACTTCTGCTTTAAAGAAATCTTCTTCCAACCAAAATTTATATAATCTATCTTCAAAATCTTTAGGATTATAGGTTGTTGGTAAATTTTCTATCATAAAATCCCTCCATTCAAAATAAAAAAATCCTCTCCTTAGAAAAGGACGAGGATCGCGGTACCACCTTAATTCCATATAAACATTATATGGCTGCTCAATACTATAAGGCGTAACCCTTTAAACCTACTAAAATTTCAGCTTAAAAGCTCAGAAGCTACCTTCATTATAAACCTTTTAGAACTTTACACCAACCAGTTCCTCTCTAATTAAAAGTGTTATAATTACTCCTCTTCATCAAAGCTCTATATTAAAAATCATTATAACTTTATATCCTTAATTTGTCAACTAGTCTAAACTATAGTATCCCTCAGGATCTTCCTCTACACCAAACCAAACATTAGAATAGTTTTTATAAACAGAAACTCCCATAACATTCAAATCATGCCATTGACCATTACTACTTATCACATTATTATGATCTCTAGAGTTTCTCCAGCTATTAAGTGCTTTTTCAGCCGTTGCCTTATTGCTATTCCAATAAGTTACTTCATAACCATTGCCAGGATAAGAAGTTATTTCTCTAGGCTTATTCCACATAAGTTCACAATATTTATTATCAGGAGTGTATACTACAGGTGACCATGGACCATTTTCAGACCAGCTGTGTAAATTCCCTTTTATCCCTCTATAATCTAATTTATTTTTATAATTATATTGTTGATCAATACTATGTAGTCTAGCTACTTTCGTTAATGATTTTGAAATTTTTAACTCTTTTTTACCCTGTGATTTTCTATACTCATTTATTAATTTAGCTAATTTTAGCTCTTCTGAAGATAATTCACCATGTCCTGCCTTACTATCTTCTAAAATATGAATCTCTTTTCTCTCTCCATCCCAGGATACATTGTATCCTAAAACTTCTGATACAAATCTTATAGGTATATAAGTAGTTCCACCACGAATTTCAGCGTTTGTATCTAATTTAATTGGCTTATTATTAACTAATACCTTGTTATCGTCTATCTTCATTAATATATCTTTATTTTTATTCTTTATATTAACTTCACGATTAGTAGAGTTCCAGTTAATCTCTCCACCTAGTATTTTTACAACTTCTCTTGCAGGAAGAAAGGTTCTATTTTTTTCAATAAAAGCTTCCTTGCTCTCTATAAATTTCTCTCCTAAATTATATTTTATTTTAATATGCTCTTCTGCATAAACAACATTTCCCAAAAGTGATAAAACCAGCATAGATAAACCTAACTTTTTTTTCATACTCCACCTCAACTTATTTTGTTAATACATATTTAACTGCCAACCTAAAATCATCGAACATAAAGCTACAAGTAAGAAGAGTTATTATCTCAACAATAAAAACAGTTAGCCATACTCCATTTATTCCTAAAAATTTAGGTAGGATAATCAGTACTAGAATAATATATATACTACCCCTTAACAAAGAAATAATTGTAGATATATAATAAGATTCCATAGATTGTATATAAGATGTTAATACAATATTTACGCCCATAAAAATAAATGCGGAGAAATAAAGCTTTATACCATTAATTGTTATTGCTAAGAGTTCCCCTGTATCTTGTGTAAATAATGAAGCTAATTTATCAGGTATAAAGTATCCTAATGAAAAGAACATAATTCCAGATATAAATGCTGTTATAACGCCTAATTTCATAGCTTTATATACTCTATCCATTTTTTTAGCACCATAATTTATACTTACTATCGGTTGTATCGCTTGTCCCATACCATTAAATATAGCGTTAAATACTAATGATAAATTTGCAATTATACTATACGCGGAAACCCCCAGATCACCCGATATATTCATAATTACACTATTAAACATAAATACTACAATACCAGCTGATAACTCTATTATTGAGCTTGGTACACCGTTCTGAACTATTCTTTTTATTAATCCATAATTCATTTGTGTTTTCTCAAAGACTAATTGGTTTTTACCCTTTGTAAAATGGCTTAGTAATATTAAAACAGCTACTATTGGACTTAAGGCTGTGGCTATTGCTCCTCCCATAATACCTAAATCAAAAATAAATATTAATACATAATCTAAAACTAAGTTAAAAAAACTAGCTGCTAAAGATGCAAACATAACTAAGTTAGGAGAACCATCGTTTCTTATAAATAAACCCAAACTTATACTAAGTATAGTTGGTACTGTTGTTGCCATTACAATTTGCAAATATATTTTAGTCATATGAAATGAATACTCTGTAGCCCCTAACAAATAAGTAATCTCATTTATAAATATAAAATTTAAAAATGTTAAAATTACTCCTAATATTATACCAACTTTTAATGATAAGTTGAATATTTCATTACCTCTTTCCATATCTCCGCGGCCTCTATTAACAGCTAGAGCTGTCGCGCCTCCTACTCCTGTAACCAAACCAATACTATTAGCTAATTTTAACATCGGTATTGATAAGTTAACAGCTGCTAAGCCCGGCCCTCCCAAGGCCTGTCCGACCATGATTGTATCTCCCAATATATATAATGAATTCCCAAGCATACCACCAATACTAGGAAGTAGAAACTTAAAAAATATACTGCGGATGTCACCATACAAAAGCTGATTTTCATTTTTATCCATCTAGTCACCTCCATTTATTACTTAGATTTAATTAAAGCTATATTTTAGAAAGTAGTCATTAGTATTCTAATTAAACTTTACACTCTAATTCTAAAAATAAAATTAAAGTTTTAAAATTCAAATCATTAACCCTTCCCATTTTATACTATCATATCTTTAACAATTTATAAATTTCTAGCTAATTATTTGAAGGTGAAATAATAAATTTTAATGTCCTAGTATTATAGTATTAGTTTACCATATTTTTACTAATTGTAAAATATTATTTTCCTATAGTATAAATCACTAATTCCTTTACTTCTTTATTTAAAGTCATATAGGTGATAAACGTAGCTAATTCAGCTAATGGTACACTAAGCCAAACACCATTTAATCCTAGGATTTTAGATAAAGGTATTAAAAAAGCAATTACATAAACACTACCACGTAATAAAGATATTATTATTGATGGTTTTATATATTCTTTGGACTGTATATAAGATATAACAGATATATTTACTCCCATAAATATGAAAGAAATAAAATATAGTCGTATAGCTGTTGTTGCTAAATTTATAATTTCACCTGTTTCGCTAGTAAATAGTTTTGATAACCATGTTGGAAATAAAAGTCCTATTACTGAGAAAAAAATACCTAATATAAAAGCTGATATAATTCCCAATCTACCAGCTTCTAAAATTCTATCTTCTTTTCCAGCTCCGTAGTTAATACTTACTATGGGCTGAATAGCTTGAGCTACTCCATTAAATATAGCTGATACAAAAAGAGATGAATTTATAATGATTCCGTAAACTGATACTGCCAAATCTCCTCCTATTTTTATTAAAACCATATTAAAAATATATATAACTATCCCGATAGAAAATTCTATTATAAAACTAGGAAAACCATTTCTAAGTATCCTTCCCATATGACTAAAGTTTAAATATGACACATTAAAATCTATACTATTTCTTCCTTTTACAAAATGTATACTTAAAACTAATAGGCTTACTATTGGACTTATAGCTGTTGCAAAAGAAGCTCCCCAAATTCCTAATTTAAAAATAAATACCAATATATAATCAACAACCAAATTGAATATACTACTAATTAAAGTAGATATCATAACTAATCTAGGGGAACCATCATTTCTAATAAATATGCCAAGAGCAACATTTAATGTGGTGAATATATTAAAATATAAATATATGCCTAAGTAAGACTTCACCATATCAAATGTATAATCTGTACTTCCTAAGAATAATACTAACTTATCTAAAAAGAATATTCTTACAAGAATTAATAATAATCCTATAAATGTTGACACTAATATTGATGTATTAAAAACCTCTTGTGCCCTATCTTCCTGCCCTTTTCCTTTGTATATAGACATTAGTGTAGCTCCACCTATTCCTAACATTAATGCTATTGCATTTACCAATCTAAATATAGGTAAAACCATATTTAAAGCTGCTAGACCTTGTGATCCTAAGGCTCTTCCTATAATAATAGTGTCTCCTATTACATAAGCTGCTGTTCCTAGCATACCACCAATAGCTGGTAGTAAGTAAGTGAAGAAGGTCTTCTTTATATCTCCTTTTAATAATGAATGTTCTTCCATAATAATCACCTCTTATAATAATATATGAGGGTTTGTAAATACAAACCCTCATATATTATATACTATTCTCTTGTACTTTCATCTAAAATTATTATAGAGTCTCTTCCATCTTTTGTCTTGCTTACTTCTTCCCCTTCCTTAATAAGGTCATTCCATCTCTTTTCATCTTGTTTTTCACTAAATTTATTTTTCTGTTTTTCATGACTTAATTTTTTATGTGCTAGCCTTAATTCTTCTAATAAATCTACATTTTTACTTTGTAAATTTATTTTTTCTTTCATTAAATCTCTAATTTTAATTTGATCTTTATCGTACTTATCCATTACTTCTTGCATATTATCTTCTTGTTTCTCTAATTCTTTTAGTAAATTTAATATATCTTTCTCTAAAGAGTGTACTTTTTCTCTATAACTTTCAGCATTTCTAGATAATAAAATGAACTCTCTCTCTTGTATTTGATTTTTTTCTATATATTCCTTTAAAACTTCTTTATCAATGTTAAGTTTTTCATTTGTCTCTTCAAGGTCTTTATAGTTAGAATATAATATATCAAATTTTTCTCTTAAATCTTCATGTAGAGTAACTTCTTCTTCTAATTTACTATTTTCTAATTTCAGTTTCTCCAAAGATTCTACTAAAGATACTTTTGATTCTTGCTCATTTTTTAATAATGTCTTTAATTGTAATAATTCTTCTTCAAGATGACTATTATTTAAATTGTTATTCTCATCTAATTTTAAACGTTCTTCTTTCAATGTCTCTTTTATTTCCATATTTTCTTTTTCTAAAGAATTAATTATAACTTGTAACTCTTCTAGTTTTTCTGAGTTATCAACATTTTTATTATTTCTTAAATTTTCTAGCGCTATTTCTTTTTCTTTTTTCTCATTTTCCAATTGCTCTAAAATTAATTCTTGTTCTTTCAATAATTGTTCAATCTCTAATTTTAAATCTTCTAATTCTATTTCTTTTTCAGCTAAATGAGACTTTACTAAATCTATTTCATCTTTAGATTTATTCCCTTCTTCCACTAATAATTCATTACTACTTATTTGAGTTTTTAAATCCTCATTTTCATCTTTTAAAGAAACTAATATATTTTTCAGATTTTCTATTTCACTTGTTTTTTCTTTTATTTCTATAGATCTGTTTTCCAATTTTTTATTTATAGTATTAACTTCCTTATCCTTCATTAAAAGCTTTTTATCCAGGTCTTCTTTTATTTCATTAAATTGAGCTATTTCTTCTTCTCTAGATTTTAATATTTTTTGTCCTTCTTGATACTGCTCTAAGAGTGATGAATATTTTTCTTTCTCACTATTTAGTATATCTTCCATCTTTACAACTTTTTGACTTAAAATATTCAAGTCCTCATCATATCTTTTATTAGCTTCCTCTAAGTTACTATATTCATCCTGTAATAATTGTAGTTGTTTATTGTAGTCACTTATCTTAGTCTGTGATTCATTTAATTGTATCTTTAAAAGCTCATTTTCTTGTACTATAAGCTCCTTCTCTGATATAACATCTTTTATTTGCTCTTCGAAGTTCAATTTTGTCAATTCCATAGACTTCTTTAGTTCCGAAACATAGTCATCTACACTATCTTTATTATAACCTCCTAGAAGACTATTTTTAAAATTTATACTATGATCATCGTAGTCTTCCTCATCATAGTCATCTAGATTATCAAATAAATTATCCATATTCCCACCACCTATTAAATTTTATTTACCTTAAATTTCCATCCAATCATACATAAATAAGGAGATGAATTAATTCATCTCCTTATTTAATTTATTAAATTTTGCCAAAATTACTAAATTCAAGCTAGTTAATATATTCTACTTATACCATTATTACTAAATAAATAAACCCAACAAAACTTATTTCATACTTATACATAAATTTTAACGTGCAAATTTTCGCTCTGTCTCTTCTATTCATCTGTTCTAATTATATTCTATTACTTTTTTAAAAAATATACTAGCCAAAACTTGCGACAAGTTTCCCTTTTTTTGCTTTTTTACTTTTTTTATTATATTTTAACAAAAAAAGCCTTAGATTAATATCTAAGACTTTACTCTGGTTAATTTTATAAGTTTTATGGTGTGTTGATTCTTCTTTATATCTAGGTTGTATTCTTTATTTATATCTCTAAAGTCAACTTTAAACTTAGGCATATTCATTGTTTGGTAATAGAAGTACTCACTTTCTGTTAATCCAATCATTTTATCTTCAACTAAAGTTATATCTTGAAGAAGCTCATACCTAGTTTCTTTGTATTCACCATTAATATCTTCTATTTGAATTTTGAAAATATCTTTATTTTCATTTAATGCTAATTCTGATTCTGTCATAATTTTTGGTAACATCAATATTGAAATTGAGTTTTGATCTTTTGTTACCATAACACCATTTTTCAAGTGTATGATATCTGACTCTAAGCCCTCTATCAACTTAGATATATAATATACTGTTCTTTTTATACCTGCGGGAGTATTTTCAACAGCATAATCTTTGATTTTATGATTTTTTCTATCAATTATATTTATTGAGGATACATTTACACCTAACTTTACTAGATCTAGATATATTCTCAAGTATAAAACACTATAGTAATAAGATTTATAACGCTTACTTTTGCTTGAAAACCCATCCACATAGTTAAATGTTATTACAACTTTATCACTATCTCTTAGATTAATAGAATCCCTTATTCTATTAATTTCTCTCTCTAAAAACTCATAACTTCTCTTATAGTCTTTTTCATTAGCATCACAAAGAACATCTAATCTGAAGAATATACCTGGATATTTATCTAAATTTAAATCTTTTAATTTATCGATAAAATCATTATTATTAAATATATGAACTTTTCCTATATAAATACCTATATTTTCATATGGAAGTTCTAAGCCATCCACCGCATTCTTTATAAAGCTTTCTAAGAAATAATTATAGTATTTTAACTCATCTTCAGAACTAACTATTCTCTCTATATTTCTTACATATAACTCTATCTTCCATTCTCTTAAATTTTGTTCTTTAACGTTTTCTAAAATATAATTTCTGTACTTTATAATTTTTTCTAAATATTTTTCTATCTTATCTCTTTGTAAATCTTTAGTTATAGATCCTTCTTGTAATGGAAAAGCTAATTGAATTACCGGCCTTATATTATTACTATCTAAAGCTTTAACAAGCTCTTCTCTATCCTTACTTTCAAGAAATATAACCTTACCACTTGCTGATAATAAGTGGAACTTACCATCTTGATAAATCAATCTTATACTTATACTAGAGCTTTTATAATTTGATAATATTTCCTTTAAATTAGTAATACCACTTTCCAAATCCATTATCGAATATAAGTCTATAACTTTTCTCCATCTATGATTCTTTAAGATACTATCATCTTTTAATCCTATATTTAAATGTCTATATCTATTTCTCTCTAAAACTGATGTTCTTTTTAAAAATTCCTGTGTCTTAGGATCCTTATAAAGTTCATCATCATAAAATACTTTACTTTCAGAATCATATTTTTTTCTAAAATCAGATGGTGGTATATTAAAATAATCTTTAAAAGATCTATTAAAATTCTTTATACTCTTAAATCCTGCATCTATTGCAACATTTGTAATTAAATCATCTGTATTTATTAATAAATTAACAGCATAATTTAACCTAAGTTTTAAAAGATAATCTCTATAGTTCTCACCGATTATTTCTTTAAATTTCCTAGATAAGTGTGAATAACTTATATTATATTTTTTGGCTAAACTATCTAATCTAGTATCTCCTGTATTACTAATAAGATTTTGTAAATCTTTAGTAATTTTTATCACTATTTTGTCTATGCTCATTTCCTCTGGCTCTTTTAAAAATCTACCCTCATCTAAGTCAGAACTAACTAGCTTATCCCAATAGTCCTTCAGAAGATCATCTTCTATACTAGCACCTAGACTTTCCCTATATAACATAGACATAGCTAATTTAAAATCTTCTTTTTCCTGCTTTTCTAAAATTAATCTTGATTTTAATCCTTTTAGTCTTTCAGCATCTTCAAATTCATCTGGATGAATTTGAAGCACCAAGGCTATATTATCCTCTTCCATATAGTCTATAATATGTGGGATATTAGACCCTATAAATATAAGATCATCCTCATTTAATACGACAATCTTATTTTCTAATTTCAGCTTTATTTTCCCTTTTATGACATAAATATATTCCAAACTATTATGAATAGAAAACTCTCTATATCCAACCCTACTCACAAATATACGATATCCATTCTGCTTCTTAGCTACAATAACCTCTTGGTTATTAGTTAATGTCGCCTTATTTAGATCAATATTTACATCTGTATTTCTACTAATATCTAACAAACCAATCAACCCTTCCCATGTCTTCCTTTTATATTTATGTAATAAGTATGAGTAAGTTTTGGATTTTAGCTTGAATATGTTTAACAGAAATCTAATCATATACTTTTTTGCTAATTAAAGCAAATTATTAGTACAATTAAATAGTTATATTGCATAATAATTTTTTATTTAATAATCATGGCTAATAAATAATACCAGTTATTGGCAGATTTTTCAAATATTTTTTCTAGATTATTAAGAATTTTCCTATTATTTATTAAAATATCTTAAAAACATTCCTATTATTTATATAATATAGGTCATATAGGTAAAAATAAAACTCTAGCCAAATGACTAGAGTTTATCTAAATACTATATTTCCATCTTCTATACTATCAATTATTGCTAAAGACTCTAACCTAATTCCCTCATCTCTTAAAGCTTGTCCGCCTACTTGAAATCCTTTTTCTATAGCTACTCCTATTCCAACAAGATTAGCATCTGCTTTATTTACCAAATCTATTAAACCTGTTACAGCCTTACCGTTAGCTAAAAAATCATCTATAATAAGAATGTTTTCACCCTCGTTTATGTAATTTTTATCTACCATTATCTTATATGTTTTACCGCCAGTATAGGAATAAACATCAGTGGAGTAAACTTCTTCAGACAAATTTTGACTTTCTCTTTTTTTTGCAAAAACTACATCTACATCAAAATATTGAGCTGCAATAACAGCAACAGCTATGCCTGATACTTCCGCTGTTAAGATTTTATCTACTTTTAAATCTGAAAATCTTTTTTTAAACTCTCTTCCAATTTTATTCATTAATTTTATATCTACTTGATGATTTAAAAAACTATCTACTTTTACTAATTCACCTTTTTTAATATCACCTTGTTCCTTTATCTTCTTCTTAAGTTCAATCAAATTTTACACTCCTCTATATTTATATATAAATATTATAAGTCATTATTATATATTAATCAATTAAGCTTAATTTCTATTAGTCAATAGAAGCTTTATATTTATCTAAAAAAACTTTGTCCTCAATTTTTAAATCTTTCTCTCCTGCTAAATCTTCAATGTGATGTATAAATTCATGGTGTAAGACTTCACGTAATTTTTTTAATATTACTTCTTCATCCTCATACTTAAGAGCTTCTTTTAAAGATCCATAGTAAATAAAAATAGTACGCCCCATATAATCTTTAACATACTCTCCTAAAATATAAAGGGGTTTTTTACTTATACTTGCTTCATGGTACTTTAAATCCTCTGATAAAATAACTCCTCCATTTAAGCTTTTAAAGATATTTTCTGGTACTTCTTCACAAATTTTTTCTAAGTAATCATAAACTTCATCTATTGTTAAAAAAGACTTCATCTTGTAACTCCTTTTATAATATGTAAAAAATAAGACTGTTTCCAGTCTTATTTATATATGTTCATTTCTCCAAAGTTTTTCATATCTTTCAGCATTCCATATGTTTTTATTTATCTCATCTTCTGTTAGCTCTCTTACCACTTTTCCCGGTATACCCACAACTAGTGAGTTTGGTGGTATTACTGCATTTTCTAAGACTACTGCGCCTGCAGCAATCATACTTCCTTTACCTATAACAGCCCCGTTTAAAACAATGGAACCCATGCCTACTAAGCAATTATCTTCTACTGTACATCCATGAACTACTGCATTATGTCCAACTGAAACATTATCTCCTATTATGCAAGGTTCATTATCGTCTACATGAACTACTGCATTATCTTGTATATTGGTCATTTCACCAATACTTATATAGCTAAGGTCTCCCCTAACTGTTACATTATACCATATGCTACTATTTTTTCCTATAGTAACATCTCCCATAACATCTGCAGAGTCTGCTATAAAAGTATCATTATCTATCTTTGTTTTTTTATTATATAAATCCCTTATCATTCTGTATCTCACCCTCTATAATTTTTTCTTTTAGTATAAAGTTTAAGTAATTATTAAACTTCCTTTTAAGTCTAGAATTTTTTAAAAAAGCCAGCATCATATTGTATTGACTACTAAGTTGTCTCAACATATCCGGCCTAAAACCTTCTTCTTCTAACATATGACTTACTTCTGATGCTGTTTCTAAACTTAGCTTAATAAATACTTCAGCCGCATATGTATTAATATTTTTAGTTAATAAGGCTTTTCTTTTATCTAAAAGACTATAGGCATCAAAACCCATGACACCTTGTGATTTAAAGTATTTATACATTTGCTCTTTTTCTTTAAATTCTTTCTTATTTAAAGATATTACCCTGTTTATAATCCTTAAATCATTAGGAGTATTTACTTCATACATCCAAATATTATCAAAAGATCTATTCCATATAGATAGTGCCCTTAATAAAAGTTTTGTTGAATTTATATGATCTACGTGTCCATCTAATAAGAAAGGTGTATATATTCTATCAGGATTTAATTCTTTTAGTATCTTCAAAATTTTATCTACAGATTTCTGATCTTTAAAATTTACGTTACAATCTTTATGGTCTAAAAAATATAAGTCTTCAATACCATATATACTTGCAATCTTTCTTGCTTCTTCTTTTCTAACATTAATAAGGTCTTCCTCACTTAAATTACTTACTGCTCCGCTTCCGTCTGCTACATATACTAAAGTCCCATTAAATCCTAAATTCCTATGTTTAATTAAGGTTCCGCCTAACCCTATAGTTTCATCATCAACATGTGGAGCTATTATAAGAACGTTTTCATCTTTACTTATTTCATCTATCTTCCAACCTAAACTCTTCAATCCCTCAGAATAGTAACTTCTAGTATAAATAGAATTTATAAGTCTTAAAGGATACTTTAAAACTAACTTTGCTAATTTCTTTACCAATGTCATACTCCCCTTTAAAAAAAATCTCCCTTATACACAGGTATATTAACATCACCATATTTATCATTTTTATCATAACTAACAATTCTTGCTCTATTTTTTATTAATTTATACATAAGTGTCTCTTTAGTAGTATAACTAAATAAAATCCCTACATCTACTTTCTCAAGTCCATGTTCTATATCAGAATTAAATCTACCAAGTACATAATATATATTACTAGTTCTTTTGTAAAGTAAATATGATTTATCTTTATATTTTGTATAATAATAATTAGATGTAGGAGAAGATAAAAATTTCCATTTGAAATATTCATCTTCTATTTTATCAGTTTGTGAATATAGTCTTTTTTTAGATATTACAAGCTTTAGATAATAGTAATGCTTAACTTTCCATCCTAGTTTAACATAACCAGGATAAGAATTATCATTAGGATAATTATATATTAGTTCATCCTCTAAAGTATTTAAAACTAACTTTGTCATCTTAGAAAAGATTCCTTTTCCTCTATAATCTTTTATAACTGCTGTATCACAAGGTTGATAAGCTCTTTTACCGTAAATATCATTTCTCCAAAAACTTCTAACTGCTATTGGCTTAATTCCATCGTAAACAATAACCATATAGGAATCTCCATATATATTTTTTAAATATTTCCATTTAAACCATTCAGTATTATATTCTGTTTCAAATACATCATTAAAAACTTTAATAAAATCCTCTATTTCTTTAACTGTTAATTCACTAGATATTCTCAATCTATAATCTAATTTAGACATATTATCTCCCTCTATTCATTAATCTATACTATATTATATATTACTTCTAATGCAATAGTAAGTAAATAAAAAAGACACCCTCCTAGGTGCCTTTAGTTTAAAATTCTATTTAAATTAAGATTTCACTATATATATGGAGGTTTCTACATGGTTCATTACTCTAGAAGAAACACTTCCTAACATAACTCTTGAAAACATACTTAATCCTCTATTTCCCATGACTATAAGGTCATAGTCGCTATTTTCTGCAGTTTTTATTATAAGTTTTGCAGGGTCTGATACTTCAACTATAGTTTTTATATTGCCATTATATTCTTTCAATATAGACTTTGCTTCATTTAAAACTTCTTCTCCTTGTTGAAAGGCTAAGTCAAAAAGTTTATCTAGTTTTTCTTCATCACATAAGTTTTCATCAAAATTTGGCATATCTTCTCTAAAATCCTTGGCTGCATGTAAAAGTGTTATTTCACTTTCATCATATTTATTAGCTAGTTCCATTCCTTTTCTTAATGCTAAAATAGATCCTTCAGATCCATCTATTGGTATTAAAAATCTTTTCATTTTATCACTCCTACACTCGTCAGTTAAATAAGATCGGCCAGCTAACTTTATCCTTTTACAATATAAACAGAAGTTTTAACATGATTTAAAACTCTGTTTGACACACTACCCATCATTACTCTCGAAAATGCATTTAACCCCCTATTACCCATAACAACGAGATCATATCCTCCTTCTTCCGCTTCGTCTATTATCTCTTGCGCTGGGTCTCCCAATCTTACTTCTGTTTTTATTTCTCCAGAATAATCTTCAAAAGTCTCCATAGCCTTTTCTAGGGTTTCCTTAGCCTGTTGAGAGAACACTTCATTTATCTCCAATTTATGATCATACTCTAATAAATAAGGATTATTCATTAAGTTAGAAATAACATTTAATATTGTTATCTTACTATTGTTAAGTTCACCTAACTCCTTTGCCTTTTCTAAAGCTAATTGAGAACCTTTAGAACCATCTATAGGTACTAATATATTTTTCATATAAACCCCTCCTATAAGCTTATCTTTTTCTTCTAACTTAATTATAACATATTTCTGATAATTTAGTCAGTTTTATAAAGTTATTCTAATCATATTTTTTTGCTCATTATCTTTATAAGAAATAATAGTATATCTATAGCTTTTCCCAAACTCTGAAGAATCATCCAAAAATCCCATTTCAATCTGTTTTTTACTTTTAAATACATTGCCTAACTTCTTTTTATCTTTATATCCTCCAGATATTACTTCTTCTCTATAAACTGAGTAATATTCATTTTCACTGTCCTTAGAATCTTTCCATTCTAAAACATTACCAAAAATACTAGCTTTAATATTTAAATCATAAATCTCTCTTTTTTCATTATTAGTTTTTTCTTCTTCAATATCTTTTCCATTTGATGATGTAGTAATATTTCTATAATGCTTATTCTTTAAGATATCTATAAATTTATTATTTGCAATATTTTTTTTATCTTTTAATAAAGATTCATATCTAAAGAAAATGGAGCCTTTAACTTCATCATACAAACTATTAAACTTCAACTGATTTGAAATCTCCTTTTCATTACTCCACCTTGGATCACTAATAAGTTCTTTTTTCTTGTAGTTAGCATGACCTATATATAAGTCAACATCTGTTCCTTTAACTTGTCTTGACCACCAGTCTACAAGTTCAGCATAAGGTGCGGCTTTTTCATCAAAAGTCCAATAGATCTGAGGTGCTATATAGTCTAGCAAGTTATCCTTTACCCATTTTCTAGTATCTGCAAATTGATAATCATATGATGCCATAGAACCTACAGGAGTATTAGACCCAACTCCTTCTTTACTACCCTCAGGATGATCTGATTTATGCCCCCAAATACCAAATGGACTTATACCAAATTTTATCTTTTTATCATAATTTTTATTATAATTTCTTATAGAATTTGATAATTTTGATACTAAGTTAGTAACATTATCTCTTCTCCAATCAGATACTCTCCCATAATTAGACCCATATTTTTCATAAGAATTTTTTTCTTCAATGGAGTAAAAATCCTCAGTATTTACTCTTTTACTAGGGTAAAAATAATCATCTAAATGGACACCATCAACATCATAATTTTCAACTACCTCCATAATTGTTTCATTTATAAAGTTTACTACCTCTGGTTCAGCTGGGTTAAGATATAACTTACCATCATATTTAAATACATAATCTGGATTTTTCCTTGCCCAATTTTTCTCTGATAGTTTTGATAAATCCTCCAATTTACTTGATGTAAATGAACTATTAGTTGTAACCCTATATGGATTAAACCAAGCATGAAATTTTAATCCTCTCTTATGTGTTTGCTCCACCATCCAATCTAAAGGGTCCCAACCTGGGGAAAGGTCTTCTTTTCCTGTTAAATACTCAGACCATGGATTTAACTCTGACTTATAAAAAGTATCTCCTTTTGGTCTTACTTGATATATTATAGTGTTTAAACCCAAGTCTTGAACATTGTCTAATAGCTCCAAATATCCCTTTTTAAATTCTTCCTTGCTTAATCCTTTTTTCTTTGGGAAATCTAAATTATAAACTGTAGAAACCCATACTCCTCTAAACTCCTTTGTGTCTGCTTTTATTTCTTTAGGAAGTTCTATTTCTTTTCCATTTAAATAAATCTTTTCTTTATTATTATGATTATATAAAATCTCTACAGCACTAGATTGGAATGATGTAAATATAATTGATGCTACTAATCCTGTTAAAACTAGTCCTTTCTTATATTTTATTTTCAATTAAGTTCTACCTCCCTATTATTATAATCTTTATTATACCATAGAGAAGTATTACATAATTATTAAATTACATTAAAAAAAGGCTAAAAATTTAGCCTTTTTAATACTTTATTGGAATAAAACCAACTTTTCTTTGAACTTTACTTAAAACCTTTCTCGCCTTATATCTTGCATCTTTAGCACCTTTAGTATAAACTTTTTCTAAATACTCTTTATCCTCAATTATTTCGAAATATCTTTCTCTTATTGGCTCTAAAGTGTCCGCTATAAGATTTCCTAAATCTTCTTTAAAAATTCCATAGCCTTCTCCTTCATACTCAGCTACTATTTCTTCAGCCGTCTTTCCTGATAAAACGCTATATATATTTATTAAGTTTTTTAAACCTGGTTGCTCATCAGTATATTTAATAACACCTAGTGAATCGGTTACTGCTCTTTTAACTTTTCTCATAATAGTTTTCCTGTCATCTAAAAGAAGAATATAAGCATTTTCATTATCATCTGACTTACTCATTTTTTTACTAGGCTCTTGTAAGCTCATGATTCTAGCCCCTTCTTCTTGTATTAAAGGTTCTGGCACAGTAAATGTTTCACTATATCTACTATTAAATCTTTCTGCTAAATCTCTAGCCAGTTCTAAATGCTGTTTTTGATCATCGCCTACTGGTACTAAATCAGTATTATAAATTAAAATATCTGCCGCCATTAAAACAGGATAAGTAAATAATGCAGCATTTAAATTTTCTTCTGCCCTTTGTGATTTTTCTTTAAATTGTGTCATTCTAGATAGTTGACCCATAGATGAAATACTATTTAATATCCACATTAATTCAATATGTTCAGGTACATGTGATTGTATAAAAATAGTTGATTTTTCTGGATCTAAACCTGCTGCTATATAAAGAGCTAACACATCTAATGTGTTTTTCCTTAAATCTTTAGCTTTTTGAGGTACTGTGATTGCATGTAAATTTACTATAGAGTAATTACACTCATACTTATCTTGAAGGTCTACCCAATTTTTTATCGCGCCTATATAATTACCCAAAGTTAACTCTCCGGATGGTTGTACACCACTAAATACTACTTTTTTACTCATTGTACTCCTCCTTACATTTTTATAAGATTATTATATCATATAATTTACCACTCTAACTTTATTATGTAAGCTACTATTTATACTAATAATACTTAATTACTCTTTATAATAAATTTCATGATATCTATTCTAATATATTTATCCTTTTATCTTAGATATAATAAAACGACTACTGTCTAATAATTAGACAGTAATCGCCATAATTTTTTTATTTATAACTTGTATTTCAAAGTTAAAACTATAGATTCAAAGCCTTATCAACAATATTATCTACTGTAAAACCAAATTTATCAAATAACTCATTACCTGGTCCAGATGCACCGAAGCTAGTCATAGCAATAATATCCCCATCTAATCCGATATATTTATACCATCCTAATTCTCCAGCAGCCTCTATCGCAAGTCTCTTTCTCTTACCTGAAGGTAATACTTTTTCTTTATATTCTTCACTTTGCTCTTCAAATAATTCCCATGAAGGCATGGATACTACTCTAGTACCTATAGATTGTTCTTCTAACTTCTCTGCTGCTTCAATTGCTAAGCTAACCTCTGAACCTGATGCTAGTAATATAATATCTATTTCATTTTTCTCTTCTTTTATTATATAAGCTCCTTTTCTAGCATCATCACCACTTCCATCTAACAGAGGAAGACCTTGTCTTGATAATATTAGTCCTACTGGCCTATCCTTACTTGTAATTGCTACCTTCCAACCTGCTGCAGTTTCTCTACTGTCTGCTGGTCTAAAAGTAACAAAATTCGGTATAGATCTTAACATAGCTAAATGTTCTATCGGTTGATGAGTTGGACCATCCTCACCTACTCCAATACTATCATGAGTTAAAACATAAGTTACAGGTAGTTTCATCAAAGCTGATAATCTAATGGCAGGCTTTATATAGTCACTAAATACTAGAAAAGTTCCAGCATAACTTATTAAACCACCATGTAATGCTATACCATTTAAAGCTGCTCCCATAGCATGTTCTCTTATACCAAAATGAATATTAGAACCACTATAGTTATCTTTAGTAAAAGATTCTCTCTTATCCATATTAGTTTTATTAGAAGGAGCTAGGTCAGCAGAACCTCCAAATAAATTATCTAATTTTTCCGCTAATCTATTAATAACTATGCCAGAAGCTTCTCTTGTAGAATAACCTTTATCAAATTCATAAAACTCTTCTGATTCTAAAAAGTCTAAATCTAAATCTTTATTTATCCAAGCTTGAAGTTTTTTAGCTAATTCTGGATATTTTGCCTTATAATCATTCCATTGTTTATTCCAAGCATTTTCATATTCAGCTAGTGATTGAACTTTGTTACTCATATGTTCTTTAACATCTTCTGGAACTATAAAGCTTCCCTCTTCTTCCCAAGATAAGTTTTTCTTCATTTCCTCAATATTTTCTTTGCCTAATGGAGACCCGTGAGCAGCGCTTTTCCCTTGAACTGCACTACTTCCATAACCTATTTCTGTAATAACTTCTATTATAGATGGTTTATCGGATACTTCTTTAGCAGCCTTTATCTTTTCTTCTATATCTTTTATATCATTTCCATCTTCAACTTTAGAATAGTCCCAACCTAAGCCTTCAAATCTTGATTTAATATCTTCAGTAAAAGCTAAATCAGTACCACCTTCTATAGTAATAGAGTTTGAATCATATAATACAATTAATTTTCCTAACCCTAGGTTACCAGCTAGAGATGTGGCTTCATAACTAATACCCTCCATTAAATCTCCATCCCCAACTAAAACAAAGGTATTATGATCTATTATTTTATTATCTTCTTTATTAAATTTAGCAGCTAAGTGAGCTTCTGCCATTGCCATACCCACTGCTGTAGATATACCTTGACCAAGTGGACCTGTTGTAGACTCAACACCTACAGTATCTCCGTATTCAGGATGACCAGGTGTTTTACTTCCTAGTTGTCTAAAGTTTTTTAGATCTTCTATCTCCACCCCATAATCGAAAATATGTAATAGAGAATATAATAATGCAGAACCATGTCCTGCTGATAAGATAAATCTATCCCTGTTGAACCAATTTGGATTTTGTGGATTATGTCTCATATTACTCCAAATAGTATATGCCATAGGTGCTGCCCCCATTGGTAATCCTGGGTGACCTGAATTTGCTTTTTCTATAGCCTCTACAGATAATACCCTTAAAGTATTAATAGATTTTTCATCAATATTCATTAATTAAACCCCTCCTAAAATTCTATCTAAGACTTTCGCCTTATTTACTCCTTATATATTATAGCATATAGCACTTTTTTTAAAGCCTATATTTGAAAGTAAAAATATGTAAAATAGCCCTTTAACATTTAGGCTATTTTACAACTTTTGCTGGAATACCTACTGCCGTTGAATTATCAGGTATATCAGATAGTACAACTGCATTCGCTCCTATTTTAACATTATCACCTACAACTATGGGGCCTAATAGCTTAGCTCCAGTTCCTATAACTACGTTATCACCTACTGTTGGATGTCTTTTTTTATCTCCATCATGACCTGTTCCACCTAAAGTTACACCATGATAGATTAAGACATTATCTCCAACCTCAGCTGTCTCGCCTATAACAACACCCATTCCATGGTCTATAAACATCTTTCTCCCAATTTTTGCACCTGGATGAATCTCTATACCTGTCCTACGTCTACCTACTTGAGAGATCCATCTAGCAAGCATAAAAAACTCTCTCTTATAAAACCATCTGGACAATCTATAATAAATAAAAGCTCTTATACTAGGATAAAGCAAGATTACTTCCCATATAGACTTAGCTGCAGGATCTTGCCTTAAAATATTTTCAGCCTGATCTTTTATGTCTTTTATCATAAGATCACTCTCCACTGTAAAGATCTGTAGAAAGATATCTCTCCCCAGTATCTGGTAAAACTGTTACTACTTTTGAGTTTTCTCCTAGTTTTTTAGCAATCTTTTTAGCAGCTGCTACATTTGCACCTGCAGATATTCCTACTAAAATTCCCTCTTTCTCAGATAGAAGTCTAGAATATTTATAGGCTTCTTCATTGCTAATACTAATTACTTCATCAACTAATGATTCATCATATATTTCTGGTACAAAATTGGCACCTATTCCTTGAATTTTATGGGGACCTGCCTTTTTTCCCGCTAAAACTTGTGATGTTTCAGGTTCAACAGCATAGATTTTAATTTTACCATTATATTCCTTTAATCTTTTAGCAACCCCTGATAAAGTTCCACCTGTCCCTACTCCTGCAACAAATGCATCAATTTCACCATGTGTATCCTCAATTATCTCTTTTCCTGTGGTTTCATAGTGAGCTCTTCTATTACTTTGATTAGAAAATTGATAAGGCATAAAGTAATTATTATCTTCAGCTAATTGTTTAGCTTTTTCTACAGAGCCTGCCATACCCTTTGATGAATCTGTTAATACAATCTTAGCTCCATAAGCCTTTATTAACTTTCTTCTTTCTATACTCATACTTTCTGGCATGGTCAAAATAACATTATATCCTTTAGAAGCTCCTATCATAGCTAAGGCAACCCCCATATTCCCACTAGTTGGCTCAACAATAGTACCACCTGGTTTTAATATACCTCTTTCTTCTGCATCTAAAATCATATAATTAGCTGCTCTATCTTTAATGCTAGATGATGGATTTAAAAATTCTAACTTCGCTAATACATCACCTTCTCCTGCTTCTCTTAATTTATTTAATTTAATCATAGGAGTATTTCCTATTACTTCATATATATTATCGAACATCTTTCTACCTCCTACACTTCCCTTTTATGAACAACTATTCCATTCATTATACTACATACCCAATCTTATTGTAAGATTCAATGGTAGCTTACTTTAATTATAATCTAATAATAATTACTATCATCTTTCTAATAGGTTTTTAGGATTTAAATTAATTTATACAATTTATAAAAAGTCTTATAATCTTATTTATATGGTTTATAGATAGAATATTAAATTTAATATTTTCATATTTGTCAGCTTCAGCTCAATCCAGCTTAAAAATCATAAGTTTACAAATTATTCTATAAGCCCAAAGAAATAGAAATTCACCCCTACTGTTATTAGTTTACAGAAGGGGTAGACTTTATATAATTTATATACTTTAATTTTTTATAAGCCTTTGTTGAATTTTTTCAACTTCATCTATAATTTTATCCACATCTATGTTATTAAACTTTCTATTTTCCATTATTATATCCCCATTTATTATAACAGTATCCACATCTGAAGCTTGAGCAGAGTATGCAAGAGATGATATTAAGTTATGTCTAGGATATAAATGAGTTTTATCAAGATCAATTATTATTAAATCAGCCTTTTTACCTACAACTATAGATCCTATTTCATCTTCTAATCCTAATGCTTTAGCGCCATTTATTGTTGCCATCTCTAAAGCTTCATAGGCTGATACAGCTGTAGCATCTTTATTTATAGCTTTATTTATAAGTGCTGCTAAATTTATTTCTTCAAACATATTCAAATTATTATTACTAGAAGAACCATCTGTCCCCAGTGAAACTGGAATTTTAGCATCTAACATATCTTTAACTCTAGCAAATCCACCAGCTAATTTTAAATTGCTTCCTGGATTATTTACAGGATAAACTCCTTCATCTCTAAGAATTTCTATATCCTTATCACTTAAGTGAGTACAATGTGCTGCTAAAGTATGTACATCAAACATACCTAGTTCTTTTGCATATTCTATAGGAGACATGCCATGTTTTTCATAGCTTTCTTCTACTTCTTTTTCTGTTTCTGATAAGTGTATGTGTATTCCTGTATTAAGTTCCTTAGCAAGACTTATTGAGTCTTTTAAAAAGGTTTTACCACAAGTATAAGGAGCATGAGGCCCAACCATAACTTTAATTCTACCATCAAACTTATTATTGTAAGCTTTGTATAGTTTACGAACTTCATCAAATTTTTCTTGATTTAATTTTTCATCATCTTCTTCTCCCATACCTCTTGCTAAAACGCCTCTCATTTTTACAACTTCTAAACCATCAGCAACTTTATCCATAAAAAAATACATATCTGAGAATGTAGTTGTTCCAGACTCTACCATTTCTAACATACTTAGTAAGGAACTCCAATATATATCATCTTCTGTCAACTTTGCTTCAATTGGCCAAATAGCTTCTGTTAACCATTCATGTAAAGGCAAATCATCCGCATAATTCCTTAAAATACTCATACCTAAATGTGTATGTGCATTTATTAAACCTGGCATAACAAGCTTATCCTTACCTTCTATAATCTTTTCTACATTATAGTTTTTATCACCTTGATAAATATCTTTTATTACTCCATCCTTTAAAAAAATATTCATATTTTTTTCTATTTCTTTTTTGCCGTCCATAGATAAAAGATCTATATTTTTGATTAATATTTCCATATAAACTCCTCCTTATAATAAGTAAATTATAACATAAGTTAATTTTTTTTATTATAATATATATTTTATATACTCTTTACTTTTATCCTTATATGTGTTATTATGTCTGAAGGCTAAAAATTATCGCGGCAATAATTTTATGGAGATGATAATATTGGCTAAAATGATGGGACCTAGATTTAAACAATCTAGAAGATTAGGATTAAATGTTTGCGGACATCCAAAAGCAATGAATAGATCAGAAAGAGGAACTTCAAGAGCAGATAAAAAATTAACAGAATATGGTAGGCAATTACTAGAAAAACAAAGGTTAAGAGCTTATTATGGTGTTATGGAAAAACAATTCAGAAGCTATTTTATGAAAGCTTTAAAAGATGAAGATTTAACAGGTAATGCCTTAATAAGAATGTTAGAAACTAGATTAGATAACTTGGTTTATAGGATGGGCTTTGCTTCATCAATAAGACAAGCTAGACAAATGGTTGTTCATGGACATATTCTAGTTAATGGTAAAAAAGTTAATATTCCTTCTTATGCAGTTAATGTTGGGGATGAATTAAGTTTAAGAGAGAAATCTCAAAAAGTTGAAATGTTTGCTGATAATTTCAATGATAACTTGTTAAATAGTTTCCCATATATCGAAAAATTCGAGGGACAGTTTAAAGCAAAATTAACTAAAGAACCAGAGAGAAATGAAATTCCAATAGAAATTGATGACCAATTAGTAGTAGAGTTTTACTCAAGATTGGCTTAATAGAGTTTTTACTAAAGGCAGATATATCTGCCTTTTTTTATATCCTAAATTTATGATACTATAGCTTTATATACTTAATTTATAGGAGGTTTATATGAAGTTTAATAATATATTAAAATCTTATACTATTAAAAACCAAACCATTAAAAACAGACTTACTTTTCCAGCAATCTATACAGGACTAGCATCAAATGAAGGCAAAGTGACTAGTGAACTACTATCTTTCTATGAAAATATAGCCCAGTCAGGTGTAGGCTTAATAATTACAGAACCTGTTAAGGTTGATGATGAAACTGGCATAAGCCATAAAAACGAACTATCTGCTGTTGGGCTTAATTACTGTGAATCATTAAAAATGCTATCAGATATTATTCATAAACAAGACTGTAAAGTTTTACTTCAGTTAAATCATCCTGGTATTTTAGGAAATAAAAGTCTTTTAGATGAAGACAAAATAGTTGGTCCATCTGTGTTAAAACTCAATGGTATTAAGCCAACTCAACTCACATTAAGAGGCATCCAGGTTCTTATAAACAGATTCTCCATAGCAGCCAAAGTTGCTGAAGAAGCTGGTATGGATGGCATAGAATTGGAAGCAGGAAATGGCCAATTAATTCAACAATTTTTATCTAGTAATACAAACTTAAGAGAGGATAAATATGGTGGGAACATCTTTAATAACTTTAATTTTTTAAAAGATATACTAAACGGTATTAGACAGTTTTGTAGCCCTAGTTTTTTAATATCAATTAAATGTAATATTGATGATTTTTTTGATAATAATATAACCCTATCAGATCTAGAGCTTTTTTTAACTATTTTAAAAAGTTTAGGTCCTGATATATTAAACGTAAGTACTAAAAAGCATAATCTTTTAGAAGCTGAATATAATATTAAAGCCTCTAATACTATTTGGTACAAAAAAGATTTTATAGAGTCTTTGTCGAATGTTAAAATTCCGATTATTACAGACTTTTTTTCAAATTCACTAGAAAATATGGATAAATTTATTAAAAATCAAAATTTAGATTTCATAACAACTAGAAATCCTATAATAGCAGATTATAATTTTATTCACCATTCATTAAATAACAAAACTTTTAATAAATGTATGCAATGCATGGATTGCTTAAAAAACTCAGTAAAATCCAATACAATAACTTGTAAGGCTAATAAAATTTTATATTAGGAGGTATTTTATGTTTTTTGAAAGTCCCATTAGTACTACTAATTCTATAAATATATTCCCTAAAAACATTTCAGATAAATGGCTTAATTCTAAAGATATAACCTCATTTTCAAAAGGTGAACTAATTTTAAAGCCTAATTCTGACCTAGACTATATATATATTATTTTAGAAGGGCATGCAAATATATTTAACATCCATAAAGATGGGAAAGAATGTGTAATTAGTATTTTATCTAGAGGTGATTTCATCCACCTAGCCAACATTTTTACAGATAAAAATAACTCCATAATTTCTAAAGCTTTAGATGATGTAGTTGTTGCCAAAGTAAAAAAGAGTGAGATAGTTGAAACTGTGATAAATAACCCAGAAATTTCTCATAAATTTTTAGAATCTTTTTCTAATAAAATAAATGAACTTACAGAAATATTAAGCCAAGTAGCTTATGGAAAAGTAGAAGAAAGGTTAATTTTCCTTTTAAAGAAACTAGCTTTCGACCCAGATAAAATCCACCAATGGTCAGCTATCGATGTGAATATTACGCACCAAGATTTGGCTAGTATGGTTGGATCTACAAGAGAAACAGTTACTTCTATTATAAATAAACTAATAGATAATAGTCTTCTTAAAATAAAAGATAATAAGTTATGGGTCTTTTTAGAATAATGTAAGGAAGATTACATACCTATTAATTTATATCTGTTATTATTATTTATAATACCAGAGGAGGTTTGTTAATTTGAATAATATAAATTTTGAAATTGTTAAAGATACAGTTCAAGCAATGCAAGAAGATCCAAGCTTAAAAATGAAATCTTGGAATGCTAATATTGAATGGAAGGATGGAGTAGAAAATATAGCTCAAATTAGAGAATTTGATAGCTTTATAGTAGATGAACCTACTCCTTTAGGTGGAACAGACCTTGGAGCTAATCCAGTAGAAAACCTAATAGCTGCTGCTGCAAGTTGTTTTGCTATTACTTTCCAAGTTTTAGCTAGTCAAAAAGGTATAAAAATAAATAAAATGAAAACCAATATTGATGCTGACCTAAATGCTGCAGTATTTTTAGGTTTAGAAGAAGGTAATGGGGGAATTTTAAATCCTAAAATCACTTTAGATGCAGATACTTCAGCTTCTAAAGAAGAAATTACAGAGTTAGCTAAGATAGCATTATCAAAATCCCCAGTAATAATAAGTCTAGCTATGGATGTAGACTTAGAAGTACTTTAATAAAATTTGCTACACTTCTTATTTAAATAAAATAAAAGGGCGATAGTCATATGACTATCGCCCTTTTATTTTATTTATTCTTCTGTTTCTTCTTGGAAAACATATAATTCAGGTCTAGAACCTAACTCTTGATTTAAAGCATATAGGCCTCTTTTACCTTCACCATATAAATTATACTTATCGATTAATTCTGTAGCGCTTGCCTCTTCTTCAGCTTGTTCTTCAACAAACCAATTTAAAAAGTTCATAGAACGGAAATCTTTTTCTTCCATAGCCTCTTCATATATCTTATGAATAGCTTTTGTTACAACTTTTTCATGTTCTAATGCTTCTTCTAAAGCCTCAATTGGTTTTTTATAATCTCTACTTGGATCACCTATTTGAGAAAGTTTAATTCTCACATCATTATCTTGTAAATATTCAATAATTAAGTCTGTATGATAAATTTCTTCTTGCACCTGTATTTGAAACCAATGTGCAAATCCATCCAAACCTAAGTCTGCGAAATAATTAGATATCTCTAGATATAAATAGGATGAAAATAATTCTAAGTTGATTTGCTCATTTAACATTTTAGCTACTTTTTCATTAATCATTAAAATCTCTCCTTTATTATCTTCTCAATTATATAATTACCCAATTTCTAGTTATTATAACTTTTATATTTCTTTATTTAGTATATCTTTCAAAAATTTCCCTGTATAAGAGGCATCAACCTTAGCAACTTCTTCAGGAGTTCCAGAGGCTATTATTTCTCCACCTTGGTCCCCTCCTTCAGGTCCCAAATCAATAATATAATCTGCAGTTTTTATAACATCTAAATTATGCTCTATAACTACAACGGTGTTCCCAGATGCTACCAATCTGTCTAAGACATTTATTAATCTATGAATGTCTGCAGTATGCAGACCAGTTGTTGGTTCATCTAAAATATATATTGTTTTTCCTGTAGACCTTTTAGATAACTCTGTAGCTAACTTAACCCTCTGTGCCTCTCCTCCTGATAACTCTGTTGAAGATTGTCCTAACTTTATATATCCTAATCCAACATCAAATAAAGTCTGCAATCTTCTAGTGATTTTTGGTATATTTTTAAAAAATTCTAAGGCCTCTTCTACCGTCATATTTAAAATATCAGAAATATTCTTACCTCTATATTTAACTTGAAGTGTTTCTCTATTATATCTTTTTCCTCCACATACTTCACAAGGTACATAAACATCTGATAAAAAATGCATCTCCACTCGTATTATTCCATCACCCCTACAAGCTTCACACCTTCCACCTTTTACATTAAAACTAAATCTTCCCTTCTCATATCCTCTCATTTTAGCTTCATTTGTCATTGCAAATAGCTCTCTAATATCATCAAAAACTCCTGTATATGTTGCAGGGTTTGATCTTGGCGTTCTACCTATAGGAGATTGATCTATATCTATTACTTTATCAAGATAGTCCAGTCCTTCAACCTTTCTATGAAGTCCTGGTCTTATTCTTGCCTTGTTCAAATCTCTAGCTAAAGATTTATATAAGACTTCATTAATTAAAGATGATTTTCCTGATCCAGAAACTCCAGTTATACATGTAAATAATCCTATTGGTACTTTAACATCTACATTTTTTAAATTATTTTCTCTGGCTCCAATAATTTTAATCCATTTATCTGATGGTTTTTTTCTTTCCTTTGGTATCTCTATCTTCTTTTTACCTGATAAATATTGGCCTGTGATAGAGTTTTTATTTTTTATAATATCATCTACAGGTCCTTTAGCCACAATGTATCCCCCATGAACTCCAGCTCCTGGACCTATATCTACTATATAATCAGCTGTTCTCATTGTATCTTCATCATGTTCTACTACAATTAAAGTATTACCTAAGTCCCTTAGATTTTCTAAGGTGCTAAGTAATCTATGATTATCTCTTTGATGAAGCCCGATACTTGGTTCATCTAATACATATATTACACCTACTAAACTAGAACCTATCTGAGTTGCTAATCTAATTCTTTGTGCCTCTCCTCCTGATAAGGTTCCTGCCATACGAGAAAGAGTTAAATAATTTAATCCAACATCTATTAAGAATTTTAATCTTTCATTAACCTCCCTTAATATTTGTTCAGCTATTATCTTTTCTTTATCTGTTAATTTAAGATTTTCGAAAAACTCTAGAGACTTATCTATAGACATTTCCGTAGTCTCTATAATATTTAATCCATTTACTTTAATAGATAAAACTTCATCTCTAAGTCTTCTGCCCTTACAAGTTGGACATTTCTTTTCTGTCATATAACCATCTATTTTCTTCCTCATAGCATCTGAATTAGTCGTTTTATACCTTCTCTCAAAATTAGGTATTATACCTTCAAATTTACCCCTATACTCTTTCAGACCAGATTTTTTATCAAATTGAGATAGAAAATCAAAGTTAATTTCCCTATCTGTTCCATATAAGATTTCATCTATAAATTTTTTAGGAGCCCTACTAAGTGGTTCATCTAAAGAAAAATTATTATCTTCAGCTATTGTTCTAAAAACTTTATAATAATAAGTATCCTTAGCTGAGTTAGCATATGGAGAAATAGCTCCCTCATTAATACTTAATTCCTTATTAGGAATTATAAGCTCCGGATCAACTTGCTTATGAAAACCTAAGCCTTCACAACTATTACACATACCAAAAGGACTATTAAAAGAAAACATTCTTGTAGATATCTCTTCAATAGCTATATTACAATCTACACAAGCAAGATGTTCACTAAACATTATCTTTTCTTCTCTTTCTATATAATCTATTAAAACTAAGCCGTTGGACATTTTTAAGGCAGTTTCTAAAGAATCTGATAGTCTATCCTCTATACCTTCTTTTATAATCAATCTATCAACAACTAGTTCTATATCATGTTTTTTATTCTTATCTAGATTTATTTCCTCAGAAATATCATACATTTCCCCATCTACAATAACCCTTACAAATCCTTCTCTCTGTATATCTTTAAAAATATTCCTATGCTCACCTTTTTTACCTCTTACTAGTGGTGAAAGTACTTGAATTCTAGTTCTATCTGGATTATCCATTATATTATCAACCATTTGTTGAACTGTCTGACTTGTTATTTCTTTTCCACATTTCGGACAATAAGGTTTGCCTATCCTAGCATAAAGTAATCTCAAATAATCATAAATTTCTGTTACTGTACCTACTGTAGATCTAGGATTTTTAGATGTTGTTTTTTGATCGATTGAAATAGAAGGAGATAATCCTCCTATAAACTCAACATTAGGCTTATCCATCTGTCCTAAAAACTGCCTTGCATAGCTTGATAAACTCTCTACATATCTTCTCTGTCCCTCTGCATATATTGTATCAAAAGCTAAAGATGATTTACCTGAACCTGATAAACCTGTAATTACTATAAATTTGTTTCTAGGCAAATTTAAATCAATATCTTTAAGATTATTTTCTTTAGCTCCTTTAATTACTATTTCATCTTTTTCCACTAACAACACTCCCTATAATTTTTTTCTCAACTCTATAACTCTATCCCTAATTTCAGCAGCTTTTTCAAAATTAAGCTCCTCTGCTTCCTTTATCATCATTCTCTCTAGATTATCAATCATTGCTAAAATTTCTTCATTACTCAGGTCATCCTCATATTTAATGGAATCATCTGTTAAGACTGTAGCAGCAATTATATCCCTAATCTCCTTCTTTATAGATTTTGGAGTAATATTATTTTCTTCATTATATAAAGCTTGTATTTCTCTTCTTCTCTCAGTTTCTAAAAGTGTATACCTCATAGAGTCAGTAATTTTATCACCATACATTATAACTTTTCCCTTAACATTTCTTGCTGCTCTACCTGCCGTTTGCATTAATGATGTTTTAGATCTTAAAAAACCTTCTTTATCTGCATCTAAAATAGCCACTAAGGATACTTCCGGTAAGTCTAGTCCTTCCCTTAATAGGTTGATTCCAACAAGAACATCATGTTTACCTAACCTTAAATCTCTTATTATTTCCATTCTTTCTATAGTATCAATATCAGAATGTAAATACGTCACCTTTATACCAATCTCTTTAAAATAAGAAGTTAAATCTTCTGCCATAACTTTAGTTAAGGTCGTTACTAAGACTCTTTCTTCTCTATCTATTACCTTATTTATTTCATTAACTAAATCATCAATTTGATTTTCTGTAGGTCTTACTTCTATTTCTGGATCTAGTAAGCCTGTTGGTCTTATTATTTGTTCTACAAAACTTTCAGAGTGCTCCTCTTCATATGGTCCAGGTGTTGCTGAAACATACACTATTTGGTTTATTAAAGATTCAAACTCATCAAATTTAAGTGGTCTATTATCTAAAGCTGATGGCAATCTAAATCCATAATCTACTAAATTTTGCTTCCTTGCCCTATCTCCATTATACATTCCCCTAATTTGTGGAATCGTTGCATGAGACTCATCTATAATCATTAAAAAATCATCTGGAAAATAATCAATAAGTGTAAATGGTCTAGAACCTTCCTTACGATTACTCAAGTGTCTAGAATAGTTCTCTATACCTTGGCAAAACCCCATTTCCTCCAACATTTCTATATCATATCTAGTTCTTTGCTCTAGTCTTTGAGCTTCTAATAATTTATCCTGATCTTTAAGCTCCTTAAGTCTTTCCTCTAACTCTTTCTCTATATTTATTATAGCTCTTTCAATCTTATCATCCGTTGTTGCAAAATGGGATGCAGGAAAAATTGATACATGTTTTCTTAAACCAATTATTTCTCCAGTCAAATAGTTAGTTTCCACAATCCTATCTATTTCATCTCCAAAAAATTCAACTCTTATAGTATTCTCGCTAGAACCTGCAGGAAATATTTCTAAAATATCTCCCCTAACCCTAAAAGTACCTCTCTCAAAATTTATATCATTTCTAACATATTGTATATCTATTAATTTTTTCATGATTTCGTCCCTATCTTTAATCATACCCGGCCTTAAAGATACTACCAAATTCTCGTAATCAATTGGATCTCCTAAGCCATATATACAAGATACTGATGCTACAATAATAACATCTTTTCTTTCATAAAGAGCTGCTGTTGCAGAGTGTCTTAATTTATCAATCTCATCATTTATTGAGGCATCTTTTTCTATATAAGTATCTGATTGTGGAACATATGCCTCAGGTTGATAATAATCATAATAGCTTACAAAATATTCTACTGCGTTATTTGGAAAAAACTCCTTAAATTCTGAAGCTAACTGATAAGCTAAAGTTTTATTATGAGCAATAACAAGTGTTGGTTTTTGAACATTCTCAATTATATTAGCCATAGTAAAAGTTTTACCACTACCAGTTACCCCTACTAGGGTTTGATGTTTTAATCCTTCCTCTATTCCATGAGTTAAGGATTCTATAGCCTGTGGTTGATCACCAGTTGGCTTAAAATTTGATTCTATTTTAAATTTATTCATATAATCCACCTCTTTACCGAACGTTAGTTCTATTCATTATATTATATATTATAGCCTTTATTTGTCAAAGTCTTTGCTATAGTTGACTTTACCCTAAAGTATAGTAAAATATAAAAAAGGAGGTAGAAATGAATAAAAAAATAACAATACTTATATTAATTCTTCTCACTTTACTTACCTCTTGTACTGGTAAGGACACAATTACAAATAAGACACAAGAAGAAGAATTAGATTTTGAAGTAGAAAAAATTCAGATGACGAAATCCTATCAAAATATAACCCCATATGCTGAAATTAAGTCTAATATAGAAAATGATAGTAATTTAGCAATCTTAGTATCAGCAGGACTTACTGAATCAGAGGGATTAAAAGTTGATAGAGTTACAAAAGAGGATAATCAGATTAAAATACATATTACAAATCTTTACGGTGATAATAATATTCTAGCTGTTCCTCAAGCACTTGTCCTTCTTAAAAATCAGGATTTAAACTTAAAAGATAATATAAAATTTGTTGTAGAAAATACTGAAGAAAACCAGATAGATCTAAAAATATCTATGGACGATGCTATAAATAAATTAAATTCTGAATATCAACTATCAAGCCTTACAAGAGCTAAAGTTAACTTAATACGAGAAGACGATAAACTATATTGGGATATTTTTTATGATGCTATATTCGATAAATCTGAAAAACAATTACCGATTATATCTTTAAGAGCTATTTTAGATACTAATACTGGTGATGTCATAAGACTTGAAAGTAATCATCTAGCTGAAGCTATAGACGAAGGAAATATAGTGAACTATGATACAGATAAAGTTATATTATATAAAAAAAATACACCAAGTAATGTTGAAGAAAAAAATCTTGAAGAGCTTTGGTCTTACAATCTAGATAATAAACAAAAAACATTACTTTTTAAATCAGAAAATACAATTATAAACACACAAATTAGAAGTGATTTAAAATTTATATCTTTTATAGAAAATAAAAAAGGAGCTAATAATCTTTATATAGTCCCTAAATCTAGTAATAATGCTTTCAAAGTAGCTATTGAAGAAGAGATAAATCCTAGTTTAAGTGCCTGGGTAGGTAATGATCTTTACTTGATTGAAAATAATAAAGATAAAGCAAACGTTTATAAATATTCTTTAAATGATGATAGCTTAGATTTAGTTTCTAAATTAGATTTTCACGTAGAAAACTTCAATTACCAATCTAACTATTTTATTCTAGGTGAGTCTGTAGAGGAAAGCTTGAATAAGAAAATATATATTACAAAGGATTTTAATAATATAAAAGATATTGGATATGGATTCAATGTTAAATTAAAAAATAATACTATATTATATATAGAGGATCTAGAAAATAGCGAAGATAATCTGATTAAAAAATATAATATAAATAGTGACTCTCATGAAGAAATATATTCTGGGCTTGTAAATAGTTTTCAGCTAATAAATGATGAAATTGTATATCCTGTTAAACTAAAGTCTGATAACTTATACTCTATTTATAGTCAAAATATAAACTCAGATGATAATGAAGAAATTCATACTTGCTTTACAAATAAACTATATTCCAATAAAAATAAAACCCTGTTTTATATAAATATAAGTTCTCCATTAGAGAAAGAAAAAAATATGCTAATTTATAAACATAAAATAAAACCCCTAATTAATTAGGGGTTTCTTTTTTTAGAACTTCAATAGCCTTTTTCAATTGTAAATCCTCTTTTAGATTATCTGGACCTGTAGCTTTAACATAACTTGGTAGTTCAACCTCTATATCTGGAGTTATTCCAATTCCATCTATTTTTATGCCGTTTGGTGTGAAATATTCTGAAATTGTAAGTTTTAAACCTGATCCATCTCCCAAATCAATTAATCTTTGTACTACTCCCTTTCCAAAAGTATTCATACCTACTATCTTACCTCTTTTTCTATCCTTTATAGCACCTGCAAATATTTCAGAAGCTGATGCTGAACCTTCATCTACTAAAACTACCAAAGGATAATCTATTTTTTTGTCATTTGACCTTTCATACTGCCTATTACCAGATTTATCTTCCGTATAAACAATATCACCTTTATCTAAAAATAAATCTGCTAAATCCACAGTAACATCCATAAGTCCACCTGGATTCCCTCTTAAGTCTATGATAAGTTTCTTCATTGAATCTCTCTCTAAGTCAGCTAAGGCCTTTTTAAAATCATCATAAGTTAATTCATCAAAGGATGTAAGATTTATATAGCCAATACTATCTTCTAACATTTGATGTTTGACAGTATTAATCCTAATTTCTTCCCTAGTAAGTTCTAATTCCTTTATCTCTTGATTTTCTTTAGCAAAATTTCTAACTATCTTCAAGCTTACCTTACTACCAATTTCACCCTTCATCTCTTTTACAGCGTTACTCATATCTTTACCAGTAAAAACTTTACCATTTACCTCTATAATTCTGTCTCCCGGTTTAAGTCCTGCCCTTTCACCAGGTGTATCTTCCACAGGTGATATAATTACTATCATATCATTTTCTATGTCTACACTTACAACTATGCCAACCCCACCAAAAGATCCATGTGTACCTTCTAATAAGTTATTAAACTCCTCTTGAGTCATATAAACTGAGTAAGGATCACCTAATGATGCAACCAGTCCTTTTAGTTTGCCATCTACCAGTTTTTCCTCATCGATATCTCTTAGATAGTTCTTTTTTATAATATTTTCTACCTTATCAATCTTTTTATTACCTTTAGGAGCTCCACCTAATACTCCAAGCTTTACTTGGCCTACATTATATCCTATTAAACTACCTACTAAGATACTAACTATGCTGCTTATAAGTATAGTAGATTTGGAATTACCCTTACTATTGTTGCCATCCATCATCAAGCACCGCCTTATAATATCTTATTAACCTCTTACCCATGGTAATGGATTAACATATTTACCATTCTTTCTCACTTCAAAATGTAAATGTGGTCCTGTTGAATAACCAGTACTTCCTACTCTCGCTATAGTAGTCCCTTTACTTACCTCTTGTCCAACGGATACATTTATCTGTGAATTATGAGCATATAAGGTTACAATACCCCCACCATGATCTATCATTACTGTTTTACCATATCCTCCTCTATTTCCAGCAGAAATAACTCTACCTGCTGATGCTGCTTTAACAGCAGTACCTGTAGGAGCAGGAATGTCTATACCAGAGTGGAATTTTCTAGTCTTAAATATAGGATGATTTCTATAGCCGTATGGTGATGAAATTCTTGTTCTTCCTGGTACAGGCCAAGCCATAATTCCACCTACATACTCTGTATTTTTATCCATTAGATCATATATCTGAGATTCTATGTCTATAGCATATTTGTTCAATTTATCATATTCTTTTTCAGAAGCCTCAACATCCTGATTTAGTTTGGACATAAGTTCCTGTTTTGCTCTAGTAGCTTGACTTAAGTTAAGTTTTTTATCCTCTAATTTTTTCTTTGAAAGCTCTACCTCTTCCTTTTGCCTTTCTAACTCCACTTTCTTTAAGTCTATAGTATCTCTTTGCTGCTTCATATAATCTACTAAATCTTTATCGTATTCAGCTATCATTTTTAGCATATCTTTCCTAGCAAAAAAATCCTTTAAATCAGTAGATGCTAATAATACTTGTAGATATCCTGCATCTCCTACTTGATACATAACTCTAACCCTATTGTTAAAAATTTCTTGCTTCTCATTTAGATTTTCTTCTGCTTCTTTTAAGTCATCTATAACTGACTTTATACTATTTTCAAGAGAAAAAATCTCATCTTCTACTTCTGTTAGTTCTTTTTGCGCTTCTCCCATCAATTCATCTAATTTTTTTATTTCTTCATTAACATTATTTATTTCTGATTTTATCCCATCTATTTTTTTTCTCGTAGCTTCCATCTGCTTTTTATTGTTTTCTTGTTGACTTCTTAAGGACTTTACACTCTTAGCAAAACCTACTTGACTAAAACTTAAAATAGCTAAAGTTAATGCAAAAGATTTTACTATTTTGTTTTTAATATTTTTATTTACCAAACTTAATCCTCCTATCTAAACATCTAAATATTTTCTTAATGAAAATATGCTTCCCAAAGCACCTATTCCAACGCCTATAGAGATAAATATTAAGGATATATCCTTAAATATATCTAAAGGTGATAATAAATCAGTAGACATAACATAAGCTAATCTTTCAGTAGCTACTTTGAATAAATAGTCATACCCTACATTGATTATCAATATGGCAATAATTGCTGCAACTAATCCAAATAAGACACCTTCTATTATAAAAGGTCCTCTTATATATCCATTTGTTGCGCCGACATATTTCATTATGCTAATTTCACGCCTACGTGATGCTAAAGTTATTTTTATAGTATTTGATATTATAAAAATTGAAACTAAAATTAAAGCTACAACAATTATTAAACCAGCAATTCTAATATATTCCGATATTTTTACTAATTTTGCTATCTCATCCTTATAATATGGTATCCTTTCAACACCATCAAATTTCTTTAACTCTTCAACGATTCTGTCAGAGTCCTCTAAATTTCTAAATTTAACTATAAAAGAATTAGGTAGGGGATTTTTATCTAATCCCTCAAATATATAAGCATCTTCTCCCCAATCTTCTTTCATATTTTCTAAAGCTTCTTCATCAGTTTCAAAATCATAAGATTCTATTTTACTATTACTACGTATGTAGTTCTCTAAGCTTTCTAAATCCTTAGGTTTTATATCATCATCTAAAAAAACTTTAACTTGATCAAATTTACCCTTGGTATTTATCACCAAGTTGTTAATACTTAAAACAAGTATTAACACAAGGCCTAATATAAGAAGTACAGCTAATATAGAACTTATAGAAGCTATTCCCATAGCTCTATTTCTCCACATACCTTCAAAGCCTTGCTTAAACATATTTTTAATTATGCGGAATTTCATCTCCATATCCACCCTTTTCTTCATCTCTGATTATAATTCCATTCTCTATTTCTATAACCCTTTTTTTCATCTTATCAACTATATCTTTTGCATGTGTAACCATAAGAATAGTAGTACCTCTTGCATTTATATCCTCTAAAATCTTCATAATTTCAGTAGCTGTATCTGGATCTAAATTACCAGTCGGCTCATCGGCAATTAAAATAGGAGGTTCATTTACTATTGCTCTAGCTATAGATACTCTCTGACTTTCTCCCCCTGATAACTGATCTGGAAAGCTATTTGCCTTATCACTTAAATTTACCATACTTAAGACTAAAGGGACCCTACGCCTTATTTCTTTAGGTGTCTCACCAATTATTTCCATTGCAAAAGCAATATTTTCATAAACTGTTTTATTTGGTAGTAACCTAAAATCTTGAAACACTACACCCACACTTCTTCTTATATATGGTATCATTCTTTTAGAAATATTTGTAATATCCTTACCATTTAGCAAAATGTTTCCAGAAGTAACTTCTTCCTCTTTCAATAAAAGTTTTATCATAGTAGACTTACCTGCTCCACTTGCACCTACTACAAATACAAATTCTCCTTTAGAAATACTTAATCTTATATTTGATAAAGCTCTTTTACCTTTTTCATACTCTTTACTAACATTTAAAAATTTTATCACTTTTCCACCTCATTTTTCTAACAAGGATTATTTTTTACATTATACCACTACTCTATTATAATATAAAGCAAGTAAGAAATAAACTTATAAGGAGAGATTGTTTGGATAAAAGAGTTTTAAGAGAAAAATTTCTCTCTCTGAGAGATAGTATATCAAAAAATCATAAAAAATGTCTTGATAAGAAAATACTTAAACAACTTGGGGAGACGGACCTTTATAAAAAGTCAAAAAAAATTTTTACATATGTTAGTTTTAATAATGAAACTGATACTATAGAGTTTATTAAAAAATCTTTATTTGAAAAAAAACAAGTGTATGTTCCTTATATTCTTAATGATAAAAAATCTATGTTGGCTTCTAGAATTTTTGCATTTAATGACCTAAAGCCTGGTAAATTCAATATTCTAACAACTCAAGAGCAAAGCTCTATTATTAATAAGCATGATCTTGATTTAATTATAGTACCTGGGCTTTCTTTCGACTTAAATGGCAACAGGTTAGGTTATGGTGGTGGCTATTATGATAGATTTTTAGAGTCAATGCCTTCTAATACTATAACTATAGGAATATGTTATAGTTTCCAACTTTCAAATAATATTGAAACTAATGAGTATGATATACCTGTACAGTTTATATTAACTGAAAAAGGACTAATCACTTGTAATTAAATTGTCTATGAAAATAAAAACTTGCTTTTCATTATTTTTACTACTTTTTTAGTCTATTAGTGATATAATGAATAAGTAATGCAATAAGTAATATAGGAGGAATTGTATGGTTAGAACAGTAGGCACTACATCAAGAGGTATTAGAACGCCTATTATCAAATCTGGAGATAATTTAGTCGAAATAGTCGTAGAATCATTACTTCAGTCTTCAAAGAATGAAGGGTACGAAATTAGAGATAGGGATATTTTAGGCATAACGGAGTCCTTGTTAGCTAGAGCACAAGGTAACTATGTTAAGTGTGAGGTAGTTGCCCAAGATATTCGTTCTAAATTTCCTGATAGAATAGGAGTGGTTTTTCCAATACTTAGTAGAAATCGCTTTGCTACAATTCTTAAGTCCATAGTTTTAAGCGGAAGAAAAATCACCTTACTTTTGAGTTATCCTTCTGATGAAGTGGGCAATCATCTAATGGATATTGATCATATGTATGAATTAGGAATTAACCCTTATACGGATGTTTTAACAGAAGATAAGTACAGAGAGCTATTTGGAGATTTTGTACCTCATCCTTTTACTGGTGTAGATTATGTAGACATGTATAAGAAAATCGGTAAAGGTAATATAGAAATAGTTTTTTCTAATAATCCTAGAACTATCTTAGAATATACAAAAGATGTTTTAGTATCAAATGTACATGATAGCAAAAGAACAAAAAAAATCTTAGAATCAGCTGGAGCAAATATTGTTCTTGGGCTAGAGGATATCTTAAATGAACCTGTAGATGGGTCTGCTTGTAATCCGGAATATGGATTACTAGGATCAAATCTTGCTACAGAAGATGAATTAAAGTTATTCCCAAGAGATTCTCAAGAATTTGTTGAAGCGGTTCAAAAAAGATTAAAAGAGGAAACTGGTAAAAATGTAGAAGTTATGATTTATGGAGATGGAGCATTTAAAGACCCAGTAGGACGTATTTGGGAGTTAGCTGACCCCGTTGTTTCACCAGGGTATACTAAAGGATTGGAAGGTACACCTAATGAAATAAAATTGAAATATGTCGTTGATAGAGAGTTAAAAGGTTTAGATAAAGAACAAATCTCTGATGCTATAAAAGAAAAGATTTCTAGTAAAGAAAATTTAAATTCAGATGTAGAAGAAGGAAGTACATTAGGTACTACTCCAAGAAGAATTACAGATTTACTTGGAAGTCTTTGTGACTTAACTAGTGGAAGTGGTGACAAGGGAACACCTATAGTGTTTATACAAGGATATTTTGATGATTATGCCAGTGAATAAAAGGTAGCTTATAAGCTACCTTTTTTTAATCATATGAGAATCCTTCTCCTAATACTTCCTGCATCTCTGTTACCATAATAAATGCATTAGGGTCATGTTCATGGACTATTTCTTTAGCACGAGCAAACTGTGTTCTATTAACTACACAAAGTAAAACATCTTTATCTTCTTTAGTATACATTCCTTTACCTTTTAAGGCTGTAACTCCTCTTTCTAGCTCTTCCATTAAATCCGCACTTATTTCCTCTGTCTTACTAGTTATAATATAAAATGCCTTAGAATATTTAAATCCTTCTAAAATCATATCTACTAATTTTGCTGATGCATATAAAGCTATTACTGAATAAAGTGTTATTTCTGCTTTCTTTTCTACTACTCCTGCTAGTATAACAACCAATGTGTCTATTCCCATCATAACACTTGCAATCTTAAATCTTGGAAACTTTTTATTAACAATAGCACCTAATAAGTCTGAACCACCTGTAGTCCCACCAAACTTAAAAATTATTCCTAACCCAACTCCAGTTAACACCCCTCCAAAAAGTGCTGCCAAAGTTAAGTCATTTGTAACGGATACATAAGGTGTGTATTTTAGAACCACAGTAAATATGGCCGTTGTAAAGAATGTTCTTATTGCAGATGTTCTTCCCAAAGCCTTAGCCCCAAACAGAAATAAAGGTATATTCATAGCTAAGTTTGATATATAAATCGGAACACCTATAGTCTCATTAATAACTACTGCTAAACCTGTAACACCACCTGGTGCTATAACATTAGGTCCTAAAAACAAGTTAAGTGCTAAGGCCATTATTATAGAGCCTATAACTAACATTAAATATTCAAAAACTAATGCTAACCAGTTTATCTTGTTGTCTCTCATATTTAATCCCCTCCTATTTAATTTTTTTTACTATATCTCTCCTAAAAATTACCTCTAACATAAATTTAGGGAGTATTAATTGTCTCTTTATTCTAGATGGTTCTTTAATTAATCTATAAAACCACTCTAAACCTAATTTTTGCCAAATTTCAGGAGCTCTAGTTGATTCCCCTGCTAATATATCTATAACACCGCCATTACCTATGACTACTTTACATTTTAACCTATCTTTATTTTCATGAATCCATATCTCCTGTCTTGGGAAACCTAAACCTACAAAAACAATATCTGCCGCGGATCTATTTATATCACTTATTATATTTAATTCTTCATCATGATCTTTATTATTATTTTGTACACCTTTAAAAAAACCATTATGATAGCCCGCTACTTTTATATTTTTATATTGTTTTTTTATATTTTCAGCCGCTTTTTTTGCTACCCCCTCTCTACTACCCAATAAATACACACTATAACCAAGTTTATTCGCTAATTCTAACATATATATAGACATATCATATCCTGTAACCCTTTCCTCTAAAGGATAGCCTTTTACTCTACTTGCATAAACTATACCTATACCATCTGCTGTGACTAAATTAGCTTTATTTATAATATCTCTTAAGTATTTATTATCTCTTGATCTCATCACTATTTCCGGATTCGGTGTATATATAGATTTAACACCATCAGTTATTAAAAAATTTTCTATTATTTGTTTTGATTCATTAAAATTAATCTCGTCTATTCTAATACCAAATATTTCTAACATATGTATTATCTCCTCCTGTGATTATATATATTATATGATAATTTAGATTATTAAACTAGTATTATAAATATCTATTAATTTATTTGTATATAAGTGCTATAATAGATTATAATTGTCTTGTTATAAGGAGGTTATTTTTTGAATGTTTTACATCTTATAAATTATACAGGTGGTGGAGGAACAGAAAGATATATTTATTCGCTAGCTGAAAAGTTACATAGTAAAGATTGTAACTTTTTTTTAGGTTATTCTATAGAAGGCGACAGTTTAGAGGAATTTAAAAAACTTGGTATATCTACATTTAAATTACCAATGAAAAATTCATATGACCTTAAAGCTGCAAAGTTATTGGCTACTTTTTGTAAAAAAAATAGCATAAATATTATCCATACACACTTTCTTAGAGAAAATTATATAGCAATATTATCTAAGCTTTTTGGTAATAAAGCCAAAATTATAAATACTAGACATATGCTTATAAAGAACTCTAAATTAGTTAGTTTAGTTAATAGGTTTATGACTAATTTTAACTCAAATATTATTGCTGTTAGTGTAGCTGTAAAGGAACTTCTAAATAAAGAGTTGCCTGGTAAAAATATTGATCTTATCTATACTGGTGTTGATATAAATAGTTGGTCATGTAATACATCAACAATTAGAGAGGAATTAAATATAGGTAAAGACCAAGTTTTGATTACAAATGTTGCTAGACTATCTAAAGAAAAAGGACATGAGTTTCTCTTAAGAGCGATCTATCAACTTAAAGAAAAACTTAAAGGTGAAAAGGTATTTAAACTTTTAATTGTTGGTGATGGTATTTTATTAGAAGAACTATCTACTTTAACACACTCATTAGGCTTATCTGAATATGTTATATTTACAGGTTATAGAGAAGATATTAATAATATTTTAAGTGGATCTGATATATTTGTATCTACATCTAAATCGGAAGCTTTTGGTATTTCAATATTAGAAGCAATGGCTAGTAAGTTACCTGTTATAACCACTAATAGTGGTGGAACTAAAGAAATTATTTCTATTAATAGTAAAAATGGTATACTTATTAACTATGGAGATTATAAAAGCCTAGTAAATAATTTGGAGAATTTAATACTTGATAAAGAAATTAGAAAAAATTATGCAATTAATGGCTTTAATCACGTAAGTAATAATTTCTCACTAGATAAAACTGCTAGTGAGACCTTAAAAGTTTATAAAAAATGAAAGGAGAGTGTCTATGCTTATAGATAAAAAGGCTAGACTTTTTGGTAAAGTTAGTATTATTGATATAATTACCTTGCTTTTATTCGTAGCCATATTTTTACTTTTTTTCAAACAATTAGGTGTTTTAAACACAAACAAAAATATGGTTTCAAAGCTAGATGACCTAGAAATTATATTTTATCAACCCGAAGTTAATGATTTTACCGCTGAAAATGTAAATATAGGAGATCCAACTAAAGAATCTCTTAAAAATGCTAGTTTTGGAAAGGTAGTAGATATTAAAACAGATGAATCAGTTTCTTGGTATAAGGATCCTGATGGACTGCAAATACCTGCTTCTAGAGAGGGTTACTGTTCAATCTACATTACTATGGAAGCTAAAGGAAGGCTTACTAATAATGGCTTTATACTTGATGGATCATCTTACCACGTTGGACAAACGATTACTTTTAAAGCTGGTAACTCCATTTTTTATGGAAACATAGCCGGTGTTAAAAAGATTTAGGAGGTTAATTATGAAAAACAAAAGAAAATTTAATTTTATAGATATTCTTATAATATTAATTATAGCTAGTGGTATATTCTTTGGATTTAAAAAGTTTTCTAAAGCTAGTGTGTCATCTACTAGTTCAACTAATAAGTCTAATAAATTGAAGATAACATATTTTATGGAAGAAGTTCCTGACTATACAGTAGAGTCTATCCAAATAGGCGACCCTGTAAGGGAAGAAATTCAAAATTCAAACTTTGGCTCAATAGTTGATATCAAAACAGATAACTCTATTTCTTGGGCAAGAGATAAAGAGGGAAACTTTATAAAGTCTTCCCGTGATGGATATTTATCTCTAGAATTAGTTATGGAAGCTAATGGTTTTGTAGGAGAAAATGGTGTTACCATTGATAAATCAGTATACTATGTAGGACAAACTCTTGGCTTATTTGCTGGTAACTCTGTATTAAAAACAGGTAGAATCTCAGATATTCAAGTTATAGAATAGTGAAAGGTGATTGTGATGGAAAACTTATTTAAAGATAGTATAATACTATCTTCAGTCTATAGATTCTTGCTTTTCATCTATACAAAATTTCAAGAAAGCTATATTTACAAATTTTTTAATTATTTAAGTAAAAAATTCAATTATTTTTTATCATATAGTAAATTTTGGACTTACTTTAAAGAAAGCGATTACTTAGATAAACTTTTAGAAAAAAGTTTTATTATAAACATTATAAATTTTTTAATTAATTTACCTATTAAAATTACAAGG
The DNA here is from genome assembly GCA_030146915.1 of Tissierellales bacterium. GTDB lineage: Bacteria > Bacillota > Clostridia > Tissierellales > Tissierellaceae > JASLAT01. The sequence goes on from JASLAT010000015.1 coordinate 76,888, forward strand.
TTACTTTATATTAAATTCAAAAATTTTATAGATGTTAGCTTAACTCATAAAGTTATGCAGTTTTTATCTGAGAATATAACTATTTTAATTGGCTTAGTACTAACTTTTACAATGATAGTCCCTGATAGTAAATGGTATAATATATATAGTGTAATTATGACATTTGGATTGTTGCTAGTTTTCATCTATAAAGCAACTATAAATCAATCTATTTCATTAGATATTAAAAAGCTTGATATTTCTTTTTTAATATTTATATCTGTAATATTAATATCAGGCTTTATGTCAATATTTTTTAAAGATAGTTTAAACGATTTAATATTTTATATATTAATACTTATTACTATGATTATATTATTTAATTCAATTAATAGTAGTAAGGATCTATCAAAGCTAGTCCATTTTATAGTAATAGCTACCAGCATTACAGCATTCTACGGACTTTATCAATGGAAGGTAGTTGGAATAGAAATTAATCCATCTCTTACAGATATTACTGTTAATCAAGGGATGGGTGGAAGAGTTTATTCAACTATGGGAAATCCCAATATATATGGCGAGCTTCTAGTTTTAACAATGCCATTCTTTATAGCGGCCATATTAAATAGTAAAAAATATTATATTAAATTACTTTATTCTGGATTATATCTAATGACCTTAGTTATACTTTTAAAAACAGGATCTAGGTCAGCTTGGGTAGCTTTTGCTTTTTCTTGGGGTACATTTATATTTTTTAAAGATAAACGTTTGCTGCCTATATTTTTATTATTAGGGATGTTCTTAATACCTTTTTTACCTAGTTCTATATATAATAGATTGTTAACTATAGTAAATCCTAACGATTCTTCTCTAAAGTATAGGAAAGCTATCTTAGAGCCTGCAATGCCAATGTTAAGAGATTATTGGTTTACAGGTGTAGGTCTTGGAAGTAAAACCTTTAATGCTATCTACAAAAGATATAAAGATTTCACTTTAAAAACAGTTGCTCATAGTCATAATTTATTTTTACAAATATGGTTAGAATCTGGTATAGTAGCACTTCTATCATTTTTATGGTTAGGGTTTAGAATGGTCAAAAAAACAAGTTATATAAAGAAAAATTCCTCAGAAATAGAGCTTATTAATATAAGCATAGCAGCAATGTCTGCTATAGCTGGTATAGTTATTATGGGATTTGCAGATCATATATGGTTTTATAACCGAATTTTGTATGTTTTTTGGTTAGTAGCAAGTATAGTATTTATATCTTATAATATAACAAAAAAGATTAAACTTTAAAGTTTAATCTTTTTTTATAGTAATTCTAAAGCTATTTCCACATTATTTAAAGCTTTGCTTCTTAATTTTTCATCTTGAATCTTAAGCTTATTAGATAACTCTTCTCTATTTTTATATACTATATCAACTTTTTCTTTTAAATCTTTAAAATTAATATCTTCTATATAAATATATTCATCTATTGCTAGACTTTTCAAAAGTCCTAATACTTTAGGATCATATATTAATCCTACAATTGGAACTTCCTGTGTAGCTGCATAAATAAGAGCATGTAATCTCATAGCAAGAATTATATCTAACTTCTCAATTACCCCCATTATTTCTTCTACACTATATCTTGATTTAAGTACATGTACATAATTACCATCTATTTTAGATATAATTTCTTCTGATATATATAAATCTTCAGGATAATGCATAGGTATTAAAAGTATATCTACATCATATTCACTTTTGATATACTTTATAACCTGTGTTATTACATCTATTACATTTTTATTATTCTTCCATTCTCTTATTGATATACCTATAAGATTTTTATTCACCGGGATATCTTCCTTTGTAAATATCTCCTTTACCCTACTATTACTACTAGCTTTTAATGTAAATACTGGGTCAGCTGTTACTTTTAGCTTTTTGTTCTTTACTCCTAAATCTTCTACAAATTTTTTAGATTCTTCATCTCTTAAAGTTATATAAGCAGCCTTATTTAATACTTTTCTTGTAAGATCTCTATTCAATTTTCCATCTATAGGCCCTATACCATTTGCATATACCATATAAGGTTTATTTAAAATGCTAGCTAATTTCATAGTAGCTAAATAATACCATAATGACCTACTACTAGTTACATCCTGTAGAAGACTTCCACCGCCTGATATAAATAAATCTGAGTTTTTTAAAGTCTTAGCTATCTTCAAGAAGTTAAATCTATTGATAGATTCTACACCATACATTTTTTTCGTTTTTTCAGGATCTTTAGATAAAACAACTATATCTATATCTTTAGCCATAGACTGCATATCATCTATAATGGCCTTTAAAATAGCATCATCACCACTATTATCAAAGCCATAATATCCAGATATTACAACTCTTTTAATCATAGTGATTCTCCTTTTTATTATTTTCTAAAATTTTTTCATAAGCTTTTATATGGTCTTCTGCCATTTTTCTTGATGAGTAGTTTAGCTCAACTTTTTTATAAAGATTATCTCCAAGCCTCTGTCTTAAAGTTGGATCTTCCGATAATTTAGCAATTTTTTCTCCCAAAGAAACATAATCTCTAACATCAACAAGATATCCGTTTTTACCATCTTCTATAAGTTTTACGAGCCCACCGACTCTTGTTGATATAATCGGTTTTTTCATATAAGCCCCCTCTAAAATTGCATAAGGGAATGACTCACTAACTGAAGTTAAAGTGTTTATATCAAGTGCATTTAAAAATGAGTATACATCCTTGATATATCCTAAAAAATGTACCTTATCTTGAAGATTTAAATCTAATGTAAGGTTCTCTAAATTCTCTCGTTCTCCACCATCTCCTGCTATTAGAAACTTTATATTAGGATTTATTTCCAAAGCATATTTAGCAGCTTTTAAAAAGGTTTCATGATCTTTTACTAAATCTAACCTAGCCATAATTCCTACTAAAACCTCTCCATTAAAAGGTATTTTATATTTTTTTAAAAAGTCCTCTTTATTTAAGTAAGAAATATTTTGTTCTAAATTAATACCATTGTAAACCGTAAATATCCTATCCTTTTTAAATCCTCTAGATACGAGCATATCTTTAAAAGAATCAGATACTGCTATAAAATATTTGAATCTTTTAAGAGCAAATGTATTTAAACTTGTAAATACAAATCTCTTATAAAGATTATCCTTAAAATCTAATTTATAATCACTATGAATAGTTGTTATAAACGGTTTTTTTATTTTAAATCTTAAAAAAAGCGCAATAAAGTTAGCTCTAGCTCCATGACAATGAACTATATCATAATTTTTGTCATTTACTTCTTTAGCTATTCTATCTACTACTGACATATCAGCCCTAGAGCTTTGTTCGTATACTTCTATATCAATTCCAGCTTCCTTAGCCTCATAGTAAAAACTATCTTTAATGAAACATATTATCTTAGCATCTATTAAATTATTAAAACCATGGAACAGAGACATTATATGAGTTTTAGCACCACCAGTGTCCCCTCCACTTATCAAATGAAGTACTTTCATTATTCCTCCTTATATTACTGTATCTTATAATCTCCTCTAACCATGAAAAAAGTAGATGTTTGAGAGTAAACTCCCCTACCATCTGATCTTGGTATTATTAGAAGATGATTTTTTTGTACAGATTCGTTAGTGTCTAAATCCTTACCAGCTGTTATATCTGATATTCCACCTAATTCTGATCCTATCGCAGCTGCACGTCCAGATCTTAAAATTATCTCTGTTCCTGAATATCCTATTAAATATTGTCCCTTTTTAAGCTCTACTATACTAAGTTCATTAGAAAAACCACTATCTTCCTTATTAATAGGCTTTTGAATAGCCAACTCTTTCCTAACTTCTACAATACTATCATCTAAATACTTCTTAACTTCGTCAATTTTGCTATCTACATAGGATTTACTAATTAAAGGATCCCTTTGGCTACCTGGCTCAGAAAAAACAACTTTTCCTGTAAAACCTATAAATAAAAGTCCTATAATTCCACCTAAAAATATCTTCCTTTTCATAAAATCCTCCTCATTATACAAGAATTTAAACTTTGTAATCTAAACCATTATACTATAAATTTAATAAAAAAATAAGCATTATGCAATGCTTATTTTTTTATTATATATGTAATTTACTATAAACCAAGGCTAATTTCTAAAGAATCATCAACCTTTCTCATCATTTTATCGTCGAATCTTCCAATTCTTTCTCGTAACCTTTTCTTATCAATAGTCCTAATCTGTTCCAGTAGAACAACCGAATCCTTTGGCAGACCAAAGGAAGCATTTATTTCCACATGGGTAGGTAATTTTGCTTTGTTAATTTTAGATGTTATAGCTGCTATTACCACAGTAGGACTGTATTTGTTGCCTATATTATTTTGAATTACAAGTACCGGTCTAACACCGCCTTGTTCTGATCCTACTACCGGACTTAAATCAGCATAATATAGATCTCCTCTTTTCACCCTCATTCTTTACCACTTCCCATAATACTTTCTTCGTAATTTTTAAAATCTTTGTAATCTTCCTCTAACCCAAACTCTGATAGTTCAAGATTTATATCTGCCATTATCTTATACCCATTAACTATATCTTTCAATAATTTTTCCTCAATTAACTGTTCATACTTGCATTTCCCCACATTATTCTCTCCCAAACTGGAAATTTAATCTAGAACATAATCTACAAGCTCAACTACCTCTCCATCTTTAATATAAACCCTTGCTACTCTTCTTCCTATTAAAGTAGCTAATTCATAATTTATAGTAGACACATATTTTGCTAATTCATCTATAGTTGGTTCTCCTAAACTGCCATCGCCAAATAGTATTACTTCATCTTCTTGTTTTACATCTTTTATATCAGTAAGGTCAATCATAGTTTGATCCATGCACACTCTACCTAATATTTTAGCTCTCTTACCACCAACTAATACATCCGCCTGATTAGAAAGAAGTCTTGAGTAACCATCTGCATACCCTATTGGTATTGTTCCTATTTTAGATTCTTTATCTACAATATGAGTTTGCCCATAGCCAATTCCTGTTCCTTTATCTACAGTTTTAATATGTGATAATTTAGTTTTTAATGTCATAACTGGTTTTAAATTTAAATTATCTTTAATTACCTCATCTGAAGGATAAAGACCATATAATATGATACCTGCTCTAACCATATCTAAGTTATATTCAGGCAAATCCATAATAGATGCACTATTTGATACATGTTTTGTTGGAATGTTTATACCTTTAGCTTCTACAGCATCTATTATATCTTTATATCTATTATATTGATCATTTGTAAAGCTCTTATCTTTACTATCAGCTGTAGCAAAGTGTGTAAAAGCTCCATCTATCTCTATCCCATTTAATTTTGATATTTTTACTATTTCTTCTACATCTTCAAGTTTTCTATAACCTATTCTAGACATTCCTGTATCGATTTTTATGTGTACTTTAATAGTTTTTTCATATTCTATAGCTAATTTAGATAAAATCTCAGCTTGTCTATAGTTATATATAGTTTGGGTTAAATCATATTTAACAACAAGTTCTAGATCAGAATCTTGAGTATACCCTAAAATTAAAATATCAGAAGTTATTCCTGACTCCCTAAGTTCTATAGCCTCCCTTATTGTAGCAACAGCTAAAGCATCTACTCCATTTTCTAGTAAAACCTTAGCAAAAACTACGGCTCCATGACCATAAGCATTAGCCTTTATAACTCCCATAATTTTTGTTTCTTCCCTAACGATTTTTCTGATATTTTTAACATTGTAAATAAGATTATCTAAATTAACTTCTGCCCATAACGGTCCATATTTAACATTTTTACCCATGATAATACCTCCCATAGTATTAATAAAATAATTATTTTCTTTGAAAACCTGTTACAAAAGCAATTGCATATCTTTTCTCATGAGATATAGATAAACTAAGTTGTAAGATACCAAACCTTTTTCTTACCTCTTCCGATATATTAACAATCGGTTTGCCAAAACTATCATAAGTTATTTGCATGTCCTTAAAAGAGACCCTACCTATCCCTGTTCCTATTGCTTTACTAATGGCTTCTTTAGATGCAAATAACCCTGCTATATTCTCACTCCTATAACCCTTAGATTTTATAGTGGATATTTCTATTTCTGTAAAAACTTTATTTAAAAATAAATCTCTCTTCCCCTCTAAAATCTTTTCTATCCTTAAGATATCTACAATATCTACACCGTTAATTAAAGTATAATCAATCATACTAACCTCTTTTAATCTTTTAATAAATAATAATCTACATAAGAAATAGATTTATTTTTTATATAAACTCTTGGTACTCTTCTAGCCATTACAGTTGGCCATTTAATATCTATTTTATCCTGATCATTATAATCAAATAAGGTAACTATTTCACCAATCTCTAAACCTTCAATCTTAGTTACGTCAAGCATTGTTTGATCCATACAGATATTACCAATAACTGGTGCTTCTAGATTCCTGATCTTCGGTTTAATTATTTCGGGTATTTCATTTAAATATCCATCTGCATAGCCTATAGGTATAGTTGCAACTTTCATATCTTTATCTGCAATATAACCTCTACTATAACCTACATAGTCACCCTTTTTTATAAACTTAACATCTGCTATCCTGGTTTTTAAACTAGAGCTAACTTTTAAGTCTAATTTTGACTTATCTACATTATAAGGATAAAGCCCATATAAAATTATTCCTGCCCTAACCATATCTAGTTTATAACTTTCAAGATCTATAATCCCACCACTATTTGATATATGTCTAAGTTTAAAATAAATCTTTTCTTCTTCAAGTCTTTTTAGAAAAGTAATAAATCTTTTATATTGATTATGACAAAGCGATTTATCACTATTTTCTGCATCCATAAAGTGAGAAAACACACCTTCAACTTCAAGGTTTTTTAAAGAAAATATACTTTTTATACTAGTTACAGAATCTTCATTAGTCTGAAATCCTAATCTAGACATACCTGTATCAATTTTTATATGTACTTTAGCTACCGCATTTAAACTTTCAGCTGCTTTTGACAACTTTAATGCCTGATCATAGCTATATATAGTTTGTGTTATATTATTATTTATAATATGTTTAGGGTCTGATTCACCCATATATCCTAGAATTAAAATAGGTAGTTTAATATGAGATGCCCTTAGTTCTAAAGCTTCTATAAGAGTTGCAACAGCTAGGTAGTCATATCCTATCTCTTCCATCTCCCTTGCAATGAAAGTAGAACCAATTCCATACCCATCTGCCTTTATAACTCCACATAAGTCAACATCTTTATTATAACTTCTTATATTTTTTAAGTTATACCTTAAATTTTCCACATCTATCTCTAGCCAGCTAGGACGTAAAATACTATTATAATCCACCTTATCCCCTCCTTAGTTGTTAGTCCCCTATATTACACTATATCATATATTAATTCATTTATATATATTTTTTACCCTTGAATATACAGATAAAAAATATTCACCCTTTTGGGTGAATATTTTACTTTTTCTTAAATTTTCTACTTCCTGGTTTAACAATATCTAAACCTTCCTTACATAAAGGACATTCTTCACTATCATAAGTATTTATATAAACTTTTGTTGCAGAATATAAAGGATAATCTAATTCCTTGCTAGTCCTGTCTACTAAAGATGCTATAGCTACTACCTCTCCGCCAAACTTTTCTACAGCTTCTATAGCTTCATAAGCAGATTTACCTGTAGTTACAACATCCTCTGCTATTAGTATCCTTTCCCCTTCATTTATTTCAAAACCTCTTCTTAAAGTCATTATACCATTTTCTCTTTCAGTAAATATCGCTGGTTTATTTAACTGTCTTCCCAGTTCATAAGCTACAATTATTCCACCCATAGCAGGGCCAACTACCTTATCAATCTTTAATTTTTTTAAATCTTTTATTATAGTTCCCAATGCTTTTTCAGCCATATGTGGATTTTGTAAAAGTTTAGCACACTGTACATAACCATCGCTATGTTTACCTGAGGATAATAAAAAATGTCCTTCTAACAAAGCATCTGACTTTTTAAGTAAATCTATAACCATAATATTCCTCCTATATTATACCTCTTATCTCATCAAGAGATTTTATATTTTCATCTAACATAAACTTATCTATGCCTTTTATTATATCAACTATCAAGTCAGGCTTTACAAAGTTTGCACTTCCTACTTGAACAGCACTAGCACCTGCCATTATATATTCTATAGCATCTTCATAATTCATAATTCCACCTAAACCAATTACAGGTATTTCAACAGAATTTGTAACTTCCCATACCATTCTAAGAGCAATAGGCTTTATTGCGGGACCTGATAATCCAGCTGTCTTATTTTTAAATACAGGCTGTCTTTTATAAATATCAATTGCCATAGCATTGAAAGTATTCACTAATGATATGGCATCTGCACCTGCTTTTTCACATGCTAAAGCCATCTCTTTTATATTTTCAGCATTAGGTGATAATTTTACCACCATAGGCTTATCTAAAACTTTTCTAACTTCACTAACAACTTTGTATGCAGTATCAGTTTTGATTCCAAAGGCCATTCCACCTGCCTTTACATTGGGACAAGATATATTTAATTCAATCATATGAACATCTGTCTCATTTAAAAGCTTAGCTCCTTCAATATAGTCTTCTAAAGTAGACCCTCCTAAATTAGCCATTATAACAGTATCTTGCTCCATTAAATAGTCTAAATCTTCATCTATAAAAGCCTGTACTCCATCATTCTGTAAACCAATACTATTCATCATACCACTACTGGTTTCATGCAACCTTACTCCTTTATTACCATCTTGTTTATTAAGGGTTAGACCAGTAGTAGATATTCCCCCTAAAATTGATAAATCTATATATTCACTATATTCTCTACCAACAGAGAATGTACCAGATGCTGCTATTACTGGATTTTTAAATTCTATACCTGCTATATTTACTTTAGTCATTAAATATAACCTCCTCAGCCTGTAGTACAGGTCCCTCTTTACAGACTCTTTTCATACCATTTTTAGTTTCTACTGTACATCCCATACAAGCTCCTATACCGCAAGCCATGCTATTTTCTAAGGAAACTACCAACTTAGTTTTATTATCACATAATTCTTTTAATAATTTCATCATTGGAGTAGGACCACAAGATATTATAAGATCATAACTTTCAACTTCTAATATATCTGTAATAAAACCTTTGTGTCCTTCTGAACCATCTTCAGTAGAAAAGTATATATTATCCACAAAATCTTCAAATGACTCTAAACAATATGTCCTATTTTTAAATCCTGCATATAAATCAACTTTACCTTCCAATTTTTTTGCTAAGTATAATAAAGGTGCTATACCTATTCCACCAGCAACTAGGGCTATTTTTTTATCCTTATAATTTTTAAACCCCTCACCTAAAGGACCTAAAATATTAATTATATCTCCTGATTTCAGTGTGGATAAGATATCAGTACCTTTTCCAACCTTGGCATAAAGAAACGTAAGTTTATCTCCTTCATAATTATGAACAGATATTGGTCTAGCAAGAAAAGGATCATTAACTCCCCATGACCTTAACATGTAAAACTGGCCTGGTTTAACATACTCTTCTGACCTTACAATTAATTTAAAAATTCCTGGAGCGATTTCTTTATTTTCTAAAATTTCCTTATCTTGATAACTATCCTTCATAACCTAAATCCTCCCTCATTTTTAAAACTGCTTGCCTCGTATAATATTTAAATTTTTCATCTCCATCTTTATAACTTTGATAGTTTTTTATAATACCTCTTGATGAGTTTATAATACCACCATTCCCATCTATAAGGTAGTCTTTAACATCCTTACCTCTTGCTCCTTGAGCACCATATCCTGGAATTAAAAAAAACATATTTTTATATCTGTTTCTAATTTCATCAATCTCATCTTGGTGTGTTCCACCAACAACAGCTCCTATAAGACTGTATCCATTTTTTCCTATATATTTTTCACCTAGCTCTTTTAACTTATCTCCTACATGATAGAAAACTTCCTTTCCATTTGACTTTAAATATTCTATATCTTTAGCACCAGGATTAGATGTTCTCATTAATACAAAGATACCTTTTTCTCCACTCTCAAGATATTTTAAATAAGGAGTTATACTATCAAATCCCATATATGGATTAATAGTAATAAAATCAGTTTCAAAATCACCCGTAAAATGTGCCTTAGCATACATATCAGCTGTGGCCGATATATCTCCTCTTTTTATATCTCCAATAGATAAAAGTCCCTTACTTTTTATATAAGCTAAGCTCCTACTATAGGCCTTAAGCCCTGCTACTCCATATGATTCATAGTATGCTATTTGTAGTTTATAAATTGCTACTAAATCACTAGTTGCATCTATTATTTCTTTATTAAACCTAAATATCATATCTTCTATATTTTCTTCTTCATTTTTTATATAACTTGGAATATAATCTAAATGAGTGTCTAATCCAACACATACCTGTCCATTTTCCTCTACCTTTTTATAAAGTCTATCTATTATCAATTTAAACTCTCCCTACTCTATATTGTATTCTTTATTTAAATATTTTAGCCTTCCCTTATAAATTGTTGCCACAATATCTCCTGTAAACTCTTTTCCGTGAAATGGAGTGTTTTTTCCTTTTGATAAAAATTTTTCTCTATTAATAATAATATTTTTATTTATATCTACCAAAGTTATATCCCCTTGATAGCCAGGTTTTAACTTGCCCTTATTAACACCCATAATCTTAGCAGGATTTGTAGACATTATACTTACTAATTTTTGTAAATTTATATGCCCATCCTTAACTAATTTTGTATAACAAATTGAAAAGGATGTTTCTATCCCACTCATTCCAGGAGCTCCTTTTTTCTTATCATCCTCAGTGTGAGGAGCATGATCAGTTGCTATTGCATCTACCGTACCATCTTTTATTCCTTCAATAATACTAATAGCATCCTCTCTTTCTCTAATAGGTGGATTAACTCTATAGTCCAAGTTCCATAAGGCTATATGATGAGGAGTTACCTCACACGTTACTTTAACTCCTTTTTTCTTAGCTTGCCTAATAGATTCTATAGCTTCCTTGGTACTAACATGAGACATATGAAGTTTAGCTTCTGTAACTTCCGATAAATATATATCTCTAAAAGTAATTATGTTTTCTGATATTCTATAATCTATAGGAGTTAGCTCCATATCTTCTGCATGAGTCATTATGGTAAAATCTCTTTCTTTAGCTTTAATCATAGCATCATACACAACTTTGTTTGATACAACACCCATTCCATCATCAGATAAAAACTTTACCTTTTCTCTATCTAGCCTATCTATATGGTCTAAAGTTTTACCATCAAACTCATAAGTTAGAGATGCTGTTTGGTGTAAATCTATTAGATCTAGCTCTTTAGATCTATTTAGTACATAATCTATTGTTTCCATTTTACTAGCAATAGGATTTGTATTAGCCATTGCGTTAACCCCAGTGTATCCTCCTCTTAATGCAGCTTTACTTCCAGTTTCTATATTCTCTTTATATTCCCAGCCTGGCTCACGAAAGTGTGCATGTAAATCAATAAAGGATGGCATAGCTAATAAGCCTTCTCCATTTACTACTTTACAATCTTTTACTAAATTTTCACCAATTTCATCTATTAGCCCATCTTTTATATATATATCCAATATTTCATCTAATTCTGGGTCAATAAGTCTGGCATTCTTTATCAAAATTTCCATATAACTCTCCACCTTTCACCTAGTTCTTACCAAGTATATATATGATCACAATATTTACATCTATAGCTAGCATCTTCTTTATCCACTAGATAAAATTTATGGGTGATACCTTCTTCAGAAGATGTAACACATCTTGGATTGTTACATTCTATAATTCCCTCTACTTCATTTGGCAATGTAAGGTTTATTTTTTCCTTAATTTCTTCTTCCTCTATTATGTTAACTGTAATTTCTGGATCTATAAAGCCTAATGCCGCTAAATCTAAATCCATAACATTCTCTATTTTTATCATATCTTTTCTTCCACGTTTTTTACTCCTAGCATTCATTATAAGAGCTACAGTAAAATCCGCTTTATCAAGACCTAAATATTTAAAAATAAATAAACCTGCACCAGGCTTTATATGATCTATCACTATACCTTGAGATATACTATTTATATTTAACATTATTTATCCCCCAATACTTTTGCTATAAGTGCCATTCTTATATACATACCATATTTAACTTGTTTAAAATACCAAGCACGTGGATCTTGATCAACCTCTTTAGCTATTTCATTTACTCTTGGTAAAGGGTGTAAAATAATCATATCCTCTTTTGCTGGTTTAAGCTTTTTAAGATCCAGTATGTAACTATCTTTCAGTCTAATATAATCTGCTTCGTTAAAAAATCTCTCTTTTTGTACTCTCGTCATGTAAAGTATATCTAACTCTTCCATAACATCTTCCAATCTTTTAACTTCTTCATACTGACAGTTAGATTTTCCTAAAACTTGTGTTCTAATATACTCTGGTACTCTCAATTCTTCAGGAGATATTAATTTAAAATTAATATTTTCATACCTACACATAGTTTTTATTAAAGAATGTACAGTTCTTCCAAATTTTAAGTCTCCACAAAAACCAATTGTTAGATCCTTAAACTCACCTTTAGCTTGTCTTATTGTTAGTAAGTCAGTTAATGTCTGTGTTGGATGTTGATGCCCGCCATCGCCTGCATTTATAACTGGTGTATCTGTATGTTCGGCAACATATTTTGGGGCCCCTTCTTTAGGGTGTCTCATAACAATTAAATCAACATACGATGATACTGTCCTTATTGTATCAGGTAAGTTTTCACCTTTAGTTACTGAGCTTGAGCCTGGTTCTGAAAAACCAACCACTTGACCACCTAATCTAAGCATTGCTGACTCAAAACTTAGCCTAGTTCTAGTACTTGGCTCATAAAAAAGAGCTCCTAAAAGTCTGCCGCGACAGGTCCCACTATAATCTTTAGGATTGTCAAGTATCTTACCGGCTAACTCTAAAAGCTCCTCTATCTCTTCTTTTGATAAATCTGTTGGATCAATAATATCTCTACCTTTTAACATAATCTTCCTCCTTTTTTGGTATGACCTTTAAAGGAATAGTTATAAAAAAAGCCTTCCTCGTTAAAGGAAGGCACAATTATCCTAGGTATTTTATGCTATCCTTCCTAGCCTCTCTGGGTTAGTTTAAAGGTTCTCACTTCTTAGTAGGTTATCACATATAATTATAAAAATCCAGAACTAATTTATATAATTATAAAAAAAATTCTTGACAGTTTTGTAAACTGTGCTATACTTTAATTTAATAATATAACGGATTGATTGCATTGAAGGGAAAAGTAGATTTATGATTTCCTATACAGAGAGCTCCTGTTGCTGAGATGGAGTTAGGAATAGTTTATTGAAAATGGTCCCTGAGCATAGATATCGAGAGTTTACTTTAGATATCTACGGGTTCGCCCGTTAAAGCGATAAGGTATAAAGGATTTCCGAGTACCTGATAAGGCATAGTTTGTGAAAACTATGTGAACTAGGGTGGTAACACGTAGCTTTCGTCCCTTGCATATGCAAGAGGCGGAAGCTTTTTTTATTATAAAGGAGGAAATATGATTAAAATAGAGAAGATTAATAAAACCTTTAAGTCTGATTCAAAAACTATTCATGCTTTAAATGATGTCTCTCTTAATATAAACAAAGGAGATATCTATGGAATAATTGGTTATTCTGGAGCTGGAAAGTCTACTTTGTTGAGATGTATTAATAGGCTAGAAGAACCAGACTCAGGAAGAATTTTTATAGAAAACTTAGAGTTAACTAAACTTAAAGATAAAGAACTAAGAGAAGCAAGAAAAGAAATCGGTATGATTTTTCAACATTTTAACCTTTTAGAACAAAAGACAGTATATGAAAATATAGCCTTCCCACTAGAGATTAATAAAACTGATAGGGGAACTATCGATAAAAGAGTTACAGACCTACTAGATTATGTACAATTATTAGATAAAAAAGATGCATATCCAAGTCAATTGAGTGGAGGACAGAAACAAAGAGTTGCAATAGCTCGAGCTATTGCAGACAATCCAAAAATATTATTAAGTGATGAAGGTACTTCTGCACTTGATCCTAAAACAACTGAAAACATTTTAGATCTATTAAAGAAAATAAATAACGACCTTGGTATAACTATAGTTATGGTTACTCATCAAATGGAAGTTGTTAAAGAAGTATGTAATAATGTTGCAATTATGGAAAATGGAAAGGTTATAGAAACTAATACTGTTGAGAATCTATTTACCAATCCTAAAAGTAAGACAGCTAATTTATTTATAAACTCTCTGCAAGGTAACATACAAGATGAGATTATAGATGTTAATAATTTTTCAGGTAAAATATTAAGATTAAGTTTTCTTGGTGAGTCTGCAAAGAAGCCTATAATTTCTGAGCTAGTTAGATTATTTAATGTTGATGTAAACATATTATCTGGAAACATAAATAAACTACAAATGTCTAACATAGGTCACTTAATTGTTGAACTTATTGGTGACGAAACTGAAATTTATAAAGCAATCAGATATTTGGAAAATGACAAAATAATAGTGGAGGTGATCTAATGTTAGAACTTATCTTAACACCGCTTCTAGAGACTTTATATATGGTTTTTTTATCAAGTTTATTTTCTATAATAATAGGATTTCCATTAGCTATTCTTTTAATAATTACTGAAAAGGATGGTCTAGCTGAAAAACCTTTATTAAATAATATTTTAAATAGTATTATTAATATATTAAGATCAATACCATTTATAATTTTGATAATACTAATTTTCCCACTATCTAAACTTATTGTGGGTAAAAGTATTGGAACATCTGCAACAGTAGTTCCTTTATCAATAGCTGCAGCACCCTTTGTAGCTCGAGTTATGGAATCTAGCTTTAAAGAAGTTGATCAAGGGGTTATTGAACTAGGATTAGCAATGGGTGCAAGTAACTTTGAAATAATATGGAAAATTTTAATACCTGAAGCTATTCCATCTATAATATCTGGCGTTACAATGACTATAATTAACCTTATAGGATACTCAGCCATGGCAGGTGCTATAGGTGGAGGTGGACTTGGGGATTTAGCTCTCCAATATGGTATTTATGACTTTCAACCTAAAATAATGTATATGGCTGTAATAGTTATAGTTTTCCTAGTTCAAACTATTCAATTTATAGGTAATAGGTTAGCTAATAAAGCTAACAAAAAAAATAATTAAATATTTAGGAGGAGATTTAAATGAAAAAAAGAAGTTTGTTTATATTAATATTATCAATCTTAGCAATATCTTTAATTGCTTGTAATTCCAATGATGAGAATAGTGATCTTAAAAAAGTTGTTATTGGTGTATCACCATCACCACAGTCTGAAATAGTAAACTTTGTAAAAGAAGATTTAAAACAAGAAGGTATTGAGTTAGAAATAAAGGAATTTAAAGACTATATAACACCTAATAAAGCTTTAGATTCTGGAGATATAGACTTAAACTTTTTCCAACACCAACCTTACCTTGAGGATTTTGTTGCAAAAGAAAACTTAGACCTTGTTTCTATAGGTGGAGTACACATAGAACCAATGGCCATATACTCTAATACAATTGAAGATATAAAAAATATTAAAGATGGTGCAGAAATTGCTATTCCTAATGATGCAGTTAATGGCGGAAGATCTTTATTACTTCTTGAAAAGACAGGACTTATAACACTAGATCCAAATGCAGGTATAAAGCCAACTGTAAGAGATATCACTGTTAATAGCAAAAATCTTAAGTTTTCCACTTTAGAAGCAGCTATCTTGCCTAGGGTATTAGATGACGTTGATGCAGCTGTTATTAATGGTAATTATGCATTACAAGCAGGCTTCAATCCTTTAAAAGATAGTATATTCATAGAAGATAAAGAAAGTCCTTATGTTAATATAATAGCTGCTAGAGCAGAAGATAAGGATAAAGAAGAATTACTAAAAGTGGTTGAATTTTTAAATACTGAAAAACTAAGAGAATTTCTTATAGAAAAATACGATGGAGCTGTTGTTCCAGCATTTTAATAAAAAAAAGCAAGTCATATGACTTGCTTTTTTTAAAGTTTATTTTAAATTCTCAATTATCGCCTTTAAAAAATCCGGTAAATCTTTTGGAGTTCTAGAAGTTATAAGATTACCATCTACAACTACAGATTCATCAATATAATTAGCACCAGCATGAATTAGATCATCTTTAATAGAAAAAAATGATGTTACATTTTTAGACCTTAAATCACATGCAGATGCAAGTAGCCATGGTCCATGGCAAATTGCAGCCACTATCTTACCTTCATCATTCATTGTCTTTACAAAATTTACTGTCTCCTTATTCCTTCTCATATAATCCGGTGAAAAACCTCCTGGAATAATCACAGCCTCATAATTATCTGGGTTAGCATTTTTTGTCGAATGAGTACTCACTTCCTGATAACCACTTTTCCCACTATAACTTTTATTAGCTTCTGTACCTAAAAGGTCGACTTCATAACCTTCTTCTTTCAATCTTATATATGGGTAAATTAACTCTTTTTCGTCAAATTGATCTTCAATTAAAACTGCTATCTTTTTCATATTATCCCTCCAAGTATTATATACCCATATGTTGATAAGACTATTCTAAATGAGAAATATCTCCTACTTTATGAACTATCCATTGATTATCCCTATATTCTAAACTTGTAATAGAGGTATTAGGAACAATAGGGTTATCCCAAATTTTATTATATTCCTCACCTTTTAAAATGGTTAAAATAGCACTGATAACTACGCCATGAGTAACTATCAAAATATTTTTATGCCCTGATTCCTTAATTTCATTTAATCCTTTTTTAACTCTTTTAAAAAATTCTGGATAAGTTTCACCTGTTTTAGTTTTATACTCTTCAGGATTATTCCAAAGATTATAAAGTTTTTCAGGATATTCTTCTGTAACTTCTTCTAAAACCCTTCCCTCTAATATTCCAAAGTCTAACTCTTGTATTTCATCTAGAACTTGTATCTTTGTGTTCATATTACCTTTTACATGTGCTGTTGTTTCTAAAGTTCTACCTAGCGGACTAGTATAGATTATATCTAAATCTAAATCCTCTAACTTTGAATTTAAAAGTTGTGCCTCTTTTATTCCTTTCTTTGTTAAAGGTGAATTTTTAGATCCTTGCATCCTTCTTTCTTTGTTCCATAATGTTTGTCCATGTCTAACAATGTATAATTTCATGAATTTCCTCCTATTTAAGCCATCCTAACACATTTACTGGTATATCTATATCTTTTTTCAAACTATCTAACTTTTCATTATCTAAAGATACTATAACACAGGTTGCAGGACCTGCTGTTACATCTATATTTATATCAATATTATCTTTAAGTTCAAAATTTAAGTTATTTGTTTTTGCTAACTCTCCTAGTTCGTATCTTATTCCTTTAGATCCTACAGGTAAAATTTCATTAATATAATCTAACTTTTTTAGCCTTAAAGTTCTTTCTATATTCATTATCGTTTTTTCTTCATCAGCTAATACCTCATCTCCTAACTTAGGAATACCTACAACCGCAAGCAAATCACCACTATATGACCTAGGTTCTTTCCAAGTTGATAAGTCTACAATACCTATTATGGTTATTCCTAGTCCTGTTAGAGTTACTGGTATATTTTCCTCAGTGCTTCCTGTAATAAAATTTTCTGAGTCAAATTTTATAGGTTCTAATGCCTTTTCTATTCCTCTTATAATTCCTCTACCAGCTGGATCCATTTCTACAGAAAGGTTGTTTACCAAACTAATAGGTTTAGCACCATAAGATATTAACTCCATTAGAGCTACATTGGTAGTGTAATATCCTATAATTTCTGGAGTAGTTTTTACAACATCATATTCTTTATCGCCTATACCACCTGCAGAATCACAAGATATTACTAATCTTTGCTTATTATTTAAGTCTATTATACTTAAGTCTCTATGCCTAAATACCTTCATAATACCCTCCCACCACTTTCTTTTTGCTATATTTGAAGTATTTTAATTTTAAACCTTTGTACAATATATATTATCATAAATATCTATCTTTATATAATCCTTTATCTTTTTATAAAGTATATTCTAAGTCTTGTCTTATATAGGTTTTACCTTTGATTATCATTTGATTATATGATAATTATATAGCTAACTCATATGATATAATTAAATTATAAATACAAATAAATCAATACATCACTTTTTATCTAAGGAGGGTTTTTATGGAAAGTAGCATGAATGTTTTAAAAATTGGTTTAACAGGAGTTTTTAAAAATACACTTAAAGAAGAAAATTTAATAAGAGATTGGAAAAGGTACGTAAAAACTATGGATAATTCTTTTAGAATGACTGGAGATTTAGGACTTAAAGAACTAAAAGCATTTAAAGAAGGTATGTATAATGTCGCTCAAGAATACATAGTCCCAGAAGAATTAATGAAAGTAGCAAAACTTGATGGCTTTACTGTTGAGATGATTCAAGAGGCCAAAGAAGAACTTTTAAGATACATAGATAATAACTGTAATTAAAAAAAGACATTACTTCTAAGAAGTAATGTCTTTAAATTTAACATCTATTAACTTTTTTAAATCTTCAGGATTTACACCAATCTGAAGACCTAATTTACCTGCTGAGAGAATAATTTCATCTTCTAGTAATGCATCTTTAGATACAAATGTTTCATATTCTTTCTTCATCCCAATTGGTGAACATCCACCTCTAACATAACCAGTAATTTTTTTAAGGTTTGAAACATTTATTAATTCTAACTTTTTTTCTCCAACTAAAGGAGCAGATTTTTTCAAATCTAGTTCTCTATCTACTGGTAAGACAAAAACGTAATAGCCTTCACTTCCAACTGTTACTAAGGTTTTATAAACTTCATTTAATTGCTTACCAATATTCTTTGCAACACTTTTTCCATCGATTCCTTTATTAAAATCATAACTGTAAGATTTATAAGCTATACCTTCTCTATCTAATATTCTCATGACATTAGTTTTTTTCATTAAATCCCTCTCTATGATAAATAAGATAATTTTTCTGCTTCATCAAGTAAAGATAAACTATACTCATATAAATCTTTAGATATCTTTTCTATTGGAGCTATCCTTTTTAAAACTTGGTCTTTTGATACTTTATATTTAACCCAAGTTCCTCCATCATTATAAAAATTATTTAATATAGGTTGTAACCTATCCATTGCTGTAGCAAATAATGCTTCCTTAGTTTTTACCTCTTCAAACTCTTTCCATAAATTTTTGAATTCTTCCGCCTTATCACTCTCTAAAATGCCAAATATTTTATCT
The DNA here is from genome assembly GCA_030146915.1 of Tissierellales bacterium. Classification (GTDB taxonomy): domain Bacteria; phylum Bacillota; class Clostridia; order Tissierellales; family Tissierellaceae; genus JASLAT01. Next base: position 96,358 of record JASLAT010000015.1, read on the forward strand.
GCTGACCTTGTTTCTCTATCTAATTTATCTTTATATCCTTCAGTATCATATGCAAAAGTATCCCCTGCATAAATCTCTACTACATCATGGATTAAAAGCATCTTTATTACCTTAGATATATCTATATCTTTATCAGCATATTCTTCTAAAACCATAGCCATAACTGATATATGCCAAGAATGCTGAGCGTCATCTTCCCTTTCATCACTCTTAATTAAGTTTGTCATTCTTAATGTAGACTTCATTTTATCTAACTCTACAATGAAATCCATGTCCCTTAGTAATCTTTTGTTCATACTAATTATCTTCCTTCGTAATAAGAGCATTTGTAACTGGAGGTACAACTTGTTTTTTCCTTGATACTACTCCTGGAGTATAAAAAGAATTATCTTCAATTGTTTTTCCAAAAGCTTTAGCTACCAAGTCTTTTTTATCTCCAACTACTACAATTTCTGAAGCCTCTTTAAATATATCTGTCAAAAGTAAAATAAAAGCTGCATAGCCTGCTTCATTTTTCTTTACTTCCATAGCCTCTACTAAATCATCTTTCAAACTATCTATACTGTCTAAATCCATAGTAAACACTTGGGCTATCGCTATCTTATTATTATCAATAGTAAATTCTTTAAAATCCTGTGTTAATATCTCTTCTGGAGTCTTTCCTACAAGAGATGTTCCTGCTTTGAACATTTCAAGAGCATATTTTTCAGGATCTATTCCAGCTATAGATGCTAACTTTTCAAGTGTTGCAGCATCTCTTTCTGTAGTTGTAGGAGATCTTAAAAGTAATGTATCTGAAATTATAGCAGATGCTAATAAACCTGCTATTTTTTTACTTGGTTTTCTACCATTCTCAAACATAATTGAAGTTATTATAGTTGCAGTACAACCTACAGGTTCATTTCTAAAGTAAATAGGATTACCTGTGAATACATCTGCTACCCTATGGTGATCTATAATCTCTAATATTTCTGCTTCATCAATGCCATCTATTGATTGTCTTCTCTCATTATGGTCAACTTGAATTATTTTCTTTTTCTTACTAGTTATTAAGTGATACCTAGATATCAAACCTAGTACTTTATTATTTCTATCTAAAACAGGGTAGCTTCTATATCTTGTCTTAGTCATTTCAGATTTTACATCATCAACTAATTCATCTTCATAGAAATAAACAAGATCTTCCTTACTCATTGTATATTCTACAGGTATTGCTTGGGTTATTAATCTAGAAGCGGTAAAAGTATCAAGTGCTGTTGATATCACACTTATATTTTTTTCCTTAGCTAACTTTAATACATCATCTTCCACTTCATTTCCACCTGTTACTACAATTAGAGCTGCTCCTCTATCTATAGCTGCTAGCTGAGAATCTTTCCTATTACCACATATAGCTACATCTCCTGATTCCAAATAGTCTTTTGATAGGTTTGCATCCATAGCTAAAATAACTATTTTACCCTTAATATTAAAGTCCTCTGCTTCATTTATAACATCAGCTGCTAAACTACTTACAATGTTAGTAAAGCTAGCACCAGATTTACCTAATATTGTACTATCCCATACATCCGCATAAGACTTTATAATATCTGATGCAGTTATAACACCTGCTAATCTATCCTCTTCATCTACCACGGGAATACTATTAATGTTATTTTTTTCCATTATGTTAAGAGCCATTTTTACAGGTATCTCAGGACTAATTGGTGCTATTTTATCATATTCTAAATCCTCTACTAAAAGTCTAACTGTTGTTTTTAATTTTGGTTTCTCAACCCCAAAATAATCTAATATAAATTGTGTTTCTCTACTTACATTTCCTAATCTCACAGGTATAGCTTCATATTCTCCTAAAGAATTTTTATAATCTGCATAAGCTATAGCTGAACAGATAGAATCTGAATCTGGGTTTCTATGACCCATAATATAAACTTTATCCTTCACTTCTTTCCCTCCTAAATTTTCCTAATATATACACTGATATATTATATCATAGATAAATTAATTTAAAAAAGCCCTTATATTTTTTAAAAATTTTCTTGACATTTTATTTTTAAGTCTGTATAGTATTAAACAAGATAAATAAAAGCTTTGAAGGAGAAAAAAATATCTTAAACTATTTACAGAGAGTCAGAATGGTGAGATCTGACATTAGAGGGATATATAATATTCACTCCTTAGCTGGCTTATTAAACGAGTGATCAAGTAGATAAGCACGGAAGCCCACCGTTATAAGGGATAGGATTGTTAGATCTGATTGAGGATGACTATGTCATTAAAATAGGGTGGTACCACGAATCTTTCGTCCCTATAAGTTTAGCTATATAGCTAGATTTATAGGCTCGAAAGATTTTTTTATTTCCTCAATTAGTTAATTATTTATATTTTAAAAATTTAAGGGGGATTAATATGAAAAATCTTAGAAAATTAAGAATTATTTTACTTCTTTCTCTTTTTGCTTTATTTTTAACTTCTTGTAATAAAAGAGAAGAAGGTAATTCCATCAAAATTGGAATTAATCAGTTTATGGAACATCCTGCTCTTGATGATGCTAGGGAAGGTTTTATTGACGGCTTAGACACTTATGGAATTAAAGCAGATATTATTTATCTTAATGCACAAGGTGATATATCTAATTCATTAAGTATTGCACAAAAACTTAAAGAGGACAATGTAGACTTAGTTTATGCAATTGCAACACCAGCAGCTCAAGCTAGTAAAAATATAATAAAAGATAAACCAATACTTTTTTCTGCGGTTACAGATCCAATAGCTGCTGGACTAAACCCAGGTGAAAATATTACTGGCACTAGTGATATGGCCGATATAAAAAGTCAGTTAGAATTATTTTCAAAACTTGATAAAGGTATTAATAAAATAGGAATTATATACAATACATCAGAAGCTAATTCAATTGCTCAAATAGACGAGGTTAAAAAATATTCTAAAGAATTAAATTTAGAAATTAACCTACTTGGAATAAATAATGTAAATGAATTATCTCAGTCTTTAGATTCACTTATTAGAAAAGTAGATGCTCTTTATGTTTTAAGTGATAATATGGTTGCATCTGCGGTAGGCTTAGTTTCAAATAAACTCTTAGAAAACAATATGATATCTATATCAGCAGAGGAATCACAAGTAAAAGGAGGTATACTTTTGACCAATGGTATATCCTACTATGAACTTGGATCGATTACAGCTGAAATGGCTAATGATATTTTAACTAATAAAAAAGATGTTAAAGATATGTCGGTTAAATATGGTGAAGAAAAAATGATAAAAATAAATAAAAAGACCTTTGAAAAACTCAATATTAAGAAAGATAATCCGATTTTAAAAGATGCAGTTTTTATTGAATAATTCATATTAGTAAAATTTCTTCTAATTTTTTTCTTGACATTTAATTTATTAGGTACTATGATAGTATTCAATAAATTAAATGTAAATACTTTGAAGGAGAGAAAAATACCAGGTAGTTGTTTCTAGAGAGCTGGGTTAGGTGGAAGCCAGTATCAATGACGGTATATAATATACACTCCTAAACTAAGTAGGTTGGTTGAAACTAGTAGGCCAATTCGGAAGCCCACCGTTATAAGGGATAGGACTGTTAGGTCTGAAGCGTAATGGAATTTCCATTAAAATAGGGTGGTACCACGGATATCTTTCGTCCCTATAAGTTTAGCTATATAGCTAGATTTATAGGCTCGAAAGATTTTTTTATTATCCGGATATTATTCAGCCTAACAAAATTAAAATTAGGAGGAATTAAAATGAAAAAGAAAAGTTTAATTTTAAGTTTATTACTTGCATTAATTATTGTATTGACCGCTTGTGATAATAATAGTAGTGAAAATGATTCTTTAACAATAGGGATTAATCAGTTGGCCGAACATCCTGCACTTGATCAGGTAAGGGATGGTTTTATGGATTACTTTGAAGATAAAAATCATAAAATTAAGATAGATCTAAAAAATGCTCAGGGAGATATTCCAAACTCTTTAGATATTGCTGAAAAATTTGTAAGAGATAAAGTAGATTTAATATTTGCAATTGCAACACCTTCAGCTCAATCTAGTAAGCAAGTTACAAGCTCGATACCTATAGTTTTCTCTGCTGTTACTGACCCTGTAGAGGCTGGTTTAGTAGAAGATTTTGTAAAACCATCTACTAATGTAACAGGAACAAGCGATGAAAGTCCCATTGAGGAGCAGCTTAGTTTGTTTAGAGAAATTGATCCTTCCATAAAAACAATAGGAATTATATACAATACTGCTGAGTCAAATTCTGCTATACAAATAAAACAAGCTGAAGAAATTGCTAAAAAACTTAATTTAAATTTAGAAACTATAGGAGTAACTAATATTAATGAAATAAGTCAAGCTATGGATTCTTTAGTTAAAAAAGTAGATGGTATATACACTATAACTGATAACATGATAGCTTCCGCTATAAATTTAGTTGCTGATAAAGCTATTGAAAATAATATTATTACTGTAGGAGCAGAGGAAGCACACATTAAAGGTGGAATACTTCTTACTAAAGGAATATCTTACTACCAATTAGGTAGACAATCTGCAAGAATGGCAGAAGAGATATTATTAAATAATAAAAATATTTCTGATTATCCTTGTGAAAAATCAGAAGTAATAGAATCGATATATAATGAAAATACTTTAAATGCGCTAGGTGTGGATCCTAACATTGAAGTATTTGTTGGTAGTGAAAAAGTAAATTAAGGAGAGTTATTATGAATCAACTTTTAATAAGTTCACTAGAACAAGGCTTAATATTTGCCCTTCTAGCGATGGGAGTCTTTATAACTAATAAAATATTAAAAATGGCTGATTTATCAGTCGAAGGTAGTTTTACATTCGGTGCTTTCATCTTCACAAAATTTGCCTTATCAGGATATAACCCTATTTTATCCAGCTTTATGGCACTTATATTTGGAAGTTTAGCAGGCTTAAGCACTGGGTTCTTTTATACAAAATTAAAAATAAATTCCTTATTATCGGGAATATTAACTATGAATATACTTTATTCTGTAAACCTTAGAATTAATAATAAATCTAATATCCCACTGTATGATCAAGCTTCAGTATTTGATTATGGTAATAAAATTTTAATATTATTCACAATAGTTTTAATTATCAAAATAGTTTTAGACTTATTTTTAAAAACTGAACTTGGCTATTTGCTAATTACAACTGGTGATAATGAATCATTAGTTAAGTCTCTTGGTAAAAATAGTGATGGAATGAAAATACTTGGGCTTATGATTTCAAATAGTCTGATTGCTTTTAGTGGGGCTCTTATGGCACAGAACTTGGGTTTTGCAGATGCAAATATGGGAAAAGGCAATCTAGTAGTTGCTCTTGCAGCTATAATAATTGGCGATACCCTTGCTAAAAAGTCTAAAAAACTAAAATCTACAACAAGAGCCATACTAGGGGCTATTGCTTACAAGATTATTGGAGGTATAGCTATTGATCTTGGTCTAGAACCTACAGACCTATCTGCAATAAATGCTTTTATTGTTATAGCATTTTTAGTTTATAATAACTTTTTTACAGATATTTTATCAAATTTGAAAATTCGAGGAGGAAAAAACTATGTTAGAAATAAAAAATATAGCTAAAAAATTTAATAAAAATACTGACCATGAAATAAATGTTTTTTCCAACCTTAGTATATCAATCAATAGTAGCCAATCGATTGCAATAATAGGACCTAATGGTTGTGGTAAATCTACACTTATGAATTTGATTGCAGGTAACCTTAACGTAGATGATGGTCAAATTCTTATAGATAAAAAAGATGTTACAAATCTTAGAGAGGAAGAAAGATCTAATTTTATAGGTAGAGTTTATCAAAATCCTTCTCAAGGAGTTGCACCTTCTTTAAGTATACTAGAGAATATGTCATTAGCTGATAAAAAGTCTAAAAAATTTGGACTTAGAAAACTTGTTAATAAATCTAGAGTCGATTACTATAAAAGTCTACTTAAAGATTTAGACCTAGGGTTAGAGAATATAATGAACACCAAGGTTAGCTTCCTATCTGGTGGACAAAGACAATCTTTATCACTTGTAATGGCAGCAATGAATCATCCTAAATTATTGCTTTTAGATGAACATACTGCAGCTTTGGATCCTAAGACTTCTCAATTAGTTATGAGAAAAACCCAAAAGTTAATTAAGGATAAGGGTATAACAACAATGATGATCTCTCATAATATGAAGGATGCTGTAGAGTTTTCAGATAGAGTAATAATGTTAGATAAGGGACAAGTAGTTTTTGATAGTCCAAGTAAAAATTTAACTGAGGAGGACCTTAATAAAATTTATAAAGAAAGAATAGATTTAGCTCTTTCATTGTAATTATTAATTTATTGGGTATTATCTATTGGGGTGATTACATGAAAGAAATTTTAATTTTTTCTGATTTTACTTGTCCATTCTGTTATATAGGATTCTCAATTATAGATAAATTATATAAAGAAAAAAGTTTTAAGTTTAAGTTTTTACCAGTAGTTTTAAATGCAGAGTTTGATTCTGGGCCAGTAGACTTACGAGATTTTATTGATGAAAAAGAACTTAATGAAGCTTATAAAAGAATCGATTCTTTAGGTAATGAATATGGTTTAGTCTATAAAAATAGGTATTATGGATATAACACATATAAACTACAACTAGTTTCTTTGTTAGCTGCAGAAAAAGATAAGTTCCTAGATTTTGCAAGATTAGCTTTTTATTATATATTCACATTAGAAAAAGATCCGAGTCAACTATCTACTATTTTAGAAATATCTGAAAAAACAAAGCTTAACAAAGAAGATGTACTTGATGCACTAAATTCTGATAGTTATAAGCAAAAATTATCTCAGAGTAAAGATCTGATGAAAAAATATAATGTTGAAAGTGTTCCTAGTTTTATTGTAGATGGAAAGCTTAAGCCTAGTCATTTAGAGGACTATAACAGTTTCATAATAAAGTTATTTAGGGACTAGATTTCTAGTCCCCTTTTTTTATAAATTAGAAATTAAATTTACCATTTCAATTGCTCCAACTGCTGCATCATAACCTTTATTACCAGCCTTAGTACCAGCTCTTTCTATAGCTTGCTCTATCGTATCTGTTGTAAGAACACCAAACATTATAGGTTTTTCTGTCTCCATAGATGCATGAGCTATTCCTTTAGATACTTCACTACATACATAATCATAATGTGATGTTGCACCTCTTATAACTGCTCCTAAACAAATTACAGCATCATAATCAGCCTTAGCCATTTTTTTTGCTATAAGTGGAATCTCAAAAGCTCCTGGTACCCAGGCTAATTCAATATTTTCTTCGCCTAACCCATGTCTCTTAAGAGCATCTAAAGCTCCTGAGATTAATTTAGAAGTTATAAACTCGTTAAACCTAGCTGCAACAATTCCAATTTTAATATCTTTTGCTAATAAATTTCCTTCTATTATTTTCATTTTTATCTATCCTTTCATTATATGATTCATTTTTATTTTTTTAGTTTCTAAGTAAAATTTGTTTACATCATTACAAGTCACTTCAATAGGTACTCTTTCTTTAACATTTATACCATATTTTTTAAGTCCATCTATTTTAGCTGGATTATTTGTCATAAGCTCCACACTTGATACTCCTAAATCCTTTAATATCTGTGCACTAACACTATAATCTCTAAGATCAGCTGGGAAACCCAATTCTATATTTGCATCAACCGTGTCAAATCCTTTATCTTGTAAGTTATAAGCTTTTAATTTATTTACTAATCCTATACCTCTACCTTCTTGCCTCATATATATTAAAATTCCTCTAGATTTCTTGGCTATTTCTCGCATTGCCTTATCATACTGCTCACCACAATCACACCTTTTTGAACCTAGGGCATCTCCTGTTAAACATTCAGAATGAACTCTTGTTAAAACTGGTTCTTCACCACTTATATCTCCCATAACTAAGGCTAAATGTTCTTTTCCTGTTACTTTATCTTCATACACTTTCATAGTAAATTCCCCGTATTTGGTAGGCATTTTTAAGCTCGTTATTTCTTCTATTAAAGATTCTTTAGCTTTTCTATACTCTACTAAGTCTTTTATAGTTATAAGTTTAAGATCATACTTTTCTTTAAATTTAAATAAATCATTCAATCTAGCCATATGACCATCTTCTTTCATAATCTCACATATAGCAGCTACCCCTTTAAATCCTGCTAATTCCGCTAGATCCACAGCCGCTTCGGTATGACCTACTCTTTCTAGAACACCTTTTTCTTTAGCTCTTAGAGGGAAAATATGTCCTGGTCTTCTAAAGTCTTCTGCTTTAGAATTTTCATCTAATAATTTTTTTATTGTATATGCTCTTTCATGTGCTGAAATACCTGTAGTTGTATCCACATGATCTATTGTTACTGTAAATGCAGTCTCGTAATTATCCGTATTATTACTTACCATACTATTTATATTAAGTTTATCTAGTATCTCTGCTCTCATAGGAGTGCAAACTAACCCTTTAGCATGACTAGCCATAAAGTTAATATCCTCTCCTGTTAGAGTTTCCGCAGCTATTACTAAGTCCCCTTCATTTTCTCTATCAGGATCATCTACAACAATTACCATCTTGCCATTTCTTATATCTTCTATTGCATCCTCTACTTTATCAAATTTATACATTTCCATTCCTCCTATAAAAATCCATTTTCTGCAAGAAAGTTCATACTTATCTTAGACTCATCCTTAGCTTCTGTTTCAAAATTCAAAAATCTCTCTATATATTTGCCAACTAAATCAACCTCAATATTTATAGGATCACCTATCTTTTTACTATGTAAATTAGTTTCTCCTAACGTATGAGGTATTATAGATACTTTAAAACTACTATTTAATAATTCACCAATAGTTAAGCTAATACCATCTAAAGCCACAGACCCTTTATTTATAATATATTTAAGTATCTCTTTATCTGCCGCAACTTCAAACCAAATAGCATTTTTTTCCTTAACTATAGATGATATACTTCCTACTCCGTCAATATGACCTGAAACTAAATGACCTCCTAGTGGCTTATTAAGAGTTAATGCCCTTTCTAAATTTACCGGACTATTTAACCTTATGTCACCAAGTGAGCTTTTTCTTAAAGTCTCTGCCATAACATCTGCACTATAGCTATCCTCTGTCATCTCTACCACAGTTAAACAAACTCCATTAGTAGATATACTATCGCCTATTTCTGTATTTTCTAATACTTTCTTAGCTTTTATTTTTAACCTGTAATTATCTCCTGATTTATTTATTGACTCTAAACTTCCTATTTCCTCAATAATTCCAGTAAACACTTTAATCACCTCTCTTTTTAGCTTCTATTAAAATATCATTTCCTAGTAAATTATTACTAATTATTTCGTAATTGAAACTATCTATTAATCTATCTATCCCTTCTCCCTCAACAGGAGTTTTTGCATCTACTCCACCTATAAACTTAGGAGCAATATATGTATATACCTTATCTACTAAACCTGCTTTCAATGCTGAATAGTTTACACTTCCTCCTCCTTCTAAAAGTATTGAATTTATTCCTAAACTATATAATTTTTCTAAAGCATCCTCCATATCCACTCTAGAATTCATACTTTTTGCAAATATAATGTCAACTCCCATATTTTTTAGCTGAGCTAATTTTTTTAAATCGCTATTTTCTGTAGTTACTATTATTGTTTTAGCAATATTTTGATTTTTCAAAATTTTAAGTTCAGAATCAATGCGTAATTTGCTATCTAATATAATTCTTATAGGATTTCTACCATCTTCTAATCTACATGTAAGCCTTGGGTTATCTTTAAGAGCTGTCTCTACACCTATCATAATCCCTCTATACTTATTTCTTAACTTATGAACATGTAATCTAGCTTCTTCCCCTGTTATCCATTTAGAATCTGATGTTTTTGTAGCTATCTTCCCGTCCATACTCATAGCATATTTCATTGCTAAAAACACCTTATTTTCTAACTGATTTTTTATAAAAACCTCATTAATTTTTTGAGCTTCTTCTTCCATTAAGCCTACTTGAACCTCTATACCCGACTTTTTTAACTCCTCGATGCCCTTTCCTGAAACTTTTTTATTAACATCTTTAGTTGCTATGTAAACTTTTTTTATACCTTTTTTTATTATTAGTTTAGTGCAAGGAGGTGTCTTACCATAGTGACAACATGGTTCAAGCGTTACATATAAACTTGCACCTTTTACATCTTCTTTAGCATTCTTAAAAGCTTCAACCTCTGCATGGTCTTTACCGGTTTGTCCGTGATATCCTCTAGAAATTATTTTTCCATCCTTTACTATAACTGCACCTACTAAAGGATTATCTCCTACTTTTCCCTCTCCCTTCCTAGCTAATTTTAAAGCTTCTTGCATATATAATATATTCATATTTTCACCCCATTAAAAAAGGCCCTGTTTTTAAACAGGGCCTTAAGCATCTAATTAAAAAGCTCTGAAATATATAAAATATTTCAGAGCACAATAACAAAATGATTATACTACTTATCTTCTTTCATCCAGACTATACTGTCGGTTCTGGAGTTTCACCAGATCAACCTTTCGGTTCGCGGACTATAACCGCCGGTAGGGAATCACACCCTGCCCTGAAGATTATTAAGTTTTAATGCTACTTTCAATTATCATTATATAGTTTAATAATTTTTTGTCAAGAAATTTATTAAAGTTTACTTAATTCTTCTAAAGCATATTTATTAGCTGCTATTGTCTTTTCCATATCTTCATCAGATATAGCAGTTGATAAAAACATACATTCAAATTGAGCTGGTGGTAACATTATACCTTGTTCTAGCATAAGTTTAAAGTATTTAGCATACATATTTGTATCACACTTTTGTACATCATCATAATTCTTAAATGGTCCTTCACCGAAAAATAAAGTTAACATATTTCTATATCTAACAATGGTAGCTTTAACACCAGTTGATTCAATATTAGCTTTAAATCCTTCTTCAATTTTTTTCGCCTTATTTATCATATCTTCGTATATTTCCGGATTACTAGATAAAATATCTAGACTTCTTATTCCCAAATGCATAGCTATTGGATTTCCAGATAATGTTCCCGCTTGGTAAACTCCTCCTTCTGGTGATACTATCTCCATGATCTCTCTTCTACCTGCATAAGCACCTACAGGCATACCACCACCTATTATTTTTCCGAAACAAGCCATATCTGGTGTTATACCATATACTTCTGCTGCACCACCATAAGCTATTCTATATCCTGATATAACCTCATCGAAAATTAAAAGTGCACCTTCTTTTTCAGTTATCTCTCTTAGACCTTGTAAAAATTCCTTATCTGCTGGTATTAATCCCATATTTCCTGCTACAGGCTCTAAAATTACAGCAGCAATATCCTTGTCTGAAGCAAAAGTTTTCTTTACATCTTCAAGATCATTATATCTACAAACTATAGTATTTTCTACTATTGCATCTGGAACACCAAGACTAGTTGGAACACCGTATGTAATTGTACCTGAGCCTGATTTAACTAAAAGTGAATCATTATGCCCGTGATAACATCCTTCAAATTTAATAACCTTATTTTTCTTTGTAAATCCTCTGGCAACCCTAATCGCTGACATTGTTGCTTCTGTTCCTGAATTAACCATTCTAACCATATCAATTCCAGGATAAGATTCTACCATTTTCTTCGCCATTTCAACTTCAATTTTTGTTGGTAATCCAAAGCTAAATCCATCTTTTATCTTTTCTTCAATACCTTCCATTAATCTAGGGTCATTATGTCCTAATATTGCTGGTCCCCATGACCCTATATAATCGATATATTCATTTCCATCCTCATCTTCAATTTTGCTTCCATAACCTCTTTTTACAAATACAGGTCCTGTATCTACAGCTTTAAATGCCCTAACCGGACTATTTACTCCACCTGGAATATATTTTATTGCTTCTTCATAAATTTTTTTAGAATTTTCGTATCTCATGTAATACCTCCTATTTTTTAAGCTTTTTCGCTATATCCTTAGCAAAATATGAAATAATTATATCTGAACCTGCTCTTTTTAGAGATACTAAAGTTTCCATAATAACTTCTTCTCCCATAATTCCATTTTCTACTGCTGATTTAAGCATAGAATACTCTCCACTAACGTTATAGGAAACTATTGGAATATTAAACTCATCTTTAGCTCTTCTTATTATATCCATATAGGCTAATGCAGGTTTTACAATTATTAAGTCTGCACCTTCATCTATATCATAAGCTATCTCTCTCATAGCCTCATCTGTATTAGCAGGATCCATTTGATATGACTTTCTATCTCCCTGACTAGGCGCTGAATCAGCTGCTTCTCTAAATGGACCATAATAACTAGATGCATACTTAGCACTATATGCCATTATTGGTAGCTCCACAAATCCATTCTCATCTAAAACACTTCTTAAATGCTGAATCCTTCCATCCATCATATCAGAAGGTGCCACCATATCAGCTCCAGCTTCTGCATGGCTTAAAGCAATTTTACCTAAATACTCTAAACTTTTATCATTATCTACATATCCATCTTCATTTATTATACCGCAATGACCATGGTCAGTATATTCACACATACAAACATCCGTAATAACATACATATTAGGATGTGTATCTTTTATAGCTCTAACTGCTTTTTGAATAATACCATTTTTTATAAATCCTGAAGTTGCTACAGAATCTTTTTCATCAGGTATACCAAAAAGTATAACAGACTTTATACCTAACTCTAAAAGTTCTTCTACTTCTTCTAGTAGCTTATCAACTGAAAAGTGATATACTCCTTTCATAGAAGATATCTCTCTTTTTATATTTTCCCCCTCCACGACAAATAAAGGGTAGATAAAATCATTAAGACTTATTTCTGTCTCTCTTACCAAATCTCTTATAGCTTTACTATTTCTTAGCCTCCTAGTCCTATTAAATTCCACTTAATTTCCCTCCTTAATTAAAGCTTCTATAACTCCATCAATTGTATAATCTTCAGCTTCTATATCTAATTTTAAATCATTTTCAGCAACAGTTGAACTAGTTATAGGTCCTATTGAAACTATTTTAGCCTTTTCTAGTAAATCCCTATCCTCATCTCCTAGAATTTTTATAAAATTATCTACAGTAGAGGATGAAGTAAATAAAATATAATAGTCATCTAACACTTTTAAACTATTTTTTATATTTTCCTTATCAGATTTGTCTATAACTGTATCATAAATTATTAATTCCTTTATTTCACAAACCTTTTCTAATTCATCCATAAGTAGGTCTCTAGCTATTTTTGCCCTAGGCATTAAAACTTTATCATCTTTTTTAACTATTCTTTTTAAAAGTTCTAATAGATCCTCTCCTACATATTTATCTGGCATATAGTCTGCTCTTATTCCATATTTTTTAAGAGCATCTCCTGTCTTTGGACCTACAACTACAGTCTGTATTTGTCCTAAACTTCTTGAGTCTAATCCTGCATTAAATAAATCGTTAAAGAAAATATCAACTCCATTTACAGAAGTAAATACCAAATAATTGTAATTTGATAAATTCTTTATTTCTCTTTCTATTTCATCTTTATTATCTACTTCTTCTATTTTTATACTAGGAAAACTTAATACATTAGCTCCTAATTCTTTTAATTTTTTTATAGTAGATTTAGCTGCTTTTTTCTCTCTTGTTATAACTATATTTTTACCAAAAAGTGGTTTTCTTTCATGAAACATTAACTTTTCTCTTAGCTTTACAACATCCCCCACAACTATTAAAGATGGTGGAGTAATCTTAGCTTCTAGAGCAATTTCATAAATATCTTCAAGATTTCCTTCAACAACCCTTTGCTTTGTAGTAGTACCCCAATTTACAAGTGCTGCTCTAGTTTTTGGATCTTTTCCGTTCTCTATTAATTTATCTTTAATTCTTTCTAAATTACCTACTCCCATTAAGAAAACTAAAGTACCTTTTATATTAGCTAAAGCTTCCCAATTTAAGTCATCACTTCCATCTTGTAAGTGTCCCGTTATAACGTGAAAGGAAGTAGCTACTCCTCTATGAGTTATAGGAATTCCCGCATAAGCCAAACCACCTATGGCTGAAGTTACCCCTGGTACTTCAACAAATTCTATTCCTCTATCATATAGGTATTCACCCTCTTCTCCACCTCTACCAAAAACATAAGGATCTCCACCTTTTAATCTTGCGACTTTATTACCTGCAAGTGCTTCTTGATAGATTATTTCATTAATCTCATCCTGGGTTTTAGTGTGATGTTTTGCCGTTTTTCCTACATAGATAAACTTTGCGCCTTCTTTAGTGTAATCTAATAAATCTTTATTTACTAATCTATCATAAACCACAACATCAGAGCTTTTAAGATAATCTAAGCCCTTCTTAGTTATTAATCCTGCATCTCCTGGACCTGCCCCTATTAAATATACTATACCTTTCATTAGTTACCAATCTCCTTATTTAATATTTTACCCAGCTCTATACCTAATTTTTCTGCTTGGTCCTTTGGTCCCGAAATGGAAGCTCTTTCTAGTTTTTCTCCATTTTCTGTACCTAGTACTCCCTCTATATATATTTTTTCACCATCTATCTTACAATAGGCTCCTACTGGGACATGACAACTTCCTCCAGTTGCTTGTAAAAAAGCCCTTTCAGCCTTAGTCTGTATTTCAGCTTGGCTATCAGATATACTACTCAATATCTTTTCCATTCTCTCATCATCTTCTCTAATTTCAAGACCTAAAATCCCCTGACAAGGTGAAGCTAGTACTATGTCATCATCTAAAAAAACTAACTTGTTTTTAAGCTTTAAACCTAATCTATTTATTCCTGCCGCCGCAAGTATTACTCCGTCTAAATTTTCTGAAACTATTCTATCTATTCTAGTTTGAACATTTCCACGAATAGGAATAATCTGTAAATCATCTCTGTATTTTAACATCTGATATTTTCTTCTTTTACTTCCTGTCCCTATTTTAGCACCTTTAGGCAGGTCATCTAAGCCTTCTAAACCTTCTCTTAGAACTAAAACGTCCCTATGGTCTTCTCTTTTTGGAATATATGAAAGTTTAAGCCCTTCTGGAAGTTCACCTGGAACATCTTTCATACTATGTACTGCCATATCTATATTTCCTTCAAAGAGCTCTTTTTCTATCTCTTTTATAAAAACTTCCTTACCACCAATTTGATCTATTGGTAATTCACTTAATATATCTCCCTTAGTCTTTATTGTTTTTACTTCAAATTCTATATCTGGATTCTTTTCTTTTAGCATATCTATTACATGGCCTGTTTGAGTAACTGCCAAATTACTTCCTCTAGTCCCTACTATTACCTTCATATACATTCTCCTTATAATTATTATTAATAGTAATTATATCATATTTATAAAGCTAATAAAAAACTCTGAAATATTAAGTATTTCAGAGTTCTTACATTTACTATTAGTCCTCTAAAAGCTTAAGATAAAATTGCCTTAGTTCATCAATGTCCATTCTTAAGGATTTATAGAATATTTCATCCATTTGATCTCTATATCTTTCTAAAGTTATTTTCCTAATATCTTCTAGAATATTTACAAATTCTTCATCAAACTTTTTATATCTATCTTCTAAATCTTTCCTAATATATTTACTTAAACTAGGAAAACTACCCTTGCTTGATATTGCAAATAATAAACTTCCTGTGTCGACCACTGAGGGCGTTATAAAATCTGATCCATCTTTTGAGCTAGAGGAGTTGACTAATATATTCCTCTTTTTACATTCATTTACTATTTGATCGTTAATATCCTTTGATGAAGTAGCTGTAATTACAATATCAACATTCTCTAAATACCTAGTTTCATAGGTGTCATATATTAATTCTACATTTAGTTTTTCAAATTCTGGTTCAAATTTTGGACTTAAAATTTTTATAAAACTAGTTTTATTTAAGATGTTTTTTAATTTTCTTAGAGCTACTTTACCCCCACCTACTATTAATACATTTTTATCTTTTAAGTTAATCATAACTGGATAATACATAAACTCACCTAAAACCTAAATAATCTATTAACTGTCTCTATGTATGTATCCATATCATCTTTTTCTATAGATTTTAAGGTTTTTATCGGTTCCCTTACTAAACCTTTTAAGGCAGACATTAACATTTTATCTATAACTTTTCTCTGTCTCTTATCAAGATCTAATTTCCTATCTATATATTCCATTCTAGAATTTTTTATTTTTACGCATCTACTATTTATAGACTCTAAAATAGGATCCACCTTTATTGTCTCTAACCAATCTATATACTCATCAACATCATCTTCTATAATATTAATAGCTTCTTGGGATAATTCTTCTCTCTTTTGCATATTTTCTTCTGATAACCTGGTTAAATTATCTAAATCAAAAAGTTTTATATTAGTATTCTCCTCAACTCCTGCCTCAACATCTCTTGGTAAGGCTAAGTCTAAAATAACTAATTCATTTTCAAAATTCTTAACTTTTTCCTGACTTACTACTGTATGAGGTGCTCCTGTTGCTGTAACTAATATATCCACTTCCTTTAAAATATCATATCTATTATCATATTCTACAGGAGTTAAATCAGGAAAATCCTTAAATATACTTTTGATTCTACTGTGGGTCCTATTAGTAACATATAATTTATCTAAATTCTCTTCATATAAATATGTAATAGATAATTTACTTATCTCTCCTGCTCCAATTACTAATGCTTTTTTCCCTTCTAATGATCCTAATGTTTCTTTTATTAAGTTTATTCCTATGTAACTTGTAGATAAAGGCACTTCTGAAATTTTTATCTCACTTCTAATTTTTTTGCCTTCACATATAGCATTTTGAAAAAGTCTATTTAAAACTTTTTTACTAAAATTAAGCTCCATGGCTGACATCATAGAATCCCTTATCTGACCTAAGATTTGATCTTCTCCTAAAACTGCTGAATCTAAACCTGAAGCCACCATATATAGATGGATAACTGCATCCCTATTTTTTTCTATTAATAAATAATCCTCTGTATTTTCTACATTAAAGAACTCTTTGTATAGTTCAACAGTATCATCAATTGCTTCTTCTATATCCTCACTAGCTATATACACTTCACTTCTATTACAAGTTGAAACTATAACTAACTCATCAACAGACCTATCTAAAAGATAGTTTCCTGCCTCTATTTTTTTAGATTCAGTAAAGGAAAATTGTTCCCTAATTTCAATAGGAGTTTCCTTATGGTTAATGCCTACAACTGCTAATTTCATTTTCCTCACCTATTCTTTTTGTATTATTTTATAAGCTGTAAATATGTAAATAATCTAATCTAACTACATTCATAATATTATAATCCAATGCTTTAGTCAAATATTTCTAGCATCAGAAATTTTAATCAAAACTATTGAATATTCTAATAACATAAATGCATCTTTAGTGTTTAATATTATAATTTAAAAAACAAGAAAGATGCATTTCTTCTTAATTCATTTTATTTAATTTTCTATTACTATATTGCTTAACCTATAATATCCATATTTATCTATTGTAAATTCCTTCTCAATTTTAACCTCTTCACTAGGAAATTGTAAAATCCAAATTTCTATATATTTATTATCCTTATTAAGTATTCTATTTGACTTTCTTATTTCAGCTTCATCTAAATTTAAATTCAAACTCTTTTTAAAATTTAAACTCTTACTATTAATAATAAATTCTCTCTCATCAACTTTTTCTAACTTAACATCATCCTCAAAATTCAAGTTTATAAAATTCATTCTCCCTTTAATATAGTTACTTATTAAGAAATATTCTTTATAATCTTCATTTAAATAAGCCTTAACTAATATTGTTTCATCCATAATTAAAAAGTTATTTTTCTTTTCTAATTTTATATCCTCATACTTATTTGATAACTTCTTTCTATCTAGAATTTTACCTGTTCTCCCATCTTGCAAGTAAATAGTTTTTTTACCACTTCTGTCTACTGTAACTGCCATATTATTAGTATTATTAGAACTATTAAATATTTTTTTATCTTCATCATAATATAGTGAATCTAATAAAAATATAGTATCCTCCTCAATTATATTTTTAGCCCAATATTCATACCATATATGTCTTCTATCATCTTTACCTCTAGC
>JASLAT010000036.1 GCA_030146915.1 Tissierellales bacterium
CAAACGGGTGAAAAATTCATTCCTTACTGTATCGAACCATCACTCGGAGCAGACCGTGTAACACTTGCATTCCTCTGTGATGCATACGATGAAGAAGAGCTTGAAAATGGTGAAAAGCGTAACGTATTACGTTTCCACCCAGCGCTTGCACCGATGAAAGCAGCTGTTCTTCCTTTATCGAAAAAATTATCTGAAGAAGCACAAGAAGTGTTTATGAAACTTGCAAAACATTTCCCAACACAATACGACGAATCACAATCGATCGGTAAACGTTACCGTCGTCAAGACGAAATCGGTACACCTTTCTGTATCACATACGACTTCGACTCAAAAGAAGACGGTCAAGTGACTGTGCGTCACCGCGATTCAATGGAACAAACACGTATGCCTATTGATGAAGTTGTTCCTTATATCGAAAAACAATTACACTTTTAATAAAAATGAGTTTCTAAATAACGAAAGAGGCTGGGACAAAACAGCCTCTAAATAAGAAAAGACACTTGAATGATTAAAAATTCAAGTGTCTTTTTAATTGAATCGAAATATTTGGGTTCTATATATATGTTGGGGTTTTCACACAAATCCGTACGGATTTGTGCGCATAAAAAAACGGCCCTTTCTGAATAGTCAGGGACGTTTTTTGTTATGATGACATCCTTGAGCTGATAAAGCAGGTCTTTTTCTTATTGAGTAATGGAATTAAATATTTTCGAATCTAACACAATGTAATGATTTTTATGGAACAAAAAAAGAAAATAAAGTCGCCCTTTCAAAAGATGTTAAAAAAGCAATCGAGACTTATGTGCAAAATCATTACCAGGGGGATCCCAATGAGTTTCTATTTAAGAGTAGAAAAGGAGTCAATCAACCGATTAGTCGGGTGCAAACATGGAAAATTATCAGTGATGCAGCTGTTCAAGCTTTAGACCTTTAATAGAAATTATCATGCGAAATTTCTCATAAATGAAGAGCTTTGAAGTTCAAATAGGAGAGGAAATTTTTGAACGAAGCTTGCAAGTTGGTTTACCACAGACGCAAGTTTTAGAGATTGTTCGTCAACAAGGAGAGCCTATGACACAGGCAAGCACCGTTGCGCTTTTCCGCAACGGTTGCAAATTCATTTCAAAATAGCTTTGCCCAAATCAGCGAGGGTAAAATTTACACAAACAAATGAAATACTAACCACAGCAATCCAATTATTAATTTCATGTAATTAGTACTTAGTTACTTCATTCTTTTAATGTTTATAATTATCGAACCAATTGCAAAAATAATAAAATAAAGAACATAATTCGATTCTAAGCTCATTTGATTAATAGTTATTGTAAAGCTAAATAAAAAAAGAAATGCTCCTAAATTATTTGAAGTTCCTGTAAACGATGTAATTGTACTTATATTATCTTCTTTACTATATTTCTTGAGTTCAAAATTTATATGTTGGAAATAAACTGTAAATAGAACAAGCATAGTAATAAAAATCCCGATAAATATATATATATTTTCCAAATAGAATCCGAAGGTAGATAGAACGAATAACAAGAATAAGATAATCAACGTATATATTTCTTTATAATTTATTTTGTCATACAAGTAGTTGCCGAGTATACTCGCAAATTGAAATACAATATACATTAATCCAAACAGTCCTATGGATACTCCTTTATTATCAAAAAGCACTTGCCAATATTGATAATAAGGTTGTAAAAAGAATGACATTAGAAAAAAAATGATCATAAAGTTTTGAATGATGGGATCTTTTATAACATTTTTCAAATCATAAATAAAAGAAGTTTTTTTATCAATTACCTTACTCTTCTTTTTAAAGGTTTGTGTAGATTTAAATGGAAGGCTCAAAAGAAAACTTAAAACAAAAAAAACAAGAGATATTATATAGATACTTTGGTGAATATAAAGATATAAAAAACTTCCTAGGAGAGCTCCTGTCATTGAAGATATACTAACAGTATAAGAACTATAAATAATCATTTTCTTTATATCCAGATTTTTAAATTTCATTTGGTTAATAATTTCATTATCTAATGTCCCTGAATTCATGGCACTACTGGCTCCATAAAATATCCAAGCAATAATTAGCATATAAAAGTTATCGTGCCAAAAATATATCAATAGATAGGATGCCAATATTAAAAGGATGGATATCATATATAGATTTTTTCTAGACCAATGATCTCCAATATATCCACTAGGTATTTCTAAAATAAAAACAGTAAACATAAAAATAATTTGTATATATGTTATTTGAACCAAACTCATACCGGAATCTAGTAAGAATATGGTTAGAATAGCATGCGGAAGAGTCCTTCCTAAATTAAACATGAAAAATGATGTTAAATATAATTTTATATTTTTAGTGACTATCGATTTGTCGATCATTTACACACTCCTTCAATATGTCCTGAAGGTTTGAATTTAATGAAATACTCTTAAATGATGTATAGTAATCTAAAAAGGCTATCTACTTATCAGGGAAATATTGGTTTTGATTTTTTTGTTTAAATCATGATAAATCTTCAAAAATTCATCTTCTGTAAATCTTGGTAACTCAATATCAAACAAGTTAAAATAGTTTTCAGAAATTTTTCAAGTTTTCTAAATTCAACTCTTCTTTGAAAGGCTTCATCTTGTAAAAAAATTTTATCTTCATTGTTAGTCGTAGCACCAATGAACTGAAGTTTAGGACCTGTTAAATAAGGCTGCAAAATATTATTTATTCCTATACCCCATCGCTATCGCCTAACGAAATCAAAGTATGTATTTCATCAAAAAACAAAATTAAATTCTCTTGCTTAGCAAATTTTAATACATCTATTATTTTTTGTTCAAATTCTCCTCTATATTGCGTATCACCAATTAATTTTGCAGATTCTACAACATAAAAGTTTTTATTTTTATGCTTCTTTGCAAATTGAATAACAGTCATAGTTTTGCCCGTACCTGGAGGACCAACAATTAATAAATTGTTTTTATTTAAAATTATTTCGAATTTTTGTTCCTCTTTATTTCTATTAACATAAAACTTATGTTCAATATCATCTACCTCAGGATTTATTAAATATCCAACTTGCTCTAAAAGTTTGGGTAGTTTTTTAAATTTCATTTCTTTTCACTTTTTTCTTTAAACACTTTGAATAAAAAAATTTAAAAAATTTCTAAATTTTGAGTCTTATCTTTATATAAAGAGTTTTTTGAGTTTTATGGCATTACTACAGCATTAGATATACGAATAATATTTTTTGTTAAAATTCCTGCATTTACTTTAATCATTTGTGATAATCTCCCTTTTTAACAATAAATTCAGTATTGCACGATTATATTGAATTGTCAAACATCACATTGGGAAATATTCACTTTATAGGTATTTACTTTTCAAATTAATACAATAGTGAGAAAGGAAAATATTTAGACCCAATTGTACCCTTGTAAAATTACTACTTATTATACTTAGTGCTGTAAAATGAGTGTTATGTAAACCGAGTCAACTGTATTTTGTTAATCCGATTGAATTAAGCAATTGAAAACTCTCTTTGTGACGGGTTTCTTATTTTTAGGTTCTATTTCAAATGTTGGGGTGACGAATACGTCACCCTAAATGAGACCTTATATTTTTATACTTATGACTTAATAAAATCTTTGCTCGGAAGTGATCAAAAGAACGAAAGTCGTAGGCTGCTCTTTTGCTTCCCTCGTTTTGTTGTTTAATCCTTCTACAAAACCATTTGTTTAGCCATAAACAAAGCTATTCAAAATCTCTTTTTGCCACCTTTTGAATGTCCTCACTGTACGCTTCATTGGTTCACAATTAAATGCTAATACTTCTTCATACCAATCAATCAGACCTTTTTTTACCTCTGAAATATCTTTTGACTCCTTCGATTGATCGAACCACTGTACAAAAGACTCTTTCAACTGATAAGCTTCTGTTAACTCTTCAGAATAGGATAAGTAGCGCATCAATTCTTTTCGTTTCAAAGGAGACAAGTTTCTTTTATATAAAACGGTGCGTGAACGTTTTATACTTTTTCTATTATAAGCATGCCACGTCTTTTGAACCGTT
>JASLAT010000028.1 GCA_030146915.1 Tissierellales bacterium
AAACTCATCTACATTAAAAATATTTTCTTCCATCAAAAGAGTAGGTTTACCTTTTATTGCTCTTTTAGTTCTTAAACTCCTATCTGTAATATAACTTATAAATAACATAAGTACTGTCCAAATTACAATCGCCATAAAAAATTTATAAAATTCTAAGTCTAAATTATAAATAATTCCTCCTAGAATACCCCCTAAAATATAATTACCTATTTGATCTATTGCCGACTTAGGTGCTAACTGCATCCTGCCTAAAAGATTCATATAAACTATTAGCGATAGTAGTCCCACACTCAATCTTGTAAACATTTTAAAAAATACAACTAACATACCATCCCTCCTATAGGGTCAATTATATACTAACTAGTAAAAAAATGTAAAAAAGACGGCTAAGCCGTCTAACTAATTATATATATGATCCTTCTTTATAGTATCTTCTTTGAAAATATTTATATTCATAAAAAATATTTTCAGAAAAATACTAGCAGAAAAGATTAAGCTTAAAATTGTTAAAATTGAAACTAACATAAAACACCTCCCAAATTAATCAACATTACTATATTAACAAATCACTTCTAAAAATCAAGCATTATTTATGCTAATATATTATTATAACTAACTATTATAGGAGGTAGATATAGTGTTAAATTTGATATTAAATAGAAGAAGCATTAGAAAGTATAAAAATGAAATTATAAAAGATGAAGAATTAGAAAAAATTCTACTAGCTGGACTATTAACACCATCAGGAAGAAATAAAAAACCTACAAAGCTTATATTGATTAAAGATAAAAATAAATTAAAACAATTATCAAATTCTAGAGAATTTGCTGCCGACATGTTAAAAGAGGCGGCAGCAGCTATAGTTGTAGTTGCAGATGGTCTTTTAAGTGACACCTGGATTGAAGATTCTTCCTTAGCAATGTCTCACATGCACCTTATGGCTACCGATTTAAATATTGGTAGTTGCTGGATTCAAATAAGAAATAGAAAATCTATAGAAGGAAAAATGAGTGAGGATTTTGTAAAAGAAGTTTTAGACATAACTGATGATAATATAAAAGTTTTATCTATATTATCTTTAGGATATCCTAAGGAAAATATAAATAGTAATAACTTGGATAAAATTGATAAAAAACGAGTATTTTTTGAAACTTTTAAGGAGGTTTAAATCCCTCCTTTTTTTTATTTTACATTTTGTTACAAAAAGTTCTTAACTTACATTAATTATCTATAAATCTTTTTAAATATAACTTATCTTAATTTTATCACACTAAACAAACGCCCATATTCTAATGTATAAAAGATTTGTTACAGTTTTTAAACCTTTATTACAGAATTATCATAGTTTACAATTTTACACTCTTTTAAACCCAATTACTAAATTATTTTGTTTGAATTTAGCAAGTTTCAGGGTAGCTATAAAGTAATGGTAGTTACTTCCAATTCAATAGGAGGGTTGATATGAATAATAAAAAAGAAAATAAGAAGTTAAAACAACTAGATAAGTATAAATCAGATAATTCTAATGAAAAAATGACTACAGATTTAGGTGTTCCTGTAGACCAAGATAACTTTACTTTAAGAGCATCAGGTAGAGGACCTAGTTTGATGGAGGATTTTCATTTTCAAGAAAAACTAAGACACTTTGATAGAGAAAGGATACCTGAAAGAGTTGTTCACGCTAGAGGTACAGCGGCTCATGGTATATTTAAACTTAAAAACTCTATGAAAGATTTTACTAGTGCTGACTTTTTAAACGAAGAAGGTAGTGAAACTCCGGTATTTATAAGATTTTCTACTGTTCAAGGTTTTAGAGGATCTCCTGATACTGTTAGAGATGCTCGAGGTATGGCTATAAAATTTTATACTGAAGAAGGTAATTATGATATCCCTGGAATAAGCTTTCCAGTTTTCTTTATTCAAGATGCTATAAAATTTCCAGACTTCATACATGCTCTAAAACCAGAACCTAATACAGAGGTTCCTCAAGGACAGACTGCTCATGATTCTTTTTGGGATTTTGTAGCTAATAACGAAGAAACTACTCATGCTGTAATGTGGGCTATGAGTGATAGGGGCATACCAAGATCTTATAGAACCATGGAAGGTTTTGGGGTTCATACTTTTAAATGGATAAATAAAAAAGGAGACGTTTTCTTTATTAAATATCACTTCACACCTAGATTAGGTATACACTCACTAGTTTGGGATGAAGCACAAAAAATAGCTGGTAAAGATCCTGACTTTCATAGAAAAGATTTGTATCAATCTATAGAGAAAGGTAATTATCCTATTTGGGATATGTATGTACAGATTTTAAAAGAAGAAGATGAATTTATCTTTGACTTTGATATCTTAGATGCTACAAAGCTTTGGCCAGAAGAAATAGTTGAAAAACAGTTAGTTGGAAGTATTGAACTAAATAAAAATGTAGATGATTTTTTTGCAGAGACAGAACAAGTGGCATTTTCACCTGCAAATTTAGTTCCGGGTATTACTTTTAGTAATGACCCATTACTGCAAGGAAGAATATTCTCATATGAAGATACTCAGGTTTATCGTCTAGGCGGCCCGAATTTTAAAAATATTCCGATTAATATGCCTATCAATCCTGTTAACAATAATCACAGAGATGGGTATTTTACTACAAGTATAAATACTAATCCTGTAAATTATACTAATAATTCAAGAAATGATAACAAACCTAAAGTTGATGGTAAACATGGATACAATCACCATAGATATAAGTTTGATGGAATCATAAATAAATCTAGACCTAAAAAATTCTTAGACTACTATAGTCAACCAAAAATGTATTTTAATTCTCTAACCGAAGTAGAGAAAAAACATTTAATTGATGCTATAAAATTTGAACTATCTAAAGTAAAATCAAAAGATGTTAGGCAACAAGTTATAAATAATTTTAACAGGGTCAGTAAAGATATATCCAGTAAACTTGAGGAGTATTTTAATATTAAGGTAGAAGATAAAGAAGTTAAAAATTTAGATTTGGGAGATCTTAAAATCGATTATGATTATGAAGGAAAATCTGTTGATAAAAGTAATTTAAGTATATTACAAGATGAATATAGTTTAGAAACTTTCGAAATAGCAGTATTAATCGATGATTTAGATTTAGAAATCACAGATAAAAGTAAAGATTTAATAAAAAAACTTAAAAATGAAAAAGCATATTTAACATTTATTGCCAATGAATTAGGAGATATTAAAAGTTTAAATGAAGAAGCAAAAGCTAGCTACCATTCAGATGATTCCGTACTTTATGATGGAATATATATCTTAAGTAATAAAAATGTTAAAGAAGATTTTAAGCCTATGCTTAAGAACTTTATTAAAGATGCTTTTGATCATAAAAAACCAATTATCTACAATGACTCAGTCTGTATCAATGAAAATTATATAGACAAACCAGGAGTTCTTAAAGAAAGTAATAAAATTGTAGATGACTTTAAAGTCGGGAGATATTGGGATAGATAATTCAATAGGAGGAATGATAATATGAATAATAAGAACAGAACTACTAGATACAGATATTTTGGTGGTACAGATTTAGATGGAAAAAGATTAACTTGGAGTGGTGTTGTAGCAGGTATATTTACTTTCTTAGCTGTATTTTTAACACTATCTTTAATAGGATTTAGCATAGGGCTTACAACATTAAATCCTTTAGCAGAAAATCCTCTTAATCATGTAGGAACAAATGTCACAATATGGACTATTATAGCACTTATAATTTCCTTTGCATCAGGTGGATTTATATCAGGATTAGTAGCAAATAAAGCAGGTTTTTTACACGGATTTATGACATGGGTTACAGGTGTTATACTAGTTGCATTTTTAGTTACTAGTACCGTAGGTGGTTTATTAAAAACTACAGGAAGTGCAGTTGCTAATGTTGCAACAGGGGTTGGTAAAGGTAGCACAGTTATAGTTAGTAAATCTGGAGATATGCTACATGAAGCAGTGGATAAAGTTTCTAATGAAATGCTAAATGTAGATACAGATGAATTAGAAGGTCAGGTTAAATCTATACTAAAAGATACTGAAGTTAAAGAATTGCAACCTGGCTATTTAAATAGTCAACTTGATCAGAGTAAAGAAGATATAAAAGCTACAGCTAAAAATATCGTTTTAGAACCTACAAATTACAAGGATGAAGTTAATGAACTTTTAAATAAACTTGAAAATAGAACTAAAACCATAACTGATGCTGTTGATAAAGATACTATAGCTAATGCTGTAAGTAATAACACAGATCTTAATGATGATGAGGCAAAACAAGCAGTTGATAATATATATAATGAATATCAAGTGGCTTCTAAAGAGGTTTCAAAATCTATAGATGAAGCTAAAGTTCAAATAAATCAACTTAGCCAAGATGTAGAAGAATTCAAAGAAGATGTAAAAGTAGGAGCAGATCAAGCTGCAGATACTGGCGCTAAGAGTGCACTGTATTTATTCATAGGGCTATTAATAGCAATGATAATTACAAGTTTCGCTGGTGTTAAAGGTGCAGAATATCTAAGAGATTAATTTAAATATCTATAATATATTAAAGGGGCTGTTTAAAAATGAAAAGCCCATAAAGCAAAACAGGTCAAAGAGCGCTAGCTCTATGACCTGTTTTTTAGTATAATTTAACTGTCATGAAAAAATATACTCAATTCAATCATAAAGCTAAAATCAAAAAAATGCAACTATCTTTTAGTTTTGATTTGACTAATCATTTTCATGTGGATGACGAAGTTTTCCTGGTGCATAATATTGTTGAGGAGATGAATTTAAGTTTTTTAAAAAGTGCCTACCAAAATATTGGTAGAAAGCCAGTTGTAGAACCAAGTAACATGTTGAAAATATTAGTTTTTGCATACATGAATAGAATATACTCATCTAGAGATATTGAAGATGCATGTAAATATGATCTTCGATTTAAATGGCTCTTAGATAGTTCAAAGTCACCTAGCTATGTAACAATTAATAGATTTAGAAATAAAATACATCCTTTTTTAGATAAAATTTTTATTGAATTTGTAAATCTCTTAATAGATTATGGTGAAATAGATTTAAAGAGTATCTATGTAGATGGAACAAAAATTGAATCAAACGCCAATAAATACACTTTTGTTTGGAAGAAATCGATACTAAAATATCAATATAAATTAATAAAAAAAATAAATGAACATTTCAAAATTGATAAGAAGTTAGATTCAAAAGAATGTATTAAGTTCTTAAAAAATAAGTTTAACAAAATTAGAAATACTTGTAAAAAAGAGAATTTAATCTTTGTTTATGGTCAAGGTAGGAGAAAATCTCAATTACAAAAAGATTATGAACTTTATGAAGAATGGCTAGATAAGCTAAATACATATGAAAAACATCTTGAAATAATGGGAGAAAGAAATAGTTATTCAAGGAC
>JASLAT010000025.1 GCA_030146915.1 Tissierellales bacterium
TCCTGTATATACTATAAGGGCAACAACAGTCATTATAGATGCTACATCTATATTTATAAAAGAAAATAAATAATAAACTACATATATTAATCCCCCTAGTGTTATTCCAACTAAAGGGAAAAACATAGTAGCCTTACTAAGATTTTCATCATTAAAATCAATCATTATATTAATTGGTAATCTCGTTAAAAACTGATAGGCTAATATTAAACTTTTTATCATTTTAACCTCACCGGAAGGCCTGATGCTACTAAATAAGCCGAGTCTGATATATGAGCCAGCCTTTGATTTACCCTTCCCTGTATGTCCCTAAAAACTCTTGATATATGATGCTCTGGAACTATAGAGGAACCTACTTCATTGGTAACTAAAATTAAATTATAATTATTTTTTCTAATCTCCCAAACAAGATCTTTTAATTCATTAAATATAATATCTTCAACTCTTTTTTCCATATCGCCATCTATTCTTTCTAATTCCTTAGTCTCTTCAAACATAATATTAGAGGTCATTACAGTAACACAATCTAGAAGATAATTTGTCTCTTCCCCAATAGCATCCTTTAAATTTCTATAAGCTTCAAATGTTCTCCATACTGAAGGTCTAGACTCCTTATGAAGTTTAACTCTATTTTCCATTTCACTATCATTTACCTGAGAAGTTGCTATATATACTACATCATCCTGATTTGAGTATAGACTCTCTGCAAAACCACTTTTTCCAGATCTTGCTCCGCCTGTAACTAAAGTTATCATACTACCACCTCTTATTTTCTTATATCTACTAAAATTGACGAATGCATATTTAATTCTTCAAATGTCCCCATGTTTTTTAAGGTATAAAAGGCTAAATCTAAAATTTTAAAAGTTATTGGACAACCTGTTCCCTCACCTAATCTCATAGATAAATTTAAAATTGGTTCAAGTCCTAAACTCTCTGATAAAAGTTTAGCTCCAGGTTCCTTAGATAAATGTGATGGAATCAAATAATCCTCTATATCCTTATTAAATTCTAAAGCAGCTAGGGCAGAAACAGATGAGATAAATCCATCTACTACAATAGGTTTTCTATTTTTAGCAGCTGATATATAAAGCCCTATCATACCTGCTATATCAAAGCCACCCAATTTAGAAACTACATCTAAAATATCATTTTTATCAACCTTATTTATTTCAATACCTTCTAATATAACTCTCTTTTTATTTTCATAATCTTCATCAGTAAGACCTGCACCCTTACCACAAGTAAGGTTTATATCAAGACCTGTTAAAACAGTTAAAATAGCTGTACTAGTTGATGTATTACCTATACCTAATTCACCAGTTCCTAATATATCATAGCCCTTATCCCTATAAAGGTAATCGCCAACTTCTATACCAGCCTCTATAGCGCTAATACATTCTTCTCTTGTCATAGCAGGACCTAGCTTGAAGTTTTTACTTCCATAGGCAACCTTTTTATTAATTAAATTAGGATGATCTATATCAGTTAAAAGACCCATGTCTACTGGATAAAGGTCTGCACCAACATAATCACTCATTACTGCTACAGCCGTAGTACCATTTAAACTAGATCTGGTTAAAATTTCTGTAAAAGTTTGTGGACATGCAGAAACTCCTTCGTCTACTATACCATTATCTGCACACATAACTACCAGGGCTTTCTTATCTAAATTATTATGTACTTTCCCTGTCATAGCCGAAACCTTAGTTGATAAATCCTCTAACTGACCTAGACCACCAATTACCTTAAATAGTCCATCCCAAGCCTCTTTAGTCTCCTTCATGACATCCTTATTTGAAGGTTTTATACTTTTTAAACTTGCCTCTAGTAACTTCATATACACTCCCCTTTTCTTTTTTTACTCCAAGTCTATAATATCACATTGGACTTTTTATTTTAATAAAAAATCTAGTCCTATTTTGTTATTAATAAAATTATATAAGGTAATTTTATATTATTTAATAAAAAGATTGGCCTAACAGCCAATCTTTCTATTTATAACTTTCATATCTGAAAGTTATATTAACTTAAAATTTCTTATTCCTTCTTAGTTCTTCAAAAAATCCACTAAGTAATTTAGCCGACCTATCAGCTAAAATGCCTGACTTTACCTCTGCCTTATGATTAAACTCATCTCTATCTAGTAGGTTCATAACAGTCCCACAGCAACCTCTTTTCGGATCACTAGCTGCATAGATAAGTCTATCTATTCTAGAATTTACAATAGCACCTGCACACATACTACAAGGCTCTAAAGTAACGTATAAACTCGCTCCTGAAAGCCTCCAACTATCTAATTTTTTACTAGCCTCTTTTATAACTAGTATCTCTGCATGGGCTAAAGGATCTTTTGAAGACTCTCTTTTATTATGATTTCTTGCTATTATTTTACCATTATAAACTAACACAGCCCCCACTGGAACCTCCCCTAACTTGTAAGCTAGGCAGGCTTCCTTATAGGCCTCTTCCATGTAATATAAATCCATTTTATCCTTCATTTTTATCTCCTCATACAAAAAAAGTCTAGGACATGTCCTAGACTACTGGCGCGCTTAAGAGGAATCGAACCCCTGGCCTACTCCTTAGGAGGGAGTCGCTCTATCCTACTGAGCTATAAGCGCCTATATCAATATAATGATATATCTTTCAATAAAGTTTGTCAAGAGTCTAGAATATTTTATCTAAGGAGGACTTAAGCTTTCTAAATCCTCTTCTTATGAACCCTGCTCTTTTTATTTTTTTAGCTGCCAAGGCATCTGTACTAAATATTAATTTATCTCCCTCATAAACTTTATATTCTCCCAGTTTTTCTCCCTTTTTTATAGGGAAGTTAATCTCTCTTCTAACCTCTATAAAAACATCTAATTTTTCACGCTTATCTATAACTGCAGTAAATTTCTCTTTTGGAATAACCTGCGCCCTTTGGACTTTAGCATCCTCTATAAAGGCAATATTTTTTTCTTCACCCAATATTTCCTTCTTTATATAATTTTCACTAACATCTGTCATTATCTCTCTTGAGACTCTGTTTCTCTCCGACTCGGACTTAGCTCCCATAATAATAGCTATTAGCCTCATCTCTTCACTAGTTGAAGTTTTACCAGCCTTATAGCTTGCTACTAAACTGTAGCCTGCCTTATTAGTAAATCCTGTTTTTAAACCATCAACTCCAGCTATATATCCTAGTAGGGGATTAGTATTTTTTATCTCCTTTATTTTTCCATCAAAATCTCTAGCCATTATTGAACTAATACTTGTTCTTTTTAGAAGATCTGGATAATTTTTTATAGCATATTTTGACATTTTAGCAAGATCTTCCATAGACATTTTATTTTGATCATTCATATGTTTTGGTGGTAACCCTGTAGAGTTGTAAAATACAGATTGTTCAAGACCAATCTCTCTTGCTTTTTTATTCATTAACTTTACAAACTCATCTTCACTACCTGCTATATGTTTGGCCATTTTATAAGTAGCATTATTAGCTGATAGTACAAGAGATAAATTAATTAGTTCATCAAGAGTAAACTCTTCACCTTCTTCAATTAAAACTCCAGAACCACCTATAGATAAAGAGTCCTTATCCATTATAATCTTTTCATTTAAATTTTTACCACTATCCATAACAACCATATAAGTCATTAGTTTAGTTATACTAGCTATTTCAACCACTTGTTCAGCATCATAGCTATCAACTATCTGGTCTGTATCATAATCTATCAGTAAATAAGATCTTAAATCTGAATTAAAATCTACAGCACCAGCAGTTGTACTAGTTAGTAACATTATTATAACTAGTAATAATATACCTCTTCTTTTTGTCATAATATCCTCCTTGTAGCTAATACTTATGCATAATATAAGTTATATGTCTATTTCAAGCTAAAACTTTATAATATCTACTAATACTCCATCTATCTCTACATGTGCTGAACTATAAATCATAGGTTCGTATTCCTTATTTTCAGGAGTTAAAATAATCATATCTCCAGCTTGGTCAAAACTTTTAAGGCTGGCTTCATCATTTACTCTAGCTACAACAATGTCTCCTCTTTCAGCTGTGTTTTGCGACTTTATAACCGCTAAATCACCAACATCTATACCGGCATCTATCATGCTATCTCCTGTAACCTTTAGAGCAAATAGTGTATCATTTTTATGATTTTTAAGACTCTTATAATCAACATACTCACTAAAGTTTTCCTCAGCTAATTTTAGTGGACCTGCAGCTACATCTCCGATTACTGGTAATTTATAAGTAAAAGTTTCCTCATTTTCTAAAGTTTTTTCAGAAATATCATTAAATCGTATTAACTTTCTATTTTTTACTTTGTATACATCTAAATCCTCTATTTCCTTACCTAGATTATCAATTATTTCCATATGCCTACCATCAGTTACTAAACCTAACTTAACATCTGATAAATTCATATATCTTAATAATTGTTTTTTTGCCTCTTCTAGGTCATAGCCTTCTTGTTTAGTTTCTATAAAGACTTTAGGGTTGCCAGAATCATCCTTTATTACAATATCAACATAAAACTGTTTAAAATCATCCACCAATTCATATTCTATATCTAAGTTACTTAAAGGATAATTATAAGTCTCCATAAGCTCATTTAGTAGCCACTGTCTTACTTTTTCTTCTTTAGAGTAGTGACTATCTAATTTGTATTTAAATACGTAATCATCTATATAAATCTCCCTAAATGGTCTAAATTTTTTAGATCTTTCTAGTGATAGATGTTCAAAATCTATATCATGAATAAAATCAGATTTTTGATAAAAACTAGATAAATAAAGTAAATGCTTTGCTCTTGTCATACCTACATACATTAACTTTCTCTCATCAGATCTGTATATATCTTCATCTATACCATTTCTAAAATAATCATTAGGTATTACTCCCTGATTTATATCTGCTATAAAGACTACGTCAAACTCTAAGCCTTTTATGGAATGTAGAGTAGTTAATTTTACTGAGCCAGTTAGAAAAGCTTTTCCATCTGCTAGTATCTGATTATTTATATTTCTTTGTTTCAAATACTCACTATACTTTTTAGCATTTATAGTAGTTCTATATACTATAGCTATATTTTCAGCCCTATATTCCTTTAATAAAAGCTCTATCTCATCAGCTATGTATTCAATCTGCTCACTATCACTTCTAAAGTGTTTATATATTGGTTTTTCACCTTGTCTATCATAATATTTTGGTTCTACATAGTCTATGTTTGAAGTTATATATTCATCCTCAGCTACTAAACTATAGGCTGCCTTAGATATTTGAGTTGTTGTTCTATAATTTTTATTTAAGGTCCTCATCCTACCAGTCATATCTAATCCTATACTAGTATAAGACCTACCTCTACCTAGCCAGGAGTTTGTATATATACTTTGAGTATTATCTATAGCAAAGTTTATACTTGAATAATTCTTATTTTTATAAAGGCCTAGTAAAAATTCTAATTGAACCTTACTTAAATCCTGTGCTTCATCTATTAAAATATGAGTATAGTAACCTTCTTCACGGCTTTTTTCTAACTCTTTTAAGGCTAAAAGATTCATAGTTTCAAAGTCTATATATCCATCCTTCATTAAAAGATCATCATACTTATCTTTCAATATATAGATAAATTCTCTCTCCATAGAGTTTTTTTGCAACCTAGAAGGTCCTTCTTCTGATGAAGATCTTCCTAACCTATCAATGGTTTGATATTCTTCAAGACTATTAATATTACAAGATTTCATCCAAGATATCTCCTCTATAAGGAATTTTCTATACTGTCTTTCTAATAAGTTTACTCCCTTATAAGAGTTTTTAATTTTATCTATAGCTTGGTCTAAATATGTAAATGTTGCATTTCTTCTTGAAAGTATTTTTAAATTTTTTCCTGTCCTATTTAAATATTTCCTAAAGTATCTAAAGCTTAACTTATCAACATTTATTATCTCTAAGTTATTTGAGTTATGATTTTTTAGAAAGTTTAGCTCTTTTTCAAGACTTTTTGGTATACTTTTATAAATCGCTTTTATGTAAGAAACTAATGTTTTATTATAGCTAACAATTAAAACTTTGTCATTAAATTCAGGGCAATATTTATCTAAAAGATACCTAGCCCTATATACAGAAATTGTAGTTTTACCTGAACCAGCAACACCCTTTATTGCCATAGCTCCATTAGGTTTTGAAGTTACTATTTTGTTTTGTTCATAATTTATATTCAAAATACCACCCCCTATAAATGTTATCAGTTTTTTCTAAAATTTACTATAAAAAAAGAGAGTGGCCTCTCTTTTTTTATATAAATACTATTTTAGCTCAATTTTTTCTTTCCCACCCATATATGGTCTTAATACTTCTGGAATAGTTATACTACCATCTTCTTCTTGATAATTCTCAATTAAAGCTGCAAAAGTTCTTCCTACCGCTAATCCTGAACCATTAAGAGTATGAACTATCTCAACCTTTCCTGTCTTCTCATCTCTATATCTAACATTAGCACGTCTAGCTTGGAAGTCTTCAAAGTTACTACAGCTAGATATTTCTACATAATCATTGTAACTTGGCATCCATACTTCTATATCATATGTTTTTGCCGCTGAGAAACCTAAATCTCCTGTACTTAACATAACTACTCTATAAGGAATATCAAGAGCCTTTAATACATCTTCTGCATCACTAGTTAACTTTTCTAATTCTTCATAAGAATTATCAGGATGAGCAAATTTTACTAATTCTACTTTATCGAATTGATGATTTCTAATCATGCCCCTTGTATCTCTTCCTGCAGAACCTGCTTCTTTCCTAAAACATGGTGAGTATGCAGTATATTTCATAGGTAGATCTGATTCTTTTAAAATTTCATCTCTATGCATATTAGTTACTGGTACTTCTGCTGTAGGTATTAAGAAATAATCCTTATCAGCTAAATGGAACATATCATGTTCAAACTTTGGAAGCTGACCTGTACCTGTCATACTCTCTCTATTTACCATAAATGGTGTTAAAACCTCAGTATAACCATGTTTTTCAGTGTGTAAATCTAACATAAAAGAAACTAGTGCTCTTTCTAATCTTGCACCTAAACCTCTAAACATAGTAAATCTAGCACCTGTAATTTTACTAGCTCTTTCAAAGTCTAAAATACCTAAATCTACCCCTAAATCCCAATGTGCTTTAGGTTCAAAGTCGAACTTTTTAGCTTCTTTATACTTTCTAATTTCAACATTATCAGCATCAGATTTTCCTTCTACAACTTCAGCTTCTGGTGTATTAGGTATTCCTAGTAATATTTGTCTTATTTCTATTTCTAAATCCTTTAACTCTTCATCTAACTCTTTAACCTTATTAGATAGATCTTTTAAATCTTTAAAAATCTCTTGTGTATCTTGACCTGTCTTTTTAAGTTCTGGTATTTGTTTAGATTTTTTATTTTGTTCTGCCTTCATAGATTCTACTTCTTTTATAATTTCTCTTCTTTTTTCATCTAATTCTAAAACCCTATCTATAGGATATTCTTCATGTCTTTTAGCTAAAGCATCTTTTACTGCTTGTGGATTTTCTCTAATTCTTCTAATATCTAACATATTATCTCTCCTTTTTTAAATATAAAAAAACTCCCAGCCCCAATAGGGACGAGAGTTTACCCGCGTTGCCACCCTTGTTAGCCTTACGGCTCACTTAAGTATTATTTGCTCCAGGACGGATTCAATAAGAAAACCTATCAATTTTCACCAACCATTGACTCTCTTTAAGGCCTTACTTTATTTACTACTTCCCTTCTTAGCTTTCTATTAATTTATAATAATTATAACATAGTCCAAGTCCTTGTCAAGATTTACTGCCATCTTAAATCCTGACCATAAAACTTAAGAGGTATGAATTTATCAAATACTCTAGAGAAAACTCTATCTGTATAAATTTTCGATATCTCTTTAGGGGTTAAATTTGTAGATATTATAGTCTTTTTACCAGCTAAAATTCTAGTGTTAACTATATTAAAAATTTCTGCACTAGTAAAACTATTACTAAGTTCTGTGCCTAAATCATCTATTATTAAAAGATCAGCCTCAAATAAAAGATTATACTTATATTGATTGGTCTTCTTATCTCCCCTTTGAAACCTATGCTTTTCTATTATCTCTAAGATAGTAAAGGCAGTTTGATAAATTACCAGCTTTCTTTTATCTAAAAGTTCTTTGGCTATACAGTTAGAAAGAAAGGTCTTTCCAAGTCCAGTATTACCATAAAAGAGTAAATTCATACCATCTTTTATATCAAAATTATTTACAAAGTTTTGAGCTATACCTGCTAATTCCATCATGTTCTCCCTTGGAGTTAAGTTCTCACCTGGAAATTTTTCATTAGAAAATACTTTCAAATCAAAGCTATTGAAGTTTTGTTTTTTTAATAAATCTTCTATATTAGACATCTCATAGGCTCTAGATACTAAGGCTTGTTCTAGACAATGACACCTTCTACCATCTTCTAAGTATCCACTATCCTTACATTCCTTACAATCATAAGGAACATCCATATAATCGCTTGGAATATTACTCTCTGTTAATAGATAGGCTTTTTCCATTTCTAGCTTTTTTAACCTTTCTCTAAATTTTTTAAGATCCTCCTTATAATTAGGATTACCTATAATACTCTTTGTCATATCAAGACCTGTTTGAAAAATTTCTTCATCTATTCTTCTTATAGCAGGAATTTTTCTATATACTTTTTGCTTTCTTAACTCTTCTTCTCTTTGCCTTTGATCTCTTTTCTTTTCATATTCTCTTGAGAGTTCTCTTAAAATTTCATTATACATTTTATAGCTCCCCTCTTAATTTCTTCATAAATTCTTCTCTTTTTCTTCTAGCCACCTCTTCTAACTCTTCTTCTGTGTAATCATCCGTTCTTTGCTTGAAATTATGAAACTTTGTCTTAACACTTGGTCTTTTTTCTACTGATTTTCCTCTTTGACCTACAGAAGTATTTTTAGCCTCCTTGTCCATTAAGTCAGCCTCATTCATGGTTTTTATTCCTTGTTTTTCCCATCCTTGTAAAATACTTTCTATATAGTTAAAGTTTACATTACTACTTCTTAAACTGGCATAATTACAAACTTCAATTATATAGTCTAAATCATATTTATCTAACCATCTATCCATCCTAAGTTTTTGAGCTTCAGTAAGACTTCCGTATATTCCTAAGTTTGACATAATTCTTTTATATTCATAATATCTTTTATCTCTCTTTTTAAAATCTTCCATAATTGCTTCTAAATTTGTTAAGTCCCTATCATACCAATTTACTATTGTACTAGCTACATACTTAATATGATTATACTTTATTCCTTTTTTATCTACAGCGTAGGTAAAGGCAAATTCTATAACATCAGGATTCATATTATAATCTTGAATCCAACTTAAAATTTCCATTTTTTCATTTACAGTAGTTTGCCTTCTAACTAAATCATTTATTTTCTTAAACATCTGATTTATAACTACATTTTCATTAGCTTCTATTAGATCTTCTGGTCTTACAGCTCTCTTTTTATCAGGCTTAGACTGAAGTTGATTATAGTTATTTTTTATATAAAGTTGTTTTAGGTTTAAAAACTTTATTCCATAATTATATTTATCATCACCATTATAGATTTTTTCTACAATTCCCTTTTCTTCCCAAAAATCCCAAGCATTTAAAACATCTTCTAGGGGGATGGAAAGATGCTTAGCTATAACTTGATTGTTTACTTCCATATCATTTTCCTTATCCATAGCATATTTAAAACCTAGAAGATATACCTTTACATAGGTCCCATTTGCCATGGGCATATAATCATTTATAAATATATTTTCAATAGGTGTATCACCTAAATCCATATCCGTTGTCTCTATTAAAAAATTCATCTAATCCCCCCTATTAATCAAATTTAAATAATCATACCCATAAAGCTCTAACAAATCATCTATTCCCTCTTCTATTTCATTTCTTGAAAATCTTAAGTCTTCTAACTCCTTATCATCTAGCTTAGTTAATTTATCATAAAATTCTAAGGAAATTAGCAAGTAGTCAATTTTTTTATATTTAGCAATTTCAAAAATCAAATTTTCAGCCTCATTTACTCTAGATAAACTTAAGAGTCTATTTAAATTATCCTTAAAATCTAGGATTTCTTCCTCATAATCACTTTCTAGCCTATCTACTTGTCTTTTAAATAAAAGCTTGTCTTGATCTTCCTCTCTTTTTATTAGTTTTCTTAAGAAACTTACTATATTTTTTATCTGCCTACTTATGTAGTCATCTCGATAACTCACACTAACCTCCTTAAAAATAGAAAACTATTACCTGGATTAATCCAAGTAATAGTTAGGGTTCTTGCCTAAAACTTTCCTTATTTAAGAACTTAGTAAATTCACCCTTCCATACAAGCTCTACAGTTCCTGTAGGACCATTTCTATGCTTGGCGATAATTACCTCCCCTATATTTCTAAGTTCAGAATCTTCATGGTAATATTCATCCCTATAAAGAAACATTACAACGTCAGCATCCTGCTCTATAGCACCCGACTCTCTTAAGTCAGATAAAATTGGTCTATGGTCTGATCTTAATTCTGGAGCCCTACTTAACTGTGATAAGGCTATAATTGGACAATCCATCTCCTTAGCTAAAGCTTTTAAACCTCTTGATATAGCAGAGATTTCCTGCTGCCTATTTTCTGAATGGCCTTCCATCTCCATAAGCTGCAAATAATCTATTACTATCAAATCTAAACCTTTTTCCATCTTTAATCTTCTAGCCTTAGCCCTCATTTCTAAGAGTGATATTCCCGCTGTATCATCTATAAATATATTAGCATTAGATAGGGGCCCAACACTATTGGTTACCTCTATCCAGTCTTCAGAGGAAAGCTTTCCTGATATTATCTTAGATAAATCCACATGAGAAACTGAAGACATCATCCTTTGTACTAGCTGTTCCTTTGACATCTCAAGAGAAAAAATAGCCACACTTGCATCAGCCTCTAAGGCTGCATTAACAGCTATATTTATCCCTAATGCAGTCTTTCCCATACTTGGTCTAGCTGCTAATAATATAAGGTCAGACTTTTGTAAACCAGATAATTTATTATTTATATCTGTAAATCCAGTAGTTAAACCTGTTAAGTTACCCTTATGGGCAGCCCTTTCCTCAATTTGAGCAAAGCTATCTAATAATACGTCTGAAATAGGAGCAAAACCTTCCCTGTCCCTACCTTGAGTTATGTTAAATATTGATTGCTCTGCTCCTTCTATTATTGCATCTACTTCATCTTTAGACTCATAAGACTTATAAATTACCTGATCACAGGACTTTATAAGTCTTCTTAAAATTGATTTTTCTTCTACTATTTCACAGTAGTATTTCGTATTGGCTGTTGTGGCTACTATATTGGATAAATCTACTAAGTAGGTCATACCGCCAACTTTATCTAAGCTCCCCTTATTCTTTAACTCTTCTGAAAGGGTTATTAGATCTACTGGTATATTATTGTTGTATAGACTTATTATTGTCTCATAAATTTCCTTATTGGCTGAATGATAAAAGTCATCTGGCCTTATAATTTCAACGGCAGTATTTATAGAGTCCTTATCTAAAATCATAGCTCCTAAAACAGATTGTTCTGCCTCTATACTATGTGGAGGGACCCTACCTACTGATTGCTCCTCTATTTTAACCACCTCTTCACTTCTATTGTACCTTCACATCTACCTTTAATTTTGCAACTACTTCTGGATAAACTCTTACATCTACAGTTGTTACACCTAGATCTTTAATATTATCTTCTAATTCTATTTTTCTTCTATCTATATCTATGTCGTATTGTTCTTTTAGACCTTTAGCTATATCTTTAGAAGTTACAGAACCAAAAAGTCTTCCACCTTCTCCTGCCTTACCTAAAAGTACAACTTTTGAAGATTCAAGCTTTTTCTTTAATTTTTCTGCTTCTGCTTCTTCCTTAGCCCTTTTTGCAGCTAATTCTTTTTGTTCTTCCTTCCAAATCTTTTTATTTTTAGCAGTAGCCTCAACAGCATAGCCCTTAGGTATTAAAAAGTTTCTTGCATAACCTGACTTTGCCTTAACTAACTCTCCTGCTTTTCCTAATTCTTTAACATCTTTTGTAAGTATTACTTTCATTCATCTTCACTCTCCTGTAAATATTCTTCTATAGTCTTAATTAAAAATTCCTCTGCTTCATCCATCTCCATATCCAACTGAGTTCCAGCGCTGGTAAGATGACCTCCACCTCCCATTTTTTCTAGAATAAGTTGAACTGATATATTTCCAAGGGATCTACCACTTACATGAATAATCCCATCTGTTAAAGCTAGAACAAAAGAAGCTTCTATTTCATCAGCTGTCAAAAGCTCATCAGCTGCTTGAGCTGCTATTAAAATAGAATTTTCCATATCTCTCTCTAGCCTGGCTATAGCTATCATATCATCTACAATTTTTGCAGATTGGATAACCTCAGCCTTATACATAAATGTATCTATATCATCCCTAAAAAAGCTTCTTACAACTGTACTATCAGCCCCTGCTCTTTTTAGGGTTGAAGCTGCCTCAAATGTTCTTACTCCTGTTTGGAAACTAAAGTTTTTAGTATCTACAGTAATACCTGCTAATAACGCTTCAGCCTCAAACTTTGTAAGTTCAATTTCATCTCCCATATAAGTTAAAACCTCTGTAACTAATTCACAAGTTGAGGATGCATAAGGTTCTAAATAAACTAAAACAGGATTTTTTATAAACTCTGCTCCTCTTCTATGGTGATCAATTAAAACAACCTTGTCTATATGATCTAATAAAACTGGTGCTTCTGTAAAGCTTGGCTTATGATTGTCAACTACAACCATAAGTGAGTTTGGACTAACTAGATCCAAAGCATCTTCTGTATCCACCATATTCTCTAATAATTCTGGCTGTTCCTCTTTCATAGTCTCATGAATTTTCTTTATGGATGGGTTTATCTCGTTTATAACCATGTACCCTTTCTTATTTCTTTGTTTTATTGCAGAAAGAATACCTATAGCAGCACCATAAGAGTCCATATCTGGATTTCTATGTCCCATAACAAAAACTTCATCTGCTTGGTCTATTAGTTGCCTAAGGGCATAACCAATGACTCTAGACTTAACCTTATTCCTCTTTTCAATAGCCTTACTTTTACCACCATAAAAGTCTAGTCTATTTCCCTCTTGTACAACAGCCTGATCCCCACCACGTCCTAGGGCCACATCAATTGCTGCACGGGCTTCATTATAGGATTCTACTAAACTTGCTCCTTCTGCTGAAACACCCATACTTAAGGTTATAGGTATAGTATTTCCTATATCTAAAGTTCTAAATTCATCTAAAATATCAAAATTTCTATCCTTAAACTGTCTAAATGTAGATTTAGTAAATATAACTAAGTACTTATCCTTCTCATACTTTCTAACTATAGAGTCATTTTCACTAAAATATCTGGCTAGTCTTCTATCTATCTCAGCCATAACTAAAGGTTTTTGTATTTCTGGTGTTGAATTTCTAACATCAGAATAATTATCTACATATACAAAGGATACTACTAGTTTTTCATCATCATAATCTTCTTCTAACTGGGCTAACTCTGTATTATCTACAAAGTAAAGCATGATTATTTCCTCAGATTGACTCTTAGTCTTCTTAGTATCAACTATATTAGGGTAAACCCTATAAGATTTATCCTTATAATCTACTTCCATATAATTATTGTCTTCATCAAAACTGTCCTTGCTTTTTATAGCTGGTATAATATCTTGAATATGTTCTCCTAATATATCCTCGCCTTCTGTCATATTTAAAAAGGGAGTATTATACCAAGTAATTCGACTTTCATCATTTATTAAGACCAAGGGAAAGGGCATATTAAAAACTGCATGCTTAGTAGAAGAATCAAACTCATCTGATAGACTCTCCACATAATTAACAAATTCCTTTCTTCTATTTTTCATAGTCTTAATTCCATCAAAGATCAAATATCCTAAAACTATAGTAGAAACTAAGGCTAAAGTTTGGTTATAAAACCAAAGTACAAGAGTTAATATACCTATAACTGTCAATTGGATTTTTATATCCCTATCTTTAACCAATTTTCTCCTATCTTTAGAAATTTTATCCTCCTGCTTATAATCATCCATATTATCCTCCTATTAGCTTTTCTTCCTTAGTTTTCTTAAATCAAATAAGGAATCTATAAATCCTAGTATAATAAGTATGCCACCTATTGGCATTACTATAAAGTTTATAACTAAAATCATTAGTCTAAAAAACTTTCTTACCCCTATTCTCTTTAAGAAATAATCTATTAGGGAAAAACCTTGGACTAAAAATAGAAAACCTAGTAGAAAAGATAGGTTCATATTTAGAGCCTTATGATAAGGTAATTCCAGTTTATTTATGCCA
The DNA here is from genome assembly GCA_030146915.1 of Tissierellales bacterium. Lineage (GTDB taxonomy): Bacteria > Bacillota > Clostridia > Tissierellales > Tissierellaceae > JASLAT01. Next base: position 14,466 of record JASLAT010000025.1, read on the forward strand.
TAAGCCGCTATAAACATAACTATAGATCCAGTTATTATATTCTCTGGTAACCTAAATCTAGAAAAATCCGGTATGACTATCTTGTTTGAACCGGTTCTTTTAAGTAAATAAGCTGATACTTTATAATTTAAATATGTTACTATCATAGAAACTATAATAAATATACTAGGCATAACCGCCATTATATACTGATAACTAGTCTGTAAGAAATCCCTACCTTTTTTTATCTCCATATTGGTCATATCTAAAGATTCAAATGCCTCTGTTTGTAATTCTAACATAGAATCAAAGGCTTTTTCCATCTCTTGAGAGAAATCTATATTAGTTGTTGTACTCTCCAAGGACAAAATAGCAACTAAGGATGCTAAAAATATAACTGTTCCTATTATAATCGCTTTTTTATTACTAGCATTTTTCCTAAACATATAGGCTAGAATTAATGTTATTGGTAAGAAGATAGCAAGTAAACTTAAGCCCAAGGAAACGCTATAAATAAAACCTAGGACTGAAAAACTTATAAACATTGCCAAAGCTCCTATAGCCAGATTGTTTCTAGCAGATGTAACTATAAAGGGAATAGGAATTAATAACAATAGATACAATGATAACCTACTAGCCAGTAAAATGTAGGCTAATGAAAATACCACTGATAAGCCTATTTCCTTGAACACTTCCATTTTATTTTTATTCATATTTCACCTCAATTTATTAAATACCTAGTCCATAGAATTATATCATATAATTATTATTTTTTTTAGTTCTTTCAATTTGAATTTCTAAAGACTAGTTTAATCTATATTCTAACATTTAGTAAGAACCTATAGTAAGTTAAGTTTTTTATAAAATTTATGAAAGGATAATCTAAATAAAACACTTTATCAATCTATAGTTTAAATTATAAAATACTTTATTTAAGTTATTTAAATTTCTAAAAGTTACTAAATGAAAATATAAAAAAAGAGAGGATATCCTCTCTTTAATTTCTATATTAGTCTGCACTATATGGTAATAATGCAACTTGTCTTGCTCTTTTTATAGCTATTGTTAATGCTCTTTGATGTTTAGCACAGTTACCTGTAGCTCTTCTTGGAAGTATTTTACCCCTGTCATTAATATAGCCTTGTAATCTATCTATATCTTTGTAATCTATTTCTATAGATTTGTCTGCACAGAATGCACAAACTTTTCTTCTTGGTCTAAATCTTCTACCCATTTTCTTTCCCTCCTTCTAGAATGGAATATCATCATCATCTGTCGGATGGAAACCTTCTATACCACTGAAATCATTGTTTATTGGGTTAGCTGGTCCTTGATTTTGATTAAATTGATTATTTTGCGGCTGTCCTTGTCCATATCCTGGAGAAGCTTGTCCTCCTTGATTTGGGCTGTCAGGCCACTCTATAAATTCAACTCTTTCTGCAACTACTTCAAAAGTTTTCCTTCTAATTCCTTGTTTATCATCATAAGAACCAGTTTGAATTCTTCCTTGTACTGCAACTTGAAGACCTTGTTGTAAATATTGAGCAGAGTTTTCTGCTGCTGCTCCCCAAACTACTATATCAATGAAATCCGCTGTTGGTTGACCTTTAGCTTCCATTTCTTGTCTCTTATCTCTTGAAAGCCCCTTGTCTACAGCTAGTGTAAAGTTTGCCACCGCTCTTCCCGATACTGGTACATATCTCAGCTCTGGATCTCTTACTAATCTTCCTATTAAAACAACATTATTCATAAGGAACACCACCTTATTTTTTAACTACTCATCTCTAACTATCATATATCTGATAACGCTGTCTGTGATTTTTAATACCCTTTCCAGCTCTGTTTTTGTTTCTGGAGTAGTAGCGAAGTTTATTAATATATAATAACCTTCTGTTAAGTCATTTATCTCATAAGCAAGTTTTCTCATACCCCACTCATCGATATTTTCAATCTCTCCATCAGCTTCGATTATACCTTTTATTCTATCAAGAAATTTATTTCTAGCTTCCTCTTCTAGACTTGGTTCGAAAATGAACATACCTTCGTAATTTCTCATCTTAAGTCACCTCCCTATGGACTAATGGCTCTATTATTTAATAGAGCAAGGATTACTGTAGTAGTATATCACTTTTTTAGGTGACTTTCAAGATTTATTTATATTTTTACCAGTTCTATTTTATAACCTAAAGATACTAGAGTTAAGATAAGTTGATCTACTGGTACGTCTAATAAACTTTCTAAGAGCTCATTAACCATAATATTAGATTCTCTATCTAGGATATTATTATCTCTTATGTCCATAATTTTAGATATAATTTCAACACTTATATCTAAGGCTAACATTTCTTCTTCTGATAAGCTTTTTTCTACTGCTTCCTTCCAGGTCGGTTTTGTTTTTACTAAATAATTTTTCATTCTATTACCTCCCTTAATAACTTAGACTTATCCTTCTAATTATAGCTTACTATATATTGAGAATATTCTGTAGTTAATTAAAGTTTTTTAATATATTTACTCTATGATATAATAGCCTTGTAGCTAGTTTGCTAGGAGGGATTTTATGAATTTACAAGCCATATTAAGAGATTTTGAAACTGCTCTTGATGACCTTTTAAAGGTAGCTAACCTTAAAGAGAAGGATGCAGTTATTTTAGGAGGTAGTAGTAGTGAAATACTAGGAGAAGATCTAGGATCTGCTACTAATATAGATATTTCTAAGGAAATAATAAGAATCTTTTATAAAAAAATGAAAGAAAATAAGCTTTTCCCTATTGTTCAGGCTTGTGAACATATTAATAGGGCTCTAGTTGTGGAAAAAGCTTATGCGGAAAAATACGACATTATGCCAATAAATGTAGTACCTATAGCTGAAGCAGGTGGTGGACTTGCTAGTTCTGCTATACAAGAGTTTGACCAACCACTAGTTGTAGAGAAGGTTAAAAGAGTCAAGGCTGGAATAGATATAGGAGATGTTTTTATAGGTATGCATTTAGACCCTGATAGGGTTGGAGTTGTGGTAAGATCTGACATAAAAGAAATAGGACAGGCCCACCTATCCATGATAAGAACAAGAGAAAAATTAATCGGTGGAGATAGGGCTAAACATTACTGATGGAGAGAGATTATGAATAAAATAATAAGGACAATTGACAAAAGAAAAAATATTTTAAACAATCTATATACCATACTTAACAATTCAAATATTAAGATTAGAAGAGAGGTATTTAATCAAACATTTAGTTTGGATATAGATAATGATATTAATGAAGATGTCCTAGAAGAAAACTATGAGGCTTTAAACTATTATTTAAGTCTTTATAATAATCTTTTAGGTGAATCTTCTATGCTAGGAGTTAATGAATATCTTAATCTAATACTGGCTAACGAAATTAGCAGTTTTACTTTAAGAAGTGAAATTAACTGTATAGAGGACAAGGTTACTAACCTTTTAAACTCTATGAATATTTCCAGTCCTCTACTTAACCTTTTAAATTTAGAATCACTTATTGAAGGAATTATTAAGGGTGATTTAGTTAAGTTACTTAAGGAAGGCCCAGAGCTTAAGCCAGTATTAATCTTATTAGTTATGCTTATTTTAAGAACTGTTATAAATGAAAATATTAACAGTGACGAAGAAGATGAAGTATCTGAGCTAGAGGAAGTAAAAGAAGGTAAACTTACTGAAGATTTATCTATTGAAGATAAGTCTAATAAGGAAGCTATCTATAGATTAAATACTAAGGGTAAAACTCTACACAATCTTCAATGTAAGATTGGGCAAAAATCAAAAGAATCAAGTTTAATCTACTCAGAAGAGGAGCTGGAAGGTTTAAACATTAAAAGATGTGGAATTTGCTTAAAATAGGATAAATTTACTTATTTAAGCTCTAATAAAAGTATATAAAAATCCCGGAAGATCTATTTAAGATTTCCGGGATTTTTTACTTTATTTTTATTTATTTTTCTCTTCTTCATTTATTTTTTCACTATAACTTCTAATACTTACAAATTTACCATCTATATCAATCTTTCTTACCCTTTTTTCAAAATCAATTCTAGGCATAAACAGTTGTCTATCACAACCTAGGCACTTTAATTTTATATCTACACCTGTCCTTGTTATTTCCCATTTATTTTCACCACAAGGATGTCCCTTTTTTAAAGTTACTGTATCTCCTAAATTATATCTTAGTATCATCTTCTTCCCCCTTAATTACTACTAATTTTGAATATGGTATTTCTATATTTGATGCCTCTAGGCATTCTTTTGATCTCTTTCTTAATTTTCTTTCTAGACCCCACTGTTCACCAGATTTAGTCATTGCTGAGATTCTTATATCTACTCCTGAATCTCCTAGGCTTTCAACCCCATCAATATCTGGTCCTGAAACTAAAATGTCTTTATCTTCTTCTCTTATTTCATCTAACATTCTATTTAAAACACCAATTGCTCTATCTAGATTCTCCTCATAGGCTATACTTATTATAACTAAGGCTCTTTTAGCTCCCCTACTCATATTACTTATAGTGGCTATTCTACCATTGGGTATTATATGAAGGTCTCCATTAAAGTCTCTAACCTTAGTAATTCTTAAACCCATTTCTTCAACAATACCTTCCTTACCATCAGCCTTTATATGATCTCCTATAACATAAGAATTTTCTTGTAGGATAAAAAATCCTGATATCATATCTTTTACCAAGGACTGAGCACCAAAACCTATAGCTACTCCCCCTATCCCAGCAGTTGCTAGAATAGACTTTGTATCTATATTAAAGACCTCTAAGGCCATCAATGTACCATAAAAATAAAGTAGAAATTTTATAGTTTTTCTAACAAGAGCTACTATAGTATCTACTCTCCTATAACTTAAAGATTGACTAGATCCTTTTCTGTGTCTCATAGTAGTTTCTATTAATCTTGATAAAAGATAATAGGCAACCCTTATAAAAATATAAATACCAAATACCTTAATTAATTTACCAAGTATATTTAAACTGCCACCTTCTGTTAATAACTTCGATCTAAAGTCATGTTTTAGCCAGTAGTATATATCCTTAATACTCAAACTATCCTTCCTCCTCTTTTACTTCAACATCTTCCTTATCTTTTTTATAAAAACCATACTTCTCCTGATCTAATATAAATATTGTATCCTCATAAAAATCAATTTGAGATATAGGTTGTTTTTGGCTTAAAAATTCCTCTCCATTTTTTAGAATAGTTATGAGCTGATCACTATAAAGAATCACTTCTTCCTTTAAAAGTCCACTTTTGTAGGGTAGTACATTACTGTATTCTTCAGTTAAAGCTATGTTTTCCTTCTCATCACCCTTATTATCTAATATTGTTAAGTAGTTACTATGAAGAAGATAGATATCTCTACCTTCAAGATGATAGTCTCTAACTATATTTAAATCCTTATTCCAGGCTATCTTTCCTTCAGATATATAATATAAATTATCATCAGTTAATGCTACAACATTTCCTAGTTCAGTATAATCTAATTTAACAATAACCTCACCTTCAAAATTTAAAAAATCTTTAGATCTTTTCTCACTTAACTTTTCATAAAATTCTAATCTTGAGGTCATTCCCTTATCATAAACTTCTAAGACAGAAACAGTTAAATTCCTCTTCTTAGGGTCATAACTATAATCAAGTATATTCTCACCCTTATACTCATATCTCATAAGACTTTGTCCCTTAGAATTAATTACCCCTATTTCTTCATTTTGCCCACTTTTAACATGGTAGACTAAGTTATCCTTAAATTGTTTTAACCTGTATATAGGTTTACCTAACTGTATTCTCTCCTTCATTTCTGCTTTTTCATCTAAAAAATAAATTATCCCCTCATCCTTATTTGCGAAGAATATGGTATTGTCTCCAGGCAGAATTATAGGATCATTAGCATTTAAAGCTATGTTATAACTAAGCCCTTCCTTTGATAAATTTCTTATATAAAGCTTACCATTTTCCCATTTTAATATGTTATCTTTATAAATTCTAAACTTAGTTGATTCTAATCTTTTTATAGATTCGTCCATTTTTAAAACATTTACTTTTTTAGTTTTAACCTTCTTATTTACAAAAAAAGGATCCTTTTCTTTTTTTTCAGGGGAAAAGTAAACTAAACCTATGCCTAATACAATTATTAATAAAATAGCTATTTTTCTTTTCATATCAATACCCACCTATTTATAAGATGCATTTATTATATCATAGAAGAGCCAAGCTAAAAAGCCTGTCCGAGGACAGGCTTTTTTACTTGAAATAAAGTCTAACTTAAAACTTTATTTTTCCTATTTATAAGTTATTATTTATAGATATATTTTAACATCTTAAATAACATTTTATCTCTTTGTTTTATAGCTTCTTTATCTTTTCCATCTGCATAGTCATAAAAACCTTCTTTTGTTTTTACTCCTAGTTTATCACTTTCTATTAATTTCTCTAGAGTTTCTTGTGGAAGTTTATTGTCTGCTAAATCTTCAAATAAATAACTAGATATATTATAGAAAGTATCTAAACCACCTAAGTCAGCTGTTTCTAATGGTCCTATTAAAGGATATCTAAAACCTGGACCATATTTCATAGCCTTATCTACATCCTCAGGACTAGCTATTCCTCTCTCTACTATATTTACAGCTTCTCTAAATGCTGCAAATTGTAGCCTATTACCTATAAATCCATAGGCATCCTTTAAAACAACTACAGATACTTTATCTATAGCTTCCATTAATTCTTCTAAAGCCTTTACTGTATCATCTGAAGTCTCATCTGCTCTTATTAGTTCAACTAACGGAATTATATGAGCTGGATTCCAAAAATGTGTTCCAATAAATCTATCTTTCTTTTTTACCTTTAAAGAAATATCATTTACACTTAATCCTGAAGTATTAGTAGCAAATATTGTATCTTCACTTGTAATAGATTCAACTTGAGCCCAGTAGTCTTGTTTTATATCTAACTTTTCTACTATAGCTTCAATTACCAAATCTGCATCCTTAAAATCTTCTAGACTTGTTGTAAACTCTATATTTTCAAATACTCTTTCTTCTTCTTTAGCTTCCATTAAATCTTCATCTATTAAGCTGGCATTGAAAACTTTTATTAATTCCTTGGATTTTTCTAAGAATTCTTCCTTTATATCTGATAAAACTACTTTATATCCTTTTCTAGCAAAAATTTGGGCTATTCCTGATCCCATAGTTCCTGCTCCTGAAATTCCTACTGTCTTTATTTCTTTCATTTTCTTCCTCCTTATATAAATCCTAAACTTGCAACTATTATAGCTGGTATTGATGATAATACTGGTAATAATAAAGATGTTACAAATATATCTATATATGATTCTTTATGAGTCATACCAGTGATGGCTAAAAGGGTTAATACTGCACCATTATGAGGTAGAGTATCTAATCCACCTGAAGCTAATGAAGCTACCCTATGAAAAGCTTCTGGACTTATCCCTGTTTCTATTGCTATTTGATAATATTTTTCTCCTAAAGCTTCTAAAGCTATACCCATACCTCCTGAAGCAGATCCAGTAGCTCCTGCTAAAACATTTACTGCAACAGCCTGTGAAATTAATGGACTACCTTTAATTCCTAATACTGCATCAGTTAAAACTTTAAAGCCTGGAACACTTTTTACAACTGAACCAAATCCTACAGCTGCTGAAGTATTCATTATTGCTGTTATAGAACCATTAGCTCCATCACTAATACTCTTAGTAAAACCTTTATAATTTTTTATACCTACTAACATAGCTACTATTATTCCTGCAAATAAAGATTCTATTATATCAAATTGTCTTCCTAATATTTTTTCCCCTAAATTTAAACTTAAAACTACAGTTAATAAAGGTAAAACTGCAAGTAGAGGGTTTGGTCCTTTTATTACCTCTTCTTCACTAGCCTCAACATTAGTTGGCTCTGTAAAAACTTCACCTGCTGCTGTATAATTTTTCTCTCTCCATCTTAAATATGTGTAACCTAGTCCAAACATAAATAATGTTGCTGTGAATCCCATAAACTTACCTGCCATTGGTGTTGTGTGGTAGTAGTCTATTGGTATTAAGTTTTGTATTTGTGGTGATCCTGGTAAAGCTGTCATTGTAAAAGTAAATGATCCTAAAGCTATTGTTCCTGGTATTAATTTTCTAGTAATATTAGCTTCTCTAAATAAAGCTAATGCTAAAGGATACATTGCAAATACAACTACGAATAAAGAAATTCCTCCGTAAGTCAATACAGCACAACCTATTATTACTCCTAAAATAGCTCTCTCAGCTCCAAATATTTTTGTTAACCATTCAGCTATAGACCTAGCTGCTCCTGTATAATCCATTAGATGACCAAAAATAGCACCTAACATGAATGTTGGAAACCAAGATTTAGTAAATCCTACAAATCCAGACATATATGTTTCTGTATAAGCATCCAATAATGGAAGTCCTCCTGTAAAAGCTACAACTAGAGCAGTTACTGGTGCTACCCACATAATCGAATGTCCCCTATAGGCTAAAATCATTAATAATGCTAGCCCTAAAATAATTCCTAACATTAAATTCCTCCTCTACTAGCTGGCAGTCCATCCGCCGTCTATAGTTATAGATGATCCTGTTATATGATCTCCCGTATCTGAAACTAAAAGTTTAACTATATCTGCAAGAGCAGCTGGCTCTATAAGTTTCTTTACAAAGGCTTTCTCTAACATTATAGTTTCTACTACCTCATCTTCTGATATTCCATGTGTTAAAGCTTGAGCTGCTATTTGCTTATCTACTAAAGGCGTTCTTACATAGGCAGGATTTATTGAGTTTACCGTTATACCGTACTCTCCCCCTTCTAGGGCTGCTGTCTTTGTAAGTCCTGTTAGTCCATGCTTAGCAGATACATAAGCTACTTTAAATGGTGAAGCTACTAAACCATGAATTGAGTTTAAATTAATTATTCTTCCCCATCTTTGTTCCTTCATATAAGGCCATGCATACTTAGTTAAAAGAAACGGTGCTGTTAACATTAAAGATATTATAAAGTTCCATTTTTCTTCTGGAAAATCCTCTATAGTTTCCACATGTTGAATACCTGCAACATTTATTAATACATCTATAGTGCTATACTTATCTGCAACATAAGAAATAGCATTCTTACAATGGATTGGATCAGTAAGGTCTGCTTGAAAGAAATCTGCACCTATTAAATCTGCTTCTCTTTTTAAGTTCTCCTCATTTATATCCACCATTACTATTTTATAGTCTTCTTTAGAAAGTTCTTGCGCTAAGGCTAAGCCTATTCCACTGGCTGCACCTGTTATTAAACATACTTTTCCCATTTTATCTCTACCTCCTAAATTAATTATTAGTAACTAAAATTCACTACATATAAATAAAAATAACACCTCCAAAATATTTTTACTTCCATTAACATATATTTATTGCAAGTTATATGCCAAGTCATTAAAAATATTTTAAAAGGTGTTAACCACGCCCTTTAATATTTACTTTGTTAAAAATTTATCTGAAAAGACTGAATCTTTAGCTTTATTATAGGGTTTTTGTATAAAATAATTACATCTAAGAGAATTAGTTAGAAAAATATGTTCAATTTCTGAACACTAACCAGTTTTATCACTTTTAAGTGTAGTATTTTTGTACACTATAGTCCGTATTCCTCCATTTTATTATAAAGGCTTGTTCTACTAATTCCTAAAAGTCTAGCTACTTCAGCCTTATTACCCTTCCTACATATTAAGGCCCTAGATATTTCTTTCTTTTCTAGTTCCTTTACACTATCTTTCAAACTTTTTATTTCATGTTTTTTCTTCATATTAACTATATTATCAGGTAAACATTTCGGAGTTATAACAGTGGATTTTCCCATAAAATTTATAGCACGCTCTAGGATATTTTCAAGTTCTCTTATATTTCCAGGCCAGTGATAGTTCTCTAAATATATCAAAGCCTCTTTAGATATAGTTTTATCCTCTATTCCTTCTGATTTTACTAGCTTTCTTATAATCGATTTACAAAGGATTTCTAAATCATCTAGCCTATCCCTTAAAGATGGTATTTTAAGCTCAACTACGTTTAATCTATAGTAAAGATCTAGCCTAAAGCTACCTTCATCTACCATCTTTCTTAAATCTCTGTTAGTTACTGCTATAACTCTTACATCTATATTCTTATTTTTGATAGACCCTATTTTTTCTATCTCATTTTCTTGAAGAACTCTAAGAAGTTTTCCCTGCATAGTAAGTGGTAAATCACCTATCTCATCTAAGAAAATTATTCCATTATCAGCTGCTTCAAACTTACCTATTTTACCCCCACTTTTTGCACCTGTAAAAGAGCCTTCTTCATATCCAAATAACTCTGACTCTAGTAACTCTGATGGTATAGCACTACAATTGACCCTTATAAAAGGTTCTCCCCTTCGTCTACTTTCATTATAAATAGCATGAGCTACTAGTTCTTTACCAGTACCAGATTCACCTGTGATTAATACATTTGAATTAGTTTTTGATATTCTTTTTATCTCCTCCTTTACCTTAAGCATTTTTTCATTATTTGTTACTATATCATCTATAGTATATCTAGCCCAATCATGTTTTAAGGCAGATTTATATCTATCAATCTCCCTTTCCATCTTCATTGTTCTTTTGTAAAGTTCATTTAACTCTTCAGTGTTTTTAAATAAAACCTTACCTATAGCACCAATGTTTTCCCCTTTAAAAACTAATGGAGCCCTAGTGGCTATTATATTTTGTCCCCTAACCATTTGTAACTCTGCTATCTCTTTTTGTCTGCTTTTAGCTACAAGATGCATCCTGGTATTATCTATTACTCTTGTAACATGCTTGCCAACTACATCATCTCTTTTTAAGTCTAGAAAATTGAGATATTCATCACTTATCATTTGTATATATCCATCTTTGTCTACAAAAACTATAGCATCCCCTAAAGAGCTACAAATTGAATTTAAGAAATCTACTTTATCCATTACTTACACCACCTTTGGCTTCAAAAATTAACCTTGCATCAATTGATTCTATTATACTACTAAATATTATTTTTTTGTATTAAAAAAGAGGGACTCCACCCCATAGAATCCCCCTAAGTAAATTTCAACCCCATTATTATTAAGTTTAATCGTATTTATAAAACCCTTGCTTAGTCTTTCTACCAAGATGATTTGCTGCTACCATCTTACGTAAAAGTGGATGAGCCCTATACTTATCATCTTCAAACCCTTCATAAAGTACATCCATTATATTTAAACAAACATCTAGGCCTATTAGATCTCCCAATTCTAAAGGTCCCATAGGATGATTTGCTCCATATTTTAGAGCAGCATCGATATCTTCTGCTGAAGCTAACCCATCAGAATAAATTTCTATAGCTTCATTAATAAAAGGTATCAATAACCTATTAACAACAAAACCTGGTGCTTCTTTTACTTCAACCGGTGTTTTGTTTAATTCTTTTGATATTGTTTTAATAGTCTCTGTTGTCTCTTCAGATGTGGAAATTGTCTTTATAACCTCTACCAATTTCATCATTGGAACTGGATTAAAGAAATGCATCCCTATAAACTTATCTTGTCTTGATGTACTACTTCCTATCTCTGTTATAGAAAGTGATGATGTATTTGAAGCAAATATTGTTGAGTCTTTACATATTTTATCTAGTTTGCTAAATACATCTTGTTTTACCTTAAGGTTTTCAACTATAGCCTCTACTATCAAATCGCAATCTTTAAGATCTTCTAAATTACTAGTAAAGGTCATATTATTTAACATAATTTCTGACTCATCTTCTGTCATTTTATCTCTTTTTATAAAAAACTTATTAAAGTTTGCAAGAGTCTTTCTAGATCCTTTTAGTGAATCTTCATTTATATCAAAAAGACTTACTTTATATCCCGCGTGAGCAAAAACTTGGGCTATTCCAGATCCCATAGTTCCAGCGCCTAAAACTCCTACTGATTTTCTGTCCATATTCTTTCGTCTCCTTCTTTGAATATTAAATACTAGACCAACTGGAAATCTAGTACATACTACATTATATCAGTAATTTGGAATTTTTCATCTATTCCGGAATATTTAGTAAAATTCACAACTTTCTCAAAATACAGTTACTTTTAAGCGACTAACCTTTAATTATCTTAGCTATATCCCTAGGTTTTTCTACTACTATAAAATGACTTGCTCCCTCAACTTCATATAGCTTCATATTTTCTACCTCTCTCTTATAGTAATTAGCTGTACCCTTACTACAGAAATTACTTTTAGAGCCATATATCAAGCTGGTAGGCATATCTAAATCATTTAAAAACCTCCTGTAGTCCATCATTACGATATCATGCCAGAGACCTGCCATGGTTAAAATATCGTTATCTACCATATAATTTAGACTTGCTAACTTCTCTTCATCTGTGAAGTTAGGGTCTACCCTATCTATAAAAAGTTTGCAAAAAGACCTAAAATCCCTAAATATAAGCCCCATATCTTTCATAGCATCATAAATACTATAAATACCATGGCCTATACCAAAGTTCCAGTCATCATCATTTAATATCTTTGGTGGCATATCTATTATAAAAAGCTCCTCTAACTTAGAATCTGGGTTTTCTTTTAGATATTCTAAGGCAACAAAAGCTCCAAGTGACCAACCTATTATACTGTAGCGTTCAAGTTTAAGATAATCTATAAGCTCCTTTAAATCCTTAGCTAATTGACTTATTGATATTTTATCCTTACTTAACTCACTCTTTCCATGTCCCCTTAAATCATAGGAGATAAGCTTATAATCCTCTCTTAATTCATCTTTTAAGCCGTTAAATCTAGTTAGATCACCAGCCCAGCCATGAATAAATATAAGAGTTTTTCCCCTTCCTTCTATTTCATAATTTATTTTCAAATCATCACTTGTAATAAAAGTCTTCATCTATACCTCCACATGAAATAATCCTACCAAGTTTGGTAGGATTAAACTTTATATTTAGTAAGTTTCTACGAATAATTCAAAGTATTTTCTAGCATGGTCACATGCTGGACAAGCTTCTGGTGCTTCTTTTCCTGTGTGTATATATCCACAGTTATTACACTTCCACTCAACTACTTCATCTCTTTTAAAAACAATACCTTTTTCCATATTTTCTGCTAGTTTTAAAAATCTTGCTTCGTGTCTTTCTTCTACTTCAGCAATCTCTCTAAAAACATAGGCGATTTCTTCGAATCCTTCTTCCTCTGCTATATCAGCAAACTTAGGATATAGGTCTGAGTGTTCTTCATTCTCTCCGTCTGCAGCCGCTTTTAAGTTAGTAAGAGTATCTGCATAAGTAACTGGGTAGTCTGCTTCTATGTCTACCTTCTCTCCACAAAGATCTTCATTTAAAAACTTAAAAAACCTTTTAGCATGTTCTTTTTCATTATCAGCTGTCTCTGTGAATATGTTTGATATTTGAACATATCCTTCTTTTTCTGCTACTGAAGCATAATAATTATATCTCATTCTAGCCTGTGACTCTCCTGCAAATGACTGCATTAAGTTTTTTGCTGTTTGTGTACCTTTTAATGACTTCATTCTAAATCCCCCTTATTCTTTTTTATCTAGCTTAAATAATTTAATACCAAGAGTATCATTAACTCTTACTATACATTATACAGAATAAGTAGAATATTAACAAATTAATTCCCAAAATTTGCTTCTTTTTCCTTAAAAAAAGAAAAATCAGTATAAGCCTTAACAGATTATACTGATTTTATATACATTTTATAAACTTTCTCCACTAACTAAAGTTCTTGCATATTCCCTTATCTTATCTTCATTTTCAGCCTCAGGATAAGCTCTGTTGATGCATCCTTTACCATGAACTATTGCACCACAGTTTTCCATTCTTATAACCCAATCTTGCATCCATTGACCTATTCCCCAGTCATATGAGCCAAAAAGTCCCATCCTTTTACCTTCAACCTTATCTTCTATGGAAACTACAAAGTCTTCCATTACATATTCTTCTATAGTTTCTGCTCCCATAGCAGGACTACCTAAAAATACTATATCAGCTTCTATAACATCTTTATCTACAGCATCTGAAGCTTTTATTATTGTTGCTTCTTGACCAGCTTCTTCAAC
>JASLAT010000019.1 GCA_030146915.1 Tissierellales bacterium
GGCTTCGGAGCTCAGGATAAGGTTTGTAGTTACTGCAATATTTTTTATAAAAACTTTACAAACTCATACCCTTTAGTAAGTCAGATTTTAATGCGATTTAATATAAATCCAGACTTTCCTTTTCAAGCAAATTGCTGTAAGGAAAAGGAATCTTGTGAGGCGTACTATTTAGTTAAGGGGGAATTAGAGAATACTGAACAATTTGAGCTAGAAGGTTTAAGTATAAATCTAATAGATCCTAAAGATAATAATTACAAGGGACCAAAATTAGAACTAAAAGATGAATACTTTTTAGTTAAATTAGAAAATATTAAGTTTTAAAAGGAGTTACTTATGTTTAAAGTAGAAGATATAATTATTATAGCTTTAATTGCTACAGCCTTAGTTATGGTTTATAGAAAGTATAGATTGATAGACTTACCATCAAATTTAAATATGGGGCAAAAATTTGTATTATCTTTAGCATCGATATTTTTTATATATCTAGCATATAAGACTAAGGTAGGATTAAAAGGTTATATAATAGCTAGTTTATTAGCTATATTTCTTAATATTTATTCTAGGGCAGAGGGAATAAGTAAAGAAGGTGTAATCTTTAGTAGAGGTAGGGGGGTTAATAATATAATCCTTGTGAAGTATGAAGAATTAAGAGTAATAAAATTAAAGATACGTGACAACATAAGATTAGAAGCCCAAGGACCTAAAGGTCTTGCTGTGATGTATTTTAAAAAAGATGATTTAAATAAAATTGAATCTTTAATAGGAGAAGTAAAAGTTAAATTACAATAAAGAGATGCTTAAGCATCTCTTTATTTATTTTCTTTAGAAATTTTTTCCCTTCTTATATCTAATAATTCTTTTATTATTATAGAAATAGAAAGGTAAAGTGGTATTCCTATAAAGGCGCCTAGTAGTCCTAAAAGATTAATGCTAACTATTACTACTACCATTATTACAAAAGGATGTATATTTAGCTTAGAGCCCATAAGGTTAGGAGTAATTAAATCTCCTTCTAGCTGCTGTACAACAATTGATAATATTATTATTTTAACTACTAACTTAATATCTATAGTAAGAGCTAATAGTAGGGCTGGTAAAATACCCAGAAAAGCTCCTATCATAGGGATCACTGAGGTTATTACAGAAAAACTTGCCATTAGAAAAGCATTAGGAAGTTTAAGTAATAAGTATCCTATAAACATGAGAAAACCTATTATTAGGGCTACTAATAGTTGGCCTACTATGTAGTCAGATAAGGTTGTATCTAGTTTAGATATTAAATTATCAACTCTACCTTTATACTCACTATTAGATATCTTTAAAAGATTAGGTCTTATCTTATCTTCTTCTTTTAAAAGATAAAAACTAATAAAAGGTACAAGGACTATTTGTGTAGTAAAATCCCCCAAACCTGAGAAAAACTTAGGAAGATTCTTACCAAGTTGATTGACATATTTTTTTGCAAAACTAGTTATTTTACTAAAATCAAGTTTGTCTAAATTTAAGGCTTTAAGTTTAGTGTTTGCAAGTTCAATATAGTTATCTGCAGAGTCTAGGGTTTTATAAGTATCACTTAACTGTTCTTTAAGAACTACTCCAGATAGACTTATGATTATAATTAAAAGAGTGAAAAACAAAATTAGAGCTATAATTGAAAAAACACCTTTAAACTTTTCCTTACTGATAATTGATAATTTTCTGGTGATTGGTCTTAGCCAATAATAAATAAATCCACCTATTATTAAGGGTCCAAGAAAAATTTTAAGTAGGTCTAAAACTGGTTTAAAAACAAAGTGTACCTTGCTATAAACTAAGATAATTAAAAGAAACAAAAGTCCAATTAACAAATTTTTAATGTACTTATCTTTATTCATAAAATTCCCCCTTATTCTAATATACCCACTAGAAAGTACTATTAGCATTAAGAAGGATTTTATGAGTTTTAAGAATATATTTATTTTAGATTGATTTGTTATCTAGGACTTACTTAGCTATTTACTTACCATTATAAGAATGAAATTTTATTTATTATTTTAAAAATAGTTTACTCATTGCCATTTTTGTTTTAGTATAAGGAGGGTATTTAACTTTTAGGTCTAAGTTAGACTTAGATTCTAGTATAGATTTAAAATTAGAGAACTCTCTAA
Organism: Tissierellales bacterium; assembly: GCA_030146915.1. Taxonomy (GTDB): domain Bacteria; phylum Bacillota; class Clostridia; order Tissierellales; family Tissierellaceae; genus JASLAT01. Next base: position 2,148 of record JASLAT010000019.1, read on the forward strand.
AACTATAGTAACCTTGATATCTACCCATACCACTATTTCTAACACCACCAAAAGGAAGATGAATATTTAAAAGTTGTGATAGATTATCATTTACACAAGCTGAACCAAAATTAAGAGCTTCGAAAATCAAGTTTTTCATAATCTCGTCTTCAGAAAACAGATAAAGACTTAGAGGGTTTTCATTTTTTTCTACAATAGATATTATTTCTAAAGGATCTTCATAAGTTAAAATAGGTAGTATAGGGCCGAAAATCTCTTCTTTCATTATCTTATCACTTAGTGTAGCTTCAACTAAGCTAGGTTGAAGATAGAGACTCTCTTCATTAAATCCTCCACCATAAATAATATTTTCATGTTTAATAAGGCTTCTTAATCTATTTAAGCTTTCAATATCTATTATTCTAGCTAGGTCTTCTGACTCTTCTTGATTTTCACTGTAGAAAGTCTCGATATAGTGAATCATTTTTTCTACTAACTCTTCCTTTAAGTTATGGTCAACTAATACATAATCGGGAGCTATACAAGTTTGACCAGCATTAAAAAACTTGCCCCAGACTATTTTCTTAGCTGCCAGATCTAAATTACAAGTTGCATCTACTATTGCAGGAGATTTACCTCCTAATTCTAAGGTTATAGGTGTTAACCTTTCACCTGCTAATTTTGCTAGATTTCTACCAACTTCTTCACTTCCGGTAAAGAAAATATGATCAAAATCCTCATCTAAAATTTCTGGCATAACTTTTGAAGATTCTTCTGAAGTGGCAAAGATATAGTCTTCTTCAAAAGTTTCCATAATTATTTTTTCTATTAGCTTAGCTGATATTTTAGCCCTACTAGATATTTTAATTAATGCAGTATTACCAGCTGATATAGCACCTATTAGGGGCGAAAAGGTTAAAAGATATGGATAATTCCAAGGACTAATAATTAAAACAAGTCCTTTAGGACTAGCCTTAATATATGACTTAGCTGGTTGCAAATGAAGGGGAGTTGACACTTTTTCCTCCTTCATCCAACTTTCAAGATTCTCTATAGAAAAATCAATTTGTTCATAAATTAGGGATAATTCAGATGCATATGCCTCAAATCTAGGTTTCTTCATATCTATACTTAGACTAGATAGTATGTTATCTTCGTTCTCTTCAAGAGATTCTTTTAATTTTTCCAACTGCTTTATTCTAAATTCATAATTTAAACTGTCTCCATTTTTAAAAAAAGTTTTTAAGTTTTTTATTTTTACTTTCAAAAGATCACCACTTTCTTATAAAAACACGTATTTATAGGCTATCTATTACTATATTGAATTATATAATGATTAGCTTTAGAAATCCATATGAGTAATAGATAAAAAATTCAGACATCTTGTGATATACTATACTTAACAAAACTTTAACAAACAAGGAGGATATTATGATATACATAGATAATAATGCAACCACACCGGTAGACCCAAGGGTATTTGAAGCTATGAAACCTTATTTACAAGAGGAATATGGCAACCCTTCTAGTAAACACTATAAATTAGCAACTAATGCTAGTAAAGCTGTTGAATGGGCTAGACAAGAGGTAGCTAAACTTATAAATGCTGAACCAGAGCAAATAATCTTTACTTCGTCAGGAACAGAAAGTAATAACTTTATAATTAAAGGTGCGGCTGATTATTTAAAGAACTATGAGAATAAGGGAGGACATTTATTAACATCAAGTGTAGAGCATATGTCAGTTATTAATAGTTTTAACTATTTAAATGGTGAGATTTATAATAATAGGCCTTATGATAAAAAAATTAATAGAGGTTATGACTGTGAAATATTAGATGTTGATAATTTAGGTTTAATAAATTTAGATAAACTGAAAAAGAGTGTAAGGGAAGATACTATTTTAGCAAGCTTTATCTGGGTTAATAATGAGACTGGTAATATAAATGATATAGAATCTATAGTTAAGTATTTATCATCAAAAGGTATATTTACTCACTCAGATGCTACTCAGGCTGTAGGTAAGTTAGATATAGATGTAAAAAAGCTTGGAATAGATGCCTTATCATTCTCAGCACATAAAATATATGGACCTAAAGGATGTGGAGCTGCTTATGTTAAAGATGTAAGTAAGATGAGTGCTCTTATACATGGTGGTGCAGGTCAAGAAGAAGCATTAAGGTCTGGCACATTATGTGTTCACAATATAGTAGGATTTGGTATGGCAGCAAAATTAATTAGAGAATCCAGAGAAAAAGACCTAGCGCATGTGAAAGAATTAGAAGATAAGTTTAAAGATATATTAAAGGAAAAGTACCCAGATGTATATTTTGTTAGTGATGAGAAAAGAAGTTTACCAGGCTTATTATCATTTATAATTCCTGGAGTAAATAGTGATGAAAAAATTATAGAGTTAAAAGATAAACTAGCAATGTCTTCTGGATCAGCCTGTAGTGCAGGTGGAGAATCACCAGTTTTAAAAGCAATAGGTAGACCAGAAGCTGCAGCAAACTTCTTTAGAGTTGGATTTAATAGATTTAATACTTTAGAAGACTTAGAGTTAGTTAAAGATTTAATTTAATACTTAAATTAGTATTTATATAATAACCTACCTATTTTTTCATTGTTAATCATCTCCTTTTAAATTTAATATAGTTATTAATATAGTTATTTGTATTATGGATAGTAGGTAGGTATTTTAAAACCGAGCTTAATTTAAGCTCGGTTTTTTATTATAATGCTTTTATAATCAACATCAAATATAAAGTTAATGGTTTATATTTCCTTTAAAGGAAGCTTTCTACTATATCTATATGCTCTTTCATATACTTTAGGGAAGGGATAATCATAGTGGTTTTTATATAATTCATTCATAACAAAATTAGGTTCCCTAAGTAATTTTCTACCTAAAGCAACTAGATCAGCTTGATTTTTAACTAGAATTTCCTCAACTAGATCTAAATCATTGATAAGTCCTACTGCAATAGTTCCTATTTCACATTCTTTTTTTATCTTATCTGCATAGGATACTTGATAACCAGGAAATAGTCCTATTTCAGCAGGTGCTAACCCCCCACTAGATACATGTACTAGATCTATAAAAATTTTAACATTATTGATTATTCTTATCATTTCATTTATATCAATACCGCCATCTAAATAATCATCTGCAGAAACTCTAAGTAAGATTGGCTTATCCCAAACTTTCTTAATAGCTGCTAAAATTTCCCTTAGAAATCTAGTTCTATTTTCTAAACTACCACCATAAGCATCCCTTCTTTTATTACTAAGTGGTGATAAGAATTGGTGAATAAGGTATCCATGTGCTGCATGAACTTCAATTATATCAAAGTTTGCCTTATCTGCCCTTATAGCTGCTTTTTGATAACTATCTATGAGTCTTGTAATTTCCTCTTTACTAATTTCCTTAGGAATTTTATGGTTTTCATCATAGGCCAAGGCGGATGGTGCTAAAATTTCGCCATCATCCAATATAGCTTTTCTACCAGCATGTCCTAGTTGTAGGGCAGTTTTACTACCATGTAAGTGAAGTCTCTCATTTAAGAGTTTTAAACCTGGAATTTGATCATTACTCCAAATACCTAGGTCGTTAGGACTAATTCTTCCATCTTTCTCTACTGCTGTAGCTTCTACTATTATAAGACCAACCTGGCCTATGGCCCTAGCTTCATAATGCGTTAGGTGAAATTGATTTATTTCCCCGGTTTCATTGGACATATAGGTACACATAGGTGGCATTACAATTTTATTTTTTAAGATTAAATCCTTCAGCTGATAATCTTTAAAGCTTAACATAGAATCACTCTCCTTAAAGAAATCTTACCCATTTTTTAAAAAACTACTATAAATTTACTAGCTCACCTTTTTTATAAACTGAGTATATGTCTTTAAATGCTTCTATGTTTTCTAATGGATTTTCATTTAGGACTAAGAAATCGGCATATTTATCTACTTCCAAGCTACCATAATTATCATCTATATCAAGCAAATCAGCTGCATTTTTAGTAGCAGTAATGATAGCTTCCATAGGGCTCATGCCATAATCTACCATCATTTTTAACTCGTACCAGGCCATATCATGCCCATTATAAGGCGTACCTGCATCTGTTCCCATGGCAATTTTAACCCCTGCCTTATAAGCAGCTTGAAAACTATTTTTATGAATTTCTAGCATATCTTTAGCTTTTTTATAAGCATCAGGCTTAATTCCAGCTTCTGTACCAGCTTCTACTATAAAATATGGTGCAACTAGCGTAGGCACAAGATAGGTTCCTTTTTCTAGCATTAAGCTTATAACTTCCTCATCAAGTATAATGCCATGCTCTATAGAGTCAATACCAGCCAAAATAGCATTTTTTATACCAAGTGTACCCTGAGCATGGGAAGCAGTTTTTCTACCAGCCTTGTGAGCCTCTTCTACTCCAGCCTTCATCTCTTCTAGAGATAGTTGAGGAGATCCTGGTTCTACTCCTGAAGTCATAACTCCTCCTGTAGCCATAATTTTAACTATATCAGCTCCAGCTTTTAGTTGTTCTCTAGCAGCTTTTCTAATTTCATCTACTCCATCAGCTTCTCTACCTATAGGCCAACCATGTCCACCAGTCATAGTAACTACCTGACCAGCAACTTTCATTTCAGGTCCTTGTATAAGACCATTAGCTACAAAGTCTCTTAAATCCATATCAACAGATCCCCTAGCTCCTACATCTCTAAGATAGGTTGTACCATGTTTTAAATGTTTTTTAAGGTTTCTAGCTCCCCTTAAAGCAGCCTTACTATCTGACTCTTCCATTAAAAGTTTAAAGGGATCACCTACTGGATCCATAGTTACATGAACGTGGCAATTTATTAGTCCAGGAGATACAAATTTCCCAGATAAGTCTACAATATCAGCTTGATAGTCTAAGTTATCACCTAAATCTTTAATTTTACCATCTACAACTAAGATATCCATATGTTCTTTTATTTCTTTATCATTTACATCTACTAAGTTTACATTTCTATAAATTTTCATATTGACCTCCTATAACATTTTTACCATAATTCCCGCTAAAACTACTGATGCCATAGTAACTGTTACAAAACCAGCAACTAACATTTTAGGCAGTAGGTGGGATAAGATTAATTCTCTCTCTTCCTTATTTTTTCCAACAGCATTGGCTACTTCACTTGGCAGTATAAAGGTTCCTGGAAAGCCAAAAAGTGCAGATAGTCCAATAGCTATTCCCATTGATCTTGAGTAATTAAATATTTTAGCTAAAATTAATGAAACTACTACTATTCCAGCAATTGCTATTAATAAAGAGCCAACTAGTGGTTTTATCATCCCAAGTAAAACCTGGGGACTAGCCTGGGATAAATTAGCAAACATAACTGCCATTAAAGTTATCATACCCATACCAAAAGTATTAGCTCTTTGCATAATTCCTTCTTCTAAAAAACCTAATTCTTTTAAAATAACCCCTAGAAAAAGACTAACTATAAAAAGGTTTAATTTTCCATTTGATAAATCTGAAATCACAACACTTAGTATTACTACTAATCCTATCTTAGCCATTAAAATATAAGGTGTTTGAAGATGTTTAGGTAGCGAAGGAAAAAGCTTTTTCTTTTCTATAGCTTTCTCACTATGTACTTGTAGGTCTAAATTAGCTTTTAATCCTTTGTTATCTTTAAGGAAAGTTTTAGCTTCATAGTTTAGAAGAAGTGATGCTATTGGAATTCCAAAGAATTGTTGTACTACTAAAATTAAAGTAGTAAAAATTCCAATATCAGCCAATCCTAACTGACTGGCTCTTTCACCCATAATAATAGCTGCTACTATCCCTCCGGATATAGGTGGTGCAGCAGAGATAGCATATTCTCTTCCAATTAAAGGTATTCCAACAAATACTAAAGAAAGAGCAATTCCTCCCACTGCTCCTAGGGCTATAAGCGAACTTCTCCACTCTCTTTTTAGATCGTCTAAATTTAAGAGTGTACCCATATGAATTATAAGAAAAGGGATTAAAAGTCCCCCTATTTTTAAAAGTCCAGCATCTTCAAATAAAGTTTTTGGTAGCTTTGTCCAAAAACCTAATAAGAGCAAAAGCATAGATATTAACATGGTTGATACTAAAGACTTAGATCTAATAGATAAAAAGTCTCCCACTGCAAAAATAATAATTACTAAAGAAAGTGCTAACATACCATTCATAAATAACCCTCCTAATAAAGTTAAATATTCTGGCCAGAATATAAAAAAAGCCCGCCTCTTTAGAGGCGAGCTAAGTCGCGGTACCACTCTATTTTTCAATAAAATTGACTCTATGCCTATAACGGGGCATCCGGTCTGGTGTACATATCCACCAGACAGTTTTTAAGGACTGATCTGATATATTTTTTAGTTCCTGGCTCTCAGCTCACCCAGTTCTCTGTAACTAGAAATAATATATCCGGTTCCTGCTAAACTTTTCGTAAATTTGATATTGTGAATTATCATAACAAAGATATTTATAAATGTAAAGGACTATTTTCAGAAAAAATAAATAATGTATCGTTAAAGCCTAGAATACAAGCATTTAAGTTTAATAAATAAAAAGTATGATTTTAGTATTATTAAAAAAGCTTAAATGAATTTACTAATATGAATAGCTAAATATTAAGCCTATTACTTATAGTAGTAAACTATAGATAAAAATAAAAACCTTCAAACAAAGAATCTATTTTATTAGTTAGATTCTAACTTGAAGGTTTTATATTAAGATATAAATCTTTAATTTTATATTTTTAAACTTAGATCAAAGAAGTTAATACATGTACCTTAGATATTATTCCTTTTAGCTTTCCACGATCGTCTAAAACTGCTATAGGAAAATTAGTTTCAACAGCCATTTCCATAATATCAGTTAAATAACTCTCAGGGCTACAAGTACATATATCTTTTATTAAAACCTCTTCGATAGTAAGGTCTTTCTTAGTCGCTAAAATAGCATCAGCTAGGGTAACTATCCCTTTAAAGTTCATTTTAGAGTCGACAATATAGGCTGAGGATACTCCGTTCATTCTCATTATATTTAAGACATAACTAGGCCTATCGGTAATTCTTGCCAAACTGTTAGGTCTAATCATAGCATTTTCTACAGTTAAAACTTGTGACTTATCTGCATCCTCTATAAAGCTTCTAACATAGTCATTAGCAGGCTTTTCTATTATATTTTCCGGAGAGTCAACCTGTATTAAGCTTCCATCTTTTAAAATAGCAATCTTATCAGCTAGTTTAAAGGCTTCATCAATATCATGAGTTATAAATATTATACTAGTATCTAGTTTTTCTTTTATACTTAAAAGCTCAAATTGCATATCCTTTCTAACAAGTGGATCTAGAGCTGAAAAAGGCTCGTCCATTAATAAAACTTCAGGCTGAGTAGTTAAAGCTCGTGCAATACCTACCCTTTGCATCATACCGCCAGATAGACTATCTATTGACTCATCTTCTAAGCCCTTAAGTCCTACCATATCCATCATTTCCAAAGATTTTTCCCTTCTTCTTTTAGGATCTACGCCTTTTATTTCTAAGCCATACTCAATATTTTCTATAACACTTCTATGATCCATCAGACCAAAGCTTTGAAAAACCATAGAAATTTTTTCTCTCCTAAAATCCCTAAGTTGCGTTTTATTAAACTTAGATATATCTTGTCCTTTAAAATTAATACTACCAGATGTTGGAGTATTTAACATATTAAACATTCTAAGAAGAGTAGACTTTCCAGAACCAGATAGGCCTATAATTACAAATATATCACCCTTATCGATGGATAGATTTATATCATTTAAGGCTAGTGTAACACCTGTCTTTTCATAAATTTCCTCTTTACTAGCACCATTTTCAATCATTCGCATTGCCCTATCTTGATTACCGCCATAAAGCTTAAATAAATTTTTAACCTCAAATATCTTATTCATTTTTATCACCTTCTTGCTTGATTAACCCTTGTGTTAATCTATCTAATAATATAGCTAAAATAACTACAGACCCACCAGAGACTAATCCTCTTCCTATCTCTATACGGTTTACAGACATTAACACTTCCATTCCAAGTCCAGTAGCACCTATCATAGATGTTGTAACAACCATAGACATAGCCATCATTATTGTTTGATTAACTCCAGCCATAATTGTAGGTAGTGCTTGTGGAATTTTAACATTTATTAAAGTTTGTAACTCTGTAGCACCAAAGGCATATGAAGCTTCAACTACTTCTTTATCTATATTTCTAATTCCATGGTTTGTCATTCTAATTATAGGTACTATTGCATAGATTGTAGTAGCTATAACTGCTGGTGGTTTTCCAAGACCAAAAAATAATAAAGCAGGTATAAGATATACAAATACTGGCATTGTTTGTAGTGCATCTAAGATGGGTCTTACAATTTTATCTGCTCTATCATTTGAAGATACCAAGATGCCTAGAGGGAAACCAAGTATTAAAGAAATAACTACAGATGATATAACTATAGCCAAGGTCTCTAGCATAAGATTCCATAGTCCTAAAAGTCCTACTGTAAATAACATAAGACCATAAAAAAGACCGCTTGATAACTTATTAGTATTCCTATAACCTAGAGCTATTACTAGAAGAATAATAATAAACCAAGGTATTTTAACAAGAATAGTTTCAGTTCCTGATACTAACTTATTTAATCCAGATCTTAAAGCGCTAAAGAAACGATCATGTTTATTACTGAAGTTTCTAACAGCCTTATCTATTTTTTCATAATTAATATTTATTTTAAAGGGGAATTCTTTTAAAAAGTTTACCTTATCATCCTTACTTTCATCTAAGGAAGAATAAAGCTTTGTAGCTTGTTTGGGGGTTAACCATGACTCAACTAAGTCCTTATGTTCTTTTATGAACCATAATGCTGTTTCATGATAACTTGCATCATTTTCTTGCATATAGGCTAGGGCCTTGGAGTTTAAGTCAGAACTTGTTTTATATTTTTTAAGAAATTCTACTATTTCTAAATTTTTATCATCATTGTAAAATTCATTACTTACAGCTATAGCAACTTTAACAGATGGAAATTCACCATAACCATCTTTGTATCTATCTTGGTCGAAAGGTTCATCCTCTAAAAGGACAAAATCATAAAGTCCCATTATCCAAGTAGGTTCCCAGTAATAACTAACTATAGCTTCACCTTTATCATAAGCTGATACTAAAGCAGAATCATGAGCAGCATCAGACCCAGGCCTAAAATAATTATAATCTTTATCTAGTCCATAAGATTTATACTTATTATAAAGAACCTCATCTACTTCCCATCCAGGGGTAGCCCCATAGATCCTACCTTTATTAGCGTCCTGTTCATCTTTAAAAATATGACTGTATTTTTTTAAATCCTTAACAGTTTTAAGGTCTTTAGCCATTGGCTTTATACCTCTTTTACTATCTCCTTCTATAACATAACGTGGAACATACAGTCCTTGATCATTATCATCAAAGTTAACACCAAGTTCTACTAGAAGTCCTTTATCTAGATCTTTTGGATAGTCAACTAGGTTATCTGTCCAAACTTCCATATTAATCTGTAGTTCGTTTTTTAGCATCCCTTCATGTAAAATATTTGAAGCTCCAGGAACAGAACTACTACTACGGTCAAAAACATTTTCCAAAATAATACTTACTATTGCATTGTGTACCTTAACACTATCCCAACCTGCATCAGCCAGCTTGATTTCCTCAGCTGCAAGAGATGGGCTAAGATTTGACAATATAATTAGCACACTTAGGATTAGAATTTTTACTTTTTTTCCAAATTTCAAAATTACACCTCTCTCAATTCAAAGTAATAACTAACAAAGTATAATAGTAACATTAATTTAAAGAATGTGTCAAATTAGCCATTTGTATCTGAGGGAGAAAAAAGTTACTCATTTAAGAGTATAGCTTTACTAGAGAAGATTTTAATTTTTTTTAAATAGTTATTAATTCTTCTATAAGATATAATAGACTAAAGAGTATATAGAGGAGGTATTTAGTGGAGGCAATAATACTAATATTACTTACCTATTTGACAGTAAAATATTTCAAATATGCCATAGTTTTCTATCTTGTTTTACTTGTAGGCTACCTAATTTATAGCTTTAAAAAGTCTAGGGATTTAAAAAAATGGGCGAGTAAAAACTTTATGGATTTAAGGTATATTAGAAGGCTTGATGGGTTTGAATTTGAGGATTATGTTAATAAGCAATTTATGGGACTTGGTATGAAAACAAGACCCACTGCAAAATCTGGAGACTTCGGTGTAGATTTAATAGTGGATGATAAATATGGGGTGCAGCTTAAGAACTATACAAGTAGTGTTGGAGTTTCTGCTGTACAAGAAGCCTATGCAGGTAGTCATTATTATGATAAATTACCTGTAGTTATGGCTACAAACTATTTTACGAAACCAGCTATAACTTTAGCAAATAAATTAAAGATAGAATTAATAGATTTGGATGATATAAAAAACTGGGGAGATCTATCCTATAGTAGAAAATTTTATTGTGAAGATGGTATGTATGAGTTAGTTAGAAGGTATTTACTATCAAGCCATACCAGTATTTTAAAGATTAATTCATCAGGGAGGTAGATATAAAATGTTGGAAAAATTAGGAAATATAGAAACTAGCCTAATGGAAATTAGAGATAACTTCTCTAGGGCAGAAAATGCCTTTGATGAAATAGAAAAAATAGAAGATTTGGAGTTAAGATTAGATACGCTTAAGGTATTAGCAATGGGAGATATTGAGATATATAAAAAGATAAAAAAACTAGAGAAAATTCTTAAGGAAATAAAAGAAGAGATAGACTTTAAAAAATATGAAGATAAGATAAACTTTATGTTAAGTATACAGGAGACAAAAGATAAGTTATATGGAATGAGCATTGTTAATTTAAATCTAAGAGTTTTAGAGTTATTTAAATACATAAACTTTAATTTAGATGACCTCAGTCCTTTACTTAGAAATACTCTAGTATATTCTAAAAATACGGAGAAAAAGGAAGAAAGACTTAACTTTAAACTTTCTAATAGTAGGGAGGTACTTGTTAGAGAATCAAGAAAATTATTAGATTCTCTTTATGATTTTGCTGTAGAAAGTTTTAAGGTAGATAGACCTTTTGATGTATATGATAAGCTAATGATTTTAAATATATTAGAAACTTTAGTTTACTACCTACAGGATATTCAATAAAGGAGAGATATTATGAAGATAAGTAAAGTTTGTCCAAAATGTAATTCTAAAAATATCGTAAACATTAAACATAGCCATGCTAGTAAGATTAGTATAGGTTTTACAGGAAAGGCAAGGATAGCAAAATATGTTTGTACCGACTGTGGATTTATAGAAGATTGGGTAGAGTATCCAGTAGACTTAGAGCGAATTAAGCATGAGTATGGTGAAAAGTAAATATGGTAGAGAAACAAAACACTGCATTGCAGTGTTTTGTTTTAATTCTAGTTTGGGTATATAAATTAATAATTAAGAGGGTGGATGTATGTTAGTAGAAAGAGCTAAGTATGAATTTTTAGATTCTTATTCCAGGAGTTTTAATAAAGTTTTTTCTCAAGAACCTTGGAAGATGGAGGAGGATTTAGCTGATATAAGAGATTATATGAAAAAATATTTTAAGATGAATAATTTTTTAGGTTTTCATCTTTTAGATAAAGGTAGATTAGTAGGTGTATGCTTTGGATATCTTAAGCCTTGGATACCAGGATATGAATATTATATAGATCAGTTTTATATAGATTCGGACTATCAAAATAAAAAGTATGGGAGTAAGTTTATAGAAGAGATAAAACTTCTTCTTCCAGAGGATGTAACTGCCTTAGCTCTTAGTACAGAAAATGATATACCTGCCTATGGCTTTTACATAAGTAGAGATTTTAAATTAGACTCTAAACAAAGGATACTTTATAAAGATTTATAGGGGGATTGAATGAATTTAGATAAGGCATTATCATATGCAAGTGAAAAACATGAAGGACAATATAGGAGGCAGGGTAATAAGTATATAGATCATCCAATAAGGGTTATGGAAATTCTACATGAAAAAGGATTTAAATCTGATGAATACAAATTAGCAGCTCTTTTTCATGATTTGTTAGAGGATACAGATGCTAGTGAAGAGGAAATATTAAATTTATCTAATGAAAAAGTCTTAACTTTAGTTAAAAAGCTTACTAAAGAGAAAAACTATAATAATGAGACTTATGTCTACAAAATATCAAAAGATCCAATGGCCAAAAATATAAAACTAGCTGATAGAATATCAAATCTTGAAGATACTCTTCATATATATGATCTTCCATTTATAAAAAGATATGTTAAGGAAACAGAAGATTTTTATGAGCAACTAGCAAAGGATACAGTTTTTGAGAAAAGATTAAATGAACTTGTAAGTAAGTTAAATAGCTATATAGAAGAATTGGAAAATAATAATTCTTGATGAAGTCATATATACTTGCTATAATATTGACTAGCCAGTCAGTTTTTAAAAAATAGGAGGTAATATATGAAAAAAATAATTAATACATCATTTTTTTATGCTATACTAGGGCTTTTATCAGGGGCGTTTTATAGGGAATTTACTAAGTTCCTTAAATTCACAGGACAGACTAGACTATCATTAACACACGGTCATGTTCTTGCTTTAGGTATGTTATTTTTTCTAATAGTTGCAGTTTTAGAAAAGAATTTTTCTTTAAGTGAGGATCTTAAGTTTAAAAGATTCTTTAATCTTTATAATCTTTCACTTTTAGTAGTAGTGGTGGTTTTTTATATTAAAGGAGTAGCAGATGTCTTAGGAGTAGATTTCTCAAAGGCAGCACTAGCTAGTATAGATGGAATAGCAGGACTATCACATATAGTTTTAAGTTACGCTATTATAGTATTTTTTAATATTTTAAGAAGAAGGGTTAGCAACTAGGATTATACTCCTAGTTGTTTTTCCTTAAAGATTAATGAAATCTTAATAAATTATTATAGGAATATATATTATAATATTTATAAGGAGGGTTACAATGAATAATAAGTTTAAAATTAGTATAGTACTTCTTTTAGCATTATCAATATTTAGTGTAAGTGTATTTGCTAAATCAGAAGGTGTAGTAAGTTTAGGTAAGGATTTAAATCAAGATCAGAGAAGTCAGATGATGACAATTTTCTCAGCAGATCCGGATGATAGAGTTATAGAGGTTACAAATGAAGAGGAAAGAAAATATCTAGGCCAGCATGTTAGTAGTAAACTTTTAGGTAGTCGTGCTATATCATCTTCATATGTTAGACCACTTAAAAAAGGTGATGGAATAAAAGTTGAAACTTATAATATTACCTGGGTAACAGAAGATATGCTAATATCAGCTTTGGCAACTGCTGGGGTAAAAGATGCACATGTTAAAGTTGCAGCCCCTTTTAATGTATCTGGTACTGCTGCACTTACTGGAGTTATTAAAGCTTTTGAAGGTGCTACAGGTGAATATATAAGTGAAGAAGAAAAGCATGTAGCAAGTGAAGAAATTGCAACTACAGGAGAATTAGGAGAAAGTATAGGTAAAGATGAAGCAAGTCAAATCATTAATAAGGTTAAAGAAGAAGTTGTAGAAAGAGGACTGGATGATCCAGAGGAAATTAAAAAACTTATAGAAGAATCAGCAAAAGAAATAAACATAACTTTAACTGATGAACAAAAAGAAAAAGTAACTGAGCTTATGGAAAAAATATCAAACCTAGATTTGAATGTTGAAGATATTAAAGGTCAACTTAAAAATGTTTCTGATAGATTGAAAGAACTTAGTGAAAATACGGAAGAAATAAAATCTATAGTAGGAAAGATATTAGATTTTCTAGGTCAAATTTTTAATAAAATAGCAGAATTATTTAATAAATAAAGCCTTTTTAGGCTTTTTTTATTTTTATTTTTTAAATTTATTTTTTCCTTAAAAAAGTATGTTGGAAAGTAGTTTTTCTTCTTTAAAAACTAAAAAAGTATCTGAAGTTAACAAAGGAAATAAAAAGGGAAATAATTGGATTTTAAATTTAACTATTAAAAATCTTCTATAATGGCTAAATTTTAGGATTTAAATTTTCAAAAATTAACTTATGTTAAACTTGTGAAAAATAGCGATTTAGAGCAGATTTTATAAAAAAAATTTTACTTGAGTTTATAAAATTGGAATTAAAATTCCACCTTATATAAAACAAAGAAAAAAGCATAAATAAGGACTATTTTCAGAATACTTTGAATTGACATTTTATTCTCAGGTAGTAAAATTAAAATATAGAGGGGAAGTACAATTTAATATTTGCATACTTATAAATTCAAAGGGGGACTTTATAATGTTAGAAAGTGTGTTGGCATTTTCAGATTGGTTGTGGGGACTACCAATGTTGATTATTTTAGTAGGAGGAGGTTTATTTTTAACAGTATATTTAGGATTTTTCCAATTAAGATATTTACCATTTATCATTAAACAAACATTTGGGAAAATTTTAGATAAACCTGAGGGAGATGGAACAGTTTCACCTTTTCAAGCAGCTACAGCAGCCTTAGCTTCTAGTATAGGTGCTTCAACAATAGTAGGTGTACCAGTTGCTATAGCAGCAGGAGGCCCAGGAGCTGTATTTTGGATGTGGATTACAGCTATTTTAGGTGGGGCTACTAAGTTTTCAGAAATTATATTAGGAATTAAATATCGTGTAAAAAATGAGGAAGGTCAGTATATAGGGGGACCTATGTATTATTTATCTAAGTCTAAAATACCTATATTAGGACCAATTTTTGCTTTCTTTTTAATGATAGAAATTGCACCATCTATTGCTACTCAATCGGTTTCAGTTGTTCAATCAGCAGCTACTATAGGAATATCTCCTATTATAGCAGGATTAGTTTTAACTTTTATAGTTGGTTTAGTAGTGGTAGGGGGAATAGAGAGGATAGGATCAGTTACAGAAAAATTAGTACCTTTAATGGCAGGAATTTATATAGTTGGTACTGTAGTAGTATTAATAGCGAATTTTACTAAAATTCCAGCAGCATTCGGTCTTATATTTAAAGGGGCTTTTACTAAAACAGCAGCTTTAGGAGGATTTGCAGGAGCTAGTGTAGCAGCAGCTTTAAGGAATGGTATAGCAAGAGGACTATACTCTAATGAAGCAGGTATGGGTACTGCACCAGTAGCACACACAACAGCTATCACAGATCATCCAGTAAGACAGGCTATGTGGGGAATTTTTGAAATAATAATGAATACTATAATTGTTTGTACAGCTACGGCTTTATTAGTTTTAGTTTCAGGTCAATGGACAGAAGTAAGTTCTAACATGGCAGGACAGATGCCAGCACTAGCATTTCAATCCGTAATGGGTAATGCTTTAGGCGGAGCTTTAGTTACTTTCTGTATAACTATGTTCGTTTTATCAACTATTATAGTAATAGTTTTTTATGGAGAGGCTCAAGCAGAGTACTTATTTGGTAGTAAGTTTGGTAGGGTTATGAGATATGTTTACTTAGCTTGTATTATGTTAGGTGTAGTATTAGATTTAACAACTATCTATAGTTTAATAGATATTATGTTGGCTAGTGTTGTAATTCCAAACATGATCGGATTAATTTTATTTAGAAAAGAAATCAAAGAATCGAAGGATGAATTCTTTTCTAATCCACACTTCTATCCTGGAAAAAACAAATAGTCTGAATAATTAGAATTGACTTATTATCAGAAAGATTGTATACTAATAGTATATCTAAGATGATTAGAATAGTTTATAATTATCTGAGGGGATATTACTATTCTTAACTTAATATTAGCTTCTGATTAGAAATTGATCAATTCTATATCTAGGGGTAGAAGCTATAGAAAGGGGAAGGCTCTAAGAGCCTCCCCTATTTTTATTTGGTAATATAAATTTCAAGTACATTTAATTTTTATATTTTAAAAATTTTAAATAAAACTCCCAACTCTTAACTACTGGTAATCTTATAAAATATTTGATATATTATTTGAGAGAGGTGTAGACAATGCTAGTAAGAGGAAAAGTCCTGGAAATATTACAAGATAGAAAGTGGGCAATATTAGAATCAAGTGAAGGAACCAGA
>JASLAT010000003.1 GCA_030146915.1 Tissierellales bacterium
CTCCCTTATTATTTTCATCTAATAAATTATCTTCAACTTTTTTTAGTGTTGTTTCTAAATCTTCCAAACTTGTTTTTTCTGGTAATTTTCCAGAGTAGTTAATACCTTCTAGATTAAATTGTAAAATTATTTTATTTACAACATCAATTGGTGTTTCTACTACATCTAAATCTATAGAGTTATCTTTCTCATCTATATTAATCTGATCGCTATCTATTTCTAAATCCTTATCATCTTTGTTAGATTCATCCTTATCTGTTTCTGAATCCTCATCATCTTTGTTAGATTCATCCTTATGTATTTCTGAATCCTTATCATCTTTATTAGATTCATCCTTATGTATTTCTGAATCCTTATCATCTTTATTAGATTCATCCTTATCTATTTCTGAATCCTCATCATCTTTATTAGATTCATCCTTATCTATTTCTGAATCCTTATCATCTTTATTAGATTCATCCTTATGTATTTCTAAATCCTTATTATCTTTATTAGATTCATCCTTATCTATTTCTGAATCCTTATCATTGCCTGAAATATATTTTGATTCTGAATTTATTTTTTTAATCTTATCTAGTTCATATGTATTCCTATTCTCATTCTTATCTACTTCTCTTTTAACACTCATCTCTTGAGCACTTACAATCGTTGTATAATAAGGAGCTGACATTTGAGTGTTCAATACACCTATACAAACTGCTAAACTTATAAATTTACCCTTATTCTTCATTAATATCTCCCTCCAATTTATATTATTAATTTTGTGAAGCAATAAGGATAAATTATAAATAACCTATCAGTGCTGGTAATAGATTCTAATAATGTATCTGACTTATCCAAATTGGCTTCACAGTGACCGACTCGTAAGGATTTTAACCTTTTCCATTTTATTATTTAATTTTAACTAGACTATTTTTCAACTAGACCATACTTAACCTTTATTCTATCAAGCTTCTCAAGCATTGGTTCCCCAATCATTAATATAAAAAAAACTGTTGAACCTGAATGTATAAGATCCATAGGTACTCCTGTAACATATGATGTTAAAATCATTGATTTTGTAATCTTAGATTGAAACATAAGTACCGATGCCGGATTCATTATTCCTCCATATATAAAAAATACACTTAGCCCACCAAAGATAGCCAAAG
This sequence comes from Tissierellales bacterium, assembly GCA_030146915.1. Classification (GTDB taxonomy): domain Bacteria; phylum Bacillota; class Clostridia; order Tissierellales; family Tissierellaceae; genus JASLAT01. The sequence goes on from JASLAT010000003.1 coordinate 1,152, forward strand.
ATACCTTATCTCTTCTCAGAAAACCTTTTCTAAATAAAATTCCTGCTAAAAAACCTATTACACCCATAGCAAACATCTGCCATGGAGTCCATGGTCCTTGACTCACCAATATATTTGATAAAAACATTGTAAGAGCCCCTACTAAAAAGCCACTTTCTGCGCCAAAAGCTACAGCAGATATTATTACTATTGCTGCAATAGGTTTAAATTGTGGAATCATAAAAAATGCAGCTCTACCTGCAACACCTAATGCACATAAAACAGAGATTATAACTAACTCTCTAGCTTGAGGTTCTCTATTCTCAAAAACTAAAATAAATGGTAACATCACTTGAATAATTATTAATAAAGATATAAAATAATATTTTCTATCTCCTAAATAAAACACACCAAAATATATAGTAAAAGGTATGGATAGTAATATTAAAAAACTTGACACTATAGTTCTTTTTGAAAGTTTTCTTTCTTCTTTTGGAACTTGAATTAAACTTTCTGGTGGTTTTTTACCAAATTTAAATGTAGATAGAACAAATGTTGTTAGAGATGATAAAAAAGCTAATAATATACTAACATATTTCCATTGTTCAATTATATCTTTACTTAACCCTGAATAATCACTTTTATAACCTGACCATATATGTTTAGATAATATTGGATAACCCTTAATGAATATTATTATTGTTGTTATAAGTGAAATTATAGAAATTATATTTCTAAATTTATGCTTTTTTTTTATACCTGATTTCCTATTAAATGTTTTTTCCAAAATTTCTTTATCTATGTTTATATCTGGTTCATTCGGTACTTTCCCACCTATTTTATATATAACATCTTCTGCTGTAATAGCCGATCTAAACTTATGTCTTGACATTCTATTTGCTGAAGTTGTATAAAAACTATTACCTGAGAAAAACTCTTCAACATTTCCTTCAGAAGTAATATTTCCATCAAAAAAAAGTGCACATCTATCTGAATACTTCGCTGAAAACTCAATATCATGACTTATCATAAGTATAGTTTTATCCTGTTGCTTAAGTACCCTTAAAATTGCTGCAAATTCTTGCTTAAACTCTGCATCTAAACCTTTAGTTGGCTCATCTAATAACAAAATTTTGGGCTCTAATAGTAAAACCTTAGCTAAAGCAGCTCTTTGTTGTTCTCCACCTGATAAATCATATGGGTGCTGCTCTAATAGCTCATCTAATTTGCATAAATATGATACTTTATTTATTTTAAACTTTTTCTCTTCTTCACTAATAGAACTATGTGCTAACACCTCATATAAGTCATCGACTACTTTACTTTTTACAAAAAGATTTTGAGGATTTTGTGGTAAAACTCCTAGAAGACTCCTATATCTTTTCGATAATTCTATCTCTTTCAACTCTTTACCATAAATATAAACTTTTCCTCTATAAGGCCTATTTAATCCTGATATTAATGAGATAGTTGTCGTTTTTCCTGTACCATTACCACCTAATATAGAATAAATTTCTCCTTTTTTCACCCTTAAACTAACACCTTTTACAACATCTGGCAAATCTTTTTCATATTTAAACCAAACATCCTCAAGCTCTATAGCCACTGTATCTTCATTTATCTTATTATTAAATAAAATACTTTTTGCCTTATCTTTTAGACTACAGTTTATTATTTTGCTATTACTTTTTATTTCTTTAAGATTAGAAAATTTTTTATCAAGCCACTCTCGACCTTCTCTTACAGTAATGGGCATATCTAACTCATTCTCTATACTAGCTGCTATTCTCATTGGAACCGGCATAGCAAGAAACATGTTATGTCCTAAATTTTTTATTTTTTTCCCAACCTCTCTAGGAGTATCGTTAGCTAGTATTTTGCCCATAGACATAAAGACTGCCCGATCAGCTAAAGGTAATGCCTCTTCTAGCCTATGTTCAGTTAAAATTATGGTAGTTCCTAACTCTCTATTTATTTTAGCTAGTGTTGCTAAAAAATCTGATGCTGCTATTGGATCTAATTGACTAGTAGGCTCATCTAATATTAGTACCGATGGTTGCATCGCCATTATTCCAGCTAGATTTAAAAGTTGCTTCTGACCACCTGAAAGCTCTGTAACATCTTTGTAAAACCAATTTTGTATTCCGAAAAAAGATGCCATTTCAGAAACTCTTAACCTTATTGTTGGTGTATCATAACCCAGACTTTCCAGTCCAAAAGCTAATTCATGCCAAACTTTATCAGTTACTATTTGATTATCTGGATTTTGCATAACATATCCTATTTTAGCTGTTTCTTCTCTTTCATCCAATTTAGATAAATCTATACTCTCAAATGATATGTTGCCCTTTTTAATGCCATGAGGCGAAAGAACAGGTTTAAGTTGTCTTAATAATGTCGTCTTACCACATCCTGATGGACCTAATATTACTATAAATTCTCCTTTTTTTATATCTAGATTTATATCATTCAAAATGATTCTTTCCTGCTCTGGATAGGAAAAACTTAAGTTTCTAATTGAGTACGTTTCCATTGTCTTTCCTCCTCTATATTTAATATTATAGGTAGAAATACAAGAGTTAAATAGCTTAAACATAAACTAATGAAGTAATAATCTAAAGATTTACCTTTCATACTAGGAAAATATCTCCATTTTAGTCCTCCTAGAATCCATCCTAAAACAATATAACTTCCTAGTATTAATATACTACTCAGAGCTTTTAAATCTCTCTTATCAAACCTATATATAGAAAAAGCTGATCTACCTGGTAAGCCATATCCTCTACTTTTCATACTATCAGCTGTTTCTATTGAATTTTCTAAAGCCCAGCTTACCATTATAGAAAGGATTGTTAATCCTATTTTAGCCCTTTGTATAATACTTCCTGTCGATACATCTCTACCTAATGTTTTTTGAGTATCAGATACCTGTTTTATTTGGTCTTTAAATTTTGGTATAAATCTTAGAGCCATTGATAACACCAAAGATAGTCCTGGTATTATTTTTCCAAATAAGTAAACAAATTTATCTGATGTCATAACTTCATTATATGATATGAACCACATTATAACTGAAGCTAGCATACTAGCGGAAGCTATTCCATAAGTTATAGATTCTAAAGTTAAAGGATTACCAGAAGGTAAGTAAGTTAAAATCGTAACCCCCTCATGATTAAATGCTGGATTTATTAAAGCTGTCATTAACATAGTTGGTAAAATTAAAACTAGGTTAAACTTAAGTCCTTTCATTCCTTTTAAATATACAGAATAGCTAAAAGCGCCTATTAGAGATATAAATAAATATATAGGATGCATATGAAACATTGTAAATAAAAATACAAAGCTATAATAAGAAAAATTAACTAAAGGATGGTAATTAGAAAAAGCATCCATGTTTATTCTCCTCCTATTGCTGCATATCCACCTACATCAACACCTAAATTACACGTATATACCCACTCAACAACATCGCCATCTTTCAGTTGATATCTTGATGCTCCATAATTTGGAAACCAATCATTAACCTTATACATCCAACCAGATAGTTCACCACAATCAAACTCGTAAAGGTTATTAATGCCTTCAATATATACTGAGTTATACATTGGAGTATTTGAAAATTCCATATGAATTTTATTTTTTTTCATCTCTCTTAATAAAAGGTTAAATACACTCTCTCCCTCATAAAAAGTCACTTCTCTTCTTGCATAAATCACTCCATCTTTTGGAACTAATTCTACCTTTTCAGGATTTAACCAGTCTAAATTATCAAGTATAGTGTCACATCTCACTGATAATATAGCCTTTCTAGGTATATCTGTTATTTTAGAGTTTTGTGGTTCTACTGGTATAGGTTTTCCCTCTGGTACAGGATCAGTTAAATATTTATCCTTACCTGTTTTTTCATCTATATTCATTCCTTTAGATATAGCATAGTCCTTAGAACCTTTTTCTACACTTTGCCCGTCAGAAATCTCTTTAGCTAATTCTAACTTTTCTGCAGCTGACAATCCGCCTTCAATTCCACCTGGTCTCTTTTCTAATTTTTTATTATGCTTTTCACTTTTAATAACCTTACTATCTTTATTTTTAGACTCAGGAATATCTTTTTTTCCTTTAAGTTCATCTTTAATCTCTAGCTTATCTTTTAATTCATCCTCGGCATCGATATTTTTATCTATTTCTTCATCTTGTATATCTAAAACTTCTTCATCTTTAAAACTATTATCTTCTTCTCTAACAATTTCTTTATCACTTTTTACTTCCCAACCTTGAAGTCCTGGTGCACCTCCTCCATACCAATATGCAAATACTAAAAGTGCCATTATCATAATTATTGCTATAATTCTATTTCTTTTTTTATCAGATTTGTTAAAACTCATATAACTTCTCCCTCATTATAGTAAGTTAGCCTTACCTAACATATTAAATATTATTTGTGCTACCTCAGCTCTTGTTACTAACTCTTTAGGTTTAATCTTGATTGATTTTTGATCTAAAATATCTTCAAAATATAAAAATGCTAACCCCTCTCTTGACCAATCTTTAGTTGTTACATAATCTTCAAATTGAGCTAAAATATCCCTTTTCATATTTTCATTAAACTCTTTTCCTAATCCAGTAAGTTTAGCTGCTCTCATTAGCATAACCGCTGCTTCTTCCCTAGTAATATTTCCATTAGGATTAAATTTACCATTACCAGTGCCATTAACTATATTATAACTATTAGCTATAGCTATATAATCTTCATACCAACTACCTGGCTTAACATCACTAAATTTACTCTCTCCTCTAAAATCCAGGCCTAAGCTTCTAACTATAATAGTAGCAAACTCCGCCCTTGTCATGGTTTCCTCCGGATTAAATAGCTTCTCAGTCTTTCCATTTAAAATATCTCTAGCAGCTAAAGCCTCTATTGCTGTTTGATTTTTATGAGCATTGACCCCCGTAATATCTTCAAAAGTAATACCGTGTTTAATAATGGGTTTAAAATTTATATTACTATCTTTATTTTCTAGACCTTTATCAGTAGTATATTCAGCTTCTGAAATAGTTATAGCGTCATCCATTCTATATAAACTTGATTGACCATCTTTAGCTCTTTGTGCAGACACTAATCCATAAAAAGCTTGTTCAGAAGCCATCTGATTTGATCCTTGTCCATCTTTTGTATGTAAAAAACCTTTACCAGGAACATAAAAATCCATAACATTATCTAATAATGTTCTTCCATTTTTTACAAATCTTTTATCAGTTAGAGGAATTCCTAATTCTCCTAATGCTACCATAACTTGAACTGCACTTTCTGAATTTTCTGATCCCCAACTTCTAAATCCAGCATTATCTAATTGTTGCTTAGACATAGCATTCAATGCTTCTTCTATAGCTTTTTTAACCTCAGGTATATCTTGATACTTGGCAAGAGCTTGTAGTGCCATTCCTGTTATATCTGGATCTGAGGGTCTAGTTTTATCCCCTGGAAATAAAGTCCATCCACCATCATCTAATTGCCTGTCTAAAATCATCTCAATATACATATTCCTAGTAGCCTGCGTTTTTGCCTCAGAGTTTTTAGGCATATCATAATTTCCTGAATCTAATGCTAATAAAGCCCATATAGGCCCATTTAAACCTTGAAATATAGTTCCTTCGAAGTCTCCTAAAGCCTTTGTTAAATCATATCCTCCCACATTAGTTGCATCTTTACCTATAGCTGTTAGTGCAACTATTAATCTTGAATACTCGGTATGCTTTTTATCGTGAAGTTTTCCATCTAGCGATTTTACATAATCCTCTACTGTCTTATAATATTTCTGATAGTAATCTTCTGGAACTGCGTAGTTTGACCTCGCTAAACCTAATACTGCCCACTCCCCTCCAATCGATCCTACCTGTGGGTTTTTTACTGTTTCATGCATAAACTTCGCTGTATCTTTAATAGCTAAATCTAAATCATAAGAGCTATTTGCGAAAACATTTACAGTATTACTAATAAGTATAACTACTAATAAAACTACAGTTATTAATTTTTTAAATGTTTTTTTCATGTTTTCCCCCTCCTAAATTAAAATAAAAATGGCCTGTATTTTCCAGAAAATACAGGCCATAGACTTTTATAATTATTTTACAAAGCTACAGTAACTGCTAGTCATTTTAAATCCTGGAAAATAACTAGACCAGAATAAAAGGAGTATCCTGACTTAGCATCATTGCTATCTTTTCGCCTTCCCTATTAGTGGCATGTGAAAAGAAGCTCTGCAACACAGTAACCGGTTTGTTCAGGATTCTCACCTGATTCCACCCTTTTTATTCCAAATATTAAACTTTCATTACTATGATATAGTGTATAAATCTTTAAGTCAAGAATATCTAATCTGACTATCAAACATTTCTATCAAAATTTGTTTCTTTCTTAATATTTTAAAAAAATCCAAAAAAGTTTAGATATTAATTAACTCTAGAAGTTATATTGTATACTTAAACTTTTCAACAATAGATATTACTTTATCATCTTTAACTTCAACAAAATATATAAGTCTTTGCTCATCTAAATCAATATCATTTAGACTATACTCTGCCAAGTGATTTAAAAATTCTTTCTGAATTACTGTGCCATAACTTCTATTTGAATCTGGCTTATTTGAAAAAAGTAAATTAACATCAGTAAATGTATATATACAAGAATCATTTATGGGAATTTTTTTTATGTCTTGAGATTTTTCTATAACTTTATAAGAATTTATAAAGTCATCATCTGATAATTTAAAACTTTTAACCTTTTCTTTATCATCCCATTCAACTATAGTTACTTCTTTTAAGTTTAACTTATTATCTTCTATAACTATATGACCTACTAGACCCTCTATTTTATCCTTATTATAGGAGTAATCTTTATAATAATATTTATAAAAATCTCTAAAATAGTCTTTATTTTCACTAATCTTATTAATTTTAAATCCTAAGTCATTTCCAATTAAACTGTCTGCTTGTTCTCTTGTAATATAAAAAACACTTGTTTCTCTATCTGTCTCTTCCTTGATATTAAATTCTACATAATCTAAGTTTTTTATTAAAGAAAATAAACTAAAGGCTTGTGGATACCAAAGATAATTAGAACTAGTTGAAATATATTTAGCTATTAAATTAGCATCTCCCTGCAATGTTACTGTCAATCCAAATGGCTGATCTTTTGTTGATAAATCAATCTTTTCAACATTCATATCAGCTGGAAAGTTTAGCATATTAACTATACTTACTACTTTTGAATTATCTCCTAGGTAAGTTCCTCTCATATTATATAGCTTGTCCATTTCTTCCTCATCATTTTTAAATTTCCCATCTATATATATATCAAAAGCTCTTTCACTATCTAAATGACCGTAGTACTCAAAAGTATCTTTATTAAATGAACCTGTAAAACTTAAATTTTTAACAAGTTTAGTTTGTTTTTTATCCTTTATTCTAAATAAAGAGTACTTATCTTTTCCGTCATATCTAAGGTAAATTAAATCTTCTTCAGCAATTGGTGTAGGTAGTAAATTAAACTTATTATCTTTTGTTATTTTATCTATTTCTTTCGTTTGTATATTATAAGAATAGATTTCCTGTCCTAATTTACGCCAATTACTATAATTGTCTAAATCTATATTTTCTACTTTAAAATTAGATGAGGCATAATAAAGCTTATCTCCATCTACACTAAACTTAGGAGTCATATCTAAACTCTCTATATTATTAGGATATATTTTATCATAAGAACCATCATAGTTAACCTTTAAAAGAACTAACCTTTTATTATCTATTAGCTCCCTACCTCCACCTTCAATCCCCGCTATAATATTAGACTCACCATCTATAGAAAATTGATTTTTATAAGCTAAAAAATCTAATTCTTCTATTTCTTTAAGTTCATCATCTTCTAAATTATATATAACTAAACTATTATAATCACTAGATAATGAACCCGATTCTGGCTTATTCATAACATATAAGGTTTTGCTATTATCTGATATGAACCAAGGTACTAAATTAGATTTTATATCTTTTGAGTCTAGGACCTTAGAAGCAATCATTAACTGAATATCTATAAGCCCATCATTAAAGTTATCTAATGTTATTTTAACTATGCCTGATTTTTTAGAATCTTCCTTATCGACTCTTCTAGCATATACACTTTTATCCTTAGCAACAATCATACTAGTATAATAACTATTATCCTTATAAGTCTTAATTTTTCCTGATTTTAAATCTAAAACATTAAGCCCAGTAATACTATTTGATCCATATACTAAAAAATTATTTTCCAACCAAACATAAGATCTATAGTAATGCTCAATTTCATCATCACTTACTTTTTTATATTCTTTTTTAGATATATCATAAATATAAATATTTTTACCTTTAGTATATGCTATATAGCTTCCATCATCTGATATCAAAGGGTAGTCAAAGTCTTTACCTTCTTGAATTTTTGTTTCCTTTGAACTACTAAGATCCATATAATAAATACCGTCATCTTTTAAATAGCTTATAGCAGATTTATTTAGATCTTTTTTATTAAAAAATCCTAAGCTAGCTGAGAAATATATTCCAAATAAAATCACTAAAAAACCAATTAGTAAAGAAAGTACTTTAGTCTTTTTTGAAGATTTAAATGAATAAACTATATTCTCTAGTCTTAGTTTAAGCTCTTCTTTTGGACTAGACATTCCAGTAGTTAGATCTAAACTATTAAAATTAGAGGAGGCCATATTAAGAATAATACCTGCATATTTTTTTCTATCATCTAACTCCATGTTAGAAACTATTATTTCATCTATAGAATATTCACAATAAGTATTTAACTCTCGCTCAAATATATATATTAATGGATTAAACCAATGTATTGACCTAGCAAACAGAAGTAAAAACTTTATTAAAATATCCTTTCTTTTATAGTGATTTAGTTCATGAATAAATATAAGACTCTGTTTATCAAAATCCAAATTTTGAGAGTTTATAAAAATTGTAGGAATAGTTAAACCAATTAATATTGGTGAACTTATCTTTTTAGCAACTCTTAAGGTAGGACCTTTCTTAATATCCAGCTTAGCCTTAGATAATTTAAATAAATTTAAAATTTCCGGATCAGTTACTAATCTACTTGATTTAAATAAATTATCCTTAAATATAAAATATGATAGTAATCTATATGTAAAATTTAAAATAGCTATAAGCAAAATTAATATAACAACTAGATTAGTATATTTTTCTAAACCTAAGCTTCTATTAGTTTTAAAATTTTCTCTTTTGTTTTTAATTAAATTTTCATCTGATAATAATTCTTCTTTAAAGATAGTATCTTTATTATTAATTTCCTCACTCATAAAATCTTTTTTATGAGTTTTACTTTTATGTTCTAACCTTTCTCTTATTAAGTCCTCCCTAGACTCAACAACTTTAAAATTATTAAATAACTGCACATTAAATACATTTGGAAGTGAAAATGGAAGTAAAAATAGTAGCAGGTTTAAAACTAAAAATCTATAATGCCAACTTTTATTAAAATAACGCTCTGTAAGTTTCTTTATTATATAATAAAGAAAAAAAACTATACTTCCTCTTAAAGAAATAGTTAAAATGAGGCTTAGTATTTTCATTTTATAACCTCCTTAACCAATCTCCCAGTTCTCTTATATCTTCTTCATCTATCTTTTCATTATCATATAATGAAGCTATTAAAGATTTTACACTTCCATCATACATCTCATCTATAAATCCATCTGCATGATAAGATTTATATTCATCCTTGGTAACTTTAGCACAATAGTAGTTTATCCTACCTTCTTTTCTAACACTTAAAATATTTTTATCAACAAGTCTTCTGGCTAATGTAAGTATTGTTGTATCCTTCCAACTATTGGACTTTCCTAACCCCTCCTTAATTTCTGAACTAGTTAATTCACTATTACTTTCCCAAATAATCTTCATAATTTCATATTCTGCATCTGAAATTTTAGCTATATTCATACTAACTCCCCCTTTATTGTACATTGTGTAGAATATAAGATAAAATATAAATAGCTTATCATAAAGCTAATATTTTATCTTATATATTTAAAAACCATAATTTTTAATTTCCCACTTAGAACTTTCGTTTTTCCTAGATAAAATCCAAAAATAGTCATCATAATATGTATCTGGCTCAAATACTGGATTTTTCCCAGAACTATCTACATAAAAAGATGAGCTTAGGCTTAATGTGTTTTTTAAACTTTTATCAATTTGATTATCATCTAACTGGTCTAGATATATTTTAGATAGCTTTTTAGAATCCTTCTCAATATAAACTATCTTATCCAGCTTAGCAGCTGGGAAAGAAAAGTTCTCAATAACAAGATTAACAGCACTTTGTAGCTCTTTTTCTGTGAAAATCTCTGAACTTTCAAGTTCTACAGATACTTCTTTATTATTTCTTCTATTACATGATCCAATTATTATCAAACAGACTATAATAGGAATAAAAATTCTATACTTTTTCATTTTTACCTCCTTTTCTACATATTGTAGTATGTTCATACTACAATATGTAGAGATACCTGTCAATAGAAAGTATTAAAGATCTTAAATATTTCCTAGTAGATTTAATCTTTTGTTTATTAAACTTATAATCTAAATTTACTCGCTTGTCTTTTCAATTTTCTGTTAATTTCACTTTAATATTACAATAGTATCTTATTTTTAATAATCTAATAACTATAACTTTAATCTAACTTTTCCCTTTTAATCTATTAAACTTTCCAAAGCTTCCTTTCTTGACATCCCATATTTTATAAGGTTATCCTATTTAATTTAATTAAATAAAAAAAGAGCAAATATTATTCGCTCTTTTTTATATCTTACTTAACTTTATTTTATTAATTAATATATCTTATAACCCTAAAAACATTTAGAAACTTTAGATATTCAAATAACTAGTCTAGTTAAACTTTACTTTTTTAATATCACTTGTTCCGAAATAATATTTGAATAATTTTATATTTAAATCTAATATAATTTTTTCAAATTCTAAACTTTTCTAAATTTAAATCATATTATCCTTCTAATTTATCTAGTCTACATATTGCCTCAACATGTGGCGTCCTTGGAAATTGATCTAGTAAATGTATATCCCCTATTTTATATCCTGCTTCCTTAAAACCAACTAAATCTCTTGCCAGTGTAGTTGGGTTACAAGATACATAAATAAAACTTTTAGGATTAAAATCTATAATCTTTTTTAATGTATTTTCTAAACCTGGCCTAGGCGGATCTATTACTATTAAATCTGGCCTCTCTTTAATATTATCTACAATTTTAAACATATCACCAGCCATAAAATTAATATTATTAAGACCATTTAATTTAGCATTCAACTTAGCCATTTCTACAGCTTCTTCAATAAGTTCTATAGCTATTACCTTTTCAGCTTTTTTAGCCATAATTTGAGCTATAGTTCCTGTACCAGAGTAAAGATCAAACACTGTTTGGTCTTCTATATCTCCCATTAAATCTTGAACCATGTAGTAAAGTTTTTCTGCTGCTTTTGTATTAGTTTGAAAGAAAGAAAATGGTGAAATCTTAAATTTCAAACCGCATACTTCTTCTATTAAATAATCTCTACCATAAAGTAAATCAAGCTTATCAACCTTAATTATATCAGCTACATTATCATTTATAGTGTGAAGTATACCTGCTATATTACCTTCTAATTTTAAATCTAATAAGGCCTGTATAAAAGCCCCTTTATCTAGGTCTTCTTGACTACTAGTAACCAAGTTGACTAGTATATCACCATTAGTTTCACTCTTTCTAACTACCAAATGTCTTAAAAATCCTTTATGATTTCTTCTGTTATAGAATTTATGGCTAGTATTTCTAAAATGTTCTAATACAGCCTTTAGAATTTCATTAAAATCTCCACCTGAAATATTACAATTTATAACAGGCTCTATTTCATAAAATTTTCCCTTTCTATGCATACCTAAAGATAAAGGACCATCTTTATACTCATCTCCAAATGTATACTCCATTTTATTTCTATAATTTTCAACAGATGGACTTCCTTTAATTTTTAAAATATTTGCATCTAATCCAGTATTTTTAAAAAGGTTCCTTACCTGCTCTTCCTTATATCTAAGCTCATCTTCATAACTTAAATTTTGATAACTACAGCCACCACACACCCCAAAGTGTGGACATTTAGACTCGATTTCATCTGAAGACTTCTCTAAAACATCAACTATCTTTCCTTGATAATAGTCCTTTCTCTTTCTAGAAATTCTTATTAAAACTTTCTCACCCTTCAAAGCTCCCTTAACCCTGATTTCTCCTTCTGGATGATCTATTATACCTATATTAGGATATCTAACATAATCTACTTTAACTTCCAATTCATATCCTTTTCTAAGCATATGACTCCCCCTTCTTAACTATATTTTTTATCTTATCCAATGCCAAACTAAACTGTTTATAGCCCTTTATATTATTGTCTTTATCCTTATAAAAAACATTAAAATATATATTATCTCCTCTTATTAAAAAGCCATCCTCTAACTTTAATCTCTGGTAATTACTACCTAGCTCGTTACTTTGAAAGATTAAATTATTTAAAATATCAAGTTGGTCTTCTCCATCTATCAGATCTTTTAAGCTATAAAAATAACCTGTTTTATAGTTTATATTGTAAAAAACTTTTTCATTTACTCTTACTTTTGAGTCTTTCTTTAAATAGTTTGTATTTTTTTCAAAACTAATTATATCACCTTTCATGTATATATTATAGAAAGTTTTATAATCTATATATTCTTTAAAATTAATATCATCATTTCCATTTTTAGTAAATAAATCCAATATACTATTATTAATTTCTGACTGAAGCTCATCATCCAACCCTATAAACCTAGGATACTTTATTTTTATATTATCTGACTTCCTTAATTCTTTCTCAACAACCTCAATAGATTTATCTATCTTATAACCCTTATCTTCCTCCCAAATGATATAACCATTTTTTCTATAATATACTAAATCACCATCTATTAAACTTTTAACTACCTCTCCATCAAAATCCATGATACCAAATCCATCCTCTACTGGTAGTCTATTTTCTATCTCTCCATTTTTGTCTATAAAGAAAGTTTTTAAACCATCACTAACACATATATATCCTAGTTTTATAGAGTTAGAATTTTCCTCTATATTATAGTATAGTTCATCATTTATAGGTCCCTTATCAACTTTATATATTCTATAACTTGGATATCCAAGTTTACCTATCTCATCGCTTATAGCTAAGTAGTTATCTTCTAGTATCTTAACATCACCATATTTAAAATCTATAACTAACTCTCCTTTTAAATTTAAAACCCCATACTTATCATCAGTTAGATTTTCTTTACTAGCTAAAATTAGATTTCCTTTAACGTCAATCAAATTAAAATCTAAAGCTTCTAATATAATCTTACCTTCTTCATCCATTAATCCATATTTAGAATCATATCCCTTATCTTTAAATATATAGATTCCAGGACTAGATGTTTCTCGAAGTTCATCTATATTCAAAATTTTAAATGTCTTATTCTTTCTATCTATAACTTTATATTTTCCACCATCTCTAACAATTCCCCTGCCCAGGTGAAAATCAAAGGCCTTATCATAAATAAAAGGAATTTTTTCTCTGCCTTTTTCATCTAAATATCCAAATCTAACTCCACCATCTTCTGTTTTAACTAAAGAAGTGAAATAACCATCCGAGTAAGCTAAAATATTACTAAACTTAGTATCTAAACTTATAATTTTATTATAGGCTGAGTAGATTTTTAAATCTGAGTTTTCATTAAGTAAATAGTACGATGATCCGAGGTAAGATATATTTTGGTACTTTATTTCTAAAACCTGATTCCCTTCAGTATCTATTAACCCAAATAGACCATCTTTTTCAACTATAGATAAAACTTCATTAAAGTTTTCTACACTAGTATATTTAGGTTTAATTACAAAAATTCCTTCTTCATTTATAAATCCCCATACAAACTTATCCATATTCTTAGTGTAGGCTGGGTAAAGAAATACATCATCCTCTTTTTTACAGGAAACTAATATGAACATTAGTAATAAAAATAAAATTAAAAATCTCTTCCTCAAGCTTAAACTCCTCTCAAATTTTTATTTTATAATAAAAAATACACTCAATTAATTGAGTGTATTTTAATTATACATTAAAACTATTAATTTAGCCTGTAATTTTACAATCGAGAGCAGCAATTCTTTGGTCACTATTTTGAGTTTCCTCTATGTAACTGACTTGCTGACCAACTTTTAACTTATCGAAGTCTCCTTTAAAATTATGATGACTTAAAAATGCTCTGGTTCCTTCACTTGATTCTAATATTGCCCACTTTCTATCTTGTAATATTTCCAGGACTTTTCCTCTTACTAGCATTGTCTACACCTCTCTCAAATAATATATCAAATATTTTATAAGATTACCAGTAGTTAAGAGTTG
>JASLAT010000006.1 GCA_030146915.1 Tissierellales bacterium
TATTCTTGAATATTATGAATGGGCAAAGAAAAATAACTTTAGGGTAAGTGTTACAGGCTTAGCTTGGTGGTTAGGTTGTAGTAGAACAACACTTATAAATTATGAAAAATATGATGAAAATGAATGGTTAAAGAGATGTAGTGATGAAGAAAGAAAAGGCTATATGAACACTATCAAGGAAGCTAAAAGGTTCATCGAGATGAATTATGAGAATAGTTTATTCAATAAATCATCTGTTACTGGAGCTATATTTACCTTGAAGAACAATTATGGTTGGGTAGATAGACAAGAAGTTGTAAATAAAGAAGATAACGATATTAACATTACTTTGGAAGATGAATAAATATATCATTTTATACATTGTTATACATGAATTTGTGTATAAATATTCAATTAATAGTTGCATAAATGCATGTGTATATTTGATGTAATGATGTTAAAATACTTGTAAGCTAGTGATACTAGTGTGTTGGAATGATTTCAATTAATTACGTTAAATTATTATTTAGCGAAGTTCATTATATATTTATATAGGGGTGGGGGTACTTCATTATTTGGTCAAAAATACACCTTACACTATATAAATATTTTTTTTATTTTTTATATAAGAGGTGATATCAATATCTAAACCACTAAACATTAAAATATCTAAAAAAATTTTCAACTCAGTTTATTTACCGCAATTGCAAAATTATAATACTAGGTTTAATGTTTTTTATGGTGGAGCAGGTTCTGGTAAATCCCGTTTTGTAGTTCAAAAATTAATTTTTAAATATTTAAAGTTTACTAATAGAAAATGCTTAGTAGTTAGAAAAGTAGGCAATACGTTAAGAGACTCAATCTTTGCAGAATTTAAAACAGTTCTAGCTGATTGGAATCTTTATGACAAAGTAGAAATAAGAGAAACGTTACTTACTATTACCTTACCAAATGGTTCGCAGTTTCTATTTAAAGGAATGGATGATCCAGAAAAAATAAAATCTATTTCAGGAATTGATGATATTTTAGTCGAAGAGTGTACTGAAATAGATATGGTGGATTTTAACCAATTAAATCTAAGACTTAGAAGTAAGAATCTATATAACCAAATACATTGTATGTTTAATCCTGTATCTAAAAGTAATTGGGTTTATAAAATGTGGTTTGAAAATGGCTATAATAAGGAAAATACTATGGTACTTAAAACTACATATAAAGATAATAAATTCTTACCACAGGATTATATAGATTCCCTTGAAGAAATGAAGGATAAAGATCCTGTATATTATCGTATTTATGCACTTGGTGAATTTGCTAGTTTAGATAAATTAGTATATGACAATTGGAAAGTAGAAGAATTTGATTATAAAGAAATAATTAAAACTGTTACTACTGCTAAAGCCCTATTTGGATTGGACTTTGGTTATATTAATGACCCTAGTGCATTTATAGCATTAATTGCAGATGATAAAAATAAGAAATTGTATATTTTTGATGAGTTTTATAAAAAAGGATTATTAAATAATGAGATAGCAGCCGAAATAAAAAGAAAAGGATATAGTAAAGAAATAATTATTGCTGATAGTGCAGAGCAAAAATCTATTGAAGAAATAAGAAGAGAAGGTATTCCTAGAATAAAACCTGCGAGAAAAGGCAGGGATTCTATTTTAAATGGAATACAACTTATACAACAATATGATATGATTGTACATCCCAGATGTGAGAATGTAATCGAAGAATTAAAAAACTATAGTTGGCAAAAAGATAAACTTACTAAAGAATATATTAATAAACCGATTGATACTTATAATCATTTATTGGATGCACTTAGATATGCATGTGAGCAATTACAAAAGAAAAATAGGTTGAGGACATTTAATATTAAAAAGTTAGGATTGTAGGAGGTGATATTTTGAAAATTTGCATTGATGTAAAAGATACAATACCACCAGAGTTAATAAAAAAATTAATAGAAATGCATCAGAGAGAATTGCCTAGATTAAAAAAATTAGAGAATTATTATGTAGGTAAACATGATATATTAAGACGATTTGTAGATAAAGATAAACCGAATAATAAATTAGTTACTAATTATTGTAGTTATATAACTGATACTATAATTGGCTTTTTCATGGGTACTCCAATAACATATACTTCTAATAACAAACAATATTTAGAAACATTAAAGCAAATATTTAATGTAAATGATGAACAGGAAGTAAATATAGAATTAGCTAGAAAACAAAGTATTAAAGGTACTGGCTTTGAGATGGTATATATAGATGAAAATAATAACATAAGATTTGATGTACTCGATACTGATGAAGTTATTATGATTTATGATACTACTATTGAAGCTAAACCTTCTATGGCCATAAGATATTATGATACACATGATTATTTGACAGATGAAGATGTTACTAACGTTGAAGTATATACTAAAACAAATGTATTTCATTATATTATGGAAGAAGGTAATTTGACTTTAACAGATTCTAAAGAACATTATTTTAAAGAAGTGCCTATAGTAGAATATTACAATAACATTTATAGGACTGGTGATTTCGAGAAGATAATATTTTTACAGGATAATCTCAATTTAACTCAATCTGATTTGAGTAATGAATTATCTTATTTCAGAGATTGTTATCTTAAGTTAATAGGCTTAGAGGGTACAGAAGAAGAAGATATACAAGAAATGAAAGAAAATAGAGTATTACTATTAGATGAAAATAGTAAAGCTGAATTTATGACTAAGGAAATTAATGATAATGTTATACAGAATCACTTGAAAAATATTAAAGAGGATATACACAAAATAAGCTATGTTCCAGATTTAAGTCAAGAATTACCTGCAAATTTAAGTGGTACTGCTATTAAACAAAAATTCTTCAATACAGAGCAATTAATTATATCTAAAGAAAGAAAAT
Organism: Tissierellales bacterium; assembly: GCA_030146915.1. Lineage (GTDB taxonomy): Bacteria > Bacillota > Clostridia > Tissierellales > Tissierellaceae > JASLAT01. The sequence continues at coordinate 2,910 of JASLAT010000006.1, forward strand.
TTAAAAAATCATTACAAACTAGAATAAGATTAATAACTAATATTCTTAATTTAAAAGGTGCTGATTATAATTGGGAAGATATAGAAATTAAATTCAATAGAAATTTACCAATTAATAACGTGGAGCTCGCGGACGCAGCAATAAAATTAGCAGGTATAACAAGTAGAAAAACTTTACTAAATTACATTGCTGGATATGTTGGAATTGAAGATGTAGACGAAGAAATGAAACAGATAGAAGCCGAGAAAGAACCTTATGTTGAATTAGATAACGTTGAATTGGATAGTGATTTTGAATGAGTTTAGAACAAAAATTAATTACATTACAACGTAAGGTTGAAAAAATATCTAAAATGGGAGAAAAAACAATAACTAAAAATTATAAAACTATTTTAGATGAATTAAGAATTACCATTGGTAGACTATACCAAGAATATGAAATAAATGGTCAACTTACATTTACTGAAATGAGTAAATACAATAGATTACAAAAATTAGATAAAGAAGTATATGATTTAATAACTAATTTATATATTAATAATTCTAAAATAATTACATCTACTTTAAAAAATATAGTTGAATTAGGGTATGGTGATACATTAAGAATAGTGAAATCTGAAACTAATAAAAGACTACGAGGTATTAGAAAATCCATTGATGTAACAAAAACAATAAATGAAGAAATGGCAGGATTAAAATGGACTGAAAGAATAGGAAAACATAGAATTGACGCAATATATGATATACAAAAAGAAGTTAAATTTGGATTAACTCAAGGTGATAGTTATGGAACAATGTCTAAGAGACTAAAGTTTTCTTTAGGAACTGATGTTGGCAAAGCTAATACTATAATTAGAACTGAAAGTCATAGATGTTTTAATACTGCAAAAATAGATAGTTTAAATATTATTTCTAAACAAGGTGTGAAAATGACCAAAACTTGGAGAACATCAGAAGATGAAAGAGTAAGGTCCCAACACGATGATATGAATAATATTACAATACCATATGAAGATTATTTTATATTATCAGATGGTGTTAAAACATTTGCTCCTGGATTAAGTGGAGCACCGCAACATGATATTAATTGCAGATGTATAATTATAATAGATATAAAGGAATGATCTTAATGGTAACTGTAAGGATATGTAAAAATAATGAAGGCCAGTATTATAAATATGTTATTGAAGGACATGCTAATTATGATAAGTTTGGTAAAGATATCGTGTGTGCGGCAATATCTGCTATATCTCAAACCATACTAATCACTTTAGATGAAATATGTGACTTAAAATACGAAAAGGGAAATGGTTATTTAGAAGTGATTGTATTGAATAATAATTTAGACGATGTGCAATTACTATTCAAAACTTTAAAAAATGGTATTAAAGCTATAGAACTTCAATATCCACAATATTTAAAATTAGAAACACCTTAATAGGTGTATTTTTTATGCTTAAGGAGGCTTAATTATGAAAAAATATAATTCAACTTTAAGGATTTTAAAAAACTTAAAGGGGATGAATTTACAATTATTCACAGAGGAAGAACCTGTAGAACAAGAAAAACCAGTGGTTGAACAAAACGGAAAAACATATAGTCAAGAAGAACTTCAATCTGAAACTGATAAAAGGGTAACTCAAGCACTTAAAACAGCTAAAGAAAAATGGCAAAAAGAATATGAAACAAAACTTGAAGAAGAAAAGAAAGAAGTTGAAAGGTTATCTAAATTATCAGCTGAAGAAAAGGAAAAGGAATTATTAAAGCAACAACAACAACAATTAGAAGAGAAAGAAAAAGCAATTCAATTTAGAGAGTTACAATTAGACACTATTAAAATATTAGAGGAAGAAAATTTACCTGTAGGATTTGCAGAATTTTTAATTAAAAATGACGCAGAAACTACAAATGAAAATATTAAAAAGTTTAAAGATGAATGGCAACAAGCTATAGAAAAAGCAATAGACTTAAAATTAAAAGGTAATACACCTAAAGTTGGAAGTACTAATGTAAATGAAAACACATTGAATTTAAGTGATTTAGCTAATCAATTTAATATAACAAAATAATTTTTGGAGGAATGTATTATGAATAAGAAATTAAAAATGAATTTACAATTATTTGCGGAGACATTTGATCCAGCAAATGTATTATTGCAAGACTCAAAGACAGGGAAAATACCAAGTGAGCAAGGTGTTTTAGTTTTAAAGGATTTTATGAAAAATTCAGTAACTGCACAATTGGCTAAATATGAACCTATGACTAAACCAAAGAAGGAATTTACCTATTTGGCAGAAGGTCCAGGAGCATACTGGGTTAGTGAAACTGAAAAAATCAAAACATCAAAAGCTAAATGGTTAACTGCTAAAATGGAAGCTAAAAAGTTAGGAGTTATATTACCTGTATCAAAAGAGTTTTTAAAGTTTACTGTAAAAGACTTCTTTAACCAAATGAAACCTGCAATAGCAGAAGCTTTTTACACTAAATTCGACCAAGCTACTCTATTTGGTGTTGAATCTCCATATGAAGCTGAAACTTCAGTGTGGGAAAAAATAGTTAAAAGTGGTAATAAGATAGAACAAGGTTCCACAGATAATTTATATACTGATTTAAACGCATTATTAGCACTTGTAGAAGATGGAGATAATGACCCTAATGGATTTACTACTACTAAAAGATTTAGAAAGGATTTACGAGGTGCTTTAGATGTAAATAAACAACCTATATTTAATGACGCGAGACAAGGTGCAACTGCAACTGCTTTAGGATTGCCGATTGGATATGCAGATGGTAAGTCTTGGGAATATGATAAAGCTAAAATGTTAGTTGGAGATTGGAGATATGCTAGGTATGGTATTTTACAAGGAATTGAGTATGCAGTATCTGAAGATGCCACACTAACTACTATTGTAGATGGTGAGGGTAAACCAATTAACTTATTTGAAAGAGACATGTTTGCACTAAGGGCAACTATGCACATTGGATTTATGACATTAAAAGATGACGCATTCGCAGCACTAACTCCAAAGGTAGAAACTGGAGTATAGGAGAAGGAGGAATCCTTCTCTTTTCCTTTTTAAGGAGGGATATGATGAAATTAATTAAAGGAAATAAAATAATAAGTGCAACAGAAAAAGCATACGACGTAGTTTATAAGAATTTAGGTTATGAAATTTATAATGACAATTCAATTGATAGCTTTACAAAGGCTGAAATACTTGAAATATTAAATGATAACGGCATTGAACATAATCCTAGGGATAAAAAAGAAGTCTTATATGATTTGATGGTGGAAGGTGATTTTAAATGACACTTGTAGAAATAAAACTAGCTTATTTAGAATGGATTGAGGATTATACAAGTAATCAATTTGATATTGATAACCTTCCAGGAGGGATAAAACTAGCTTTAGATAATTTGGTTGAGTTAGATCCTTTAGACTTTAATATAACATCAGAAAAATTATCTGATATGAGCCAAACTTATGCCAATGATGGTAATATTCCTAAATTTATTTACAATTGGATAAACCCATATAAAAGGTTGAAAACAATATGAAAATACATGATGAAAATAAGGTTCCACAGTTTTTAAAAATGATTAACGATTTAACTTCAACACACCTTGAAATAGGTATATTTGGAGAAGATGATAGTGAAATTTTAATGATAGCGAACATAAATGAATTTGGATATAATTTTAAAGTTAGTGATAAAATGAGAGCTTACCTTCATGATATGGGATTGCATTTAAAAGAAACTACTACTGAAATAAAAGTCCCAGAAAGAAGTTTTATGAGAGCTGGATATGACAAAGAAAAATCAAATATGATTGATAAAGGTGAAATTTTATTAAAAAAAGTCATTACACTACAGCTATCAGTAGATACTTTTTATAAAACATTAGGAGAATATATAGTTGGTTTATTACAAGATTATTTAACAACTTTAAAAAATCCACCTAATCATCAGTTTACTATAGAACAGAAAGGTAGTTCCAATCCTCTAATTGATACTCAAAGATTAAGAGAAAGCATCACTTATAAGGTGGTGATGGATTAGATGTTTAACTTTAAAAGACTTGTAAAAAAATATAGTAAAAATCCAGTTTATTTAATTAGAGAATTAGACGGGTATTATGATTATGAAAACGGCGGTAAATGGATTGATGGTAAACAAGAAAAAATTAAAATAGAAGTGGGAGCTCTGGTGCCATTATCGAATGAAGATTTTAAATATGATGAAAATGGATCTTATAATTATGAAGATAGAAAATTGTATTGTTATGATGAAATTAAAAAAGGTGAGAAAATAGAATGTAAAGAATTAATTTATACTGTACATGAGAAAAAACCTTATTCTGATTTTGACATTGGTTTAAACATTTATTTTGTGAAAAGAGTTGATAATAAATGAATTTAAAACTTATTAGAAATACTATAGTTTATAACCTTTATAAATATACTGGTGTACCAGTAATTGAGATGGAACAGACTTCTAAAAAACCCAACTACCCTTTCATTGGATATAAATTTATTGTTCCATATAATAAAGATAAAACTCAAGGAATATTTGATGAAAAATTAATACCTAGTTTAAATAAAAATTTTGAATATGACATAGAAGAAACTGTAATATTTCAACCAAAAATAACATTAAGTATAACTGTTTATTCCAATGATAGTTTAGAAGCACAAGAATTAGCTAATAGAGCACACGATTGGTTTGTACACGTCGGGTACTATGATTTAGCAGATATAAATGTGACTGTAGTCGATACTTTGGCATTTGGAGATAGAACACTCTTAATAGTAGATGATTATGAACATAGAGTGGGATTTGACACGATTTTAAGAACTGTTGATGAAATTAAAAGGGTAGTTGAAACGATAGAGGATTATACTTTAGAGGAGGTATAACATGAATGATTTTAATGTTAATATAATTAAAAAAACAAAAGAATTAGCTTCTGGTAAATTAGGAATGATATTAATTCTTGATGATACCAAAGATGTGGATTATACAGTATTTGATGGTTTGGAGAGTTTACAAAAACAATATGATGAAACCACAGAAGTGTATAAAATAGCAAATAGAATATTTGAGCAAAAACCTGCTCCAGAAAAAATAGCTGTAATAGGAAAAACAACTGAATTAACAACTGAATTAATTGAACTATTGGAAAATCATTTAGAAGAAGATTGGTTTTTCTTAACGTGCACAAAAAATTCCAATGAAGTTATTACGGCTTTAAGTGAATGGATAGAAAAACATCAAAAAATGTATTTTACAACAATACAAGATTTAGAATTACCATCACAAATTGAAGCAGAAAATACAGTAGTTATGTATCATGATAATGTTGACGCATATGCTTCAGAAGGATTGGCGGCATATTTATCAACTCAAGTTGTTGGAAGTTTTACTGCTAAATTTAAACATATCGAAGGTGTCGAAGGTGCTACCATAACGAAAGAGCAATTAAAGAAATTACATGATGATGGTGGCTTTTCTTATGTTAAAAAGAAAGGTAAATTACAAACATCAGAAGGTAAGACTACAAGTGGCGAATATATAGATGTGGTAATGGGATCTATATTTATAAAAACTAGAATGGAATTCGAAGAAGCTATGTTAGCTTATAACAATAAAAAAATTGGATATTCCAATAAAGGAATAGCACAACTGGTAGATGTTGCTAAAAGAGTATTAGATGAAGCAACTGAAAATGGAATAATTTTAAATGAAGGTGATAAAGGAGTTTATTCAATTGAATATACAACTAGAGAAGATACTCCTTTAGAAGATAGAATGAATCGACAATATAACGGCATAAAATGGAAAGCTACACTTGATGGGGCTATACATGGTGGAAATATAGATGGAATATTAGAATTATAAAAGGAGTTGATTAAATGTTACGATTTGACCCTAAATTAATAACTGCAATTGTAGATGGTAGAGTTCTAACTGGATTCGCCGAAGATAGTTTTATTAAATGTGAGAAGTTGGAGGATAATTTTACAGAACATGTCGGAGGGCAAGGTGAAGTAAGTGTTGCTATAAATGCCAATGAGACTGGGGAAGTAACATTTACTTTTGCCAACACTTCTCCAAGCATAGCATATCTTAATCAATTAGCTAATAGTAAAAAAGAAGTGCCCATATCCATTATAGATATGAATACAAATGGGACAAATGTAAGTGGCACTAAAGCTATGGTTAGAAAACCTGCTGATATAGAATGGGGAAAAGAAGTTGGAGAAGTGGAAATGAAAGTATTTATAGCAGATTATAAAGTGGAATAATGAAAAACCTCTTTTAATAGTATATAATAAAGATAATATTATTAAGGAGGTTTTCACACATGGCTATTTTTGGTAAGGGAAAAAGCAAAGAAGAAAAAGCTGAAATAGAAACTAATAAAATCTTAGAAAAATATGGACTGAATGAAATTGCTCCAGAGGATTTAGAAACAATTAAAAGGATAACAAATGATTTAGCTGGAAATGGACTAATGAAAGCAGGTATGGCATTAAGTTTTGCGAAGGTGGAAGAACAGGCAAAGGTTGGATATTTATCAGCTTTAGTTGAACAAAACTGGATTATAATTAGACAGTTAGATAGATTAAATAAAAAGTTAGAGAAATAATAAAAGCACTTACTTAATCGTAGGTGCTTTTATTATGTTTAATTTTAAGGAGGATGTTATTATGGAAAAACCAAGTTTAAAATATGCAAAAACAGTAACTGTAAACGGAGTTGAGTATACACTACAAAAGTTACCAGTAAGACCAGCTTTAGAGATAAGAAGTAGATGTAGAGATAAGAATGGAAATCCAGATGATGTTAAACTTTATGAAGAAATGTTAGAACATGTGGTAATACAACCAAAGAAGAAACTTGATGACTTTGAAGATGTGTCAGAGTTAGAAGAATTAATGAAAGAAGTATTAGCTTATCAGTACCAGGGGAAGTAATTAAGTCATATTACAAGCAAAAAGCAAGACAACAATGGTTATTTTGGAGACCTATTATGGAAAAAGTTTTAACTTATAGTGAAGCTTGTAATATGTACATTGATGAATTAGAAGAAATAAACGCAGCTATAGATATTCATATTGAAAATATTAAAAAATCAAATAAGAAAGGAGGTAAATGATGGATTTAAGAAATTTAGTATTTAATGTTGATTTTAAAGGTAAGGAAACACCAGTTAGTAAAATGGATAGTGCAGTTGATAATTTAAAAAAATCAGTGGCAAGTTCTACGGACATGTTTAAAGATATGGAGAAAACAATAAAGAAAAGTACTAATACTAGGCCAATAGACAGTATAGAAAGTGCTACTAAAGATTTTTTAGGAACTACAGAAAAAACAAGTAATAAAGTTAGTATCTTAGGTGGGACGTTAGATAAAATTAAAAGTTCAACGGCAATTCAAAAATTAAATGGTGGCATGCAAAATTTAAAAAAATCAGCAGGTGAAGCAGTTAAAAAACTTAAGGATATAAATCCAGCTATAGAGGGTGCTGGGAAAAGTTTATCAGCTAAAGTAACTGCCCCTATTGTTGGACTTGCAACTACAGCTACTTATACTGTCGGTAAGTTTGATGATAGCATGTCACAAGTAGGAGCTATATCTGGAGCAACTGGAAAAGACTTTGATAATTTGAGAAATAAAGCAAAAGAACTGGGAAGTACAACTGCACATAGTGCAAGTGCTGCAGCAGATGGTATGGGGATATTAGCTACTGCAGGTTGGAATGCAAATCAAATATTAGAAGGAACTCCACATTTACTTTCTTTAGCTAGTGCTAGTGGACTTGAATTAGCACAGGCGGGGGATATCATAACTAATACATTAGGGCAATTTAGTTTAAAATCAAGTGACGCTGGTATGGTATCTGATGTTTTAGCAAAGGCTGCAAGTAGTTCTCAGACTAACGTTGAACAGATGGCTGAAGCAATGAAATATGCAGGTGGTAGTGCAGCAACCATGAATATGGATGTGGCTCAAACGAGTGCTATTTTAGGAACATTAGCAAATCAAAGTGTAAAAGGTAGTGCAGCAGGTACTGCATTTACTGCAATGTTTAACGATTTATCCAAAGCAGCCGAAGGTGGTGCAATTGAAATCGGCAAGGCTGCAATATCGGTTTATGATGCGAATGGTAAAATGAAGGACATGGGTTCCATAATGGCAGATATAGAATCCGCTACAAATGGAATGAGTGACGCACAAAGGAACCAAGCACTGCAAAGTATATTCGGAGTACAGAGTATGCGTGGAGTTAATGCAATCCTTACAGAAGGTACTGGTAAATATAAAGAATTAGAAAAAAATATAAGAGATTCTAAAGGTGCTGCAGCTGAAATGGCAGATGAAATGGAAAATAACATCGGTGGTGCTTTTAGAAGTATGAAATCTGCAATTGAAGGATTTATGATTGATATTGGAGATGTATTTAAAGATGATGTAAGTAATATAGCAACTGGGATTGGAAATATGGCTAGAAAATTTGGAGAATTAGATGAAGGAACACAAAAAACAATAGTAAAAACATTAGCATTTGCAGCTAGTATAGGTCCTTTAATTCTTGGAATATCAAAAGTAAGTAGTTTAATTACAAGAGTAGGTCCAGCTATGGAAACAATGAAAACGGCAATGGGATTAGTTGCAAGCCCAATAGGATTAACAGTACTCGCTATTGTAGGACTAATAGGAGCATTAGTTTATTTGTATAATACCAACGAAGAAGTTAGAAATTTAGTTTTAAGTGTGTGGGATAGTCTTAAAACTGGAATAAATGCAACTGTAGAATTCATAAAAGGAGTATGGAGTGTTTTAGGTGATAGCATAATGAATATTGCTAGTATCGCATGGGGTGCTGTAGAAAATATAATAACCATGATTCTTAATGTTATTCAAGGTGCTATTAAAATATTTACGGGGGTAATAACTGGAGATTGGTCGGCGGTATGGGATGGGATTAAACAAATCGTTGTAGGTGTTTTCGATTTCTTTAAAGAATTACCAGCCCAAATGCTTGACATAGGTATCAACATTATAAAAGGATTGATACAAGGTGTAAAATCAATGGCTGGTGCTGCTAAAGACGCAGTGGTAGGAGTTGCTAAAGGTATTGCAGGTGGAATAAAAGGTTTCTTTGGAATTCATTCGCCAGCAAAATTAACTATTGGATATGGTGAAAATATTACAGAGGGCTTGGGAATTGGAATGGAAAATGAAGCTCCTGGGGTAAATTCAATCACTAAAGATATAAATCAGCAATTAGATTATTCATTGGAACCTGGAACATCTGATACTAGCAATGTACCAACAGTGGGTTCTACTATGCAACACATATCATTTAGTCCTAATGTAAAAGTTGAAGTGAATGGAAATGCAAGTGAACAAGAAGTATCTAATATAGAATCTAAAGTGAATGATATGATGGATAAATTTATGGATGAATTCTTTGCTAAACTAAGTATGCAAATATAGGAGGTGTGAGTTTTGAAACGTGCTAAAATTGGAGATGTTGAATTTGATGTAATTAAAAGTGAAGATTTAACACATGACGCAGAAGTAACCGATAAACCAGTGGAAAAAGGCATGGATATATCTGATCATACTAAAAGAAAACCACTCACACTTTCTATTACTGGGATTATGGTCGGTGATAATGCTTTACAAAAATTACAAAGACTTTATAAATATCAAAATGAAGGTGAGCTTTTAAAATATGTAGGAAGAACAACACACATTAATATGGTAATTGAAAATATACACACTACACATAATTCAAGTGTTGCTAATGGGTATAGTTTTCAAATGTCCATAAAACAAGTGAATATTTCAACTTCGAAAACAGTAAATATAGTAGTTAATCCTAAGACAGGTAAAGTAAATCCTAAAACTAATACTCAAATTCGAAAAAAAACTAATAAAGGAAAACAGCAAGTTAGGAGGAGATAATTTTGGAATATATAGAGATAGATAAAGAATTGATACCATATAATTTTGAAATAACATTTGATAATGAAACTTATACTTTTGAAGTTAATTACAATGCTTTAAAAGATTTTTTTACAATTAGTTTATATAAAAATGATGAAATTATAGTTCTAGAAGAAAAATTAATATACGGCAAACCTTTATTTGAAAATGTAAAATATAAAAACATCTCAATCCCAATTATTATTCCTCTTGATTTAAGTAGTAAAAATAAAAAAGTAACCTTTGAAAATTTAAACGAACAAGTATTTTTATATTTAAGAAGTGATGAAATATGAAATTATGGCTTAGAAAAATAAATTTAATTATGGGTGATAGGGAATTTACAAATGATAAATTTGAAATAGATTTTAGAGTTCCTTTTTCAAAGGAACCAGAGCCAGATATAAGTGAAATAAAAATATACAATTTATCTGAAAATACCATTGCTAATATAAAATCTAAAGCGTATGTAATTTTAAACGCAGGATATAAAGGTGATGTGGGAAATATTCTAAGTGGTAAAATTGAAAAAATAACTAGTGAATGGGAAAAAGTAGATAAAGTTACGAAAATAACACTATCTGATGGTGGATTTGAATGGAGAAATGCAAAGATAAATAAAACATATCAAAAAGGCATTACTGCAAAATATATAATGCAAGACTTGGCTAATATACTAGGCTTGGAAATAGCAGAAATAAATCCAACTAAGAATATAAGTTACAACTTAGGTAGAACTATAAACGGAAGTGTTGGGAGTGCTTTAAAACAGCTTGTAAAGGACACAGGAAGTAAGATGTATATAAACAAAGGTAAATTGTATATACGAGAAGATAATAAAGGAAATGAAACTGGATTTTTACTAGATAGTGAACATGGATTAATTGATAGTCCAGAAAGAATAGAAGAAGAAAAGAATGGTGAAAAAATAATAAAATATAAAATTAAATCTTTATTAAATTATAAATTAACAACTGATAGTATTATAGAAGTTAAATCAAGAACTTTAAATGGTTTTTATAGAGTTATAGAAGGTGTACATACTGGAGATTTTATAACAGAATGTATTGTAGTTCCAACATAGGAGGGTGAAGAAATATGAATGAAGCTACTGATTTTTTTAATAAAATAATTGATAATATATCTAATAATATTTCTTGTTGTATGTTGGGTAGAATTGAAACATACAATGCTAAAAACATGACTGCAGATGTATTGCCTTTACATGAAAACTCTACTCTATTAATTAACGTACCTGTATCTTTTATAAGAGCAGGTTCTTTTTTTATACGAGCACCATATAAAAAAGGAGATATTGTGTTAATAGTGTTTTGTGACAAGGATATAGAAAATATTTTATTAAGTGGCAATGTATCGAAGTCTAATAGTAGTAGAAAACATAGTTTAGATGACGCAATAGTAGTAGGTGGAATAATGCCATTAACAAAAAATTTACCAGAAGAGCATTTGAATGATTTAGTAATTGCTAAAGATAATTTGAATTCTAAAATAATAATGAAGGAAAATGGGGATATAGAAATAAAAAGCAATACTAAAATAACTGTGTCTGGACCAACAAATTCTACTACGTGGTAGGTGATAAAATTGAAAACATTTAAGATTAAAAATGGTGATTTAGTATTTGATAGTCAAAATAATATCGAAATGGTAGAGGGCAAAGACGAGGAAATTCAATCTATTGAAAGAATACTAACTACAAATAAAGGTGAATGGTTTTTAAACATACTACATGGATTAAATTACGATGACATACAAGGTAAAGGAAAAAGTAAAGAAAGTATAAAATTAGCAATAACAGAGGCAATATTTCAAGATGATAGAGTTGATGATTTAATTTTTTTAGATGTCAATTTTAATAGAATTGAAAGAAAACTTAACATAAAATTTAAATTAAAAATGACTTCGGGAAACATTCTCGAACATGAGGAGGAGGTGTTGAATTGAGCTTTGGATTGACTAAAGATGGGGTAAAAATAAAAAAATATCCAGATTTAATTGAGAGTATGGAAAATAAAGCTAAACAATTATATGGGGAAGATGTGAACCTAAGTGAAAGAAGTCCATTGGGATTATTTTTAAAAAATATAGCTTGGGAATTAAAAGATTTATGGCAATTAGGACAGGACGTGTACTACAGTGCATATGTAGATTTCGCAGAAGGGTTTTCTCTAGATAATACGGGTAAAATAATAACAATTGAAAGAAAACCAGCGCAGAAAGCTAATGGAACTATAACTATATTTGGAGAATCTAAAACAAATATACCTAAAGGATTTAAAATTTCTACAGATATGGTTGTCTTTGAAACAACCATATCAAGTGTAATTGGAGATAATGGTAAAATTGAAATTCCTATAGTTGCTATAGAACCAGGGGAAAATGGAAACGTCCCAGCAAATACTATAACTAAAATTGTAAATCCAATTCCAGGTGTAGATAGCATAACAAATTTAGAACAAACGCAAGGTGGACGTGAGATAGAAGAAGATTATGAATTCAGAGAAAGGTATTATAGATCTTTATCTAAAGGTGGCAGTAGTACAAGAGAAGCTGTTGAAGCTGCTTTACTAGATATGAGTAATGTTGTAGACGCCTTTGTAGATGAAAATGAAACTAACGAATATATAAATGATATTCCACCTCACTCTTTAGCTCCATATGTATTTGGTGGAAATGATGAAGATATAGCAAAAACAATACTGAAGGCTAAAGCAGGTGGAATTCGCTCCTATGGACTTACAGAGGAGCGAATTAAGGATAATAAGGGAGTTGAACATACTATAGGATTTACTAGGCCGAGTGTTAAGAATATATATGTAAAACTTAATATAGTAAAAGATAGCTTTTATCCTGGTGATGATGTTGTGACTAGAGCAGTACTAAATTATGTAGGTGGGGAGGATAAAGATGGAGTATCTTACAAAGGATTAAAGTTAGGTGAAAAGGTAGTTATATCCAAGATAATGGCGAATGTAATGTGTTTAAAAGGAACATCAGACATAGAAGTAGAGATAAGTTTAGATGGAGAAACTTATCAACCAACAAATATAGAAATAGAAAAAAATGAAATCGCAAAAACTGATTACAATAAGGTAGTGATTAACTATGTTGAATAGATTGACTGATAATTATAATAAAGATATAAACTCTAATGTAGGAAAATTATTTAAGATAGTCGAAGATGAAATAAATGAAATAAAAGAGTTCTTTTTAAATATAAAAAAAGCAAGGAATATAGATGAAGCAACTGGATATATTTTAAATTTAGCAGGTAAAAATGTTAATCAATTGAGATTAAATGAAAATGATGATTTATATAGACAATTAATTAAAACTAAGATGATAGCTAATCTAAGTAAAGGTGATATAGAAACTTTAAATGAGGTAGCAAGTGTTTTAATAGGTGAAGGTTTTAAAGGGATACAAGAAACGTGGAATTTACCCGAATACAATGAACCAGCTGGACTAGTTGTGAAAATGAGAAATAATATAATAGGATTACCATTTGATGTAATTGATAGGGTTGCGGCAGGTGGTATAGATGTAAAATGGATATTAGAATTAAAACAACCAGTAGAAGATATTTTCATAGGTTGTTTTTTTACTTCGGGAGAAGAAATAACAGTTTACCCATGGTCCCCAAAGAATGTAACATCTAGAGGTAAGGTTAATGTAGCAATGGGAAATAATGCTGGATTTGAAGGGATAACAGTATATCCTAAAAAGGAGGTATAACATGGCAGAACAATTTTATACAATATTAACGCAAGTGGGAAAAGCAAAGATAGCGAATGCAACTGCGTTAGGAACAAAAGTAAATTTTAAAGAGATGGCAGTTGGTGACGGAAAAGGTAATTATTATAATCCTACTGAAAATCAAACTGAACTAGTAAACGAGGTTTGGAGAGGGCAAATTAATCATGTTGAAGTAGATAATACAAATCCTAATTGGATAAAAATATCAATAGTAATTCCTTCTACAATTGGTGGTTTTACAATACGTGAGGCTGGAATATTTGACGATAAAGGAAATATGATTGCAATAGGTAAATATCCAGAAACGTATAAACCTATTTTAGATGATGGTAGTAGTAAAGATTTACTTATAAATATGATATTAGAGGTAAGTAATACATCTTCTGTAACTCTTAAAGTAGATCCTACAGTCATATTGGCTACAAAAAAAGATATTGAAATATTAAATAATAAAATAGAAAACATTGAAGTTCCAGTAACAAAAGTGAATGACAAAACAGGGGATGTAGTATTATCTGCAGCAGATATTAAAACATCTTCTGGGGAAACAATTGAGACGCAATTGGCAGATATGACGCAACAAATAGAGAATATAGATTTATCCGCAGATAAAGTAACAGTAAATAATTCTAATCTAAATTCTAAAGATGTAAATAGTGCTTTAACAGAACTTTTTACATTTGCCGATAATGGTAAAAAAAATTGGGTAGACGTTGTCGGCAGTCCGTTGCTAAATACGGATAGCTTTTCTACCCTAAAAAGTAAAACACAAACTTTAAAAAACACCATGGCTAGTAATTTAAGTAGTAAGGGACAAAGTGCTAGTGGCACAGAAAGTTTAAATAATTTAATAAATAAAATTAAAAGTATAGATACTGGATTGAAAATGGCTAAAGGAACGTTAGAAACTAATGTTAGTAGTTTTGAAATTAGAAATCTAAGTTTTCGTCCGAAATATATATTTATAATA
>JASLAT010000034.1 GCA_030146915.1 Tissierellales bacterium
GTAATCAATAGGTTGGCGGTTCAATTCCGTTCGCCAGCTCCATATTTTTAATGGGAGTGTGCCCGAGTGGTTAAAGGGGACGGACTGTAAATCCGTTAGCTATGCTTTCACTGGTTCGAATCCGGTCACTCCCACCAAAAAATACTTAAAACATGCGGGTGTAGCTCAGTGGTAGAGCCCCAGCCTTCCAAGCTGGTTGCGAGGGTTCGATCCCCTTCACCCGCTCCATTAAATAGGCGCCTATAGCTCAGTTGGATAGAGCAATGGACTTCTAATCCATGTGCCGGGGGTTCGAATCCTCCTAGGCGCGCCATTAAATATTTAATGGGGTGTAGCCAAGTCGGTAAGGCAACGGACTTTGACTCCGTGATTCCATAGGTTCGAGTCCTATCACCCCAGCCATTTTAAATTTAATAAGACCCATTAGCTCAGTTGGTAGAGCACTTGACTTTTAATCAAGGAGTCCCGCGTTCGAGTCGCGGATGGGTCACCATTTATTTGTGGAGAGATACCGAAGCGGTCATAACGGGGCGGTCTTGAAAACCGTTAGGGCTAACGCCCACGGGGGTTCGAATCCCTCTCTCTCCGCCAAATAACTATAATTTAGTGTGGAGAAGTACTCAAGAGGCTGAAGAGGCTCCCCTGCTAAGGGAGTAGGTCCCTATTATAGGGGCGCGAGGGTTCAAATCCCTCTTTCTCCGCCAAATTACTATGAGGGCCTTTAGCTCAGTTGGTTAGAGCGCCCGGCTCATAACCGGTAGGTCTGGGGTTCGAGTCCCTGAAGGCCCACCATTTACTTTAAAGAAAGTAAATACCTTGTAGTGAATTTGCCCAAATAGCTCAGTCGGTAGAGCAACAGACTGAAAATCTGTGTGTCGCTGGTTCGATTCCGGCTTTGGGCACCAAGTTTAAAATGGTATATAGGGATGTAGTTCAGTGGGAGAACGTTGGTCTCCAAAACCAAATGTCGTGGGTTCGAATCCTGCCATCCCTGCCATTTATCAAATATAAATGGGCCTGTAGCTCAGCTGGTTAGAGCGCACGCCTGATAAGCGTGAGGTCGGTGGTTCGAGTCCACCCAGGCCCACCATTTATATAAAAAAAGTAATGGGCCTTTAGCTCAGTTGGTTAGAGCGCCCGGCTCATAACCGGTAGGTCTGGGGTTCGAGTCCCTGAAGGCCCACCATTACATACAAGCCTAGTTAAGTCTAGGTTTTTTGGCCCCATGGTCAAGCGGTTAAGACATCGCCCTTTCACGGCGGTAACCCGGGTTCGAATCCCGGTGGGGTCACCATGTTTAAGACCCATTAGCTCAGTTGGTAGAGCACTTGACTTTTAATCAAGGAGTCCCGCGTTCGAGTCGCGGATGGGTCACCATTAAAAAAATCCTAGTTCTTTTGATAGAACTAGGATTTTTTATATTTAAATTGATTACCATTATAATAATAAATTTAAAAAATTAATTAAGAATAATTTTATATTTTCAAACATATATTTATTCTTTATTTTTATAGGTAAGATATAGTTAGGTATATTATATTTTGAGCTTTTGTTTATATTTAAAGAATATATTCGAGTATCTATAACTATAGCAAGAGTATTATCTGAAATATAGCCTTCTAAAATATTTAACTTTAGCTTAAATATTTTAAGATTATAAGTTTTAAAACTATAATATTTATTAAAATCTGATATATTATATTTTAGGCTAGGATATATAGAACCTTCTATATATAAGTGATCTTTGATTATTTTATAATCTAAAATCTCTATGTTTTTATTTTCTAAACTAATGGTTTTTTTATTATTTATAATTTTAATAATCTCTATAATATTTAACATCTGATATAAATCATCAAAATTATGTTTTAAGACTTTACTTTTAGATTTTTTATCATTGTTTACAATATAATCTTTATAAAATTTTATACAGTCATATCCAGAATAAATATCTTCTCTATTATATCCTAGATAATTTTCTACAGTTTTTAGCTTTAAATTTTTTATATCCAACAAATCCTTATTTTTTCTTAGAAACTTATAAATATCTAAGGAGTTATGGATATTTATTAATTCGTTTAATTTGTGGTATTTTGCCCTGGAATTAATAAAAGGTAGATCGAAAGTATCACCATTGTAGTTTATTATAGTTGTAAACTTATTTAAAAATTTTATTGCTAATTTTAAAATATGTTTTTCATCCTTTATACTATTAGCAAAAACTTGTTTTACTATCCAATTATTTTTTTCAGATTTATATATAATACCTATTAAATATACCATATCCCTATCTCTATTTAATCCCGTTGTCTCTATATCAAGGAAACAAGCATTATCTAATCTATAATCTTTTAAGTCTAGATTATGTTCTATTGTTTCTTTTATTATTTGCATATAATTCACCTCAATAATTACTTATGTTATAATGTAACTATATTATACACAATATAATACTTATAGCTACATAAGGAGGATAAGATGGATAATAATAAAAAAGAAATAGAACAATTAAAAGACAAAGAAATAGTAGATATGGTACTTGAATTAAATAATAACCAAATTAAACATATAACAGAATCGAGTTTGATAAAACTGATGGTTTCATTAAATGTCTCTAAAACTTTATTTAAAGATGAGTTTAAGGATATTGAAGAAATTAACCCAGAGATGGATATTGTGAAAACCTATTTAGATAACTTAACTGGTCTTGTTTTTGAAAAAGATACAGATAAATTATTAAAAATAAGAGAGGATCTTTATTTGTTTAAAAATATACTGGAAGGATATCTTGTAGAAATCTCTTACTTAGGTGAAATGATTGATGATTATGGAATTAAGGTTTTATCAAATAATGGAAATTATGAAAATTATAATTCAAAGCAAATAGATGACTTATTAAATATGATCAATCATACATTAGAAGTATCCAAGGATAATTATCATAAATATTCTTTTATAATATCAGAAATAATAAAAATATTACCAATGAGACTGGTTAAAGGAAATTATTATGATACATTAAAAGATTGTTTAGGTAGAAATTTCCAAGGATATAATGAATCTATGGTAGATATGATAATAGATGGATATAAAAAACAATTTGATAGTTCAATTAGAGATGGATATGGATTAAAATTCGATTATTTTTTTATGGAAATAGAAAAATTAAAAAGGAAAGAGTTTGAAGGTTTAACTTTAGATGAATTATCCAAAATTGTAGAGAAGGTTATGAATCTAACTAAAGACTTAACTGATTTAAAAGATTATATTTTAGGCTTAGGTTTAATAACTAACTTAATAATAGTGTTATATAAATCAGAGAATCATAGTGTAGTTTATAAAGAACTTTTAGATGAATGGAAAATTATAAATGAATTTAATTTTGAAGATTATAATAATAAAATGACAAAAAAGCTAGAAACTATGGAGTCTAACTTATCTAGTGAACTTAACAAATATGAAAAGCTTAGTATAGAATTAGCAAGTCGAAATCATATTAAAGATGAAAGACTAGATATGGAGCTTTTAAAGACTAGAGAAATATTAGCTTATTATAATGATATAGGATTTTCTGATATAAAGTATCTTGAAAGCATACAATTTACAGCTGCAAGCTCAGCCTATATAGAAAATGCAATAGATTCATTGATAGAGTATATGGAGCGATCCTCAAAGATGCATCCAAATAAAGAGAGAAAAATAAGGATGAGAAAGATTTTATCTATGGTAGACTTACCATTTTCAAATATAAAAGATTTTACAAATTATATAAGATATTCCTTAGATTCAAGGATAATAGATAAAAAAATAATAAGTTTTAAAATAAATCAAATGATATATTTTTTAAATGAAGTAAATAAACAGTGATAGATTATGAAAAGCTAGTTTACTAGCTTTTCTTTTGAGTTTATTATTGGAAAAAAGAGGTGTATTATGATATATTTAGATAATTGTTCTACAACTAAAATGAGAGATGAGGTTATAGAAGTTATAAGCAGATCTTTAAAAAGTGATTTTGCAAACCCATCATCTCTACATGATTTAGGATTTAAAATAGAGAAAAAAATAAACTTAGTAAGGGAAGATATAGCTAAATTTATTGGTGTCAATAGAGATGATATATATTTTACTTCTGGAGGAACAGAGAGTAATAATATAGCAATAAAATCTGTAGTAAAAAAAATGAGAAGGAAAGGAAAGCATTTAATAACCAGTAATATAGAGCATCCTTCAGTTTTAGAAGTATTTAAGGAATTAGAAAGGGAAGGATATGAAGTTGATTATTTAAGTGTTGATAAGCTGGGGAGTATATCTTTAGAAGAGTTTAAAGAGCTTTATAGACCTGAAGAAACTATATTAGTGTCTATCATGCAAGTAAATAATGAGATAGGTACTATCCAACCTATAATGGATATAGCTAAATTACTAAAAGGAAAATCAACAATGTTTCATGTTGATGGTGTACAAGGATTTGGTAAATTAGATTTTAAGTTAACAGATACTGATATAGATTTATATAGTTTTAGCGGACATAAGGTATATGGGCCTAAAGGTATAGGAGGATTATATATTAATCCTAAGTTAGGATTGAGACCTGTTATATATGGAGGAGGGCAAGAGAAGGGTTTTAGGTCAGGAACAGAAAATACTCATTCTATAATAGGTTTGGGAAAAGCAGTAGAGATAATGTTTAATAAAAAGGAAGAAGAGAAAAGTCATATAATAAAGTTAAATAAGTATCTTAGAAAAAGATTGGAAGAAATAGATGATATTTTAATAAATAATTCTTATGAACTATCATCTCCTTATATAATAAGTTTATCAATAAACAATATTAGAGGAGAAGTGCTATTACATTACTTAGAAAGTGAAGAGATATATGTATCAACTTCATCAGCATGTTCTTCAAATGGTACAAAGAAAAGTCATGTCTTAGAAGCTATTAATCTTCCTAACAGTTATTTGGAAGGAACTATTAGAATCTGTCTATCTTATGAGATTACTTTTGAAGATATAGATAGATTTATTGAAGTACTAAAAAAATCAGTTAAAGATATAAGAGAAATTATTATGAGGTGATTGTATAATGGAAAAAGTGTTATCATTAAGTTTAGGGGAAATAATCTTAAAAGGAAGAAATAGATCATATTTTGAAAATAAGTTAATAAGTCAAATAAAAAGAGCTACTTCAGATATAGGATATAAAAACATTTATAAAAATCAGGGTAAAGTTTATATAGAAGCAGATGAAGTAGATTTTCCACAACTAATTAAGAGGTTAGAAAAAGTTTTTGGTATAGTTTATATTAGTCCTTGTATAAGAGTTGATAAGGATATTAAAAAAATAGAAAGGGCAGTTATAGAAGTAGTTAAAAATAAGTTACTTAATAGTAAGGTTAGAACTTTCAAAGTAGAGACAAATAGGGTAGATAAAAGTTTCAAAATTAAATCGCCTGCAATGTCTGCTAAAATGGGTGGAGTTATTTTGAAAAATATAGAAGGATTAAAAGTAGATGTTCATAATCCTGATATGTATTTATATATAGATATAAAAGAAAGAGCATATATCTATACAGATAGGTACGAAGGGACTAGAGGGATGCCTGCGGGAACAAATGGTAAAGGAATGCTATTACTATCTGGTGGTATAGATAGCCCTGTAGCGGGTTATTTAATGGCTAGAAGAGGGATAGCACTATCGGCTGTACATTATCATTCCTATCCATTTACTAATCAAAGAGCTGAAGATAAAGTAAAAGAATTAGCTAAAATATTATCTAGATATTTAGGTCCTATAAAATTGTATAGTATAAATATAATTGATATACAAAAAGAAATTAATAAAAATTGTCCAGCATCAGAGATGACTATAATATCTAGAAGATTTATGATGAGAATAGCAGAAAGGATAGCTTTAAAAGAAGGACTAGGAGCATTAATAACTGGTGAAAATTTAGGTCAAGTAGCTAGTCAAACTTTAGAAGGACTTACAGTTACAAATAGCTCAGTTGATCTACCCGTTTTTAGACCTCTTATTGGATTTGATAAGAATAATATAATAAATATAGCTAAAGAAATAGAAACTTATGAGACATCAATTTTACCTTATGAAGATTGTTGTACAGTTTTTCTACCAAAAAATCCTGTTATCAAGCCTAGGATAAAAGATATAGAAAAGTCTGAAGAATCATTAGATATTTATGGATTAATTGATAGTGCGATAGAAAAAATGGATATATATACTATAGAATAGGGGGAATATTATGAGAAATAAAGGATTGGCCGTGGCACTAGTAATACTTGTCATATTAGGAAGCATAGGCCTTAGTGTCTCTAGAAGATACAATAAATTAGTAATAATGGATGAAAGTATCGATGGTTCATGGGGAGAAATTGAAAATCAATTGCAAAGAAGAGCAGACTTAATTCCTAATTTATTGGAAGTTGTTAAGGGATATGCATCTCATGAAGAGGAAGTTATAAAATCTATATCAGATGCTCGTGCAGGATACTCTTCAGCATCTACTCCAAAGGAATATGCTGCAGCTGAAGAAAAACTAAATGAATCAATAAAAAGTTTAAATATAATTGTAGAAAATTACCCTGATTTAAAAGCTAATCAAAATTTTAAAGATTTACAAGTAGAATTAGCAGGTACAGAAAATAGAATAGCTACTGCAAGAATGAGATATAATGAAATGGTGCAAAGGTATAATGAAACTATAAGGCAACTACCTAACAATATAATTGCATCTATGTTTGGATTTGAAAGAAAAGATTATTTTCAGATAAATGAATCAGCTAGAGAGGTTCCTAAAATAAAGTTTTAGGAGTGGTTAAATGAAGAGAAAAATAATGGCTATAGTTTTGCTAATATTAATATTTTCTAATGTAGTTTTAGCAGAAGGCTATAGGTTACCAGATCCTAGTTATGAATTTTATATTTATGATGAGTTAGGTATACTGGATAAAGATACGAAAGATTACATTATAGATATAAACAAAAAGCTTTATAATGAGGTCGGTGTTCAGGTTGTTATAGCGATAATAGAAAGTTTCAACCAATTTGATAAGCAGATGTACTCTACAAAATTATTTGAAAAGTGGAAAGTAGGAAGTGAAGGCAAAGATAATGGAATATTAGTTGTTATAAGTCCTAAAGAGGGAGAAATGTGGATAGAAACTGGTTATGGTTTAGAGGGGGCTTTTCCAGATAGCCTTCAAAAAAGAATTATAGATAATGACTTTGTTCCATATTTTATAGAAGGAGATTATAACACTGGAATATTATCTGGATTCAATCGAATGATAAAAATTATAGAACAAGAATATAATATAGATATCAATGGGTTGAAAGAGGTGGAAGAACATAATAGTAATAAATCTTCACCTCTTCTTATTATAATTATAATAATATTAATATTTATTGATATCAAGTTTTTTGGAGGAAACTTTTTAGCTTTAATAAGTAGAAGTTTATTTGTATCGACAAGATATGGCTCAGGACCACCATCTGGGGGTAATAGAAATTCAGGATCATCTGGCGGTGGGGGCAGATCTGGTGGAGGTGGAGCAGGAGGTAGTTGGTAATAATAGATATTCTTAAAAGTCTATCCTAGGATAGACTTTTATATTACATAAAAATAGATAGAAAATTACTTATAATTTAGTTATAATATTAAAGGTGTAAAATATAGAATATGGAGGGATTAGAATGCAGAATATAGAACTTAGGAATATAACTAAGGAATATAATGGTGTAGAGATAATAAAAGATTTAAATCTAACTATTAAAGAAAATGAATTTTGGACTTTATTGGGACCAAGCGGTTGCGGTAAAACGACTATCCTTAGGATGATAGGGGGGTTTGAAAGCCCCACTGAAGGTAAGATATATTTTAATGGAAAAGATATAACTAATATACCGGCTTATGAAAGGGAGATTAACACTGTTTTTCAGAAGTATGCACTTTTCCCTCATTTAAACGTATATGAAAACATAGCTTTTGGACTTAGAATAAAGAAAATTAAGGAAGAGGAAATAGAGAGTAAGATAAAAAGAATGTTAAAACTTGTAAATTTAGAAGGCTTTGAAGAAAGAGAAATAACATCTTTAAGTGGAGGCCAGCAGCAGAGAATAGCTATAGCTAGAGCTTTAGTAAATGAACCAAGATTGTTACTTTTGGATGAGTCTTTATCAGCTCTAGATTCTAAATTGAGAAAAGATATGCAAATAGAGTTAAAAAACATGCAAGAAAAATTAGGAATAACATTTATATTTGTAACTCACGATCAAGAGGAAGCTTTGACAATGTCTGATAAAATAGTTGTATTAGATCAAGGACAAGTTCAACAAATAGGTAATCCTGTAGATATATATAATGAACCTAAAAATATAAGAGTAGCTAAATTTATAGGTGAAAGTAATATAGTTGATGGAGTAATGAAGAAGGATTTTTTAGTTAATTTTGCAGGTAGAGATTTCACTTGTGTTGATGAAAACTTTTCAAAAGATGAAAAAGTAGATGTTGTTATTAGACCAGAAGATTTATTTTTAGTAGAAGAGGATAAAGGATATATATCAGGAGTTGTTACTAGTTTAAGATTTAAAGGTGTTCATTATGAGATGATAGTAAGAGCCAATAATTTTAATTGGAAAGTGCATAGCACCCTTATGAAACCAGAGGGAGAAAAAGTAGGTATTGTTGTAAGTCCTGATAATATACATGTTATGAAGAAAGTAGATGGTGATTGACATGAAAAAGATGGCATACCCTTACTTAATTTGGCTAATAATATTTATTATGATTCCAATATTACTAGTTGGATATTTTGCTATAACTGAAGGAAATAGTATTAATTTTACTGAATTTGAATTTAGTCTAAATAATTTTAAAAGATTTTTCACACCAACTTATATGAAAGTATTGTTAAAATCTATTAGACTGGCAGGTTTATCGACTTTAATATGTTTGATTATAGGATATCCTTTAGCATATATTATAGCCAATGAGAATGAGTCAAGGAAAAATGTTCTGATATTACTATTAGTAATACCAATGTGGATGAATTTTCTTTTAAGGACTTATTCATGGTTAAGTATACTAGGTAGAAATGGATTTATTAATAATATATTAGTTAAACTAGGATTACAACCTTTAAAATTACTATATACAGAAAAAGCAGTTTTAATGGGTATGGTATATAATTTTTTACCTTTTATGGTTCTTCCTATCCATTCTGTACTAGTTAAAATTGATAAGTCTATAATTGAAGCAGGTAAAGATTTAGGTGCTAGACCTTTTGATATTTTTATTAAGATAATATTTCCCTTAAGTATATCAGGTGTTATATCAGGAGTTACTATGGTATTTATACCTGCTGTCAGTACATTTGTAATATCAAATTTACTAGGAGGAAATAAATATAACTTGATAGGAAATATAATAGAGCATCAATTTAGATATACCGGCGATTGGCACTTTGGATCTTCTATGTCTATGATATTAATGATTTTTATATTAATAACTATGGGACTTATGAATAGATTAGATGTAGATTATAAAAAAGGGGGCAAATAAAAATGAATAGATTTTTTAAAAGATTGTATACTAATTTAGTTATTTTATTTTTATATGCTCCTATAATAGTTTTGATAATTTTCTCGTTTAATAAGTCTAAATCTAGAAGCAATTTTACAGGTTTTACTCTAGACTGGTATTTTCAACTCTTTCAAGATAGGGAAATTTTAACAGCATTTTATTACACTATAATAATTGCTATAATATCAACTGTAATATCAGTTATTATAGGTAGTCTAGCTGCTATAGGTATACATCAATTGAAAGGAACAAAGAAAAAAGTAATCTTAAATATGAACTATTTACCAGTGATTAATCCAGATATTGTAACAGCTGTATCTTTAATGGCTCTTTTTAGATTCTTAAGGATAAGATTCGGATTTATTACCATGTTATTATCACACATAACATTTAGTATACCTTATGTAGTACTATCAGTTTTACCAAAGTTAAAGCAGATGGATAATAATCTTTTAGATGCGGCTATGGATCTTGGAGCTAAACCTAGTTACGCTTTAAGAAAAGTTATAATTCCAGAGATTATGCCTGGAATTATTTCTGGTGGATTGATGGCCTTTACCTTATCTATTGATGATTTTGTTATTAGCTTTTTCAACACAGGTCAGGGAGTAAGTAATTTAAGTATAACAATTTATTCAATGGCAAGAAGAGGAATTAATCCAGTTATAAACGCTTTATCCACATTAATGTTTATAGGCTTACTTTGTGTATTAATATTTATCAACAAAAAATCAGATAAAGCAGTTTTAAGAAAGGCAGGTAGAATGTAGTGGGAAAAAGAAAAATTTACCTTGTAATGGTTATAATTATTATGTCTATTTTTATGGCTGCTTGTAATAATAAAAAAGAAGAGTTAAATATATATAACTGGGGAGATTATATAGATAAAACGATAATAAAAGATTTCGAGGAAGAATATGGTATTAAAGTGAACTATGAAACATTCTCAACTAATGAGGATTTATATGTAAGAATGTTACAAGGAGATAATGATTTTGATTTAATAGTTCCATCAGATTATATGATAGAGAGAATGATAAATGAGGATATGTTGGAAAAAATAGATTTTGATAAAATTCCTAATTATATTTATATAAATGATGATTTTAAATCATTAGGTTATGATCCTAATGATGAGTATTCTGTGCCTTATTTATGGGGAACTGTTGGTATAGTTTACAACAAGAAGTTAGTGGATGAAAAGGTTGATAGTTGGGATATTTTATGGGATGAGAAATATGAAGATGAGATAATAATGCTAAATAGTCAAAGAGATAGTTTTGCAGTAGCACTTATGAGGCTAGGGTACTCAATGAATAGTAGAAGTAAAAAAGAGTTAATTGAAGCTAGAGACGAGTTAATAAAACAAAAACCTTTAGTTTATGCTTATCAAGGAGATGAAGTTAAAGATACTATGGTTGCAGGCGATGCAGCTTTAGCAGTATGTTGGTCAGGAGAAGCTGTTGCTATGCTAAGTGAGAATTCTGATTTGAAATATATAATTCCAAAAGAGGGGACTAACCTATGGTTTGATAGTTTAGTAATACCAAAGGGAGCAAAAAATAAAACTTATGCAGAAAAATTTATAAATTTTTTATTGAGACCAGATATAGCTGCTAGAAATGCTGAGTATATAGAATATTCTACACCAATAATTGAGGCTATAGATATGTTACCAGAGGAATTAAGAAATTCAAAAACAGCTTATCCAGATAAAGATAGTTTGCAAAATACAGAAATTTTCAAGGATCCTAAAGATATTATTAAGGTATATGATGAATTGTGGACGGATTTGATGTCTAGTTAAATTATGTTATTATTATAAAGGAGGTGTTTTAATTGAAATTTAAAGTTGGAGATAAAGTAATGATAAAAGAGTGGAAAAATTTAGAAAAAATTTCAATTGAGGACAATGAATATAATAGAGAATATGCAAATGAACTTAGAAGTAAAGGTATTAAAGTTTTAAATATACCATCTTTATCTATTGATAGCTCAGGATTTATGCTAACCAGTGAACTTTATGAAAAAGTAAAGGGAAAACTTATGCTTGTTAATGGTGCAGATGAGTTTGGTGCAGTTTATATTAGTGGTTTGTCAACTCCACTACCATCTCAAGCTTTAATAAAATTTACTTAAGCAAGGCCAGATGGCCTTGCTTTTTATTTTTATTTTTAATATCTAAGGATTTGTAATATAATATAAGTAAGTTTAATATAAGTAGAATAATTATCAATTAGATTGGTATATATAGATAGATTAGAAAAAAATAAGGAGTGTTAAGATGGAAAGCAAAGATTATTTAATAATTGGAAATGGAATAGCAGGCCTGTCTGCTGCTAAAGAAATAAGAAAAAATGATTTAGATTCAAGTATTTTAATATTAGGGGATGAAGAGTACCATACTTATTATAGGGTAAGACTTACAGCTTTATTAGCAGAAGATTATGAATGCGACAATGTATTAGTTAATAAGCCAGAATGGTATATTGAAAATAATATCGATGTTAAATTAAATACTAAGGCTGTTAATTTAAATACTGAGAATAAAATAGTTGAATTAGATAATGGGGATAAAGTTTCATATAAGAAACTGCTTATAGCTACGGGTAGTAGGGCTTTTGTACCACCTATAAAGGGAAATGATAAAAAAGGATTTTATGCTTTAAGAACATTAAATGATTTAACTAATATTAAAGAATTTTTGGATTGTTGTAATAAAGTTGCCGTAATTGGAGGAGGTCTTTTAGGATTAGAAGCAGCATGGTCTTTAAGAGAGTTAGGTAAAGAAGTAACAGTATTTGATCATTCAGAAAATGTATTATCAAGACAATTAGATCCAGAACTTTCTAAGAGATTAGAAAAAGAATTGTACAAATTGGGAATAAAGGTAGTGCTATGTGCAGATACCAAAGAAATACTAGGAGAAGATAGAGTAAGTGGAGTCAGACTAGCTGATGGAAGTGAATATGAAGTAGATGGTGTATTAGCTTCAACAGGCGTAAGACCAATTTTAGATTTAGTAACTGATAGTGAAATAGAAACAGATAGAGGTATAGTAGTTGATAAATGCTTAAAAACAAATATAGATAATGTTTATGCGGCAGGAGATGTTGCAGAAATTAACGGTATTAATTTAGGATTATGGACAGCTAGTATGGAACAAGGTAGAATTGCAGGAGCAAACATGTCTGGAGATGATAAAAGTTATGATATACCAAAATTATTTGCGTCTTTAAATATTGGACCAATTAGATTATTTTCAGCCGGAGATGTTTGTGATTATGATGAAACTTATAAACATATTGAAGGAAATAATATAGCTAAGATTTTTGTTAAAGATAATATAATAACAGGAAGTATATTATATGGAGATACTAGTAAAATGTCTTTAATGAGGAAGGCTGTATTTGCAAAAATATCTTTTGAGGAATTTGTAAAAGAAAATAATTTAGAAGGTCTTTTTATTTAGTTTAATTAGAAGGGAGTCTTAATTATGGAAATAAAATTTTATGGTGGAGCAGGTATGGTTACAGGTTCAAATTATTTAATAGAGACTAATGATTATAAAATTTTAATAGATTGTGGTATGTTTCAAGGTAATGATTTAATAGAAAGCAAAAATTTTAAAAAGTTTCCATATGACCCCAAAGAAATAGATTATTTAATATTAACACATGCTCACATAGATCACAGTGGTAGGATTCCTAAACTAGTAAAGGATGGTTTTAAGGGTAGGATTATATCTACTAATCCTACCTATGATTTATCAAAAATAATGCTTCTAGATAGTGCAAGTATACAAGAATCTGATATAAAGTGGGAAAATAAAAAAAGAGAAAGAGCTGGAAAAAACTTAATAAAACCTCTCTATACAAAAGAGGATGCAAATAAAAGTTTGAACTTTTTTGAACCGTATTTTTTGAATCAGATGATTAAATTGAATGATAATATAAGTTTAAGGTTTAGAGATGCTGGCCATATATTAGGATCGGCAATTGTTGAGTTATGGATTAAAGAAGAAAGAAAAGAAACTAAATTTGTGTTTTCTGGAGATCTAGGTGTTAAAGGTAGACAAATTATTAATGATCCAGAGACTGTAGAAGATGCAGACTATATAATAGTTGAATCAACCTATGGAAATAGACTACATAATGAAATGAAAAATAGGAAGGATGAACTTATATCGATAATTAATAAGACTGCAATGAGAGGGGGAACTGTTTTAATACCTTCTTTTGCCGTTGGTAGGACACAGGAAATTATATATGAGTTAAATAAGTATTATGAATATGAAAGTATAGAAGAGCATATGAGGATTCCAATTTATGTAGATAGTCCAATGGCAGTTAAAGCTACGAGAGCTTTTATTAGAAACTCTAGTAGTTTTAATGAAGAGACGAGACAATTAATATTATCTGGGGATAATCCATTTACATTTGATAATTTAAGATATATAGAGTCACAAGAAGAATCAAAACTATTGAATAGGTATAAATTTCCTAAAGTTATAATATCTTCTAGTGGTATGGCAACAGCTGGTAGAATAAGACATCATTTAAAGCATAATTTATGGAAAAAAGAAAATAGCTTAGTTTTTGTAGGATATCAAGCGGAGGGGAGTTTAGGAAGAATCTTATTAGACGGTTCAAAAAAAGTTAAGCTTTTAGGAGAAGAAATAGATGTAAAATTAGAAGTTTACAATTTAGAAGGTTTTTCAGCACATGCTGATAGGAAGGGAATCCTAAACTGGTTGTCAGGATTTAAGAATAAACCTAAAAAAGTTTTTGTAGTCCATGGTGAAGAAGAAGCTTCTAAATATTTGAGTTTAGAGATAGAAAAAGAATTGGGATTTAAAACAATAGTCCCTAAATTAGGTGATAGTTATAAATTAAAAGATAGTAAGACTCAGCTTAAAGATGAAGGGGATACATTATATGAAGATTTAAAATCAGATATAATTAATCAACTATCTGAAATAGATGAACAAATGTCTTCGTTTTTAAATAAAGAGTCAGAATTATTAAATGAATCATTGTTAAATAAAGAGTATAATAATATAAGAAATAATCTTATAGAATTAAATCATATACTTATGGACTTAAATATTATCTTAGGAAAGTAGGGATTAAATGAAGCTGCCAGGAAGAATTAAATTAGCAAATTTACCAACTAAAATAGAGAAATTAAAACTAGGAGAAAAATTTAATAAAAATATATATATAAAAAGAGATGATCAGACTGGTACTGAGATTTCTGGAAATAAGGTAAGAAAGCTAGAATACTCAGTTAAAGAAGCTTTAGATCAAGATGCGGATGTTTTAATAACATGTGGTGGTATCCAATCTAATCATGCTAGAGCAACAGCGGCTGTAGCATCTAGACTTGGACTTAAATCTCATTTAGTTTTAAGAGGAAATCAAGGTGATAATTTAGAAGGTAACTATTTTTTATCTAAACTCTTAGGAGCAGAAATAACTTTTATAACTGCTGATGAATATAAAAATAATAGAATGAATATAATGGAAAAAATAAAAGAAAATTTAAAAGATATAGGTTTAAGAGGCTACATATTACCTGAGGGAGCTTCAAATGCTATAGGCAGTTTTGGATATTTTAATGCAATTAAAGAAATAATGGAACAAGAGAAACAGCTGGATATTAAATTTGATGCCATAGTAACAACTGTAGGTTCAGTGGGAACTTTTACAGGACTTTTATTAGGTAGTGAATATTATAATTCTAATATTGATATAATAGGTATTAATATATGTGATAGTGCAGAATACTTTAAAGAAAAAACTATGGAACTTTTTTATGACTTAAATGTGTATTTTGGAAATGATATAAAGGTAGATTACGAAGATATTAACATACTTGATGGGTATACAGGATTAGGTTATGCTTTGAGCAAACAGGATGAAATAGATTTTATAACTAGGTTTGCTCAAGAAGAAGGGATAATCTTAGATCCGGTATATACAGGTAAGGCTATGTATGGATTTGTAGAGGAATTAAAAAAATCTACTTTTGATAAGTATGATAATATATTATTTATTCACACAGGAGGAATATTTGGTTGGAATGAATTTGCAAGAAATATGATAAAATAGGAGGATTTTATGGATAGGATAGTTGATACAAAAATTGAGGACTTTAAAATAAGGTTTGCACAGGTAGAGGATGTGCCACTAATATTGAGATTCATTAAAGAGCTTGCTGATTATGAAAAATTACTTCATGAGGTTGTTGCTACAGAAGAAATTTTAAAAGAGACACTTTTTAATAATAGGGATGCAGAGGTTGTTATAGCTGAATATAAGGAAGAACCTGTAGGCTTTGCTTTATTTTTTCATAACTTTTCTACATTTTTAGGTAGACCAGGACTTTACTTAGAAGATTTATATATAAGACCAGAAATGAGAAATAGAGGTTTTGGAAAAACGTTATTGGCTTTTTTAGCAGACTTAGCATTGGAAAGAAAATGTGGAAGGTTTGAATGGTGGTGTATAGATTGGAACACGCCATCGATAGAATTTTATAAAAGTATAGGAGCAGAACCTATGGATGAATGGACAGTGTTTAGAGTTGATGGACATGCTTTAGATAAATTAGCTTCTAAGTTTTAGTATAAATTATAAATAATAGGGTATAGCTATAGGAGAACAAATAAAGGAGGAACATATTTGAAAATAGAATTAAAACCTATAGGTTATATAGATTCACCATATAAAACTAAGGAGGAGATACCAAGACAGAGTGTGTTGGATGAGAATAAGATTGCTAGTTTAAAAATATTAGATAAGTATAAGGATGGCTTATCTGGATATAGTGAGGGCGACTATATAGTTCTATTATCTTATTTTCATAAATCTGAGGAGACTCCAATGATAATCAGACCACATGGAGATGATGATCCATTAGTAGGATTATTTAAAACTAGATCACCGAATAGACCAAATCCAATAGCTATGACAATTGTAGAAATAGTAGAACTATCTGGTAACTATTTAAAGTTTAAAGGTGTAGATATGTTGGATGGTACTCCAGTATTAGATATAAAACCATATATTAAAAGTTTAAATCCAAAATAGAATATATTAATTTTTTTAAAATAATAAAAAAGAACCTCTAAGTACTTAGAGGTTCTTTGATTATTAGTCAAAATAGCTTAAAGTATAATTGTTTCAAATCCATTTTCAGTATAAGGGGCTATAGGTGGGTGTCCGAATAACTCATCATTTAAGGTTAACTCTGTATTATTTTCAATAAAGTCAAGTACTCCCATTTGATTTGAACAAGCTTTACAAACTGAGTCAATCAAATTAAGTTCTAATACCTTATTAAAGATATTATTATTTTCCTCAATCATATCTTTGACTAATTTGGTAGCCTTTCCTTCAATAACTATACGAGCATTAATTCCTTTTTCATTCATATCAATAGCATTAATTAATAAATGTGTAAAGCACATTTTTTCTCCTTGAAATGCGAAGAATACAACATTTTTTTTAGACATATAACTTTCCCTCCATTTAATTAAAATCAATCATTGAACTATTAATGGATTTAAGATCAGATGCTCCAGTTAAAATCATTGTTTGATAAAGCTCTTTTTTCATTTGATTTAAGATTAGTTCTACCCCTTTTTCCTTATTACCAAAAGCACCAATTACCAGAGGTCTACCTATAAGTACTCCATCAGCACCCAGTGCAATCATTTTAAAAACATCTACTCCTGATCTTATACCACCATCTACTAAAATTTTAGTCTTTCCTTTAACTGCCTGTGCTATTTTAGGTAGAACTTTAGCTGTTGAGTTTGTATGGTCTAATACTCTTCCACCATGATTGGATATAACTATTGCATCAACCCCTAGCTCAACAGATTTAATAGCTTCATCTACAGTCATTATACCCTTTAATATGAAAGGTAAATTACTATATGAGATTATTTCCTTAAGCTCGTGAATATTTTTAGGCTCAACAGGTGCACCTTTTAAAGCCATAGTTATTAATCCAGCACCATCTACATCCATACCTAATGCTGCTAAATTAGAATTATTTGCCAGACTTATCATTTTTTTTAATTCTTTATTTTTTCTTGGTTTTAAAATTGCTATTCCTTCTCCATCAACTTTAGATAAAATATCTAGTCCAGTTGCATAAAGCTTAGGGTCTGCAGAGTCACCAATCATTGCTAGAGTACCTAATTTTAAACTAGCATTAACTACACTAGAAATATATTCTTCTTCAGTTAGATATCCACCCATATTGAATTCGGTACCTGTAATAGGAGCAGATAAAATAGGCATACTTAAAGTTTTATTAAATATTTTAAAAGTTAGATCAGGGTCTTTACTGTTATGTAGTGTTCTTAGGTTTAATTTAACTTTAGATAAATCTTCTACATTTGATTTAAAACTAGAACCAGTTCCGCTCCCACCCATTCCAGGAACTTCTCCAGCACAATAAACGCCATTACATACCTTACAAACATTACAAAAGCCTTTTAAGTTTTTTTTAGCATTAGCTCTTAATTCATTAATATTCATAAACATCACTCCTTAACTATATAATATGGTGAAAAGTAGGAATAGTAAACAGAATTATACAAGTTGAAAGATAAAAAAAAATATGGTATCATTTCATTACAAAGACTAATACAATTGATAAGAAAAACCGATAAGAAAAATGAAGTTTTGTAGGTTTTAGCAAAAGATAGTTAAAAAATAAACAAAAAAAAGCCCTAAGGCTTATGTGGTACCGAAGGCGGGGCTCGAACCCGCAAGATATATATCATTGGATTTTGAGTCCAACGTGTTTGCCAGTTTCACCACTTCGGCATATTTTTTAATATAATTTATAATAACATAATTTAAATATAAAAACAAGCTTTTTAATACTCCTATTTACTGTAAGTTTTTTATAATGTATACTTTAATAGAGTATTGACTAGATAGGAGTGTATGTATGAGTAGAGATAAAATATTAATTATAGATGGTAGTTCTTTATTATTTAGAGGATTTTATGCATTGCCTCTTTTAACAACAAAAGAAGGAATTTATACAAATGCTATGTATGGTTTTTTATCAATGTTTTATTCAGCTTTGGAAGAATATAAGCCTCAGTATTTATCTGTTGCATTTGATAAATCTGGACCGACCTTTAGACATGAAATATATGAAGAATATAAAGGAACAAGGTCTAGTGCTCCGGACGAGATCAAGGGCCAATTTACAAGATTAAAAGAAATATTAGAGGCTATGGATATAACTATTTTGGAATCTGATAAGTATGAAGCTGATGATATAGCAGGTACCTTAGCTAAATTAGGTGAAGAAGAAGGATTAGAGGTACTTCTTCTAACTGGAGATAGAGACTATTTACAGTTAGCAGATGATAATACGAAGATAATTTTAACTAAAAAAGGTATAACTGAGACAGCAATATATGATAAAGATAGTATAAAGGAAGAGTACGGCTTAACACCTAATCAACTTAAAGATTTAAAAGCTCTTATGGGGGATAGTTCTGACAATATTCCTGGAGTACCAGGTATTGGTATTAAAACGGGAATAAGCTTGATAAAAAAATATGACAGCCTAGATGGTGTATATGAGAATATAGATAAAATAACTGCTAAAAAAAGAAAGGAAAATCTTATATCAAACAAAGAGTTGGCTTATCTTAGTAAAAAGCTAGGTACGATTGTTTGTGATATTGATTTAGGTCTTAACATAGAAGACTTGAGGATAAAAGATGTAAATGTGAACAAACTTGTGCCACTTTTAGAAAAATATGAGTTTAATAATTTTTTAAATAAATATATAGATGGATATAGAGAAGAAGAAATAATTAGAGATGATTATAGTTATGAAACTGTTGATGATAAAAATATAAAGGAGCTTATTGATTTAATATTAAAATCTAAAATATTTAGTTATATGTTCATAATAGAAAATGATAATGTTATGGAAGATGATATCTTATATTTTGCAGTAAAATGTGAAGATAGTTTAACATATATCTTAGATATGAAAAATAATTTAGATTTATTTAATAAATACTTTAAATCGATTTTTGAAGATGCATCTATAAAAAAAGTAGGTCATAACACTAAAGATTATATAGTATTACTTTTTAGATTAAATATTGAAATTGAAGGAATTTTCTTTGATAGTATGATTGCAGAGTATCTTATTGACCCTTCAAAGTCAAACTATAGTATCAATGATCTAAGTTTAAAGTATTATAACTACTATGGAGAGGATTTGGAGTCATTTTTAGGGAAAGGTAAAAAGAAAAAGACCTTTGCTGAAGCTGATCAAAGCAAAGTTAAAGATTATATTTGTTTTAAATTGGATACAAGTTTAAATTTAATAGAAAAGATGAAGCCGGTGTTGGAAGAACAGCAAATGCATGATTTGTTTTATGAAATAGAAATTCCTCTTTTAAAAGTTCTAGCAGATATGCAATTTGAAGGCTTTAAAGTAGATAAAAATGAGCTGAAAAACTTGGATGCTGAGTATAGTAAAGAAATTGATGAAATAAGTAAAAATATTCACGAATTAGCAGGCTCTGAGTTTAATATAAATTCACCGAAACAGTTAGGGGTAGTATTATTTGAAGATTTAAAATTACCTGTTATAAAGAAGACTAAGACAGGCTATTCAACAAATGCTGAAGTTTTAGATAAGTTGAAAGATAAGCATCCAATTATTAATAAAGTTTTAAGATATAGACAGATAGTAAAGTTGAAGTCAACTTATATAGACGGACTTTTAAATTTAATTAATGAGAAGACCCATAGAATACATTCAACTTTTAATCAGACTATAACAACTACTGGTAGAATAAGTAGTACCGAGCCTAATTTACAAAACATCCCAATAAAAACTCATGATGGAAGAAGGATAAGAAAAGCTTTTATAGCTGAGGATAATCACAAACTTGTTGATGCAGATTACTCTCAGATTGAGTTAAGAATATTAGCGCATATATCTGGTGATAAAATAATGATAGAGTCTTTTAGAAACAATGAAGATATTCATACAAGAACAGCTTCACAAGTTTTTGATATAGGTGTAGAAGATATAGATGCAAGGCTTAGGGATAGGGCTAAGGCAGTTAACTTTGGAATAATATATGGGATATCTGATTATGGATTGTCTCAAGATCTTAATATATCAAGAGAAGAGGCTAAAAGCTATATTGATTCTTATTTAGAGAAGTATCCTGATATAAGAGATTATATGGATAAGATTGTTAAGATAGGTAAACGAGATGGGTATGTAGAGACAATATTTAATAGAAGAAGATATATACCAGAGCTTAAATCTAAAAATTATAATATTAGATCTTTTGGAGAAAGAGTAGCCCTTAACACTCCTATACAAGGATCAGCAGCAGATATAATAAAGATTGCTATGGTTAAAATATATAATAAATTAAATGAAAAGAACTTAAAATCAAAATTAATACTACAGGTTCATGATGAGCTTATAATTGAAGCAAAAGAAAATGAGTTAGACCAAGTAGAGGAGATTCTTAAAGAAACAATGGAAACAGTAATTGAATTAAAAGTACCTTTATTAGTAGATTTAAAGATTGGGGATAGTTGGTATGAAACAATGTAAGATATACGGCTTAACAGGCGGTATAGCTAGTGGAAAATCAACAGTGTCTAAATATTTAACCTTAAAAGGACATAAAGTTATTGATGCAGATAAGATAGCACATGAAATTACTAATAAAGGTGAAGAAGGTTATTATATTCTTATCGATAAATTTGGAAAAGGTATTCTGGACAATGAAAATAAAATAGATAGAAAAAAACTAGGTGAAATAGTATTTAATGATAAAAATAAATTATTCTTGTTAAATAGTTTACTACATCCTATTATTTTGAAAAATCTTAAGAAAGATATAGATGCTTTATGTAAAGTATCTGAAATTATATTTTTAGATATACCTTTACTTTTTGAAGAGTATGATAATTTATTAAAATATGGGATAGTCTTTGATAAGAGCATATTAGTATATGTTAATTTTGAAAATCAAATCAAAAGGTTAATTCAAAGAGATAATATAACAAATAGAGAAGCAACTAATAAGATAAATGCTCAAATAAGTTTAGAAAATAAAAAAGAGTTAGCAGATTATATTATAGATAATAATAGCAGCATAGAAACTCTTTATAAAAATGTAGACTTACTAATATCAAAGATAGAAGGGTAGGGTTACTTTGAAAAAAATTATTTTGTTTTTTATAATATTAGCCTTTTTAACATTAATGTTTTCAGTATATATGTTTACTCTATATCCTGTATCATATATGGATATTATAATAAAAAACTCTAAAGAATATGATGTGGACCCCTATCTGATAGCCTCTATAATAAATGTTGAGAGCAGGTATGATCCCGATGCGGAATCTAATAAATTAGCTAAAGGATTAATGCAAATAACGCCATCTACTGGGCAATGGGCAAGTGAGTTAATAGGAATACCTGATTATTCTGAGGAAAAACTATTCATTCCAGATATAAATATAAAAATAGGTAGTTGGTATATAGATAGGTTGATTGATGAATTTGATGGAGATGTCTCCTTAGCACTGGCTGCATATAATGCAGGTAGTGGAAATGTCAATAAGTGGCTTGAAGATGAAAGTTATTCTTCTGATGGAAGAAGTTTACATACTATTCCATTCAAAGAGACAGATGAATATATAAAAAAAATAAATAAAAACTATCAAATTTATAGTAAACTATATAAAAAGTTTTTTAAAGAGGATGGCATATGTAGTAATAGTTATATGCTAGTAGTTCATAGTATAAAAAAAATTATAGATAATATTAAAGGGTAGTGATTAATTTGAAACAGAAATTAAAGTTATATTTTATTGTTTTACTTTCAACTTTAATATTACTAAGCTCTTGTAATAAAGTAGAGGAAAAAGATATATCTGTTGAACCTGAAGAAAATTCAAAAAAAATAGAGGCGAACTATGGAGGAGAAATTTCACTTCCTCTAACAAACCTTAAAACTATAAATCCATTAATAAATGAAAATTTGTCATATTATTATTTCAGTAGTTTAGTTTATGAAGGATTATTTGAGTTAGATGAGAATTTTCAAGCTGTACCTATTTTGGTAGAAAATTATAATATATCAGATAATGGTAGGAGAATAGATATTAAATTAAAGGAAAATATTAAATGGCATGATGGTAAGGATTTAACAGCTGAAGATGTTATTTTTACATTGGAAGCTATAAAAACCGCAGGTAAACATAGTTTTTATGGTAAATATTTATCACAGGCAATTGATTATTATGGGGATGATATTAATAGCTCAATCAAAATGAATGGTAGTAATAAGGATCTAAAAGTGTATTTTAGTAAATCTTTTTCAAATAATGTAGAATCATTGTGTTTTCCTATACTACCAAAACATAAATTTACGAGTGTAAAAGATGCATTGAGAAATGAAAATTTTCCCCTAATAGGGACAGGACCATTTAAATTTAAATCTTACAGAGCTTTAAAAGAGTTGGAATTATCAAGAAATGAAGATTATCATCTAGGCAAACCATATTTAGAAAAAGTTATAGGAAAAATATATAGCGATAAGGAAGAATCTATGTTAGCTTTTGAAAGTGGGCAAGTTAATACTACGCTAACAAGAGGTGTTGACTGGGAACGTTATGGTAAAAACTCTAGATTTAAGGTTATAGAGTTTCCATCAGAAGACTATGAATTTATAGGTTTTAATTTCACTAATCCAATTTTATCAGGAGAAGATGGTTTGGAAATAAGAAAAGCTATATCTTTGGCAATTAACAAAAAAGATATAGTAGATAAGGTATATTTAGGACATGCTTCCATTGTCAATACGCCTGTTCATATAAATTCTTGGTTATCATCTAAAAAAGGACTAAGTTATGATTTAGATAAAGCAAATGAATATTTAGATGGAACGAAATTTAATAAGTATAATGATGTTGGATATAGGGTGGATGATGTTGGAAATAAATTATCATTAAATCTTTTAACCAATACTTCAAATCCTATAAGACTTTCAGTAGCTGACTATATAAAAAATAATCTATCTGATATAGGCATAGAAGTAGTAATTATTCCAGAGATTGATACAGGACAAATATTAACATTAGAACAAAAACAAAATCAGTGGATTCAAGTTGAAAGAGATATAAGATCTGGTAATTATGACTTGTTTTTAGGAGGTTGGGAATTAAATCAATTATCAACATTACCATTTTTACTGGACAGTTCTAGTAGGTATGGGGGAAATTTAACTAGGTATAGAGATGAAGAGATGGATAAACTTATATATCAATCTTTTTATTCAGGGGCTTCAAGAGATGATAAAAAAGAAGCTTATGACAAAGTAGAGACAAAATTTTTAGAAGAATTACCTCATATAAGTCTTTTTTATAAAAATAAAGCATTAATTATCGACAATAGATTTTATGGAGACTTAAAACCTAGTTTTTTTAAACCATATAGAGGATTAGAAAAGGTATTCATACATGAAGAAGAAACTAGTAAAAATAAGAAAAATTAGTAGATTGTAAAAAAATAGTCATTGTGATAAAATAAAATTAGTTTGAAAAACTTATTGAAATGATAGGTTTTATCAATAGATACAAAGATATATAAGGATATACCTATTTTAGATGTAGGTATATTTTTATTGCTTACATAGTTAGCACAATAGTAGTTATAAAAAGAAAAAAGAGGTGGAATATATGGGACAAGAAAGATTAACTTTTAAAGGTGGAGCTAATGTACCTCATTTCAAAGAAATGACAGAGGGAAAAGCTCTGGAAGTAGCTGAAGAACCAAAAGTAGTTTATATACCTATGCAACAACATATAGGTGCACCTTGCCAGCCAATTGTAAAAGTTGGTGATAAGGTTAAGGTAGGACAGGTAATAGGAAGTTCCGATGCTTTTGTTTCAGCAAAAATACACTCAAGTGTAGCTGGAGATGTAAAATCCATAGAGAAGATGGATGTTCCAGGAGGATTAGGAGTAACTTGTGTAGTAATAGAATCTGATGGTACAAATGAAGAAGATGATTCTATGAAAGCCTATGGAAGTTTAGATGAAATTAGCAAAGAAGAAATTTTAGAGGTTATTAATCAAGCGGGTATTACAGGATTAGGAGGAGCAAGCTTTCCTACTCATGTAAAGTTATCACCACCAAAAGATAAGGTGATAGACCATATTATATTGAATGGTGCAGAATGTGAACCTTACTTAACAGCTGACCATAGATTAATGCTAGAACACTCTGAAGATGTTGTGTTTGGTTTAAGGGCAATAATGAAGGCCGTTGGGGTTAACAATGGTGTAATAGCAATTGAAGATAATAAAATGGATGCAGTAGAGGCGATGAAAGAAGCTAGTAAAGATTATGGAGATATAAAAGTTGTTTTAGTAAAAGCTAAGTACCCTCAAGGGGATGAAAAAAGAATAATATCTGCAGTGACTGGAAGGGAAGTTCCATCAGGAGCCTTACCTATGGAAGTAGGATGTGTTGTTAATAATATAGGTACCTCTAAAGCAATTGCAGATGCTATATTAAGAGGAAAACCACTATATGAAAGAGTTGTTACTATAACTGGTAGTGCTATTAAAGAACCTAAAAACTTATTAGCAAAAATAGGTACTCCGTTTAAAGATCTTATTAACCAAGCAGGAGGATTTAAAGAAGAGCCAGGAAAAATAGTTATGGGTGGACCTATGATGGGACTTGCTCAGTATTCTATAGATGTTCCTATGGTAAAGGGAACTAGTGGTATTTTAACATTTACTAAAGAACAGGTTGTAGAAAAACCTATGTCTGCATGTATAAGATGCGGAAGATGTTTAGAGGTTTGTCCAGTACATCTTCAACCAGTATATATATCAGCATTCTCACTTAAAAATGATTTTGAAACATGTGAGCAATACAGTGCGATAGATTGTGTTGAGTGTGGAGCATGCTCTTTTATATGTCCAGCAGGTAGACCTTTAACTGAGTCTATTAGATTAGCAAAAAGAGAGATCTTAGCAAAAAGAAAAAGATAGGATTAGGAGGAGATTATATGAAGGAAAATTTAGTGGAGACTAAAAATGATGAAGTAGCTATACCAGATATGCTAGTAGGATCATCTTCCCCGCATATTAGAACGGAAGAGTCAGTAGAGCGTATAATGCTAGATGTAATTATAGCTTTAGTTCCAGCTATGGTTGGAAGCATCTACTTTTTTGGAATGGCTGCAGTAAAACTTATATTATTAGCTGTTATATCAGCTGTAGTTTCAGAGGTTTTTATTCAAAAGTTATTTAAAAAAGAAGTTACTATAAAAGATTACAGTGCGGTTGTAACGGGGATATTATTAGCATTTAACTTACCGGCGAGCGCACCTTGGTATTTACCAGTATTTGGGTCTGTTTTTGCAATTATAGTAGTTAAACAATTGTTTGGTGGAATAGGACAAAACTTTATGAATCCAGCTTTAGCGGGTAGAGCAGCTTTAATGGCATCATGGCCATCATTAATGACTAACTTCCCAGCACCAGGTGAAGCCATAGATGCAGTAACATCAGCAACACCGTTAGTAATATTAGATAGTGGAAACGCTATTTCAGAAATAATTACTGAATTACCTAGTTTAAAAGATATGTTTTTAGGAAATATGGCAGGAACTATAGGGGAAACATCAGCATTATTACTTTTAATAGGTGCAGCATATTTAATATATAGAGGTGTAATAGATTGGAAAGTACCTATAGTTTACATAGGAACAACAGCAATTGTTTTAGC
The DNA here is from genome assembly GCA_030146915.1 of Tissierellales bacterium. Taxonomy (GTDB): domain Bacteria; phylum Bacillota; class Clostridia; order Tissierellales; family Tissierellaceae; genus JASLAT01. The sequence goes on from JASLAT010000034.1 coordinate 26,445, forward strand.
TATACTAGGTGTTGATTTTGGATTACTACCATATCATCTGTTAAGTGGAGGGCTTATTTTAGGAGCTTTCTTTATGGCAACAGATTATGTCTCAATACCTGTGACTCCTTTAGGTAGAGTAGTGTTTGCTGTAGGAGCAGGTTTTTTAACTGCAATAATAAGAGTTCATGGTGGATATCCTGAAGGTGTATCATATTCTATAATACTTATGAATGTGGCTACTCCAATAATAGAAATGTTTACATCACCAAAAGTATTCGGGAGGGTAGATTAATATGAATAAGACTTTAAGATTAGGACTAACACTTCTTGTAATTTCAGTAGTAGCAGCTTCGATATTGGCTTTTTCAAATGATGCTACTAAAGAAAAAATAGCAGAAATTGAACTACAAATGACTCAAGATGCTCTTTCAGGAATTTTTGGTGAAATTGAAAATTATGAACCTATAGAAGGATCAGATTTTGAAAAAATGCAAGAAGAGGATCCAGAAATAATAGAAGTATATAAAATTCTTGAATCAGATGACGTCAAAGGTTATTCAATTACGACAGCTTCAAATGGATTTGATGGACCTATAGAAATAATGGTAGGTGTAGATTCAGAGGGAGATATATTAGGTGTTAGGTTATTAAAGCATACAGAGACAGCAGGAATAGGTTCAAAGGCAGCAGAGCCAGAATTTACAGAGAAGTTTGAAGGAAAAGAAACATCAGAAGAAATAGAAGTTGAGACTATTTCAGGAGCAACTACTACAAGTGTTGCTGTAATAAAAGGTGTAAATAAAGCTAGAGAAACGTATGTAAATTTTTTAGCAAATTAATTTTGGAGGTGTAGATATGAAATTAACAGAGATATTGAAGAACGGTATAATTAGAGATAACCCAATATTTGTTCAGCTTATAGGTATGTGTTCAGTACTAGCAGTAACTACAAGTGTTCAAAATAGTTTGGCTATGGGGATGGCTGTAACAGCTGTACTTATGGGATCAAACTTAGTAGTTTCATTGTTGAAGAATGTCATACCAGATGAAATAAGAATTCCAGCATTCGTAGTTGTAATAGCAACGTTTGTTACTGTAATAGAGATGTTTATGAAAGCTTATGCTCAGCCAATATATCAATCACTAGGTATATTCTTGCCATTAATTGTAGTAAACTGTGTTATTTTAGCAAGGGCAGAATCATTTGCATTTAAAAATCCAGTGTTACCTTCTGTAGTGGATGGTTTAGCAGTAGGATTGGGATATACTTTAGCGGTATTTATTTTAGGGTCAATAAGAGAGTTATTTGGAACAGGTACATTTTTTGGATTTCAAGTATTTGGAGATTGGTATGATCCTATAGGTATTTTTGTAATGCCGGCAGGTGCATTTATAGTATTAGGTATTTTGATCGGTATATTTAATGCAGCTAGAAAAAAAACAAATAACAACTAAGGAGGTAGAAAAATGGGATTAGTAAAGATATTAATTAGTACAATATTCGTAAATAACTATATATTTGCTAGGTTTTTAGGAATCTGTCCATTTCTAGGTGTTTCGAATAAAATGGAAACATCAGTAGGTATGGGTGCAGCTGTTACATTCGTTGTAACATTATCATCAATAATAACATATTTTATACAAATGCTTTTAGATAAGTTTCAAATAGAGTACTTACAAACTATAGTTTTTATTTTAGTAATAGCAGCATTAGTGCAGTTTGTAGAAGTTGCTATGAAAAAAATGAGTCCAAATTTATATAACTCATTAGGAGTTTATCTACCACTTATAACAACAAACTGTGTAGTATTAGGGGTAGCAATATTAAATATTCAAGAAAAATATACATTAATACAAACTATAGTAAATGCCATAGGTGCTTCAGCAGGATTTACTTTAGCGCTTGTACTTATAGCTGGAATTAGAGAAAAATTAGAAATAGCAGATGTGCCAGAATCATTAGCTGGTTTTCCAATAGCTTTAATATCAGCAGGATTAATGTCAATAGCATTCTTAGGATTTAGTGGACTTGTATAGGAGGGGTGAATATGAATAGTTTTATATATCCAATAATAGTATTGGGAGGATTAGGATTTCTATTTGCTGTACTTCTATCTATAGCATCAGATGTATTTGCAGTTGAGATAGATCCGAAAGAAGAAGCGGTATTAGCAGCCTTACCAGGTGCAAACTGTGGTGCTTGTGGTTACCCAGGTTGTGGTGGACTAGCTAAAGCTATTGCAAATGGAGAAGCACCTATAAATGCTTGTAGTGTAGGTGGTGCAGAATCAGCGGAAAAGATAGCTGAAATCATGGGTGGAGACGCTGGAGATATGGAAAAACAAGTAGCAGTTGTTTTATGTCAGGGAGACTGTGAGAAGGCATCTAATAAGTACATATTCCAAGGAATAAATGATTGTAGAACACAATCTTATGTTCAAGGTGGAAGTAAAGCTTGTAGTTATGGATGTTTAGGATGTGGAACTTGTAAGGATGTTTGTGAGTTCGGAGCTATAGAAATAATTGATGGAATTGCAGTTATAGATAAGGAAAAATGTGTATCTTGTGGTAAATGTATAGAGGCATGTCCAAAAAATTTAATAGAATTTGTACCTTACTCACAAGAGTATATAGTAAAGTGTAAGAGCCAAGATAAGGGAAAAGAAGTAAGATCATACTGCTCTACAGGCTGTATTGGTTGTCAATTATGTGTTAAAAATTGTCCTAAAGAGGCGATTACTTTTGAAAATAATTTGGCTAAAATTGATTATGACAAATGTATAAACTGTAGTATATGTGCAGGAAAATGTCCTACTAAGGCAATTTTCCCAGGAATGACTAAAAAAGAACAGAGAGAATTAGAACAACAATCTAAATAAAAAATGAGCCTAAATAGGCTCATTTTTTTTATGTCTCTTTGCTTGTTTTTACATAATATTGATGATAAACTATAATTGTATAAATAAATATATTTGTAAGGAGAAAAATGATTACTAGAGGAGATAAATTACTGATTTTACTCATAATATTAATAAGTATTTTTTCTTTGTATATGATAAAAAACAACAGACTATATTATGAGCAAAAGACAGTTGTAATTAAAGTAGATGGAGAAATCTATGACACTATAGATATTGTTAAGGGTATGATACCTGTCAATGTAAAAGTAAATAGTCAATTTGGATATAATCTAGTTAATATTGATGAATCTGGAGTGAGGGTTTTAGAAGCTTCATGCAAGGATAAAATTGATGTAAAACAAGGAGATATATCTAATGTAGGAGAAATAATAGTTTGCCTACCGAATAGAGTGACGATAGAAATTGTGGGAAATAGTGATTTACAGTTAGACGGAGTTAGTGGGTAGGTGATTGCTTGAATGATTTAAGAGAAATGTTATATTTATCACTTTTAGTGGCCTCAGCATTAATTTTATCTATAGTAGAGAGTTTACTACCATCGTTAAGTATGATACCCATGGCAAAGTTAGGATTAGCAAATATAGTAATATTAGTAACTATAGTTTGTTTTGGATTTAATAATGCCCTTTGGGTCTCTATATTAAAAAGTATTATTTTAATTTTAGTTACTGGTAATTTAATAAGTTTTTTATATAGTTTACCAGCTGGAATATTTAGCTGTATAGCTATGAATTATGTATATAAACAATTTAGTATAAAATATAAAGTATTTAGCCTTGTAGGTGTTAGTATAATAGGAGCATTAATTCATAATATTACTCAAATTATTGTAGCAAGTTTAGTTTTAAATAGTAAACAAATATATATGTATCTTCCGATGATGTGGCTTATGTCAATAGCGACAGGTTATTTTATCGGATTAGCCAGCACTTTTACTTCTGAGAAGTTAATAAAAATAGTAAATAGTAGAGAGGGATAAAAAAAATGACTATTGTTCTAGCATCATCATCTCCTAGACGAGAGGAGATAGGTAAAAAATATGGTCTAAATCCAATTATAATATCACCAAACCTTGTAGAAAATCATAGGGATTATGAAGACCCTTATTCAACATCTATGTCTTTAGCCTTTCAAAAAGCTTATTCTGTAGCAAAATATTTAAAGGGTAACGAAATTGTAATAGCATTTGATACATTAATTTACTTTAAGGGAAAAAAGCTAGGAAAACCCATTAATAAAGAGGAGGCATTGTCGACATTGCTTAGTTTAAATAATAATCAGCATAGTGTAATTACAGGGTTTTGTATATTACAGCTTAATAAAAATAAAAAAATTGTTGACTTTGTTAAAACTGATGTTGTGTTTAAAAACAATAATAAGGATAAATTAATTAGATATGTTGATAGTGGAGAGCCATTAGATAAGGCAGGTTCGTATGGCATACAAGGTTATGGTCAATTATTAGTAGAAAGCATTCAAGGGTCCTACTTAAATGTAGTAGGCTTTCCTATAGAAAAAATATCTGATATATTAGAAAACCTCTTTGGTTATATGGTGTTTTAAATAAAATAGGAGGTAGGCTATGAGTGGAGAAGAAAACAAGTTAAAAAAGGATTTAGATCCAAAAGAAAAAATTTTACAATTTGGTGTAGAAAGGTTATCAGAAGCTGAATTGATAGCTGTAATACTAGTTAATGGAACAAAAAATCATACTGCTTTAGAAATAGGTTATGAGGTTTTAAATTTGTGTAAGGCAGGATTGCCAGTTTTATTTGAGCTGGAAGCGGAGGAGCTTATGGAAATACCTGGAATAGGTAAATCAAAAGCATGTCAAATTCTTGCTTCTATAGAGCTTTATAAAAGAGCAATGTATTATAAAAATATAGATAAAATACAAATCAAAAGCCCATATAGTGTGGTTAAGTTAGTTTATGAAGATATGTCTACCTTATGTAAAGAACACTTTAAGGTAGTATTATTGGATGTACAAAATCAAATCAAGGCGATTGAAACAGTTTCTGTAGGAACTATAAATCAGGCAGTAGTGTCTCCTATAGATGTTTTTGGAGCAGCCCTTAGAAGATCTTGTAAGTCCATAATTTTATTACATAATCATCCTAGTGGTGTACCAAATCCAAGTGATGAGGATATCAGACTAACAAAAAGATTAATGAAATGTGCTTTTGAATTAGATATGAGAATATTAGATCACATAATTATAGGATCAAACTATAATTATTATAGTTTCCTAGAGAATGGTAGAATTAAGTTTAAATAGGAGGAAAAAAATGTCATTATTTAGTGGTTTTGCAAAAAATATGGGGATAGATTTAGGTACAGCAAATACTTTAGTATATATAGAAGGACAAGGTATCGTTGCTAGAGAACCTTCAGTGGTGGCTAGGGAGACCACCACTGGAAAAATTCTAGCTGTAGGAGAAGAAGCCAAAAACATGATAGGAAGGACACCGGGTAATATAGTTGCTATAAGACCGCTGAAAGATGGAGTTATAGCTGATTTTGATGTTACAAAAGATATGCTTAAATATTTCATTGGAAAAGCATCAAAAGGTAAAACTTTTTTTCAGCCTAGAGTAGTAGTTTGTGTTCCAAGTGGTGTAACAGAAGTTGAGAAAAGAGCTGTAGAGGAAGCAGCTGTACATGGTGGAGCTAGAGAAGCCTATTTAATAGAAGAACCAATGGCTGCTGCAATAGGCGCGGGATTACCTGTTCAAGAAGCAACAGGTAGCATGATTGTTGATATAGGTGGTGGTACTACAGAAGTAGCAGTAGTATCATTGGGTGGTATAGTTACTTCCATATCAATAAGAGTTGGTGGCGATGAGTTAGATGAGTCAATAGTTAATTTTATAAAAAAGCAATATAGCTTATTAATTGGTGAAAGAACAGCTGAAGAGATAAAAATAAATATAGGTTCAGCTTATTCAAATACAGATAATAAAAGTATGGATATAAGAGGTAGAGACATGATAAGTGGTTTACCAAAAACTATATCTATTACATCTAAGGAAATATATGAAGCTATGAAAGAACCTATAGGAAGTATAGTTGAAGCAATTAAATCTACTTTAGAAAAAACACCACCAGAATTAGCCTCAGATATAATGGAGCAAGGTATAATGTTAACTGGTGGAGGTGCATTATTGAATGGTATAGATAATCTTATAAAAGAAGAAACTGGAATTGAAGTTAATATAGCAGAGGAAGCATTAGATTGTGTAGCCATAGGTACAGGCAGAGCCTTAGATAATATTGATATATTAAGGAGAACTTACACTAAAACTAGAAGATAATAAAGTGGTGATAGAATGTCTTTTTTTAGACGTAATAAGGAAAAAATAGTAGTTTTATTTGTGGTAATAGGTTTGATAGTTATTATTTCTTCAACAAAGTCTGGTAGGAAATCATTAAGTAGAATAGAAAATAGTTTAGGAAATATGCTAACCCCGGGAATGAAAGGACTAAGTAGGGTTAGCAATAGTTTTTCTAATGGTTTCAAAGACTTTAAAAATGTATTTAGTTTAAGAGAAGAAAATGAAGATTTAAAAAAAGAAATAGCAGTCTTAAGAGAAAAAAACAGAGAGTATGAAAATATAATAGGCCAAACAGAATATTTAAAAGAGCAATATCAATTAGAAAAAACTACTAATTATAAGTTGAAGCCAGCTACTGTAATAGCTAAAGAACCTGGAAATTTTTTTGATAGATTTACGATAGATAAAGGATCAAAAGATGGTGTAAAAAAGGGGGATATTTTAGTGCAAGCAGTTGCAGTAGAGCAAAATCATGTTATAGAAGGATTAGTAGGAAGAGTTGTGGATGTTGGAGATAATTGGTCTAAAGTAATAACTATTGTTGATGAAAATAGTAGGATTTCATTTAAAGTTTTAAGAAGCCAAGATGGTGGAATTGTTCAGGGAGATGTAAATAGTAAATTAACAGGTTTTTTGTTTGATGATAAGGCAGATATAGTAAAGGGTGATAAGCTTTATACTTCTGGTCTTGGAGGAATATTCAAGAAGAATTTATACATTGGGGATGTAGAAGAAGTTATAAATGATGATGAAGATATGATAAAAAATATAAAAATTACACCAGCTATAGATTTTAAAAAAATATATAATCTGTATATTTTATCGGAAGATTAGAGGGATATTATGAATATTGTGGTTTTAATTTTAATAGTTTTGCTTAATTTCCTTATAGAATCTGTGATATTAGTTAGATTACCTATATTAGGGATAGTAGCTAATAGTTCAGTTACAGTACTAGCAGCATTACTATTGTTAGGTAAGAAAAATTATGCAAGATATACCGGATTAGCTATGGGATTAATTCAAGATATAGTTTTTAGTCCGATAGTAGGGATTAATGCTTTAATTTACTATTTATTGGGTTTAATATTTGAACATACAGATAGGAGGAGCATAAGAGGAAAGTTTTTTGCTCCTATTTTTTTGAGTATAGTGATGCTTATCCTTTATAATGTTATGTATATAATAATGATGTATTTTACTTCAAACTATATAGATGTTGGATATTATATAAAGAACATAGCTTTAATCGAGGCATTGTATACATCAGTAATATCTATCCCTGTATATAAGCTTATATCAAAAATATATAATCCCCCACAAGATATGTTTGTTAGAGAATAAAGAGGTGGTAGTTTGAAATTTACTAATAGGTTTAAGGATAGATATAATATTTTAGTTTTTGTACTTATTATCTTGTTAAGTATTTTAGTGTTACAGCTAGCTAACTTAACAATAGCACAAGGAGATAAATACAGAAATGAGGCAGATACTAAAAGATTAAAGGAGATTCCTATAACTGCACCCAGAGGTGAGATCAGAGATAGAAATGGAAAGCTAATAGCAGGAAACAAGCTAGGTTTTACAATACAAATATCTAAAGATGAATTAGATAGTAGTAATATACAGGAAAGAAATGAGAATATACTGAGACTTGTAAGACTTATGGAAGAAGATGGAATTTCTTATGTTGATGATTTTCCTATAGAATTAAATGTGTTTAAGTATGCCAGTGAAGAAGATTATAGAAAAGAGGAAACTCAAGCTTTAGATAAGGTTATAAATATAATATTTGATAATAATTTATTAGTAGAGATTTTAAATTTAAACTACACCAGTCCAGAATATGAATCTCACTATAGATTTTCTATGATGGAGAAAGCTATGCAGTCCATTAGATCTAAAGGAATAGAAGTGCCAATATTTAGAGGTTCGGATGGTCAGTTATATTATAGAGAAGATAAGGATGTATTAGCTTGGAAAAGTGAGCATGGTATAAATCTTAATGCAACACCATTAGATAGTATAGTCTTTTTGATGAAGAATAATTCAAATATAATTAAAGATCTTTTAAATCATGGTATATCTAGGAAGTTAGTATATGATAAGTTAAAATCTAAAGGATTATCCTCTAATATAGTATTAGAAGAGTTTTCTCTACAGTATGATGAGCAATACAAAAATCAAAAAAGAAGATTAATTAATCAATTTTCCTATGTTACAGAATCAACAACTGGAGAGCAAGACTTTATAAATATATTTAAAGAAAATTCTCTAGAGAACTTTTTATTAAAACCTAGAATTAAAAAGACATTTACTGGTGGAGAAAAGTTATATGCTCCTGGGGAAGATTTAGTCAAAATGTTAAGAGATATTGATAGAAATTATAAGTTTAAAGTTGAAATTGATGAAGAAAATAATTCAGTTAGGTATGAGTACCAAGGTAAAAGTAAAGGTGATATGTCAGACTTAGAGTTTTTAATAACTGAGTCAGAAAAGCACGGATTTATAGATAAGTTTTTAAAAAAAGATGAGATAAGGGGTTTAGCACAGTCTCAGCTTTTAACAGATGGAATAAACACTAGAATATCAATTGCAGATGGGTATGAGTATACTTATTTAAGAGAAAAAGAGAGCTTATACAAGATTAATAATATAGACTTAGGGAGTACTCCTAAAGAAGCATTTTATAAATTTATAGAAAAAAATAAGATAGATAAAAACCTATCTAGATACGAAGCAAGAGCTGTTATGGTAGTCATAGATATATTAAAAAAGCAATCTCATAGAGCTTATGAGCCTGTAAATATAGCTTATAGTATAAAGGATGAAACGGTAGCAAGGGTTGAGGAAGGAATGGCAGATGTTCCAGGTGTAGGAGTTTCTATAGAACCTGTTAGATATTATCCAGAAGGTGAGACAGCTGCCCATATTTTAGGATATTTAGGAAGAATTAGTCAAAAACATGAAATTGAAAAGTATATTGATGAACTTGGATATTCTCCAAATGATATTATAGGTAAAACGGGGTTAGAGCAAAGCTTTGAAGAATATTTAAGAGGAAAAAATGGTTACAAACGTGTAGAAGTTGATGTATTTGGTAATACTACTAAGGTACTTGAGGAAGTTAAACCTATACCAGGAGATAATATATACTTGTCTATTGATTTGGATTTACAAAAAAAGGCAGAAGAAAACTTGAAAAACACTTTAGAGGCAGTACGAACTGGTGGTACTTACCAAAGTCAGTGGGGAAATTATAGAATGAATAGGCATAGAAGTGGTAGACCATTTTTAAATGCTAAGTCTGGAGCAACAGTAGCTACAGATGTTAAAACTGGTGATGTGTTAGCTATGGTAAGCTATCCTGCATATGATCCAAACTTATTTTCTACTGGTATATCAAGTAGTGATTGGGAGAGTTTATTTCCTGAAAATGAAAAAGATCAACTTGCTCCTAGACCTTTATATAATATAGCAACGCAAACATCAGTTCAACCAGGGTCTGTATATAAAATGGCTACAGCTTTAGCGGGATTAGAGAAGGGCTTGAGTCCTTACAAAACTATAAGGGATATGCAGTATGTTAAATTAGGCAGTGACGAGTTTAGTTGTCATATTAGAAGTAGTGGTGGTAGTCATGGTCCTGTAGATGTTAGAAGAGCTTTAGAAGTATCATGTAACTATTACTTTTATTCTTTAGCATTAGGGATGAATCAAAGAACAGGAGAAAGCCTAGGAATGAAAGTGGAAATAGATGATATTATAGATATATCAACCCAATTAGGTTTAAATGATAAGACAGGTATAGAAATAAATATACCTAATGAATCTTCAGGTGGAGTTCCTGATCCTAAACTAAAAGCACAAGCAACTAAAAATATGTTGAGAAACTTTTTAAAAAGAAATTTAAATAATTTTACAGATGATGGAAGAGAATTATCTGAAGAAGAATTGGATGATATTGTTGAAGATATTATAGCGTGGGCAGATAGTGAAAAGGTTTATACTAAGAATGAAGTGCTAACAGGATTAAAAGAACTGGGAATAAATGGTGAAAAAAAGATGCCAGATGGTAGGGAAGATTTAGCAGATGCTATAAAATATGGATATTTAAATCATGTAAAATGGACAATGGCAGATACATTGAATGCTACTATTGGACAAGGACATGGTGAATACACTCCTATACAGATGTCTAATTATGTTGCTACACTGACTAATGGTGGATATAACAATAAACTTACTTTAATTAACAATATAAAAAACTATAATAATTCAAAAATAACTTATGAACCAGATCGAGAAGCAAAAAAAATGGATTTAAATAACCCTGATAATTTAAATCATATAATGGATGGTATGTTAAGAGTTTCCAATACTGGGACCGGTAGAAGAACATTTTCTTCATTTCCTGTAAAAGTAGGAAGTAAGACAGGAACAGCTGAAAAAGACGGTAAAATTCCAGGTACAAATATGAAGTATGATAACTTTGGTTGGTTTGTAGCATTTGGACCTTATGAAGATCCACAGATTGCAGTTGCCACAGTTTTAGTTCAAGGAGGAAGTGGAGGAAATGCGGGTCCTATGACTAGAGATATAATAGGGGAGTATTTAGGTTTGAATCAAGAGTATGTTGTTGATGATTCTCCTTTTGAGAATAGATTAACAGAATAAATGTATTCTGAAAGGAAGATATATAATGATAGAAGATAAACTAAATTTTAGAGGAATAAATGATGGGATTACTTTAGAAGTAGAGTCTGAGAGTTTGGAAAAAGCTAAAAATATGGTGGATAAAAAATTAAGAGGAAATAGATCATTCTATAAAGGAGCTAAACTATTGGATATTGTATCCAATAGTTTAGATAATATAGATGTACTAGCATTAGCTTTTTTGTTAGAGTATAAATATGGGTTTATACTAGAATTAAATAATTTTAATGATAGGGTTTTACCCAAAGGTCAAACTTTGAATGAAGTTAAGGAAAGCTTATTAAGTGACTTTGAGAACTTATATGATGAATCAAAAACTAAATTTATTAATAGAACTATTAGATCAGGACAGTCTATTGATTACGACGGTAGTATAGTAGTGATAGGTGATGTAAATCCTGGAGCAATTATAAGTGCTAAGTATAATATAATAGTGTTAGGTACATTTAGAGGTGTAGGTTATGCAGGTAAAGATGGAGATTTAAACTCAATAGTTGCTGCCTATAAGTTAGAACCAACACAGTTGAGGATTGCAGATAAAATAGCAAGGGCTCCGGATGAAATATCTGAAAGAAGTCATGATAACTTACCTGAGATTGCAAAGATAATAAAAAATGATTTAGTTATAGAACCTTATTTACCTAATAAATAAAGGAGGATATAAATGGGAGAGGAAAAGAAAGGAATATCAATCGTAGTAACATCAGGAAAGGGTGGAGTTGGTAAGACAACAACTTCTGCTAATATTGGAACAGGATTAGCTATGTTAGGTTACTCTGTAGTTATAGTAGATGCTGATATTGGTCTTAGAAACTTAGATGTGGTTATGGGATTAGAAAATAGGATAGTATATGATTTAGTAGATGTAGTTGATAAAAACTGTAGACTAAATCAAGCTTTAATAAAAGATAAAAGAAGAGATGAGTTGTACTTATTACCAGCAGCTCAGACAAAAGATAAGTCAGCAGTATCACCAGAACAAATGTTAGAGTTAGTAAATGATTTAAAAAAACAATTTGACTATATAATAATGGATTCACCTGCTGGAATAGAGCAAGGATTTGAAAATTCTATAGCAGGTGCTGATAAGGCTTTAATAGTCACAACTCCAGAAATTTCTGCAGTAAGAGATGCTGATAGGGTTATAGGACTATTAGAATCAAAAGAGGTTAAAGATCCAAAGTTAATAATAAATAGAATAAGACAAGATATGGTAAGTCGTGGGGATATGATGGATAAGGATGATATTATAGATATTTTAGCTATAGACTTATTGGGAATAGTTCCGGATGATGAATCTATAGTTGTATCTACTAATAAAGGTGAGCCTGTAGTTAGTAATGAAGAGAGCTTAGCTGGGCAGGCTTTTAGAAATATAACTAAAAGGTTAAATGGTGAAGATATAGAGCTTTTAGATTTAGAGGCTCAAAAAGAAGGAAAACTTAGCCAAATTTTAAGACTTATATTTAATAAATAGGAGGTGGATATATTGGGTTTTTTTAGTTTCTTTAAAAGGAAAGAAAAGAGTAAAGATGTAGCTAAGGAAAGGTTAAAACTAGTGTTAGTTCATGATAGATCAGATATATCACCAAAATTTTTAGAAAGTATAAAAGCTGATATATTAGAGGTAATATCAAAATATGCAGAGGTAGAAAAAGAAGGGTTAGATATAAAAGTAACAAGAATGAAAAAAAAGGACAGTACTACTATATCTGCATTAGTGGCTAATATACCTTTTAGTAACACAAAAGATAACAGTAATGGGTAGTTATTAATGGGAGAAATGATTAAAATGAAAAGATTTAAAACTATACTAACCTTATTAATAATTACTTTGTTTTTGTCTTCTTGTACAAAAAATAAGGAAATAGAAAGAACAGAATTTATGATGGATACAGTTATTAAGGTTAAATTAAAAGGTATAGATGACCAAGAATTGATGGACGAAATTTTTACTGAATTAGATGCAATAGAAAAAGATATAAGCAAGACTTTAAAGAGTAGTTATATTAGTAAGATAAATAAAGAGGCAGGTAAAAATTTTGTTGAAGTTAATGATAGAACTCTTAGGCTTATAGAAGATGCAAAAAATTATGCAGAAATAACAGATGGTATTTTTGACCCCTCTATAGGACCCTTAGTTTCTCTTTGGGACATTCAAAGAGAGCAAGATAAGGATAGACAGTGGATTCCTAGTGATGATGAAATAAATGAATATAAAAACTTAGTTGATTATAAAAAGATATCAATAGAGGATAATTTGGTAAAACTTATTGATGAAAATATGCAACTTGATATGGGGGCTATTACAAAAGGATATGCTGCTGATAGGATTAAGGATATTTTGATAAGAAATGAAGTCACAGACGCTATTATAGATTTAGGTGGAAATATATATGTACATGGAAATAATTATAACGAGGATTGGAAGATAGGTATAAGGAACCCATTAGATGATCAAAAAAATCATTTAGGAATACTTACAATTTCTGATAAATCAGTAGTAACCTCTGGAGCTTATGAAAGATTTTTTAAAATAGGTGATCAAGTTTTTCATCATATAATAGATCCAAGAACAGGATATCCTGCTGAAAGCGACCTTATGAGTGTTACTATAGTATCTGATAATTCTACAGTAGGAGATACATACTCAACCACCCTTTATATATTAGGGCTGGATAACTCTATAGAGTTATTAAATCAAAACAAAGATCTTGATGCAATATTAGTTACAAAAAGCAATGATGTATATATAACAAAGTTTTTAGAGGGAAAATTTAAAATAAATGATAATTTTAATTTGAAAGTTTTAGAGTAGGAGTAGTTATGGATTATATATTTAAGGATAATAACTTTATAGGGTTAGTAAGAAATTCTAGATTAGTTGATTTATATTCATATGAAAAAGATGATGACATAGGTAGTATTTATAGAGCTAGGGTAGAGAGTATTGTTCCGAGTATAAATGCTGCATTTATAGATATCGGAGAAGAAAAGAATGCTTTTCTCTCATTTGCAGATTGTAGATTTAAGTATCCAGAAGCAAAAAAAATAAATGAAATTGTCAAAGAAGGAGAAACTCTATTAGTACAAAAAGTAAAGGATGGGAAAGGTGATAAAGGTAGTAAAGTAACTATGGACTTGGAATTAAAATCAAAGTTTTTAGTCTTGAAAGAGGGGTCTAATAGAAGTAAAATTTCTAAAAAGATAAGAGATAGAAATAGTATATTTAGACTTCGAAAATTTATAAAAAATCAAGTAAAGAACTATAGTGTAGTAGTAAGAACAGAAGCTATGAATATTTCTGATATAGAGCTATATGATGAATATATGAAATTAAAGAATGATTTTCATCTGATAAAACAAGAAATTAATTTTCTACCAACACCAAAACTTATATACAATAATCCAAGTCTTCTAGATGAAATGCTAATGAAAGAATCTAAGCTTGTAAAAGAGGTAATTAGTGATGATAAAGAGTTTCTTCAGAAGTTTAATAACAAAGAAAGTTTAAATTTAAAGTATGTAGAGGACTTTAATATGAAGTATGATAAATTTCTTTATAGTGAATTTAAGAAGGCATTGTCCAGAAAAGTATATTTAAAGTCAGGGGCATCTATAGTAATAGATGAACTTGAATCTTTTACAGCTATAGATGTTAATACAGAGCAGTCAGTAAAGGGAAGGTCACATTCTAAAAAATCATATAGAACGAATTTAGAAGCTGCTAAAGAAATTGCCTTACAGATAAGACTTAGAAATATATCTGGAATTATACTTATTGACTTTATAAATATGTATGAAGAAATATATCTGAGTAAATTGATAGAATTTTTAACTCTAGAATTTAAAAAAGATATTATAAAGACAAATATTATAGGCTTTACAAATTTAGGAATATTAGAGATTACCAGAGAGAGAAAATCTTTATCTATTTCTGATCACTTGTTAGAGGATTGTAGCAATTGTAAAGGTAGAGGTAAAGTTATAATATAATTATTGACAAGGAAGTAAAATTTTGATATTATTGAATAGGTATGTAGCCGCTCAATCTAGGTATTAAAGCATAGCACCTATGATTGGCGAGACTGGTAAGAGGAGGTGTATCGAATGTACGCAATTATTGAAACAGGTGGAAAGCAATACAGAGTAGAGGAAGATACTGTTGTATTTGTTGAAAAACTTGAAGGAGAAGCAGGAGACAGCATAAGCTTTGATAAAGTATTATTACATTCTAATGGTGATGATGTTACTGTTGGAGCTCCATATGTAAAAGGAGCGAAAGTTAATGCTGAAATCGTTGAGCATGGAAAAGGCAAAAAAATAGTAGTATTTAAGTTCAAATCAAAGAAAAACTATAGAAAAAAACAGGGTCATCGTCAGCCGTTTACTAAAGTTAAAATAACTGGAATAGAGGGTTAAAATATGATAAAAGCTAATATATGTAGAGATGATAATAAAAAGATTTATGGATATAATGTAGAAGGTCACGCGAATTTTGGTGAATATGGTAAAGATATAGTTTGTGCAGCTGTATCAACTCTTACACAAAACTCTCTATTATCTTTATTAAGATTATTAGACTTTAAAAAAGATGACATAAAATATAAAATAGATGATGAAATTGGTTATATAGATGTTAAATTCAAGGATGGTTCTGAATATGATACGGAAAAAGCTCAAATATTATTAGAATCATTAGTGTTAGGGCTTGATTATATACAAGAATCTTATCCTGATTATGTAACACTCAACGATGAGGGGGTGTAATTGGAATGTTTAAACTAAATTTACAGCTATTTGCTTCTAAAAAAGGAGCAGGTAGTACTAGAAACGGTAGAGATAGTCGTGCTAAAAGACTAGGTGTAAAAAATGGAGATGGTGAAGCAGTTTTAGCTGGTAGTATAATTGTTAGACAAAGAGGAACAAAAATACATCCAGGCCATAATGTAGGGGTAGGTAAGGACCACACATTATATGCTAAAGCTGATGGTATAGTAAAATTTGAAAGAAAAGGTAGAAATAAAAAACAAGTTAGTGTTTATACAGAAGAAGAACTAGCATAGAATATAAGCTTGCCCATTGGTAAGCTTATATTTTTTGTTATAAAGGAAAAGGAGGGATATTATGTTTATAGACATAGCTAAAATATCAGTTAAAGCTGGTAAAGGTGGAGACGGGGCTATAGCCTGGAGAAGGGAAAAATTTGAACCAGCCGGAGGACCTTTTGGTGGCGATGGAGGTAATGGTGGAGATATAATACTAGAGACAGATGAAGGTATTAGAACACTAATGGATTTTAGGTATCAGAGACATTACAAAGGTGAGAATGGAGAGAATGGAGCAACTAAAAGAAAATTTGGTAGAGCTGGAGAGCCTACTATATTAAAAGTTCCAGTTGGAACATTAGTTAAAGACTCTGAGACAGAAGGAGTTATTATTGACCTTAAAGAGCCGAACCAAAGGTATATAATAGCTAAGGGTGGAAGAGGAGGAAGAGGTAATGCTAGATTTGCTACTTCTACAAGACAAGCACCAAATTTTGCTGAGCCTGGTACGAAAGGTGAAGAGAAAGAAATTATTTTAGAGTTAAAGTTATTAGCAGACGTTGGCTTAATAGGATATCCAAATGTAGGGAAATCAACCTTATTATCTACAATATCAGCAGCAAAGCCGAAGATAGCCAATTATCATTTTACTACTCTTAAGCCAAATCTTGGAGTAGTTAAAGTAGACCAAGGTAAAAGTTTTGTTATAGCAGATATACCTGGGTTAATAGAAGGGGCTCATGAAGGTGTTGGATTAGGACATGATTTTTTAAAACATATTGAAAGAACAAGGGTTTTAGTCCATGTACTAGATATATCAGGATTTGAAGGACGTGATCCTATAGAAGACTTTGAAAATATAAATAAAGAATTGTTTAAATATAATGAAAAACTTAAAGAAAAGCCACAAATAGTAGTTGCTAATAAGATGGATTTACCAAATTCTCAAGAAAATTTATTAAAACTACAAGATTATTTTAAAAATGAAGATATAAAAGTACTCCCTATATCAGCAGCTACTAAAAATGGGTTAAAAGAACTTATATATGTTATATGGGATGTAGTATCTAAAGTTGATATAGATTATGAAACTTTTGATGAGGAATATATTGAAGAAAAAATAGAATATAGACCTATAACAGTAGAGCGAGTAGATGATATAATATCTATTCAGGGTGATTTTATAGATGATTTAATATTAAAAACAAATTTCGATAGTATTGATTCCTTAAGACATTTTCAAAAAGTATTAACTGATCAAGGAGTTATTGATAAAGTTAATGAGTTGGGAGTTATAGAAGGTGAGACTATCTTAGTTGGTGAATATGAATTTGAATATTTTAAATAGGAGGTGTTAAGATGATAACAGGAAAGCAAAGATCTTATTTGAAGGGATTAGCTAATAAATTAGATCCTATATTTCAATTAGGTAAATCTGGATTAAGTGAAAATTTTGTAAAGCAACTAGATGAAGCACTAGAGACAAGAGAGTTAATAAAAGTAAATGTTTTGCAAAACTGTATGTTAGATAGTAAGGAAACTGCGATAGAGCTAGCTAATGAATTAGGGGCTGAATTTGTACAAAGTATAGGTGATAGATTTGTACTTTATAGACAATCAAAAAATAATAAAAAAATAGAACTACCTAGATAGAGGTGATTATATGAAATTAGGTATAATGGGAGGTACATTTAACCCGATTCATAATGGTCACCTATTTATAGGTGAATCTGCAAGAGAAGCACTACAATTAGACGAAGTAGTCTATATACCAACTGGTAAACCTGGACATAAGGCGGGTAAGAAAATAGTAGATGGAGAAAAAAGATTTCAAATGGTATCATTTGCAATAGACTCAAATCCAAATTTTACTATTTCTGATATTGAAATAGACAGAGATGGTGTCACGTATACTATTGATACTATGAAAAAAATACTAAAATCTAAGAGATTTAGAAAAATCTACTTTATAATAGGTGAAGATTCATTATATCACTTAGAAAAATGGAAAAGGTTTGAGGAACTAATTAACTTATGTGATTTTATAGTTTTTCAAAGAAATATAGGAACAGAAGAAAAAATAAGAGAGAAGATAAAATGGTTAGAAGACAATTTCCCAGTTAATATAAACTATGTTAAATCACCTATTTTTGAAATATCATCCACTATAATTAGGGAGAGAATGAAGTTAGGTAAGAGTATAAAATACCTTGTACCAGATAAAGTTGAAAAGTTTATAATCCAAAATGATTTATATAGGGAAGGATAAAATGTTGAAATTTAAAGAGAAATTAATTTCAGATATAGGTAAAAATAGATATGAACATTCCTTAAGAGTTATGGAAGAAGCAATAAAATTAGCTAAAAGATACAATTGTGATATAAAAAAGGCTAAAATAGCAGGATATTTACACGATTGTGCTAAGCTAACTGATAAAGACCAATTATTGAAAATGTCTGTAAATTTTGATATAATTGACAATATAGTTTTAAAGGAAAATACTGAGCTTATTCATGGTCCTTTAGGATCAAAAATAGCTAATTGTAAGTATGGTATTACAGATGAAGAAGTGTTGAATGCCATAAAATATCATACAACGGGTAGGGTTGGTATGACAATATTAGATAAAATAATCTATTTAGCTGATTATATAGAACCTATGCGTAATTTTCCTGGTGTAGATAAAGTTAGAAACCTAGCATATGAAAATTTAAATATGGCTGTTTTACAGGCATTTGATCAAACTATTAAGTTTCTAATAGATAAAGGACACTTAATATCAAGATTAACTATAGATGCAAGAAATGATCTAATAATAAATTTAGATAGGGTGGAGATATGATATGAGTATGAAAGTTATAAGCACGGATAAAGCACCATCAGCAGTTGGCCCTTATTCACAAGCAATAGAAGCTGGAAAATATTTATATACATCTGGAGTATTACCAATAGATATGTCGAATGGTAAACTAGTAGAATCTGATATATTTACTGCAACTAAAGTTTGTATGGAAAATATAATTGCTATTTTAGAAGAAGCGGGATATGCTTTAGATAATGTAGTTAAAACAATGATCTATATAGTAGATATGGAAGAATTTAGTGTAGTAAATGAGGCTTATGAAACTTACTTTAAAGATCATAAACCAGCAAGATCCTGTGTAGAAGTTAGTAAACTACCGAAAGGCGCAGAAATAGAAATTGAAGTAATAGCATATAAAGAATAGGAGGTAATGATGGAAGAATTAGAAAAAAGAGTGAAAAAAATAGTTGAGGCTTGTGAAGATAAAAAAGCTTTAGATATAAAAGTATTAGATGTTTCTAATCAATCACCAATAGCAGAAAGATTTATAATAGCAAGTGGTAATTCTACGAATCAAGTTAAAGGTATTTCTGATGGTGTAGAAGAAGCAATGGAAGACTTTATAAGTAAAGACTTCATAAAAGAAGGATATCGTTCTGGTAGATGGATACTATTAGACTTTAATAGTATAGTGGTTCATATATTTCATAGAGAAGAAAGAGAATTTTATGATTTAGAAAGATTATGGGAATAGATTAATTTGCTGAACTTATTAGTAAAAAATACTAGCTAATAAGTTCAGCTAGTATTTTTATAAAATTATTTTTTGTGATATTTTTTATATCTTAATTGTCTTTTACGTCTTAATTCTTTTAGTTTCTTTCTTTTTCTTACAATATGTATTCTCATAATAAACCATAAGAAAAACACTACTAGGTACCACTTACTTAATATTTTCTTATACCAAATCGAAGAAGGATCCTTTTCTATATCCATAGTTGAAATAATATCAACTTCCTTTAGAACCTTAGATTCTAATAAAAACTGAACTTTACCTAATGTATCTCCTTTTTTTATAGGAGCTTTTAAGTTATCTTTTTCTACAACCTTTGTTTCTATCTTATTTTCAATACCATTTGTAAGGTTATAAAAAACATCATTCTTTATAACAGCTGCTGTAAAAGGTTGAACAGCCTTATCTATCTTTACATTTTTGATAAATTGATTTTTAAATGCAAGTTTATATGGTTTATAATTATTCACCCCATAATTAAATAACTTATGAGTATCAACAAATACATCATTTCCTTCAGAGTTTAAAACAACTGCTATTAAACTTTGGTCACCGTTTTTAAATGAAGATACCAAACAACTTTTAGCCATAGAAGTATAACCGGTTTTAACACCATTAACTCCTGGATATTTAATATCAACCTCTTTATCATTTATTCTTATTTTCTCATCACTAAATAAAAGCTTATTAGAAGACTTTAAATATCTAGATTCATTTTTTTTATTTGTAGGTCCGATAGTGTAACTATATTGTTTTACTATATCAGCAAAGGTTTTATTATTCATTGCATATTTAGTTATAATTCCTAAATCATAAGCTGTAGAGTAGTGATTATCATCATGTAATCCATTAGGATTGGTAAAATTAGTATTTTTAGCTCCAAGCTCTAGTGCTTTTTTATTCATTAATTCTACAAATGAGTTTATATCTCCAGAAATATACTTTGCAATGGCAAGTGCTGAGTCATTTGCAGATTCAATTAATAAGGCATGTAGCATATCTTTAAGACTTAACTGTTCACCTATATCAAGGGCAATATGACTTCCCTCTGTTAAATCTACAACTTCTTTATCTACATTTATTAAATCATCGAGTTCTCCTAACTCAATAGCTAAAATAGCAGTCATAATTTTAGTCGTACTCGCTGGATATAATTTTTTATTAGCGTTCTTTTCGAAAAGAACTTGTCCATTATTAGCATCTAAAAGTAAGGCTCCTTCTCCAACTAAGTTTAACTCTTCATTTGCAAAACTAACTATACCTGTTAATAAAAAAGTAACAAGTATAAATATAGATATGATTTTTTTCATGGGCTCGCTCCTCTCTATGATTAATTATTATATCAGATAGACTTTAAATTGATAAGTAAATTCCAAAAAAGGAGGAAATATGAAAGATAAAGAAAAGTATTTTTGTATTTTCGTTATAATTGTAATTTTGTTAACTATCTTTTTAAGTTGTAGAAAGAAAAATATATTAGATGATCAGAACTTTTTAGAAGATTTAGACGATGATGAGTTTGAATATCAAGAGTTAGATATTAATACTTTAGATTGTGAAGAAAATATAGAAGAATACATATATGTTCACATAGCTGGTGCTGTAAAACAACCTGGCTTAATAAAAGTAAAAAGTGGTACTAGGCTAGCTGAAGCTATAGATATTTGTAAAGGTACTGAGGAGGATGCTTGTTTAAACAGTGTCAATTTGGCTTTAAAACTACTAGATGAACAAAAAGTATATATACCTAAAAAAGGAGAGAAGATTGAAGATTTTAATGCTTCTAATTCAATAACTAGAGATTCTGATAAGTTAATAAACATAAATGAAGCTAGTAAAGAAGAGCTTGTTAAGTTGCCAGGTATAGGTAATAAAACAGCTGAAAAGATAATAAACTATAGACAGAATAGTAGATTTAAAGATATACATGATTTAATGGATGTTCCAGGAATAGGAGAGGGTAAGTTTAATGACCTAGAGTCTTTGATTACTACTAAATAATAAAAAAATGTAACAATAAAGTTACAATTTATTAACTAAAGGGTATAGTAATACTAGCTATATGGGGTGATTTTATGAAAAATATTTTAGTAGTGGATAAAGATAGACAATTTGTGAAAGGCTTAGCATATGATCTAAGTCAAGAGGGTTACAAAATAAGTGCTTTATATGATGAAGGAATGGCATTACAAGAAATTGATAGAGGGTTGTATGATTTAATTTTACTAGATATAGATACTCCAGATAAGAATGGTCTTGATATTTGTCAAGAGATTAGAGAGGAATCTAGTGTACCTTTAATAATATTGAGCAAAAGAGATAATATAATGGATCAGATTTTAGCTTTAGAATATGGTGCAGATGATTATTTGGTTAAACCTTTTTATAGTCAAGAATTAAAGACTAGAATAAAAGCTCTTTTTAGAAGAATAAACTTATCTGATAAAAATTTACAGGATGAGAATCTAGAAATAGGAGATTTTAAAATAAATACAATAGGTAGAACTATTCAAATAAAAGGAGAGGAGATTAACTTAACTGGTAAGGAATTTGATTTATTCTATATATTAATAACTAATGCTGGGCAAATATTTACAAGAGAAGAATTACTTGAGCTTATATGGGGGGATGACTACTTTGGAGACGGCAGGACTATAGATGTTCATATAAGGAGAATTAGAAAAAAATTAAATAAGGTAGTAGATGAGGATATTTATATATTGACTAAATGGGGGGAAGGTTATTACTTTGAGCCTAATATGAAAAAGGAATGATGCTATGAATAGATACTGTGCTTATATTTCTATAGGTACATTACTTGGAATTTTAGTTGATTATTTTTCGAATGAGCTTAGTTTGAGTATATATATATCAATATTATTTGTATTAATATTAGTAATAGGTATATATATACTCATTAAAGATATTAGGCTGATATATATCAGCCTGTTTTTATTTGTAGGAATTATTATTTCTCTTGTTAATAGAAGTAATAATGAACTAATAAACAAAGATTCAAATTTTAAAATAGAAATTTTAGACTGTAAAATTAAAGAGAACTATAAAACTTACATAGCTAAGATCTTAGCTGTGGATAGTAGAGAAGTACAACCAATGATTAAAGTTAGAATTATTCATACGGGTAAAAATACATTAAAAATTGGAGATGTTTGTATAACTAAAATGAGTTTATCAACTCCCGAATCTAAGAAAAACCCACATGTTTTCAACTTTTCGAATTACTTAAAATCACAGAATGTTTCGTATACTTCATATCTTAAAGATTCAAATATTCTTAAAATTACTAAAGCATATAAAATAAAATTTAGAATAAGGGATAAGTTTGACTTTTGGATTGATTCTAGACTTAATAAATTAGAAGAGAGAAATTATAGGTTCCTAAAAGGAATATTTGTAGGTAACAGTTCATACTTATCAACAGAAAATCTGGAGAAATATAGATCTGTAGGATTGGCACATATCCTAGCAGTATCAGGTTTACATATAGATATATTAGCTAGCTTTATATTAAAAATTTTAATAAATTTTAAAATTAATAAAAAATTAGCTAGATTAATTACAATTATAACGTTACTTTTTTATGGATATATCATAGGATTTCCAATATCCTTTATGAGAGCCCTAATAATGAATATCATTTTATTTCTTTCATTTATATTTCATTTACCCTATGATAGAAAAAATGCAATGTATTTAGCTGCATTTTTAATTATGATAATTAACCCTAGTAGTATTTTAGGTGCTAGCTTTCAATTGAGTTTTGGTGCAATTATTTCAATGGAGTACTTTTCTATAGATTTCTTTTCAAAAGAAGTACTTAAAAAAATATTATCATCCTTGATATCAATTCAATTAGGACTACTTCCTTTAACTTCCTTGCACTTCGGAGTTATAAGAATTATAGATATATTTTCTAATTTAATTATATTACCCATAGTTATCATATCAATTAAACTAGCTTTTTTATATTTGATAATTCCAATAGACTTTTTACTATACTTAAATAGTTTAAATATGATTTTAAATATAAGTAATTATTTATTGGACAACTTTTATGAAATAAGTGAACTTTTTACATATTATATAAAATTTAATATATTTGATTGTATAAATTATTATATTATATTTTTAATCCTTATAAATTTGACTAGAATGAAGCAACTACCGCTTGCTATATTAAAGTTATATAATTTTATTATAGGGATTTCTATAATTGGTACTTGTATTACATATATTTATAAACCGATAGAAGTACATTTTATAGATGTAGGACAAGGAGATTGTGCTTTAATTAAAGGAAATAGAAATTATTTAATTGATACAGGCGGAGAGATTTATGGTGGCTATAGTATAGGGGAGAATGTTACTTTGCCTTATTTATTAGGAGAAAATATAAATGTATTAGAAAATATTTATATAAGTCATTATCATGCAGACCACTGTAGGGGGCTTTTTAATCTTACAGACAAATTAAAAGTAAAGAATCTAATAATGCCGTATATAAGAAATGAGAATAAATTATTTGAAGAAATTCTTGACTTAAATATAAATAAATCTTTATATAATAGCAATTCTTGGATTAAATTAGAAAAAAATGTTTATATAAAAAAAATAAGTCCTACTTCAGATTATACTACCAATGAGGAAAATAATATGTCTCTAGTCTTACTAATGGATATTTATGGTAAAAAAGTTTTATTTACAGGAGATATACATAAAGAAGTAGAAGAGAATATAGTAGAAAATCTTCCAAAAGTTATTGATATTTTAAAAGTTCCACACCATGGAAGTGATACATCATCGTCAGATGACTTCCTATCTTTATTAGATATAAATAATGCTGTAATATCAGTAGGTGAAAACAATAAATTCAATCATCCTTCTAAGAAAGTTTTAAAAAGATACAAGGAATGTAGCAATCATATATTCAGAACAGATTTAGATGGAAGAATTTTATTTAAAATATCTAGACGATCAATAAGATCATATAGATATTTAGATAAAGGTATCAAAAACTGCTATATATATAATTACTTGTTAAATATCCTAAACTTATATTTAGTATATATATACTTAAGAAATAAGCCCGGTGAATTTTAATAGAGTCCTAATAATTATTAAATTTTATTATTAATATTAGATATCTGATATAAAGTATAAAGTTTAAATATAATTTACTAACTCAATAGTTTATTATATGTCTAATAAACTATTGAAATCTAAGAATATGTTATAATAATATAATAATTATGTGTTGTTTAATTATTTTACTGATATGATTAAAATTTTATTATATAATGTTGTATTGAGTAAGATGAAAATAATAGGAATTAGATACGTAATTAATGTTTACTATGTTACAACAATTATATGAATCTTAAGAAAATTATAGAGGTTGATAATTAATACCTACTTAGAATAAACTTATAATATGTAGTTAGGATGGGGGGAATATTTTTGACATATAAAGAATTGGAAGAAGAGATCAGATCTGGCAGGATAAAAAATATATATTTGTTCAAAGGTAGTGAAGAGTACATAATGGATAAATATATTCAAAGAGTAAAGAGGCTTTATATTAAGCCAGACCTTGAAGCACTCAACTATATAGAAATTAATGAAAACGCTAATTTTGATGACATACTTAATGCATGTGAAACGTTACCTTTTATGGCAGAAAAAAAAGTTGTTTATATAAAAGATATATTTAGTTTAATAAACAATGATAAGGCTTTATCAGACAAACTAAACAGTTACTTAGATGAAATTAGTGAATATATTATATTAATTATTAAAGATAAAGATAATAAATTAAAAAGATCTACTAAAATTTATAAGTCTATAAAAGCTAAGAATGGTGTAGTTGAATTTGATAGGTTAAATAGAGCAGATTTGATAAAATGGGTTAGCAAATTTATAAATACAAACAATAAAAAAATATCTAATAAGAACCTTTACTACTTTTTAGATAACAGTGGATATCTTGAGTATAGAAGCGAAAAGACTTTATTTGAATTAGAAAATGAACTCAAAAAAATAATAAATCATGGTTCAGAAATAGAAATAACGAGGCAAGATATAGACTCTAATATGGTAGAGGTATTTAATAATAATATATTTAACCTATTGGATTTTTTAAATAGGCGTGATAGGGAAAATAGTTTAAAAGTTTTTGATGAGATGATAAGAGCAAATGAGCCTATCCCCAGAATACTCTTTATGATAATAAGACAGTTTAGATTACTAATTTCTTATAAAAGTTTAGATATAAAAGGGTATTCTCAAGTAGATATAAGAAAAAAATTATCTATAAGCCCATATGAATTTAAAAAAATATCTAATAGTTCAAAGGGGTACTCTTTATCGGAATTAAAATCAATACTTTACTACTTATTAGAAGTAGATAAAAAACAAAAAACCAGCTCCTCAGATGAGAAACTGGAAATAGAAATTTTAATAATTAAATTAACTAAGAGATAATAATAAAACTTCGGATAACCGAAGTTTTTATTACATAGCTTTGTTTAATTTTCTTTGTAACCTACTTAATTCTCTTGAAGCTTTATTGTCATGAATAAGATTTTTATGAGCAGCTTTTTTTAATTTGCTATCAACAACTTTAATAAGTTCTTTTGCTTCATCTATTTCATTATTCTCTATAGCTTGATTGAATTTTTTAATGTAAGTTCTAAGAGCAGACATTCTAGCTTTGTTGTTCTTAGTTTTTCTTTCCGTTACTCTAATTCTTTTCTTAGCTGATTTTATATTAGCCAAATTTGTCACCTCCCAATTCAACTATAACAAAGTTATTTTACCATCTTAAAAGAAAAAAAGCAAGTTTTAAATTAAGTGCTAGAAATTTATATCTTTTTAAGAAGTAAGATATCTTTTAAAAATCTTGCTAAACTATCTGTAAATGATATAATATACTATATTAGACTGACTGTGAGGATGATGATATGAAGGAAGAAAATGCAAGAAATAATAATGAAGAGAATGAGCTAATGGAATGGATTAAAAGTATATTTATAGCAGTGATTATAGCTATGTTTATAAAAACATTTATTTTTAACACAACATATGTACTTGGTAATTCTATGTATCCAACCTTACATGAGAGAGATAGGTTAATTGCTAATAAAATTCCACTTTATTTTTCAGGTCCTAAAAGGGGTGATATAGTTCTTTTAGATGCTCCTGATGATACTAAGAAAAAATATATAAAAAGAGTAATAGGTATAGAGGGAGATAAAATAGAGATAATAGATGGCAAAGTTTATCTAAATGGGGAAGAGTTAGAGGAAGACTATATAGAAAAAAACTCATATACTCATACTTATAATGAGGATACTTGGGAAATTAAAGATGGATATGTATTTGTTTTAGGAGATAATAGATTACAAGGTGCAAGTAAAGACAGCAGGTTTTTTGGTAGTGTACCTAAAGAAAGTATAAAAGGCATTACTAGAATTAGATTTTTTCCATTGAAAAGAATGAAAATCATAGGTTAATTTAATATATATATATAACATTTATTGTTAATATGATTTGCACAATACTAATTAATGAAGCTTTATAGCCTACTCTTATTTTAGAGATAGGCTTTTAATTAGTAAATTAAAAGTTTAGTTTAAATATTAAAATAGAAAATTCTTCATAGGAGGAAAGTATGCAAAATAGAAAACAAGAAAATATAAGAAATATTTCAATAATTGCACATATAGATCATGGTAAATCTACATTAGCAGATAGGCTTATTGAAATGACAGGTACAGTAGATCAGCGTGAGATGGAAAGTCAAGTATTAGATAATATGGAGCTGGAAAAAGAAAGAGGAATAACAATAAAGTTAAAGGCCGTGAGATTAAAATATAATGCTAAAGATGGTGAAGAATATATAATAAATCTTATAGATACTCCTGGTCATGTGGATTTTACTTATGAAGTATCTAGATCTTTAGCGGCATGTGAAGGGGCAGTATTAGTAGTGGATGCTAGTCAAGGAATAGAAGCACAAACATTAGCGAATGTTTATTTAGCTTTAGATCAAGACTTAGAACTGGTACCTGTTATAAATAAGATTGATTTACCAGGAGCTAGACCAGAAGAGGTTAAGGAAGAAATAGAAGATGTTATAGGAATTTATGCAGAGGATGCTCCTTTGATATCAGCAAAAAATGGAATAAATATAGAACAAGTTTTAGAAGCAATTGTAGAAAAAGTTCCTGCACCTACAGGAGACTCTAAAAAACCATTAAAAGCTTTAATTTTTGATTCATATTATGATATGTATAAAGGTGTGGTTTGTTATATTAGGGTAATAGACGGTGTGGTTAAACCTGGTATGGAAATTAAGGTTATGTCAACTGGTAAGATATATGAAGTAATAGAAGTTGGAATTACAACTAAGAAAAATCAAGCTTTAGATCAATTATTACCAGGAGATGTAGGGTATCTAACAGCAAGCATCAAGGATGTTGCAGATGCAACGGTAGGAGATACTATAACAGACGCTAATAACCCTACAGAAGAACCTCTACCAGGATATCAAGAAGTTGTACCTATGGTTTATGCAGGAATTTATCCAGCAGAAGGAGAGGATTTCAATACTGTAAGGGATGCCTTAGAAAAATTAAAAGTTAATGATGCGGCATTAGATTTTGAGCCTGAAACATCAGCAGCGTTGGGATTCGGTTTTAGGTGTGGTTTTTTAGGACTTCTTCACATGGAAATTATTCAAGAAAGATTAGATAGAGAATTTAATCTTGACATAATAACTACGTCACCATCAGTTATATATCAGGTTAAAACTACAGATGGAGAAATGTTAGAAATACAAAATCCATCAAATCTTCCAGAGCCATCAGAAATTGAATCCATGAAAGAGCCGATAGTATCAGCAAACATTATGACTCCTTCTGATTATGTAGGGACGATAATGGAGCTTTGTCAAGATAAAAGAGGCAAATTCATTAATATGGAGTATGTAGAAGAAACAAGGGTTGTATTACATTACGATCTACCATTAAATGAAGTAATTTATGATTTTTTTGATGCACTAAAATCAAGAACTAGAGGGTATGCTTCTTTAGATTACGATTTAAAGGGATATGAAGAGTCTAGATTGGTTAAATTAGACATTAGAATTAATGAGGAAGTGGTTGATGCATTTTCAATGATAGTCCATCAAGATAAAGCTTATGAAAGAGGTAGGACTATAACTGAAAGGTTAAAGGATGTTATACCAGCACATCAATTTGCTATACCAATACAAGCATCTATAGGTTCTAAGATTATCGCGAGAGAAACGATAAGAGCTCTTAGAAAAGATGTTTTATCTAAATGTTATGGTGGAGATATTTCAAGAAAGAAAAAATTATTAGAGAAGCAAAAAGAAGGTAAGAAAAGAATGAGACAAGTAGGTTCTGTTGAGGTACCTCAAGAGGCATTCTTATCTGTATTGAAATATGATGAAGATTAATTAGATGCACATATGTGCATCTAATTTTAATATTTAAGGAGGAAGTATGAAGAAAGTATCCCTATATATACACATTCCTTTTTGTGAAAAAAGGTGTAGATATTGCGACTTTACGACATTTACAAGTCAAGATCATAAGATAGTTAAATATATAGATGCACTTAAGAAAGAGATAAAACTATATGCTCCATATGTTATGGACTATGAGGTGAAATCTATCTTTATAGGCGGAGGTACGCCTTCGTATATAGATAGCGAATATATAATTGAAATAGTATCTACTATACGTAGTTACTATAAGGTGAGAACTGATGCAGAGATAACTATTGAAGCAAATCCAGGTAGCTTAAATGTAAAAAAAATAAGAAACTATAAGCTAGTAGGTATTAATAGAATTAGCTTAGGTGCACAAAGTTTTAATAATGAAATTTTAAGTATAATAGGTCGAAACCATAGAGAGGAGGATATTGTAAACTCAATAAAACTATTAAAAGATAACGAAATTGATAATATAAGTTTAGATTTAATTTTTAATTTACCAGGTCAAACCATTGAAGATTCATTAAATTCTATAAATAAGGCTATAAAGCTAGGTGTAGATCATGTATCACACTATGGTTTAATAATAGAACCAACAACCTCAATATATAAGGATTACATTTCTGGAAAATTTAAACCATTATCAGAGAATGATGACAGGAAAATCTATCATTTAAGCAAAAATATTTTAATTGAAAATGGCTTTAATCACTACGAAATATCTAATTTTGCAAAATATGGTAAGGAGAGTATACATAATCTTAGCTATTGGAATATAGACCCATACATTGGGTACGGTGTTTCTGCTAGCTCTAATTTTGGTAGTAAAAGGTTTAAAAATACTGACAATATCTTTAAGTATATAGAATTACTACAAGAGAAGAAATTAAGTATAATTGAAGATGAAAGAATAGATAAGAGTATGGAATTAAAAGAATACTTAATAATGGGAATAAGAAAAATTAAGGGTATAAATATATTCGAATTAGAACGAAGATTTAATATAGATTTCTTTAAATTATATGGTGAGGTTATACAAAAGAATATAAAAAAAGGTTTAATAAATAGTAGTAATGGATTTATAAATTTAACAGACAAAGGTATGGATCTTTGTAATCAAGTAGAATTGGATTTTTATATGTTTGATTGTAAGATAAATTGATAAAATAGAGTCTATAAAAACAATAAGTTTGGGTATTAGTTGTAATAGAGGAGTAAATTTTAATTTGACAAAACAATTAAATGATGATACATTATGTTATGTAGGAATTAGCACTCAATGAATCTGACTGCTAACAAATGTAAAAATAGGTTCACGAGGTGATGGGATGTTAGATGAAAGAAAATTAAAAGTATTATACGCAATTATAGATTCTCATCTTCATTCTGCAGAACCTATCGGTTCTAGAACTATATCTAAGGATTACAACTTAGGTGTAAGCGCAGCTACTATAAGAAATGAAATGTCAGACCTAGAAGATAAAGGGTATTTAATAAAACCTCACTCTTCAGCTGGTAGATTACCGTCTGACAAGGCCTATAGGTTATATGTAGATGAAATATTAAAAGGTGAAAGTAATAATGAAGATATAAAATCTAATAAAAAAGTAAGAAAATGTTTATATCAGGGTAATGAAGAAATAACTCAAATAATTAGAAATTCGGCTAGTATTTTATCAAGCTTGACAAGTTATACAGCGATAGCTATGTCACCTAAAATAGATCAATTGAAACTAAAACATATACAGTTAATTAATATAAATGAAGATAACATATTATTGGTTATAGTAAATTCTGCAGGAGTTGTAAAAAATTCCTTATTTCACTCTAAATTAAAGTTTACAGACAAAGAATTAAATATTATATCAAATTTTTTAAACTCTAAATTTACAGGATTGACTATAGACGAAATAAAGGATCTTATAAGTTCCGCTCAATTTAAAGATTTAGACCCAGTTTTTAAAATATTAAAAAATATTTTACCATATATAGAAAAATCACTTAGAGACTTAACAGATATAGATGTTTATATGGATGGAGTTTCTAAAATTTTAAATTTTCCTGAATATAATGATCTAGAAAAAGCTAGAGATTTTATTTCTTTTATAGAAAATAAAGAAGCTGTTTTAAATTTGTTTACTAATCTTGATAAAGAAAAAGATTTAAATGTTATTATAGGTGAAGAGAACATTTATGATATAATGCAAGATTGTACATTTATTAGTACTAAATATAGTTTAGATGGCAAAGAGATTGGACAAATAGGAATAATAGGACCTACACGAATGGATTATATCAAACTTATAGATATTTTAAATAATCTATCAAATGATCTAAGTGAGGTTATAAGCATGCTTTTAAAGCAGATATAGTAGAGAGGTGATTAAATGCCAGAGAATAAAAAGGATAATATTGAAAAAGAGGCTAATAGGAATAATATTAAAGAAGATGATGATAATTTGGAGTTTGAAGACAAAAGTACGAATTCATCATCAAATGAAGAAAATAAAGAAAAAACTGATTCAGAAAAAGATACCAAAGATGATGGTGAAACTAATTTTAAAAAAGAAGTAGAAGAATTGAATGATAGTTTATTAAGGCTTCAGGCGGACTTTCAAAATTATAAAAGAAGATCTGAGGAAGCTAAAAAATCATCTATAGATTATGGGGTTGAAAGAGTTATATTAGATTTATTACCAGCTATTGATAACTTTGAAAGGGCTTTAGATTCTGTTGAGGATGAAGAAGATTCTTTTTATAAGGGAATTTATCTAATATATGAAGAATTAACCAAAGTTATGAAAAAAAATAAAGTAGAAGAGATAGATGCTTTATACAAGGAATTCGATCCAAATTTACATCATGCTGTTTTTATGGAAGAAAGCGAAGAGTATGAAGAAAATATAATATTAGAGGTTTTGCAAAAAGGATATAAGTTAAAAGATAAAGTTATAAGACCTAGCATGGTTAAAGTTTCTAAATAATTAGTTTTAAGGAGGAATTTGAATATGAGTAAAGTAATAGGAATAGATTTAGGTACAACAAACTCTGCAGTAGCAGTTATGGAGGCTGGTGAGCCAGTAATAATTCAAAATTTGGAAGGAAATAGAACAACACCTTCCGTTGTAGCTTTTACTAAAGAAGGAGAAAGGTTAGTGGGTGAAACTGCTAAAAGACAAGCTATAACAAATCCTGAGAGAACAATAGCATCAATAAAAAGAGAAATGGGCAGCGATCATAAAACAAATATAGATGGAAAAGACTATTCTCCAGAAGAAATATCTGCAATGATTTTACAAAAAATAAAATCAGATGCTGAGGAATATTTAGGAGAAAAGGTTACAAAGGCAGTAATAACTGTACCTGCATATTTTACAGATGCACAGAGACAGGCTACAAAAGATGCTGGACAGATTGCAGGTTTAGAGGTTGAAAGAATAATCAATGAGCCAACAGCAGCAGCTTTTGCATATGGTATGGACAAAGAGGAAGAAGATCAAACTATAATGGTTTTTGACCTTGGAGGCGGAACATTTGACGTATCTATCTTGGAACTAGGAGGAGGAGTAGTTGAAGTTCTAGCTACTAGAGGAAATAACGAACTAGGTGGAGACGATTTTGATGATGCTTTAGTAAATTATATAGCAGAGGAGTTTAAAAAAGAAAATGGAGTAGATTTAAAAGTAGATAAAATGTCTTTACAAAGATTAAAAGAAGCAGCAGAAAGTGCTAAAAAAGAATTATCTTCAACTATGTCTACTAATATAAATTTACCATTTATAACTGCAACAGCGTCAGGTCCATTGCATTTAAATATGGATATAACAAGAGCTAAGTTTAATGAACTTACTAAAGACTTAGTAAAAGCTTCTTTAATACCTGTAGAAGATGCTTTAAAAGATGCTGGTTTATCTGCTTCTGAAGTTGATAAAGTTATTTTAGTTGGTGGTTCTACAAGAATACCAGCTGTGCAAGAAGCTATAAAAGGGTTAACAGGAAAAGAGCCACAAAAAGACATTAACCCAGATGAGTCTGTTGCATTAGGAGCTGCTATTCAAGGGGGAGTATTATCTGGTGATGTTCAAGATTTATTACTTCTAGATGTAACTCCTTTATCTTTAGGTATAGAAACAGCTGGAGGTATAAATACAGTATTAATAGAAAGAAACACTACAATACCTACTAAAAAATCACAGGTATTTACGACTTACTCTGATAACCAAACTTCTGTAGATATTCATGTATTACAGGGTGAAAGAGAAATGGCTAGAGATAATACAACTTTAGATAGGTTCCAATTAACAGGAATACCAGCAGCTAAAAGAGGAGTACCACAAATAGAAGTAACTTTTGATATAGATGCAAATGGTATAGTTAACGTTTCTGCAAAAGATTTAGGAACAGGAAAAGAACAAAAGATAACTATAACAGGTTCTACTAGACTATCTGATGAGGAAATAGAAGAAAAGATAAAAGAAGCTGAAAGGTTTGCAGAAGAAGATAAAAAGAAAAGAGAAGAAGTAGAAGTTAAAAATCAAGCTGACACTATAGTTTATCAAACTGAACAAATGTTAGAAGAAAATGGAGATAAACTACCGGCAGATGATAAAAAAGAGATTGAGACTGTAATAGAAAACCTTAAAAAGGCTATAGAAGATGAAAATGTAGAAAACATGAAGGAACAAATGGATAAGCTTCAACAAGTTTCTGAAAAGCTATATAAAAGTGCAGCGGAAGCTGGTTCAGCAGAAGCAAGTCAAGATGATGTAGTTGATGCTGACTATGAAGTTGTAGATGAGGATGAAGAAGAATAAATTAAATATAAATAAATGTAATGTTTTATGAGCTAAATCTAAGATTTAGCTCATAATTTTGAATATCATTAGGTGGTGAAATCTTGTCAAAAAGGGATTATTATGAAGTTTTAGGAATTGATAAAACTGCTACAGAAAGAGAAATAAAACGAGCATATAGAAAAAAGGCAAAAGAATATCATCCGGATTTAAATCCAGATAATAAAGATGCTGAGGAAAAATTTCAAGAAGCAACAGAAGCTTATGAAGTTTTAAGTAATGAAGAAAAGAGAGCTAGGTATGATCAATTTGGTCATGCTGGAGTAGATTCTTCAGGGTTTGGACAAGGCTTTGGAGGATTTGAAGATATATTTGGAGACATATTTGATATATTTGGTGGAGGAAGAAGGTCATCAAGATCTAATATGAATAGACCTACTAGAGGTAATGATATTAGATATGATATAGAATTGGATTTTGAAGAAGCGGTATTTGGAGTTGAAAAAGAAATTCAACTAAGAAGAGTTGAAAATTGTCATGTATGTGAAGGAGATGGAGCTAAACCTGGTAGTAAAAAAGTAGAATGTAAAAATTGTAAAGGTACAGGAGAAGTTCAACACATGAGTCAAACTCCTTTTGGTCAATTTGTAAGCACAGAAACATGTAATGTATGCTCAGGCACTGGTCAACAAATAGAAAACCCATGTGAAAACTGTCAAGGATCAGGAAAAGAAGTAAGGTCTAGAAGGATTAAAGTTAAAATTCCAGCAGGTGTAGATAATGGTTCTATTATTTCAATGTCTGGAGAAGGGGAAGCTGGGAATAATGGTGGACCAAGTGGAGACTTATACATTTATATCAGTGTAAGAGAAGATGACATATTTAAAAGATATGGAAATGATGTATTTTTAAATTTACCAATAACTTATAGTCAAGCAGCTTTGGGTGCTGAAATTGAAGTTCCTACATTAGAAGGTATTACAAAGTTTAAAATACCATCAGGAACGCAGATAGGACAAGAATTTAGATTAAAAGAAAAAGGGATAAAAGATGTTAGAGGAAGAGGTAGAGGAGATCTTTATTTTAAAGTTGAGGTTAAGGTTCCTAAAAAGCTAAACAGTGAGCAAAGAGAACTTCTAGAAAAATTAGATGAATCACTGAAGGATACTTCTCATAAAGAAAGAAAAACATTTTTTGAAAAAATAAAAGATGTTTTTAAAGATAAAAAGTAACCTTATTCGTATGAATAAGGTTTTTTTTATGTATAATGATATAATAGCTTTAGACGATTTGAGCCTATAAAGAAGGAGTGTATTTATGGAGTGGATTGAATATAAAATAGAAGTTAAACCGGGATTTGAACAAATAGTAGAAAATGCTTTACACATAGTAGATGTGGGTGCCTTTAGTATTGATGATCCTAATCTTGTAGATAGTATAACGCAAAATCCAGGAGACTGGGACTATATAGATGAAAAATTTTTAAGAGAGAAAGAGAAAGAATTAGGAATAGTTAATACAACTTTCAATATTTATTTTTCAAATGAAGATCAAGCAAATAAAAAAATTTCTAGTATATTAGATAATTTAGAGAGGTTAGAGTTATTTCATAATAAAGATTTTATTATAAATAAGAAAACAGTAGAAGATAAAGATTGGGCGGAGAATTGGAAAAAGTATTATAAGCCTATTGAAATAGGAGAAAAGTTTGTGATAAAGCCAAGTTGGGAAAGTTATAAAAATATAGAAAATAAATTAGTGATAGAAATGGATCCAGGCATGGCATTTGGGACTGGAACTCACGAAAGTACTTATATGTGCATAGAATTATTAGAAAAGTATATGGAAACAAAAAATGAGGTCTATGATGTAGGATGTGGAAGTGGAATATTATCTATCGTAGCGCATAAACTTGGAGCAAAAAAAGTTACTGCTATAGATATGGACCCTACGGCTGTTAAAGTAGCTAAACAAAATATTACTAATAATAGTATGGAAGAAACTATAAAAGTTTTAGAAGGAGACTTATTGTCTATAGTAAACTCTAAAGTTGATTTAGTTGTTGCTAATATTTTAGCTGAGATTATAATAAGTATGATAAAAGATGTAAAGTTATTGTTAAAAAAAGATGGAATTTTCATATCTTCTGGTATAATAGTTGAAAAAGCAAAAACTGTAGAAAAAGAACTAATAGAGAGTGGTTTTGAAGTATTGGAAATTAAAAGAAAAAATAGTTGGGTTGCTATAGTAGCTAAATTAAAGTAGGTGGAAAATTGGATAGATTTTTTGTAGAAGCGGATCAGATTAAAGATAAAAGTATTTTTATTGTTGGGGATGATGTTAAACATATTAGTGGTCCTTTACGTTTAGGTATAGGTGATAAGATTGAAGTGGTTTCTGAAGGATATCTTTATATAGGCATAATAGAAAACTTAACCAAAAAAGAAGTTGAGTTAAGAATAATAGGTTGTTATAAAGATAAAAAAGAACCTATAGCTAAAATTCACTTGTATCAAGGACTAGCAAAGGGCAGTAAGATGGACTATATTATACAAAAAGGTACAGAGGTAGGAATTGATAAAATAACTATTGTTGAGATGGATAGATCTGTATCTAGAATTTCCAGTGATAAAAAGAAGGTAAGTAAGTTAGAGAGATGGAGAAAAATAGCAGAAGAAGCTGCTAAGCAAAGTAAGAGAGGTAAGATTCCCGAAGTTGTAGATGCTATTAGCTCTGATGATATGATACTAGAGTTAAAAAACAAGAAAAATATTTTAGTAGCATATGAAGAGGAAGAAAAAATAAGTATAAAAAACGTTATTTCTAAAATAACTGAGGAAGAAATCAATATTATAATAGGACCTGAAGGTGGAATTAGTAAAGAGGAAATTAATCAATTAAAGAATGTAGGTGCTAAAACTATGTCATTAGGCCCAAGGATACTTAGGACCGAAACAGCAGGATTAGTTATGGCTAGCATTTTACTTTATGAATTAGGAGATATATAGAGGTGATCAGATGAAAAAAGTGGTTTTTCATACATTAGGATGCAAAGTAAATCATTATGAAACAGAAGCTATGGAGGATATGTTTAAAAATAGTGGATACGAAATAGTTGAGGATGAAGTTGCAGATATATATGTTATTAATACTTGTACTGTAACAAACATGTCTGACAGAAAATCAAGACAGTTTATAAGAAGAGCAAAAAGAGATAATAAAGATGCAGTTCTAGCTGTTGTAGGGTGTTATTCACAAACTTCACCAGATGAAATAGAGAAAATTCAAGGGGTAGATATAATTCTAGGTACTTCTAATAGAGATAAAATAGTTGATTATTGTGAAAAAGCTCTAATAGATAATGTGAAAATAAAAAAAGTAGATGAGATAAAATATAAAAAAGATTTCGAAGATATATCTGTTAAAGAAGTCAGAGATATGACTAGAGCTTATATAAAAATTCAAGATGGATGTAATCAATTTTGTTCTTACTGTATAATACCTTATGCTAGAGGACCTATAAGGAGTAGAAAGTCTAGTGATGTATTACTTGAAATAAAAGAATTAGCACAAAAAGGATTTAAAGAGTTTATATTAACGGGTATTCATGTAGCTTCATATGGTAAAGATTTTAAAGATAATTATAAACTTATAGATTTAATAGATGATATAAGTAGGATTGAAGGAGTTGAAAGAATAAGATTTAGCTCTTTAGAACCTAGATTAATCGATGATGATTTTATGATAAGGTTGATTAATAGTAAGAAAGTATGTGACCATTTTCATCTTTCATTGCAATCTGGATCAGATACTGTATTAGATAGAATGAATAGAAAATATACTAGTAAAGAATATAAAGAAAAAGTGGATATAATAAGAAAATATATGCCAGATGCAGGTATTACCACAGACATAATAGTA
Source organism: Tissierellales bacterium (assembly GCA_030146915.1). Taxonomy (GTDB): domain Bacteria; phylum Bacillota; class Clostridia; order Tissierellales; family Tissierellaceae; genus JASLAT01. The sequence continues at coordinate 64,299 of JASLAT010000034.1, forward strand.
GGGTTTCCTGGTGAAACTGAAGATGAATTTAAAGAAACTTTAAGATTTTCAAAAGAAATATTTTTCTCTAAAATTCATGTTTTTAAATATTCTAAAAGAGAGGGTACCCCAGCAGCTAATATGGATGGACAAGTAAATGGCTTAATACAAAACTCAAGGTCAGAGGAGTTAATAACTTTAGCTGATGCAATGGAAGTAAAGTTTAGTGAAAAATTTATTGGTAAAACATTAGAGGTTTTATTAGAAGATAAACAGAATGAAAATGATAATTATATGGAAGGTTATAGTAAAAACTATATAAGAGTTAGGGTTCCTTACAGGGAAGAGCTTGTAGGAGAGATAGTATCTGTTAATATAGAGGGTATAGAAGGTAGTATTTTATTAGGAAAATTAGATTAAGGAGGAGATGAAATTATGTCTTGTATATTTTGTAAAATAGTAAATGATGAGATTCCTAGTGAGAAAGTGTATGAAGATAATGATATCTTAGCTTTTAAGGATTTAAACCCTGCAGCTCCTATTCATATATTGATTATACCTAAGAAACATATAAGTTCACTTAATGATGTTAAGTCTGAAGATATTGAGATTTTAGGAAAGCTATTATTAACCACATCTAAAATAGCTAAAGAGCAAGGATTAAGCAAAGGTTATAGGGTTGTAAATAATTGTGGTGAAGATGGAGGTCAAACAGTTGATCATATTCATTTCCATTTATTAGGAGAAAGAAAATTACAATGGCCTCCAGGTTAATAAACACTTGAAAAATATAATTTTATAATGTATAATTGTTGAGTAATTGTAAAATTATAAGTAATAGTATTTTGTAATCTTGTGGAGGGGGGGAAATAAAATGTCAGAAATTAAAGTTGGAGACAATGAATCTCTTGATAATGCTTTAAAAAGATTCAGAAGACAATGTTCACGTTCTGGAATTATAGGAGAAGCTAGAAAAAGAAAGCATTACGAAAAACCTAGTGTAAGAAAGAAAAGAAAATCTGAGGAAGCTAAAAGAAGAGCTCAAAGGAACAAAAGAAGATAGAAGGTGAAATAATGACCCTTAAAGAAGTCCTAATTAAGGATTTAAAAAACTCTATGAAAAACAAAGATACAGTAAGGAAAAATACTATTACTATGATAAGGGCATCAATTCAACAGCTAGAAATCGACAATAAAACAGATTTATCTGAAGATGATATAATATCAGTAATCAATAAAGAGCTTAAAGAAAGAAGACATTCTTTAGATGAGTTTAAAAAAGCAAATAGGACAGACTTAGTTCAAAAAACTGAAAAAGAAATAAATGTTTTATTAGAATACTTACCAGAGCAGTTGTCTGATAGTGAGCTAAAAAATATTGTTATAGCTACTATTAAAGAAGTAGAGGCAGAGTCTAAAAAAGACATAGGTAGAATCATGGGAAAAGTTATGCCTAAAATTAAAGGACGTGCTGATGGAAGTAAAGTAAATAGTATAATAAATGAATACTTTAAATAGATTAAGTAACCTGATTATCAGGTTACTTATTATTTTATCAAAAATAGGGTAAAAATATTGAAATACTCATTATTAGAAGGGGAGGATTAGGTGAATAATTATATTTATCTGCTAACATGGACAATAGTTATTTTAGGTATAGCTTTGATAAGTTTAGAAATATTAATACCAGGATTTGGTTTGCCAGGTATTAGTGGTATAATATTCTTTGGGGTGGGTATTCGTTTATTAAAAATTTATATAGGATTATCTTTATTGAATATTATTTTAATTTTAGGTATTTTCATATTTTTTATATTGTTAACTATATTTTATATGAAGAAAAGTGGTGGAAAATCTAATCTTATATTAAAGAACAAATTAACCAAGGATAAAGGTTATATTTCAGGACTTAATATGGAACATTACCTAGGATTAAAAGGATATAGCAAAACTGATCTTAGGCCTTCAGGATATGTAGAGATAAATAAAGAAATATTTGATGCTGTATCGATGGAGGGATATATACTGAAAGGTGAAGAAATTAAAGTAGTTAAGGTAGAAGCTTCTAAATTATTTGTAAGGAGAGTGTAATATGAATGGATTGTTTTTATTATTTCCAATTGTAGTTATAGCTATAGTTTTATTTTTTACTTTTATACCAGTGGGACTTTGGATCACAGCATTTTTTTCAGATGTTAAGGTGAGTATGTCTACCTTAATTGGTATGAAACTTAGGAGAGTATCTCCATCAAGAATAATTAGACCTATGATTAAAGCTACTAAAGCAGGCTTAAGTTTAGATGTAAATGAATTAGAAGCACATTATTTAGCAGGTGGAAATATTAACACTTTAGTAGATGCTTTAATAGCAGCTCAAAGAGCAAATATAGAACTTGGATTTGAGAGAGCAGCTGCTATAGATTTAGCAGGAAGGAATGTTTTAGAGGCTGTACAAGTTTCTGTAAACCCTAAGGTAATTGAAACACCAGAAATAGCAGCTGTAGCTAAGAATGGTATAGAAGTTATAGCAAAAGCGAAGGTTACAGTCAGAGCGAATATAGAGCGATTAGTAGGTGGAGCTGGGGAGGCTACAATAATAGCTAGGGTTGGTGAAGGTATAGTTACTACTATAGGTAGTTCAGACTCTCATGAACACGTTTTAGAGAACCCTGACTCAATATCACAGACTGTTTTAGGAAGAGGATTAGATGCTGGTACAGCATTTGAAATATTATCTATAGATATAGCAGATGTTGATGTTGGAAGAAATATAGGAGCTAAATTACAAATGGATCAGGCAGATGCAGATAAAAAGATAGCAGAAGCTAAGGCAGAAGAAAGAAGAAGCATGGCTGTTGCAAAAGAGCAGGAAATGAAAGCGGAAGTTCAAGCTATGAAGGCTAAGGTAGTTGAATCAGAATCCCAAGTACCTTTAGCATTATCTGAGGCATTGAGAAGCGGGAATTTAGGTGTTATGGATTATTATAATATGAAAAATTTATTAGCAGATACTGATATGAGAGAATCTATTTCGGCCATGACTGAAGACAAAGATAAGGAATGATTAAATGAGAATTATTATTTTTATACTCATATTTAAGCTTATTAATAAATTTATAAATTCTGGAACAAGGATAAAGGAAAGTATATCAGATGTTGGTGATGTTATTGAAAGAAAAAAAGTTGAGTTTAAAAATTTAAATAGAGACGATAGTCAAGATGTCAATCATAAATTAAGAAATGAACTAGATCAGATTACGAACTTGGAATATGAATTAGATAAGGCTAATGAGGAAATTGAAATGTTAAAAGTTAAAGCTGATAAATTAGAAAAAGATAAAAGGGAAATAGAGTCAAAAAATAAAGTTAGCTCTAAACGACAGAATATAGTATTAGGATTAGTAATGTCTGAAATATTGGATAGTCCTAAATCATTAAGTAATAAAAAGTATTAAGGAGGATAAGTTTGTCACAATTAATTGAAAAGCTAGATATTAAATTAGAAAGTGATAGTTTAATAAGGGATATTTTTGGAACTTTTGATAAGAATATAAAAGTTATAGAGAATGAGTTAAATATTAGTATAAGTTTAAGTGATGATAAAATAATCCTTGTAGGTAATAGCAAGATGATAAATATAGGTGAAAATGTAATTCTAAGACTTGCTAACCTTATTGAAGAAAAAGGATCTATAGATATTAACGATGTAAGGCTTTCTATTGATTTTTTTATAGAAAATAAAAACTCTGAAATAAGAGATATAGTAAGCACATATTCTATAGGTAAAAACTCTAGAGGTAAGGATATAAAGGCAAAAACGTGGGGACAGAAAAGATATATAGACTCTATGATAGATAATGAAATAGTTTTTTCGATAGGACCGGCAGGTACTGGAAAAACTTATTTAGCAATGGCAATGGCTGCTGAAGCATTAAGAAGTAAGAAAATAAGTAGGATTATAATAACTAGGCCAGCTGTTGAAGCAGGTGAAAATCTAGGGTTTTTACCTGGTGATCTTCAAGATAAGGTAGATCCATATTTAAGACCAATATATGATGCTCTATTCGATATATTAGGTTATGAGTCATATGAAAAGTATATGTCTAGAGGTTTAATAGAGATTGCACCCTTGGCATATATGAGAGGAAGAACATTAGAATCAGCTTATATAATATTAGATGAGGCACAAAATACTACAAATGAGCAAATGAAAATGCTTTTAACAAGGCTAGGATATGGTTCTAAGTTAATAGTAACTGGTGATATAACTCAGATTGATTTAAATAAGGGTAGGGACTCTGGATTAAAAAATATAGATAAAATATTAAAAAATATAGAAGGTATAGATTTTGTTTATTTAAGTAAGAAGGATATAGTAAGACATAGAATGGTTAAAAAAATAGTTGAAGCCTATGAAAAGTATGAAGAGGATAAATAAAATGGAAAAAGATATAATTATATATTGTAATAATTTGTATGATGGATTTGACTATAAGAATTACTACACAGATATTTATAATGCTGTTAAAGAAGTTTTAACTTTAGAAGATGAGAATCTAAATAAAGAAGTTAGTATATCTTTTGTTGATAATGATCATATAAGAAAAATAAATAATGAGTTTCGAGGAATTGATCAGGCAACAGATGTTTTATCTTTTCCAATGGATTTTAAATTTGCTGATCAAATTGGAGGAGACATACTAGGTGATATTATAATTTCTATAGATAAAGTTAATGAACAATCTATTGAATATAAACATAGTTTTAAAAGAGAATTGATATATTTAATTGTTCATAGTATGTTACATCTTTTATCATATGACCACATTTTAGAAGAAGATAGAATTATCATGAGAAATAAAGAAAAAGAAATTATGGGAAAGTTGGATATATTAAGATAGGTGAACTTATGAAAAAAAGAAGCATAATTGAGAGTTTTAATTTTGCTGTAACAGGTATACTATCGGCTCTAAAAGCTGAGAAAAATATGAAGGTACATTATTTTATAGCTTTGTTAGTAATCTTATTAAGTCTTTTTTTTGACTTTACCAGAATGGAGTTTCTACTATTAATATTTTCAATTTCTCTTGTTTTTATAGCTGAAATGTTCAATACAGCTATCGAAACGACAATAGACCTAATAACTACGGATTATCACCCTTTAGCTAAATTAGCAAAAGATATTTCAGCAGGAGCTGTACTAATTTCAGCAGCAAATTCAGTAATAGTAGGATATCTACTGTTTTTTGATAGACTTAGTTCTTATAGTAATATAGTTTTAATTAAAATTAGCAAATCGCCCATACATTTAACTTTTATAGCTTTGCTATTAGTAATTATATTAACTATAGGGTTAAAGTCTTTATTTTATAGAGGAAGAGGTACTCATTTTCAGGGGGGAACTGTAAGTGGGCATGCAGCAGTGTCATTTTGTTTAGCGACTACTATAGCTTTTTTAAGTGCTGATGCTTTAATAGGTACTTTTGCTTATGGTCTGGCTATATTGGTAGGAGAAAGTAGGATAGAAGGAAAAATTCATAGTTTGTTTGAAGTTGTTATGGGGTCATTGTTAGGATCTATAGTAGGAATTTTAATTTTTCAATTATCATCTTAGGAGGTAAAAATGTTAAAAAAAATGATAAACTTAGCTTTTCAAGCTAAAGAAAAGGCATATACACCGTACTCAGGATTTAAAGTCGGGGCTACCGTTTTGTCAGAAGGTGATTTGTTTACAGGCTGTAATATAGAAAATGCATCATATACACCAACAGTGTGTGCAGAAAGAACAGCTATATTTAAAGCTATATCAGAAGGTAAAAGAAGTATCGATAAAATAGTTGTAGTAGCTGATGAAGAAGATGTATATCCTTGTGGAGTTTGTAGACAAGTGATTAGAGAATTTGCCCCTGATTGTGAAATCATAATAGCAAATTCTGAAAGTGACTATAAGGTATATAACTTGAAGGATCTTTTACCAAATAGTTTTGGACCTAATAATTTAAAAGGAAGGGATATATAAATGTATAAATCAGGATTTGTAACTGTTATAGGACGACCAAATGTAGGTAAATCAACTTTACTAAATAAAGTAATAGGTGAAAAAATATCTATAATATCAGATAAGCCTCAAACCACTAGAAATCAAATTCAATTAGTATATACAGAAGATGATTCACAAATAGTTTTTTTAGATACACCAGGGATGCAAAATCCTAAAAATGCTTTAGGAGAGTATATGCTTAAAGTTTCAAAATCTACTTTAGAGGAAGTTGATATTATTACTTATCTAGTGGATGATAGTAAATCTATAGGATCTATGGATAGTAAAATAATAGATGAACTAAAATCTGTAACTACTCCTATAGTTCTTGTTATAAATAAAATAGATAAGTTAAAGGAAAGTGAAGTAGAAGAACTAAAGGAAATGTATAGAGAACTTGGAATATTTGAAGATATAGTAGCAATATCTGCTTTAGAAAGTAAGAATGTTGATAAATATATAGATACATTGAAAAGTCTCTTACCGGAAGGACCACAATATTTTCCTGATGATATGATAACAGATCAGCCAGAAAGGTTTATAGTTTCTGAAATTATAAGAGAAAAAGCACTTTTAAACTTAGATGAAGAGCTTCCACATGGTATCTATGTCTCTATAGATAGTATGAAGAGAAGGGATAAAAAAGCAATAGTAGATGTAAATGCTAATATTATATGTGAGAAATCTTCTCACAAAGGAATGATTATTGGTAAAAATGGTAAAATGCTAAAGAAAATTGGAACACAAGCAAGACAAGACATAGAAGCATTACTAGATACAAAGGTTAATTTACAGTTATGGGTAAAGGTTGAAAAAAATTGGAGAGAAAAGGAAGATAAATTAAAGTATTTTGGTTATAAATAGGAGATATTATATTGAAAACAGAAGGTATAGTTTTGAGGGAGCATAGGTATGGAGATACTAGTAAAATAGTAAAGATATATTCTGAAAAGTTTGGTTCTATAAGTAGTCTGATTAAAGGTGCTTATAATCCGAAGTCTAGGGTCATAGCAAATACTCAAATTTTTTCCTTAAATAGTTATCATTTTAAAAAAGGCAAAAATTTTTACTTTATTCAGGAGGCAGACCTTATAGATTCTTACTATCCTTTAAGAGAAAATATAGAAAAAATGTCTATAGGCTACTATCTACTAGAACTAGTGGATAAAACTTTACCAGATGAGCAGAGCAACCCTACAATATTTAGTCTTTTAAAAAAAGGACTAAAGGTATTGGAAAGCTTGGATAATAATTATTTAGAATTTATGCTAGGATATGAGATGAAATATGTATCCTTTTTAGGATACAGACCATTTTTAAAATCATGTGTATCTTGCAATTCTAAATTAGAGTTTACTAGTAAATTTAGTTTGAATATGGGGGGGCTTTTATGCGAAAGATGTTATGATATGGACTTCCATGCAAAAAGTATAACTTTAAATATGAGAAAAATACTTCTGCAAGCTTTATATTTACCATTAGAAAAACTCCAATGTATTGAAGCTAACAAAGAAGAACTTTTATATTTACATGAGCTTATGGTAAAATATATATTAGTAAATACAGATAGAGTAAAGTTTAATTCTTTAGAGATGCTAAAAGCTTTCAAATAGTATTGACTATATGTATTTGACAAGCTAGTTTTTATTTGGTAAATTGATTAGAAGGATAATTGTGTCTATTACAAAGAAAATCAACTTTACAAAGCCTTTCCTTTATGGGAAAAGGCTTTTTGTATGATAGATTTATAAGGAGGGGTTGTATGTATTTTCAGGATATGATGCTGAAATTACAAGAATATTGGGGCAGTAAAGGCTGTATAAGGTTAGAACCTTATGATACAGAACTAGGTGCTGGTACTATGAATCCACATACTTTTTTAAGGGCTCTTGGACCAGAACCTTGGAAGGTTGTTTATATAGAACCATCTAGAAGACCAGATGATGGTAGATATGGTGAGAATCCAAATAGAGTGTATCAACATCATCAATTACAAGTTATATTGAAGCCTTCACCAGAGAATATACAAGAGATATATTTAGATAGTTTAAGAGTTATAGGTATAGATCCTCTTGAACATGATATAAGATTTGTTGAAGATAATTGGGAGGCGCCAACATTGGGAGCCTGGGGCTTAGGCTGGGAAGTTTGGTTAGATGGAATGGAAATAACTCAATATACATATTTTCAGCAAGTAGGTGGTATAGCTTGTGATTTGGAATCAGCAGAGCTTACGTATGGACTTGAAAGAATAGCTATGTATATTCAAGATGTAGATAATATTTATGATATTCAATGGAATGAAGAATTTACTTATGGAGATATTTTTAAAAATGCAGAATATGAACATTCTGTTTATAGTTTTGAAAAGGCTAATATTGATAGGTTAAAGCAGTTATTTAGTCTGTATGAGGAAGAAGCTAGGTTGGCAATAGATTCAGGTCTAGTCCTTCCTGGATATGACTATGTATTAAAATGTTCACATACATTTAATGTTTTAGATGCTAGAGGTGCAATTTCTGTCTCAGAAAGGACAAGTTATATATCTAGAGTTAGAAATTTAGCAAGAGATATCGCAGCATTGCATTTAGAACATAGAAAAGAGCTTGGATATCCTCTAATTAAAAAGGAGGGTTTAGAAGATGAATAAATATTTATTAGAAGTTGGGGTTGAAGAAATACCAGCAAGATTACTAGATAGTGCTATGGAGCAGTTAGTGATCGCTATAGAGAAAAATTTAAGGGACGGAAGAGTAAAATATGAGAGTATTAAAAAATACTCAACTCCTAGGAGATTAACTGTAATAATAAGTGGACTTGAGGATAGACAAGAAGATTTGAAAGAGATATCCAGAGGACCTTCTAAGAAAATTGCTTTTGACGATGAGGGCAATCCTACAAAAGCTTTAGAAGGGTTCATGAGAGGTCAGGGAGTAACTATAGATGAAATAATTATAGATGAGTATAAAGATGAGGAATATGTATTTGCTAATATAATGAAAGAAGGTAAAGATATTGAGAAAATAATTCCTGAGATTATACCAGCAAGTATAAGATCTATAAACTTCCCTAAGACTATGAAGTGGGGAGGACGAGACTTTAGATTTATAAGACCAATAAGATGGATTGTTTCAATACTTAATGAGAAAGTAATAGATTTCGATTTTGAAAACATTCCAGTAGGTAATATAACAAGAGGTCATAGATTTTTAGGAAGTAATAATATAATCATTAATAATATAGATGAGTATAAGTCAAAACTTAAAGAAAACTATGTATTAGTTGATAGAGAAGAGAGACAGGATAAAATTTTAATAGGGGCAGAAAGACTTGTAAAAGAAAGAGGTGGAAACTTAGACGAAGACTCAGAATTATTGGATGAAATTACTAATATTGTTGAGTATCCTACTCCGTTAATTGGTGAGATAAAGCCTGAATATTTAGAACTACCTAAGGAAGTTGTGATTACTCCTATGAAAGAACATCAAAGATATATACCGGTATTGGATGATAAGGATAGACTAATGCCATATTTTATAACTGTTAGAAATGGTGACGATAAACATATAGATATTGTTACAAAAGGTAATGAAAGAGTCCTTGGTGCTAGGTTAGAAGATGCAAAGTTTTTTTATAAAGAAGATTTATCAGATAGCTTAGAATCTTATGTACCTGAGTTGGATAGAGTAATTTTCCAAGAAAAGCTAGGTACTATGCTTGATAAAGTTAAAAGGTTAGAGGAATTGGGAGAATCTTTATCAGATCATTTGGAGCTTGGTGAAGAAACAGAGGAAAATATAAAAAGGGCAGCTTTTTTATCTAAAGCAGATTTAGTAACAATGATGGTAGGAGAATTTTCAGAGCTTCAAGGAATAATGGGGAAGGAATATGCTGAAAAATCAGGTGAAAATGAAATAGTAAGCTTAGCTATAGAAGAGCATTATTTACCTAGACACGCTGGAGATACTTTACCTACAACAACAGCAGGTTTAGTTTTAAGTATAGCGGATAAGATTGATACCATATGCGGATTATTTATACTTGATATAAAACCTACAGGATCTCAGGATCCATTTGGTTTAAGGAGACAAGCTTTAGCTATTATAAACATGATTTTAGAAAAGAGATTAAACTTAACATTATCAGAAGTTATAGAAACTAGTTTATATATATATGTTGATAAGCAAGGATTAGCTTTTGATTCAAATAAAGTTAAGGGTGAATTAAGGGAATTCTTTAATATTAGAATTAAAAATGTTTTTAGAGAATTAGGTATAAGATACGATGTTATAGATGCTGTAGTAGGAAATCAAATTGATAATATCTCTGATATGAAAATTAAAGCTGAAAAGATTATGATATGGTTAAAAGAAGATGATGTAACAGATACATTAGAGGCTTTTAATAGAGTTTCTAATCTGGCTGAAAAGACAGAAATACTAGACATTAATGAGGAGATTTTCAATAAAGAAGAAGAGGAATTATACACTAGGTTTAAAACTATAAAGTCTATAGTTGAAAAGCATATAAATAAAGATGAGTATGATTTAGCATTAAAAGAGCTTTCTGCTCTAGAGATACCTATAAATAATTTCTTTGATGAGGTTATGGTGATGGTAGATGCAGAGGAGCTTAGAAATAATAGACTGTCCTTATTAAAAAATATAGATAAGCTTGCTAAGGAGATATGTGATTTATCCAAGATTGTACTATAAGAGTCTTCTATTAAGGTGGTGAGTACTATTCAATTAAGTGATAGACAGGAAAAAATAATCGAAATTGTAAAAAATAATGAACCTATAACTTCTAGGGAAATCGCTGAAAAACTTAAATTAACAAGATCGACAATAAGACCAGATTTGTCAATATTAACTATGGCTGATATTTTAGATGCAAGACCAAAGGTTGGATATTTATATACAGGTAAAACAGGTTATAGTTATATTGCTGAAGCTATAAAAAAAATAAAAGTTTCTGAAGTTCAAGCAGTTCCTATTGTTATTGATGAGAAAAAGAGTCTTTATGATGCTATAGTATTAATGTTTTTAGAGGATATAAGTTCTATTTTTGTAGTAGATCAAGGCTTCTTATCAGGAGTTGTTTCTAGAAAAGACCTTTTGAAGAGTTCAATTGGGGGTATGGATTTAAATAAAATACCTGTTAGTATGGCTATGACTAGGATGCCAAATATAATTACAGTAGATACAAATGATTCTGTTCTTGATGCTGCTGAAAAATTAGTTGAGCATGAAGTTGATAGCGTTCCAGTTGTTGAGGAAGAAGATGAAGGCTTAAAAATTATAGGTAGAATAACAAAAACGACAATTACTAGGTTATTTGTAGAATTAGGTAAAGATAGTTAGGAGGTATTATGGATAATATAGTAGTATATGTTTTATCAGATTCAATAGGAGAGACAGGTGAGATGCTTTCTAGAGCAGCTCTGAGTCAGTTTGATACTAATGCTGAGATTAGAAAATTTCCATATATAACTTCTAAGGATCAGGTTATTGACATAATTAAAGAGGCAGCTAATGAGTCAAGTATAATTTTATTTACTATAGTATTAGAAGATTTAAAAACATTTATAGTTGAATTATCAGATGAAATGAATATACCAAGTGTAGACCTTATGACACCAGCAATGAATGCTATCGCAGAAGTAGTCAACAAAGAGCCAAAGAGAGAGTCAGGTTTAATCAGAAAGTTAGATGAAAATTATTTCAGAAAAATAGAAGCGGTAGAATTTGCTGTTAAATATGATGATGGAAAAGATTCTAGAGGGATTAGAAAAGCAGATATAGTTCTCATAGGTATTTCTAGAACTTCGAAAACACCTTTGAGTATGTATTTAGCACATAAAAATTATAAAGTAGCAAATATTCCGTTAGTACCAGAAGTAGATCCTCCTGCTGAGCTTTTTAAAAAGGATAAGAAAAAACTAATAGGATTAGTTTCTCATCCAGATAAGATTAATGAGATAAGACAGGAAAGATTAAAAGCTTTAGGATTGAACGATGGTGCTAACTATGCAGATTTAAAAAGAATTCAAGAAGAGTTAGAATACTCAAGAAAAATAATGGAAGAGTTAGGATGCTATGTAATAGATGTATCAAATAAAGCTATCGAAGAAACAGCTGGTATAATAATAGACAAAATAAGAGAAGATATTTAAAAGATAGGAGTAAAGAGCTTCTATCTTTCTTTTAGTTGGGGTTAGGTTATTATAAAGAAATAAGAGGGGTATATATGAATATACGAGAGTTGGAGGAAAAGCTAGAAGTAAAAAATTTATCTAGATATGCAACTTTGAGTAGTAAAACAAGGGGTAGGATATTACCTGAAAGAAAATGTCGAATTAGAACAGATTTTCAAAGAGATAGAGATAGAATAATACACTCTAAATCCTTTAGAAGACTTAAACATAAGACTCAGGTGTTTATTGCTCCAGAAGGGGATCATTTTAGAACAAGACTAACACATACCCTAGAAGTTTCACAAATAGCTAGAACTATTGGTAGAGCCCTCAGGCTAAATGAAGATCTTATAGAGGCTATATCTTTAGGTCATGATTTAGGACATACACCATTTGGGCATACTGGTGAAAGAGTGCTATATACTTTAACAAAAGGTGAATTTACACATAATAAGCAATCATTAAGGGTTGTAGATAAGTTAGAGAGTACAAACTATAGAGTAGGGTTAAACTTAACTGCGGAGGTTAGAGATGGTATTTTAAATCACTCAGGAGATAGCCCATCATTAACTTTAGAAGGTAAGGTTGTTAAATATGCAGATAGAATAGCATATATAAATCATGATATAGATGATGCAATTAGGAGTAAAGTTATAAATGAGGAAGATTTACCTAAAGAATGTATAGATTTTTTAGGAGAAACTTCAAGTGATAGAATTAATACTATGATACTTGATATTATTAATAAAAGTTATAATAAACCCTTTATAAAAATGAGTAAAGAGTGCTTATATTATACAGAGAATCTTAGAACGTTCTTGTTTGATAGAGTCTATTTAAACAATGAGACGAATTCCCAAGAGAGAAAAGCAAGACACATAATAGAGGAACTTTTTACTTATTATATGAATTATGAGTTACCTAAAAAGTATTTTGAAGTTTATGGAGATACCGAAGTTGAAAAGAAGGTTATGATATGTGACTATATTGCTGGGATGACAGATAGATATATAATTAATAAATTTAAGGAGTTATTCATACCTGAGTCTTGGGATAAATATTAGGGTGGTGATTTTATGGCTAGATATATTGATGACTCGGTACTTGAAGAAGTAAGAGATAGAGTGGATATAGTGGATTTAATATCCTCTTATGTTAATCTTGAAAAATCTGGAGCCAACTATAAAGGCTTGTGTCCTTTTCATAATGAAAAAACACCATCATTTACTGTTTCGGGAAAAGAACAATTTTATCATTGTTTTGGATGTGGAGCAGGTGGAGATTCCATAGAATTTATAATTCAAAAGGAAAATTTGAATTTTATAGAGGCGGTTGAATTTATAGCAAGTAAATATGGAATTGAAATTAGAGAAGAAACTAGAGAAGAAAAATCTAAAAGGAATAAAAAAGATTTAGCTTTTGAAATAAACCGAGAGGCGGCTAAGTTTTTTCTTTATAATCTTAGTAAAGACAAAGTTGCACAAGAATATCTTAAAAAAAGAGATATAAACTATAGACTATCAAGAAAATTTGGTCTTGGGTATGCTATGGATAGCTGGGATAGCTTATATAGATATTTAGTAAATAAAGGTTATAATGAAGAGTTTTTAGAGGAATTAGGGCTTATAGCTAAAAGGAAAAATGGTTCCGGTTATTATGATCGGTTTAGAAATAGAATTATTTTTCCTATAATCGATACAAGATCGCGAGTAGTTGGCTTTGGGGGTAGAGTTTTAGATGATAGCTTACCAAAATACCTTAACTCTAAAGAAACTATAACTTTCAATAAAAGTTACAGCTTATATGGAATAAATATGGTTGATAAATATTCTGATAGAAAAAATATAATACTTGTTGAGGGATATATGGATGTAATATCAATGCATAAAAATGGTATAAATTCGGCTGTAGCTAGCCTTGGAACCGCTTTTACTGATAGGCAGGCTAAAATGTTAAAACGATACGGAGAGAATGTTTACTTATGTTATGATTCTGATGATGCTGGTATAAGGGCTACTAACAAGGCTATTTTAACTTTATTAGAACAGAATATTAATCCTAAAATAATAAATTTAGGCGATTATAATGATCCGGACGATTTTTTTCAAAAAAATAATAAAGAAGATTTTGAAATACTAATAAAGTCAGCTTTAAACTTTATAGACTATAAAATTTTTATTAATAAGATGAAGTATGATTTAAACTCTTTAGATGGTAAAATAAAGTTTACTAAAGAAGTTGCTAAAGAATTATCTTTATTACAGAACCCTATAGAAAGAGAGGTTTATATAGAAGCTTTATCAGACGGATTGAATATAGATAAGGATGCTATTAAATCTCAGGTTAATATGAGTGGTAAAAATGTAGGCAAAAAAAAGAGTGTTGAAAGTATAGCTAATACTAAGAAAAAAATAGAAGCTCCTAAGATAAAGCCTATGTTAAAATCTGATTTATTAGCTGAAATAGGAATTTTAAGACTTATAATATTAGATAAAAAGCATTATATATACCTTGATTCGAAAGATATATTTAAATATTTTAATAACCCCACATGTATTGAGGTATTAGGTGTTATAAAAAAAATATATAAAGTAGAAGATTTTTTAGATAAAGATAATATATATGATATAATGCAGGGTAGGTCTAATATAAACCAAGATATACTTAATCTTATACTAGTTGATAAAATTACTTATACATCAGAGAATATACCTCAGATGATAGAAGACTTAATAAAAACTCTTAGAATAAATTATCTTAATTCAAAAAGAAGGATAATAAGAGATAAAATCGAAAAGTTTGATAAAGGATTATTAAATATTGATAATGAAGAATTTGTAGAACTTTTAAAGAAACTAAATAAAATAAATGAACAGTTGGATAGTATTAAGTATTAGGATAGGGGGTAAGGTACTTGTCTAATAAAAAATTAAAAAAGAATGAAAAGAGACAAGATGCAGTTCAAAAATTAATAGAAAAAGGTCAGGAGCAGGGCTCATTAACTTACGAAGAAATCATGGATGCACTTGAAAAAGTTGAATTAAATACAGAACAGATAGATGAAATATATCAACATTTCGATGATATGGATGTAGATATAATAGGTGAAAAAGATGATGAGATTGAAGAAGAAGAAGATCATGAAGAAGAAATATCGACGCCTAAAGGTGTTAGTGTAGATGATCCTGTTAGGATGTATTTAAAAGAGATAGGTAGAGTAGACTTATTAACAGCTGAGGAAGAAGTGGAAATAGCAAAAAGAATGGAAGCTGGTGATGAATCTGCTAAAAGAGAACTTGCAGAGGCAAATTTAAGACTTGTTGTAAGTATAGCTAAAAGATATGTAGGTAGAGGCATGTTATTCTTAGATCTTATTCAAGAGGGTAATTTAGGTCTTATGAAGGCTGTAGAGAAGTTTGACTATACTAAAGGCTATAAGTTTAGTACCTATGCTACATGGTGGATAAGACAAGCGATAACAAGATCTATAGCAGATCAAGCTAGAACTATAAGGATACCAGTTCATATGGTTGAGACAATTAATAAATTAGTAAGAGTACAAAGACAATTAGTACAAGAGTTAGGTCGGGAAGCTACACCAGAAGAAATAGGAAAAGAAATGGATTTAGATGTTGAAAGAGTAAGAGAAATTATGAAAATAGCTCAAGAACCTGTATCTTTAGAAACTCCTATAGGTGAGGAAGAAGATAGTCATCTAGGAGATTTTATTCCGGATGATGAAATATTAGCTCCTTCAGATGCTGCTACATTTACGATGTTAAGAGAGGAACTTATAGGTGTTCTTGATAGTTTAACTCCTAGAGAACAGAAGGTCTTAAGATTAAGATTTGGTTTAGATGATGGTAAGCCAAGAACTTTAGAAGAAGTAGGCAAGGAATTTGATGTAACTAGAGAGAGAATCAGACAAATTGAAGCTAAAGCTTTAAGGAAACTTAGACATCCAAGTAGAAGTAAAAAATTAAAAGATTTCTTAGAGTAAGATTCGCTAAAGCGAATCTTTCTTTAATTATAAGGGAGGATTGCTTATGAAATCAAAAAGATTATTAAAAATTGCTGATAAGGTAAAACAAAATTCAATTGTAGCTGACATAGGTACAGATCATGGATATGTACCAGTTTATTTAATGCAGAATAAAATTTGTAAAAAGGTTATAGCTAGTGATATATCAAAAGGCTCTTTAAAAAAGATAGAGGATTACGTGTTAATAAAGAGTCTAGATGAAAAAATAGATATACGCCTAGGTAATGGGTTAGAAGTTTTAAAACCTTATGAGGTTGATACCGTAATTATAGCAGGGATGGGTGGAGTATTAATAACAGAGATATTGGATAAAGATTGGTCTTTGACCAATAGTATAAATAATTTTATACTCCAGCCTATGATAGGAGCTAAAGAGTTAAGAGAGTATTTAATAAACAATAGTTTTAATATATTAGAGAATGATTTAGTAAAAGAAGATGGTAAATATTATGAGATAATAATTGCTGAAAAAGGTAAGATGAAAATGCCTGAAGAAATTTTTCTAGAGTTGCCAAAAGATATGTTAAAAAGTAATAATCCTTTAGTGGGTGAATATGTAGAATATAAAATTAAATATGCTGAGAGTATATTAAATGATATATTTAATAAAAAAGGGAAAAATGTAGAAAAAAGAAAAAGTGACATAGAAGAATTAATTAAATTATATAAGGAGGTTAAAAATGAGTATAAACTGTAAACAAGTATTAGAGTTTATGAATTTATGGGCTCCTGAAAATTTAGCAGAAGATTGGGATAATGTTGGCCTTCAAATAGGAGATAGCAGTAAAGAAGTAAAAAAAATACTTTTATCTTTAGATCTAGATAAGAATGTGTCTAAAATGGCTATAAAAGAGAATTTTGATTTAATAATTACTCATCATCCATTTATATTTAAAGGGTTGAAAAGTATAACTAAAGAAAGCTATGATGGTAGAATTATAATTGATTTAATTAAGAATGATATAGCATTGTATACAGCTCATACTAATTTAGATCAGGCTAGAAATGGAGTAAATGATGAATTAGCAAAAGTTTTTAAATTGAAAGAAGTAGAGATTTTAGAGATTACTGATAATGAAGAATTAGGATATGGTAGGGTTGGAATAATTGATGACATAAATCTTTTAGAATATATTGAAATAATAAAAAAGAATTTAAATCTGCATTATCTAACTTTATATGGTCAAAAAAATAAAACTGTAAAAAAAATAGGTTTATTAGGTGGGAGTGGCTCATCATTCATAGAATCAGCTTATAAACATGATGTAGACTTATTCATAACAGGAGATGTAAAGTACCATGATGCGCAATTAGCTGATAAACTTGGAATGACTATAATAGACGTAGGTCATTATTATAGCGAGAGAATTGTTCTGCCTTTAATTAAAAGAGAGTTAAAATCTAAGTTTGGCGATGTGGCTATAAAAACTTATGATACGCCAAGTCCAAATTATGAAATATTATAAAAAAGCTTTGTAGTACTATAATCTATATGGTATAATATTTTAATGGTGAGAGTAAGTTGAATAGTCGCGTGTGTTATAACAAACACATGAGGAAAGTCCGTGCTCCATAAGGCAAGATGCTGGATAACGTCCAGTGGGGGCGACCCTAAGGATAGTGCAACAGAAATATACCGCCTATCAGTGATAGGTAAGGGTGGAATGGTGAGGTAAGAGCTCACCAGTGTTTAGGTGACTAAATAGCTATGTAAACCCCATCTGGAGCAAGACCAAAAGGGAAAACAAAACATGGTAGCCTGCCATGATTCCAAAAGGTAGGTCGCAAGACTCTGTTGGTGACAATAGGGCTTAGATAGATGACTATTTAAACAGAACACGGCTTATAGATTTACTCTCATAAAAAAAGCAACCATATGGTTGCTTTTTTATTTTAAGTTTGAATTTTTGAATCATGGGTAGTAAACTCTCAAAATTACTTTTATAGGGAGGGTGAAATTGGATAATTATAAGGTAGCGAAAAAAGTATCAATAATAACTATTATAGGAAACATTATATTATCAATAGCTAAAATATCAGCTGGATTTATTGCAAAAAGTAGCGCTATGTTAGCTGATGGTGTTCATACTGTCTCAGATGTATTTACAACAATATTAGTTTTAGTTGGAATAAAAATTTCATCAAAGAAGGCTGATAATGATCATCCTTATGGACATGAAAGATTTGAATCAGTTTTTGCAAAATTACTTAGTATAATTTTAGTGATAACAGGTTTTTTGATAGGATATGAAGCCATAAAGACATTACTATCAAAATCTTATGTGCAACCAGGAAAGCTTGCATTATATGCATCATTTATTTCAATTATAAGTAAAGAACTAATGTTTAGATATACTTATAAAAGTGCAAAAGAAATAAAAAGTACTTCTATGGAAGCAGATGCTTGGCATCATAGATCAGATGTATATTCATCATTGGGTACATTTGTAGGTATATTTGGTGCAAGGATGGGATTTCCAGCACTAGATCCGTTAGCAGGTATCATAGTTTCTATTCTAATTGTAAAAGTAGGAGTGGACTTGTATCTACAAGCCGTTAATCAACTTGTAGATCAATCAGCTAGTAAAGATATAATAGAAAGGATAGAAAATAAGACATTAGAAATTGAAGGCGTTGTTTGTATAAATCAACTTAGAACTAGAACATCAGGTAGTATTATATTTGTAGATATGGATATAGCTGTTGATGGTAACATTACTGTAGAAGAAGGCCATAGAATAGCAGAGAAAGTTCACGATGAGTTAGAATCTAATATAGAAGATATTAAACATTGTATGATACATGTTGAACCAAAGTGTATAGAAAAGAGGACTATTTAGTCCTCTTTTCTATTTAATTATTTAAATGAAAATCAAATATATTAAAGTGATTATTTTTTAATAGTTACAAAATAGTTGCAAAAAAAAAACACTTGAATTATAATGAAAAAGACAGTCGAATGAAAACTAGTTGAAAGTTATTTATGTAAAAGTTAGGAGTGTACTAAATTGAACAAAAAATCTAGTGTACCAGTCGGATTAGCTCTTGCACTTATGGTTGGAGTTATGAGTTTTAAAGATACTGGTATATTCGTAAAGAGTTTTGTAAGTAATGAACAAAAGGTTGAACTTAGCTTTAAAGAAGGCGAAAAAGTTGACATAGTTAAAGAGACAGACTTAGCCTATCTTGTGAATAAAGATGGTAAAAATATTGAAGTACCGAAAAGCAAAATGATAAGAGATACAAAATCAGATTCTACATATAAGGTAAAAACTGATACTTTGATAAAAAAGAGTGACAATGGTACTCCTTTGAGGACATTAAAAAAAGATGAGATTATCGAAGTTGTATCGTTAGATGAAAGTAATGGTATATTTAAAACAAAAGATAATCTTGTAGGCTATGTAGATATTAAAAATTTAGAAAAAATAGTCAAGGAAACTACAACTATGGGTACATCAAAGTCTAATATATCTTTAAGTAATGGAAAGTCTAGTTATAAGCTAACAAAAGGTGCACCCGTAAAGATTAAAGATTTTAAAGATGGAAAATATTTAATTATAGGCATGGATGATCAAGAGTATGAAGTAGCACAATCTCATATCCAGGCAAATAAAGTATCTACAGCAACTAGAGGTAAAACAAATACAAATAATATTGAAAATAAATCAAAAGCAGATAAAATAGTAGCTGCTGCTCATAAAGAACTTGGAAAACCTTATGTTTCTGGTGATACGGGAAAAAGGGGATATGACTGTTCAGGTCTTACTTATTCTGTATATCTAAAGACATTAAATATAAAATTACCGAGAACTTCAGGTGCTCAGGCTAAAGCAGGCAAGTCAGTTAAAAAATCTGAATTACAGCCTGGTGATTTAGTATTTTTTAGAACATCTGGGAGAAATATAGGACACGTAGGTATATATATAGGGAATGGCAATATGATACATGCTTCTACAGGTAGAAGAAGTATGATAGTAGCAAGTATAAATAGTTCTTATTTTAAATCAAGATATGTAACGGCAAGAAGGATAATAAACTAAAATAATAGGGTGTCAATATATATTGATACCCTATTATAAAAAAAGTAATTGATATATTTTTTACAATCAGTTATAATAGAAGCATAAGAAAACATAATACATAATATAGATAAAGGTAATATTTTTTTAAAAACTTAAATTATCTAAATATTCAAGAGTTTCCCAAAAGTCGAAAAAACATTATTACATATATAAATGTTTTAATAAATTAAAGGGCAGGTGATTAATAGAGTAATGACTAGCGAAACACAATCAAAATTTTCACAATTTTTAAATTTCAGGTAGGATTAAAATCGAGGGGGTAAATTTAATGATAGCATTAGTGAAACTTTCACCAGTAATTTTATTAACAATAATGATGATGTTGAGTGGATTTGGATTTTGGGATTTAGATATTTTAGTAATAGCTCCTTTAGTAACAGTATATGGTGCTATAGTAGCCGCAATAGTAGATGATTTTTCTTTCCAAGACTTAGTAGATGCATCAGTTGAAAACGTTAAGGAAATGCAACTTGTATTCTTTATACTTATGTTAGCTTATGCATTAGCAGAAGCATTTATGGCTACAGGGGTAGGAGCAGCAATTATAAATATGGCTTTAAATTTTGGTATGACTGCAAGAACGGTTGCTGTAACAGCATTTTTAGTATCAGCAGTACTTTCAATAGCAACAGGTTCATCATGGGGGACATTTGCAGCAGCAGCACCAATATTTTTATGGTTAAACCGTATTGTAGATGGTAATTTACTTATGACAGTTGGAGCAATAGCAGGAGGATCATGTTTCGGGGACAACATTGGACTTATTTCAGATACTACAGTAGTATCATCAGGTATTCAAGAGGTAGATGTTATAGATAGGGTTAGGCATCAAGGTGTATGGTCATTATCTTGTTTAATATTAGCAGCGATTGTATTTTTAGTTGTAGGTATGAATCTACCAAATCATGTGGGGTCAGCTGCAGAAGCTATAGACAGTATTCCTGAAGATGTATGGAAAACTTTAGAAGAGCAAAGACCAGCAGCTATAGAACTTTTAGAACAAGTAGTAGCAGGTGTACCATATTATATGGTAATTCCACTAATAGTGGTAGTAGGTTCAGCACTTGTAGGAGTTCCAACATTAGCTTGTTTAGGATTAGGACTTATTTCATCATTTATATTAGGTATGATAGCTGGAACAACAAGCCCTTTTGAATTTTTAGCATTAATGGAAAATGGTTTTATTGATGCAGGTGCTTGGGTAATAATAATGATGATGTGGGTAGGAGCATTTGGTGGTATAATGGGAAAAATGAATGCTTTTAAACCATTATCGGATTTAGTAGTAAAAATGGCAGGAAGTGTAAGACAATTAATGTTCTTAAATGGTATTTTATCAATAGTTGGTAATATGGCTTTAGCTGATGAAATGACTCAAATAGTTACAATTGGACCTATTATAAGAACAATAACAGAGGATAACGTAGTAGGTAGTGAAGAAGACATATATAAATTAAAACTAAGAAATGCAACATTCTCAGATGCACTTGGAGTATTTGGATCACAATTTGTTCCGTGGCACGTATACGTAGCTTTCTTTAGTGGTATAGCTCAGGCAGTGTATCCATTACATGATTTTAAACCATTCGATTTGATGAGACATAATTACATGGCAGGTATAGCTGTAGCATCTATATTAATATTAACATTAACTGGATTAGATAGATTTGTTCCATTATTTGGATTGCCATCTGAACCAGATGTTCAATTAAAAAAGAATGTTAAGTAAAAATAAAATAAATAATTATTAAAAAAAGTAGGGCAAAGCCCTGCTTTTTTTATTTTCCTATTGCACAAAAGTTAACAATGTTTTATACTATAATAGTGTAAAATATAAACTATATAAATATAATATTTTCAGACTTTTGTAATAGTTGAAAATATTACAGCCTTGAGGATGGTGATTTTATAGATTTTGCTTTTAGGTATTTTGACAAAGATATAGATAGGACTTAAACATTTATAGGTTAAAATTAGGGAGGGGATTAGGTGATAGGATTTTTAAAACTTTCACCAGTGTTTTTATTAGCAGGAATGATGATGTTAACGGGATTTGGATATTGGGAGCTAGATATTTTAGTTATAGCACCTCTAGCAACTTTATATGCAGCAATTATAGCGGCAGTTATAGATAAGATATCCTTTAATGATTTAGTAGAGACTTCAGTAAATAATGTTAAGGATATGCAACTTGTATTCTTTATACTTATGTTAGCTTATGCATTAGCAGAAGCGTTTATGGCTACAGGGGTAGGAGCAGCAATTATAAATATAGCTTTAAAGTTTGGATTAACAGGTAGAACAGTAGCAGTAACAGCATTTCTAGTTTCTTCAATACTTTCCATAGCAACTGGCTCATCTTGGGGAACATTCGCGGCAGCAGCACCAATATTTTTATGGTTAAATCATATGGTACAAGGTGATATAATACTTACAGCTTCAGCAATAGCAGGGGGATCTTGCTTTGGGGATAATATAGGACTTATTTCGGATAATACAGTTATTAGCTCGAGTATACAAGATGTAGATATAACTGATAGAATAAAGAATCAAGGAGCTTGGGCTCTTATTATTTTAGTCATAGCAGCTATCTTATTTTATACATTTGGTATGAATTTACCAGCAAAAACAGGATCTGCTATGGAAGCAATAGATAGTATACCTGAATCAGTTTGGGAAACATTAAGACAAGATAGACCTGCAGCAGTAAAGCTATTAAACCAGGTAAAAGAAGGAGTTCCTATATATATGATTATTCCTTTAATTGTTGTAATAGCTACAGCTAGTTTAGGTATGGACACAGTTGCTTGTTTAGGACTAGGACTTATATCATCTTTAGTTTTAGGTATGTTTGCAGGAACAACTAGCATGTTTGGATTTTTAGGATTACTAGAGACAGGATTTACTGACGCTGGATCTTGGGTAATAATAATGATGATGTGGGTAGGAGCATTTGGTGGTATAATGAATAAAATGGATGCTTTTAAGCCATTATCTGATTTTGTAATAAGTATATCAAGCAATGTTAGACAATTAATGTTTTTAAATGGTATGTTGTCTATAATTGGAAATGCAGCATTGGCAGACGAAATGGCACAATTAGTAACAATTGGGCCTATAATGAAAACTATAGTAGATGAAAATGTAGTTGGTAGCGAAGAAGCCTTATATGAGTTAAGATTAAGAAATGCAACTTTTTCATCAGCATTAGGTGTATTCGGATCACAATTTATACCATGGCATGTGTATCTTGCTTTCTTTACAGGTATAGCTTCATCAATTTATCCTTTACATGAGTTTAAAGTATTTCATATGATGAAGTATAACTTTATAGCAATGCTGGCAGTAGGAAGTTTGCTAATTTTAACTTTAACAGGTTTAGATAGGTTTATACCAAACTTTGGAATGCCTGCAGAACCTGATGTACAATTAAAGAAAAACTTAGTATAATAAAAGTATCTAGGAAACTTCCTAGATACTTTTTTAAATAGGGGGTTATTAAACGTGATTGAACTAAGAGGAAAGCCTGTATCTGATCAAATTACAAGTGATAATATTAAGAGATTAAAAGATTTATCAATAGTTCCTAAATTAGCTGTTGTTAGAGTAGGAGATAGTCCCGATGATATTTACTATGAAAATAGCATAGTTAGGTATGGAAAAAAAATAGGTGCAAATGTGCTCAAATATACATATAATAGTGATATTAATACAGAGACATTACTTTTAAATATTAATAAGCTGAACTCAGATGATAACATACATGGAATAATAGTTTTAAGACCTTTACCTACTCATTTAGATTATGATTTAATTAGTAAAGGTATTTCTCCAAGTAAAGATATAGATGCAATGAATCCTTTAAGTTTATTGAATTCATTTGAAGGTAAATTAGATCATTTTCTACCATCTACAGCTAAAGCAGTTTTGAATCTATTAGATTATTATAAAATAAATTTAAAAGGAAAACTTGTTACTATTATAAATAGAAGTGATGTTATAGGTAAGCCTTTGTCATTAATGATGTTGCATAGAGATGCAACGGTTACAGTTTGTCACTCTAAAACTAAAAATTTAAAAAATATAACTAGAAGTAGTGATATAGTTATTAGTGGTATTGGGAAAGCGGGTTTTTTAGGAAAAGATTATTTTTCTAAAGAAGCAATAGTAATAGATGTTGGCATGTCATTAGATAGTGAGGGGAAAATTAGCGGAGATGTTAAATATGACTCTGTTTTAAATAATATTAATATGATAACCCCTGTTCCTGGAGGAGTAGGTAGTGTGACTACTGCGACATTATTTCAGCAGATGTTACTAAATATAAAATAAAATAGAATATTTATTAGGTTAAAAGCACAGTTTCTAAATAGATACAGTGCTTTTTTTATTATATAGGATTTTTAAGATATTCATAAAGATACTCATTATAGAAAGACGAAATTATTTCCTATATAGAAGATATTCAAGGTTATATGAGGGATAGAGTATATAAAAAATTTAATAATTTTAAGAGTATTGGAGATATAAAATCTATTAGTGATATAAATGCCCTAGAAATAGTAGAGAATAAAAAGACTAAAGAATTATTTGATTCATATAAGAGAGTAGGTTATGAAATATATAAAACTACATTAAAAAAGGGATTTATTTTAAGACCTTTAGGACATGTTTTATATTTCAATCCTCCATTAAATATAAAGAAAGAAGAGTTTGGAGAAGCTTTAAGGTTATGTAAATTTTCTATAGAAAAAGTACTTGGAAATCAAGAATAGATAGAGTTTTTAGTTAATAAAATATGTAGAATAAAACCTCCGACATCTATAAAAAGAAAGATATCGGAGGTTATTATAACTTATTTTATATTTAATTTGATGGTGAATCAAGTGGAAACTCTACAGCTCCATTTGAATTTTTTTGTTCTTCTTTATTTTTATTATTTTCATTTTTATTACCATCATTAGACACATTATTTTCTTGTTCTTCGTCATCTTTTTCTATTGGATTTCCATCTTCATCTAAAAGTTCTTCATCTTCTTCAGAAACACTTCCTGGTCCATGCAGATTACAGTATGATCCAGGAACACTATAAATATAATCTGTAGGTACAATTCCACCATGGTTTGATGGATTATAGCTAGGTGTTCTTTTTATAAATACTCTATTTACAACGTTAGAACTTGGACAATAATCTGTAGCTAAAAGTCCAGATGCACTATCTATTGTTTGAGATACGTGGACATCACAAGTTTTACTTGGTACAGTACCTTCAGCAAAAATTTCTGTATATACTCTACTCCCTCTAGGGTCACTAGAACATAAAGAAGATGGCTTTAGTCCAGAATCACGACAGACACTAGCTGTAACTATACCATCAGGTCTATCAAATGTCGGTTTAGACTCTAGACCTTTATGCATCTTAACCATTATATTTTTCCATAATTGTGCAGCAGAACCACTTCCTTTAGATATTGTGATAGCCGGAGAGTCACTCCCTATCCACACACCAGTTGCATAATATGGACTAAATCCTACAAACCATATGTCTGCTTGATTTTGAGTAGTACCTGTTTTTCCTGCTGTAGCCATATTAGGTATTTGTGCTCTTCTAGCAATTCCCTGTGTAACAGTTGTATTTAAAATATCTTTCATTATATAAGCTTTTTGAGCACTAACTACTTCTGTAACTTCTTTGGTATCTTCAACTAATATATTACCATCTTTATCTTCAATCTTGAAAAAAGTCATTGGTTTAATATAATTACCATCATTTGCAATTGCACCAAAAGCAGCAGTTACCTCCAATGGTGTTAAACCTTTGGTCATACCACCTAAAGCTAAAGATGATAAATTTTCATCATTATTTCTTGGATTTTCACTTGCAGTAATAAAACTATCTTTCTTAGGATTATTAGGATTTATAATACCCATTTTTTCCAAATATTTCATAGAAGTTTTAATACCTATTTTATTTAAAACTTTAACAGGAGGAACATTTGCAGATTGCTCTACAGCTTTTCTTAGAGGCATAAATCCTCTGTAACCATCCCTATACCAGTTACGTGGCCATAATTTACCACCAGTGTAAAAAGGTATATCATCTATTGCTGTTGCAGCTGTAAATCCATTATCTAGTGCTGCAAGATAAGTTCCAATAGGTTTCATAACAGAACCAGGTTGCCTTTGTGAATCAGTTGCTCTATTTAAAATTCTATAGCCCTCTACATCTCTACCACCAACTAAAGCTTTTATATGACCATTTCTATAGTCTAGAACAACAGTTGCTGATTGAGGTTGTACTATACCGGATTTAGCAACTGTAAAGAAATCATTACTTATTAGCAGTTGATTAGAAGCATTGACCTGATAGAAATTTTTATTCTTTTCTAAAAAATCATTTCTTATTACCAATTCATTGTTAGAATTTATATGATATTGATTTTCATCTATAGATATAGCTCCTACTGGAAATGTTACTAAATTCTTTCTATCATCTATTTCATAGAAGTCTACAATATCAATATGACTTTTATAAGGTTTAAGCTTCTGACTCTTTATAACTAATCCTTGGTTATTTAGTTCATATTCATTACTATTTAATTTTAAATTATTTTCATCAGTGAGCAAGTTAGATCTAGAAAAATATACTATTTTATTATTATTATCTATTATATTTTTACTTGAATCTCTTTTCCAGTTAACTAAAACAGGTGCTCTATATCCAGAAGTACTATTTAAAATAACATTAGTAAAGTTATTGTAGATACCTTCTAACTCTTTTTGAAGTTCCATATCAATCGTAGAGTAAATTTTAAGCCCACCTGTATATAGCTCATTTCTCGCTCCCTCTTCAGTATAGTTTAGTTTTTCTACTAAAAATTCAATAACTTGCTTTTTCAAGTAATCAGAAAAATAGGAAGAAATATCACTTTGAGACTTATCTCCAGGCTTTAAGTTTGATCTAATATCCTCATTTAAAGCTTCTTCATATTCAGATTGAGTAATTTTTCCTAAACTTTTCATTTGTTTAAGAACTAATTTTTGTCTATCAATTGATTTAGGATTAAAAACTGCTACAAATTTCTCACCCATAAAGTCATAATGCATGATTTCATCATGTTTATCTGGATTGAAATTTTCAGGGCGAATACTTTCGTATGGGGCAAAATTGGCACTACTTTTAGCAATTCCTGCAATGAGTGCTGATTCTGCAATAGTTAACTCGTCTACATCTTTAGAAAAATACGTTTGAGCAGCTTCTTGAACACCATAAGCATTTTGGCCTAAAAAGATTCTATTTAAATATAATTCCAAAATTTGATCTTTAGTCAATACCCTTTCAACTTTTAGGGCCAAATAAGCTTCTTTAATTTTTCTTTCCCAACTTTTTTCTCTCGTTAAGTAAACATTTTTAACTAATTGTTGAGTTATAGTACTTGCACCTCTAACAATTCTTCCAGCTCTTATATTGTCTACAGCTGATGAAATTATACCTCTAGGGTCAATACCTATATGATTTTCAAAACGTTCATCTTCTATAGCTATAAAAGCATCTTGTAAATGTTTAGGCATCTTATCTAACTTTACCACAGTTCTATATTCTTCAGCCTGTATCTTCTCTATAAGTTCCCCTTCTGGAGAAAGTATAAAAGAAGTTTGATCTAGAGATGAGTTGATATTTGTTGGATCTATTTCAGGTGCATCTTTTAAAATAGAAATAACAACTCCACCTATGATAACTCCACCTGCTAATATAAGAATTAGTAGAGCTTTTAGAAATGTCTTGAAAAAGTTTTTCTTTTTTTTGTTTTCATCTTTATCAAGATCAGTTTCTTGTTTATTTTTATTATTGTATTCCTCAGACATTTAATACCTCCTTAAATGATAAAAGGGATTGATTAATTTATTATATCACAGAAATAAAAATCTGTTAACTTAATGACAGGCAGTTATTTTTGTAATATATATTAGGATGTTTATTGTCTTATTAGAAATATAAAGAGAAAGATGATATAATGAGATTATAGAATATATAGGGAGTGGTAAATTGCTAGATAAAAATGATGATAGGGAAAGAGTTTTACTTATGGGATTGGATCTTATAAATGATGAGATTCCAATAGATAATTCCCTTGATGAGCTCGAGGAATTAGTTAAAGCAGCCGGTGGTGTAGTTGTATCTAGGTTAAGTCAAAGATCTAACTCTATAAATCCAACGTATTTTATTGGAAAGGGTAAAGTACATGAAATTAAAAACTATTGTAAAGAGCTAAATATAGATACAGTTGTTTTTAATGATGAATTATCAGGAGCTCAACTTAGAAATTTAGAATCTATTATTGATAGGAAAATTGTAGATAGAACAAGTTTAATATTAGATATATTTGCAAATAGAGCTACATCTAAAGAGGGTAAACTTCAAGTTAAACTAGCACAATTAGAATATAGATTACCAAGACTTGTAGGATTTAGAGATTACTTATCTAGGGAAGGTGGAGGCATCGGTACTAGAGGTCCTGGAGAGCAAAAATTAGAAACAGATAGAAGACATATATTAAGAGAAATAAATAATATAAGATTAGAGCTTAAAAAAGTAGAAAAAAATAGAAATTTAAAGAGAAAGAAAAGATCTAATTCTAATCTACCGATAGTTGCACTAGTAGGTTATACAAATGCAGGTAAGTCTACGATTTTAAATTCTGTCGTGGAAAAAACTACAGATGAAAATGATAAGAAGGTTTTTGCAAAGGATATGCTTTTTGCAACACTTGATACATCTTTAAGAAGAGCTAAATTAAGCAATGGTCAAGAGTTCCTATTAACAGATACAGTAGGGTTTGTATCTAAACTTCCAACTAAATTGGTAGAAGCTTTTAAAGGTACTTTAGAAGAGGTAGAGTATGCCGATTTATTATTGCATGTGGTAGATGCATCGAGTGAAGACTTAGATATACAAATAGATACTACAATGAAAATATTAGATGATTTAAAAGTTTTAGATAAGCCGATAATAACTGTATTTAATAAAATGGATAAAGTAGAAATACAAGATTTATTTTTCAAAGATAGTGGTAATTATGATAAGATATTTATATCAGCATATAAAGAAAGTGATATAGAGAGACTGGTAAAAAACATAGAGGATAAATTACCACAAAAATACTATGATGTGAATATGAAAATACCGTTTATTGATCATAATATTTTAGATTATTTTATGAGTAACTATGAAGTTGAAAAGATTGAATATTTAGAAGAAGGCACTTTATTACAAGTCAGAATTAGCCAGATAGATTTTAATAAGTATAGTAAATATATAATATAAAATTAAAGGAGTGTGCTGACTATGTTGATTAGAAATTGTGCAGGTGGAGTAGTTTTTAAGGATGGAAAGGCCCTTATATTAAAAAATGAAAAGGGAGAATGGGTCCTACCAAAAGGTAAAATTCGAGAAAATAAGTTAGCTACTGAAACAGCTGTTGAAAGGGTAAAATATGAAACTGGTGTAGATGCAAACATAATTTCTGCTGCAGGAGATACAGCGTATGAATTTTTTTCAATAACTAGAGAAAAACCTGTTTGTAATAAAATAACCTGGTTTATTATGGAAGCTAATGATTTAGATTATGAGATTAATGAAGATGAAGGTTTTACCGAAGGAGGATTTTATCCAGTAGAAAAAGCTATAGATATGATAACATATAGTCAGGACAAGTCTCTTTTAAAATTATCAAAAGAAAAATATATAGAATGTAAAGAGTATGAAAAAAAGTTGGAAGCTTCAAAATAAAAATTATTAATAAAAAATAAGGACTTGTTCCTTATTTTTTATTGTATAAGGAGAGGAAAAATGAAACATAAAAGGTATAAAACTATATACAAATATGGAGTTGATGAGATAGATATTAATAAGTCAAGATTTATAGGTTATGCTAAACCGGTAGAAAGTGAAGAGGAGGCTTTAGAGTTTATAGAAAAAATAAATACTAAGCATCATGATGCAACACATAATGTTTATGCTTATATAATAGGATTAGATGCTTTAACACAAAGATTTAGTGATGATGGTGAGCCATCAGGTACAGCAGGGATACCTACTTTGGAAGTATTAAAGAAAGAGGGACTAGTAAACGTAGTAGTTGTTGGGACTAGATATTTTGGGGGTACAAAATTAGGAGCGGGAGGTCTAATAAGAGCATATACAAAAACTGCTAAAATAGGTATAGATGCTGGAATAATAGTGGACATGGTTTTAAATTATATAGTAAAAGTTAGAATAGAATACACTTTGTATGGTTCTATAGAGAACTATTTATTAAATGAAAATTATATTATAAAAGATTCTGTGTTTGATGATGCTGTTAATTTATATGTTTATGTTGAAGTTGATCAATATGACCATTTTTCTAAAAAAATTACTGATTTAAGTAATGGAGATGCTTTAATAAGTATAGAGAGTCAGGAATATGTAGCTATGAAGGATGGAAAAGTGATTAAATAGATGTTTAATATATACTCTAAGGGGGTATAATAAATCTATATTAGGAGGATGATAATATGTCAAATATAAAGCAGGAAATGCTAGATAAAAAAGTATGGGCAGTAGCAGGATTAACAGATAAGACAGATAGATATGGATATAAAATATGGAAAATTTTAAAGGAACATGGTTATAAAGCATATGGTGTAAATCCTAGATTAGATGAGTTAGAGGGAGAAAAGGTTTATGACTCTGTTAAGGATATTGATGAAAAAGTAGATGTTTTAGATATGGTTGTTGGACCGAAGATTGCTATAAAAACTTTAGAAGAAGCTAAGGATGCTGGGATAGAATATATTTTCTTTCAACCAGGAAGTTATGATGATGAAGTAGTTAAGAAGGCAGAAGAGCTAGGTTTAAAGTATTTGACAGGAGATTGTATATACGCAACATTAAGAGATCAAGGGCCTAAGAAGCAAGATAGTGGAATGTGTAAAATATTTTAATTTATAACTTGATTATTATAATACCCGCGAAGAATTAATTTTAGATATTATTTCTTAAGTATCTTAAATACTTCTCAGGGTATTATTTTTTATGCTATAATTGACTTAATAGGAGATGATAACATGGATAATACAATAGAGAGACTAGTTGAGTGGTTACAAAATCAGGTTATATCAGCTGGATCAAAAGGTATAATATTTGGCTTAAGTGGAGGGGTAGATTCGGCTGTTATGGCAGGGTTAGCTAAAAAAGCTTTTCCTGATAACAGTGTTGGAGTTATAATGCCTTGTCATAGTATTGATCAAGATGAAGAACATGGAATTTTAGTTGCTAAATCATTAGGATTAGAAACTTTAAAAGTTGATCTGAGCTCTACTTATGATGAATTATTAAATGCTGTAAACATAGACTGCAATAATAAGTTAGCAAGATCTAATATTAAACCTAGGCTTAGAATGACAACTCTATATTATTTTGCTCAGACCTTTAATTATTTGGTCGCAGGTCCAACTAATAAATCTGAGTTTATTACTGGATATTTTACTAAACATGGAGACAGTGCTGTTGATATGTTACCATTAATTGACTTTACTAAGTCAGAGATATATGAAATGGCTGAGATATTAAAGATACCAAAAGAAATAATAGAGAAAACTCCAAGTGCAGGACTATGGAAAAATCAATCTGATGAAGAAGAAATGGGTTTTACTTATGAAGTACTAGAATCATATATAAATAAAGAAGAAGTATCAAATGATTTGTCTAATAAAATTGATAATATGTATAAAAAAAGTCAACACAAACGTCAATATCCACCATACTTTAAAAAATAGATGCAAAAACAGATATACTATGCTAAAATAATGTTAGTATTTTATAAGGAGAGATAATATGGCAGGACATTCAAAATGGAGTAATATAAAGCATAAAAAAGGTAAAGAAGATGCTAAGAGAGGCAAGATATTTACTAAAATAGGTAGAGAAATAATGGTAGCTACTAAAGAAGGAGGTTCTGATCCAGAGTTTAACCCTGCATTAGCATCCGCTATAGATAAGGCAAAAGCAGCCAACATGCCTAATGATAATATTAAACGTGCTATAAAAAGGGGAAGCGGTGAATTAGGTGGTAAAAACTTCGAAGAAGTGGCATATGAGGGGTATGGACCAGGAGGTATAGCTGTATATGTATCTTGTTTAACTGATAATAGGAATAGAACAGCTCCTGAGGTGAGACATGCTTTTGATAGAGGTGGAGGAAACTTAGGGCAAGATGGATCAGTTTCATACTTATTCAAAAGAGTAGGTCTTATAGGTATAGAAAAGTCTGAAACAATAGATGAGGACTCACTTATGTTAGAATCTATAGATTTAGGGGCAGAAGATTTTTCTATTGAAGATGAGGGTTACGAGATAATCACTGAGCCAAAAGAATTTAATAAAGTTAAGGAAGGTTTAGAAGAATTAGGGTATGAGTTTGCTATAGTAGAATTAACTTACTTACCAGAAACTACTATCAAGTTATCTGAAGAGGAAGACATTGAAAATATGGAAAAGTTAATTGATCTTTTAGAAGATTTAGATGACGTTCAAGATGTTTATCACAATTGGGAAATGGATTAAAGAAGAGCTTATAGTATAGCTCTTTTTTTATAATTATTGAAAAGATATTAATAGTTAAAGAACATGATATAATATCATACTAAAACTGAAAGTGTTTAATATTTTAGTATGTTAGTTTATAGAATTGATAGAACAAATATATAGTTTAAATTCATATAGGATAAAGTTTAACCTATTTGGTCTTTAAATACTAAATCTTTATGCTATAATGTAGTCTACTAAGTAACTGATTAAACTATTAGCTTTAAATATGAGGTGAGGGTATGAAGAAAATTGTAAAAGTTGTTGCTATCTTAGTCATACTTTTATTAATTAATTCTAGCAGTTTTGCAGAACCTTTAAAAATGAAAATCAATAATGAGATAAAAAAGAGTGATTTTAACTACATAAATAAAAATAAAAATATAATTTTTAGTGAAGCAAAACCAGGTTACTTTTTAAAGGAAGATCAGGGGAACTGGAAGACACTAATAGCTGAGAGTAAGGATTTGTTAAGGTTAGAAAACCAAGAAAATTTTATTAATAATAGAAAATATTTTAAAGTTGTTTATTTAAACTTTGAAGATACAGAAGATACAAATGAATTTAAATATATAGATTATTATGATAGAGTTTTAGTAAAATTTGACTGGGGAGGTAAAGATAGGATAGTATCTTTGGACTTATTTGAGGAAGCATACAATGACATTTTTATTACGAGTTAATGTTTTAATTTAATTAGTAAAGGAGATGGAAAAATGTCATTATATCACGCAGGATTGGATGTAGGTTCAACTACTGTAAAATTAGTTATTATGAATAGTTCATTAGATTTAGTATATTCCGTTTATAAAAGACACTTCTCAGATGTTCAAAAAACGGTAGGCGATGTATTATTAGATGCATATAAAAGGTTTAAGAATGAGGATTTAACAATAATGGTAACTGGATCGGGTGGATTAGGTGTTAAGGAATGGCTTAATATACCATTTATTCAAGAGGTTATAGCATCGACAAATGGAATTGAGAAGATGATTCCTCAAACTGATGTAGCTATAGAGTTAGGTGGAGAGGATGCTAAAATAACTTATCTTGGAGAAGCGCTAGAGCAAAGGATGAATAGTATCTGTGCTGGTGGAACTGGTGCTTTTATAGATCAAATGGCATCATTATTAGAAACAGATGCAGGAGGGTTAAATAACTTAGCAAAAAATCATAAAAATATATATTCTATTGCATCTAGATGTGGGGTATTTGCAAAAACCGATGTTCAAGCTTTAATAAATCAAGGCGCTACTAAGGAAGATATAGCTGTATCAGTATTTCAAGCAGTGGTAAATCAAACTATATCTAATTTAGCTTGTGGAAGACCTATAAAGGGGAAAGTAGCATTCTTAGGAGGACCTCTTCATTTTTTAGATGAGCTTAGATTGAGGTTTATAAAAACATTGGATTTAAAGGATGATGAAATAATCCATCCTGAAAATTCACAGTTATATGTAGCAATGGGTGCTGCTTTATCTTCTACAAAAGAACACCCTATATCTTATCGAGAAATAAAAGATAGATTACAAACTAATAAGTATGAAACTAGTATAGAAATAAAAAAGGTGGAACCTCTTTTCAAAAGTACTAAAGACTATGACATCTTTAAGGAAAGACATAGTAAAAATAAAGTAAATTATGTTAAAAATCCAGAGGATTACACAGGATTAGCCTATTTAGGTATAGATGCAGGCTCTACTACAACTAAAGCAATTTTGTTAAGTGAAGAGGAAGAAATACTATATTCTTTTTATGGAAATAATAAAGGTAAACCGTTGGATCAATCTGTTAAAATACTAAAGGAAATATATAACAAATTACCAAATATTAATATTTCAAGTTCTTGTGTAACAGGTTATGGCGAAGAGCTTATAAAAGCAGGATTAGGAGTGGATTATGGTGTAGTTGAGACTATGGCACATTATAGAGGTGCTAAGCTTTTTCAACCAGATGTTGATTTTATTTTAGATATTGGCGGACAGGATATGAAGGCTATAAAAATAGAAGATGGTGTAATAAATGAGATACTCCTAAATGAAGCATGTTCTTCTGGTTGTGGATCTTTTATAGAAACTTTTGCTAAATCAGTAAATATGTCAGTTGAAGATTTTTTAGAAGAAGGATTGTTAGCAAAAAATCCTGTTGATTTAGGGTCTAGATGTACAGTCTTTATGAATTCAATGGTTAAGCAAGCTCAAAAAGAAGGTTCTACCTTAGGAGATATATCTTCAGGTTTAGCCTACTCAGTAATTAGAAATGCATTACAAAAAGTAATAAAAGCTAGAGATCCAAGAGAATTAGGAGAAAAGATTGTAGTTCAAGGTGGTACTTTTTACGGTGATGCTATACTAAGAAGCTTTGAGAAGATATCGGAAAGAGAAGCTATTAGACCTAATATAGCAGGACTTATGGGGGCGCTAGGAGCGTCATTAATAGCGAAGGAAAGATATAGAGGTGAAACTTCTAGTATTCTGAGTCATAAAGAATCTGAGAATTTTAGTTATATTACAAATCAGGAAGTTTGTGGGAAATGTGGTAATAACTGTAAGCTTACAATTAATACTTTTTCTGATGGGAAAAAATATATAACAGGGAATAGATGCGAGAGAGGAGCAGGTTTAAATATTGAAAAAAACAAATTACCAAATTTATTTAATTATAAATATAAACGAACATTTGGTTACAAGTCATTAAATAAAGAGGAAGCTTTTAGAGGTAATGTAGGTATACCAAGAGTCTTAAATATTTATGAAAATTATCCATTTTGGCACAAGTTTTTTACAAGTTTAGGATTTAGGGTTATCCTATCTGATAAATCTTCTAGAGAAACATATGAGGATGGAATAGCTTCTATTCCAAGTGAGACAGCCTGTTATCCAGCAAAAATAAGTCATGGACATATTATGAATTTGCTTAATAAAGATGTTCAATTTATATTTTATCCATCAGTGTTTTATGAAGAAATGGAAAATGCTAATACGGATAATCATTTGAATTGTCCAGTAGTTGCCGGCTACCCAGAAGTTATAAAGAATAACATAGAGGAACTAAAGGATTCAAATATAATTTTTAAAAATCCGTTTTTAACATTTGATAATAAAAAAAGCCTGATAAAAGTTCTTGAATCATCTTTAAAAGAGTTTGATATTGATAAAAGAGATTTGCGTAAAGCGGTTAATTCAGCTTGGGAAGAACTTATGCTATATAAAGATGACATAAGAAGAAAAGGTGAGGAGACAGTAAGATATCTTGTTGAAAATGATCTTCAGGGGATAGTTTTAGCAGGAAGACCATATCATATTGATCCAGCTATAAATCACAGTATTCCAAATCTTATAACATCATTAGGATTAGCAGTATTAACAGAGGATAGTGTAGATCATTTAGGAAAAATAAATGATCCTTTAAGAGTTTTAGATCAGTGGACATATCATTCAAGGCTTTATAGAGCTGCTGAGTATGTTTCTAGACAAGATAATTTAAACTTAATACAGTTAGTATCGTTCGGATGTGGATTAGATGCAGTAACAACAGATCAGGTCCATGAAATATTAGATAGTAAAAACAAACTATATACACAGTTAAAAATAGATGAAATAAGCAACTTAGGAGCTGCTACAATAAGATTAAGATCACTTTTAGCAGCATTAGAGGAAAGAAAGGATACAAAATTAAAAGAAAAATCAGACCATAAAATTAAAAAAGTTAAGTTTGAAAAAGAGCATAAAGAAACTCATACAATTTTAATGCCTGAAATGGCTCCTATACAATTTGCTTTAATTGAAAAATCTTTAAATATATCTGGTTATAATGTTGAAGTTTTGAAGAATATGACTACAGACATAGTTGACAATGGTTTAAAATATGTTCATAATGATGCGTGTTATCCTGCTATTATAGTGATTGGTCAATTTATAGATGCATTAAAATCAGGGAAATATGATTTAGATAGGACTGCTATTATTTTAAGCCAAACTGGAGGTATGTGTAGAGCATCTAATTACATTGGTTTTTTAAGAAGAGCATTAAAAGATTCAGGTTTTGAAAATATACCAGTCATAGCTGTTAGTGCTCAGGGAATAGAAAGTAATCCTGGCTTCACTTATTCAATTAGTATGATTAATAACTTAATAATGTCGACGCTATTAGGAGACCTTTTACAGAGAGTCACTTTAAGAGTTAGACCATATGAAAAAATAAAAAATTCTACTGACTTGCTTTTGAAAAATTGGATAAAAAAAATTAGAAGAGAATTAAAAAATATAAATAGGAAAAGATTTATAGAGTTAGCGAAAGCTATAGTGGAAGATTTTGATAAATTAGAAATAATTGATAGTTCGAAACCTAAGGTAGGCATAGTAGGAGAGATATTAGTTAAGTATCATCCTTTAGCGAATAATAATTTGATAGAAACTTTAGAAGAAGAGGGAGCGGAAGTTATGATAAGTGACTTGACTGACTTTATGTTCTATTCTTTATATAATTCTAAGTTTAAAAATGAGCAACTAGGAAAATCGGTATTTCCAAGGCTAATGGGAAGTGCAGCTATAAAATATGTTGAGACATATAGAGAGCCAATTAGGAATATTTTAAGAAATAGTGATAGATTTACTCCACCTCTATACATTGAAGATTTAGCAAATTTGGCAGAAAAAATTATTTCATTAGGAAATCAATCTGGAGAAGGTTGGCTTTTAACTGCAGAAATGCTAGAGTTGATACAAGAGGGTGCTGAAAACGTTGTATGTGTTCAACCATTTGGATGTTTACCAAATCATATAACAGGTAAAGGAATGGTAAAAGCTGTAAGAGATATAAATCCAAAGGCGAATATAATACCTCTGGATTATGATCCTGGTGCAAGCACTGTAAATCAGTTAAATAGGTTAAAATTAATGTTATCTAGAGCAGAGACTAATTTAAAAGATAATATTGATAATAAAAAGAGAAAAAATACTAATTTATAGTTTTATATAAAAAGAGTTATCTTTAGATAACTCTTTTTTATTGAGTTAGAAAGTATCTTAAATTTTATTATAAAAAGCAAGTTAGATATGTTACTATATTATAGTAAAGCTTTAAGATTTATAGATATAATTAATTTTAGAAAAGATTAAATAAATTGGAGGAATAACATGGCAAATTTAATGATACAAGGAACAACTTCTTCTGCAGGAAAATCAATGTTGACAACAGGATTATGTAGAATTTTCTCGCAAGATGGTTATAAAGTGTATCCTTTTAAATCTCAAAATATGTCTTCGAGATATCATACAACTGAAAAAGGAGAGATGATGAGTACTGCTCAAGCGCTACAAGCAAAAGCAGCTGGGCTTGAGCCTGAGGCTAAGATGAATCCTATTCTTCTTAAACCTTCGTCAGACGTAGGATCTAAAGTCATAATTTTAGGAGAAGAAAAATATCATATGAAAGCTCTTGAATACTATGACTTTAAAAATAGTTTGAAAGGTTTTATAGCAGAATTATTTGAAGAAATAGAGAGGGAAAATGAAATAGTAGTAATAGAAGGAGCTGGGAGTCCTGCAGAAATAAATTTAAAAGATAATGATATTGTTAATATGGGAATGGCAGAAATAGCTGATGCACCAGTTATATTAGTAGCAGATATAGATAGAGGGGGAGTGTTTGCTTCATTATATGGAACTGTTATGCTTTTAGAGGAAGAAGAAAGAGCTAGAATTAAAGGCCTTGTAATAAATAAATTTAGAGGAGATAAAACTTTATTAGACCCAGGTATAAGAATGATAGAAAAAATATTAAATATACCTGTTATAGGAACTATACCTTATATGCCCCTAGAACTTGTAGATGAAGATAGCTTGATAGATTATAAAAAACTTTGTAATGATAATCCTCAGACAGAAGAAGAGATGGATAAGGAGATGGACAGACTTGCTTCTATGTTAAGGGAAAATATGGATATTAAATATATATATAGCTTGCTGGGGAAATATCATGAGTAAAATTTATAATATTATAATAGCAGTAATACTGGATTTTATATTAGGAGACCCCTATAATATGCCACATCCAGTAAAACTTATGGGGAATATTATAAGTATAGAGGATAATTATATAAGAAGACGTATAGAGGATGAAAAGAAATTAAGAATAGCTGGATTAATAGTAGCAATATTTAATATAATAATATCTTTCTTTCTACCATATATTTTATTAAATATACTTAGTAGTAAAGTTTCTAGGATAACATCTATATACATTATGTATAGTTGTTTAGCTGCTAAATCATTAGGTTATGAAGCAAAAAAAGTTTTAGAGAAACTAGATATAAGTTTAGAAGAAGGAAGGGAAAGATTAGCTTATATAGTAGGCAGAGATACAAGTTGCTTAGAAGAAGAAGGAGTAATTAGTGCTACAATTGAAACGGTCGCTGAAAATACTTCAGATGGAGTTATTGCGCCTTTATTTTATATGTTTTTATTAGGTCCAGCAGGGGGATTGATGTATAAAATGGTAAACACTATGGATTCTATGTTAGGTTATAAAAATGAAAAGTATATAGATTTTGGACGTTATCCTGCTATTATAGATGATATATTCAATTATATACCTGCTAGAATTACTGCAATATTAATGTTATTGTCATCTTACTTTTCATATAATTATAGGAGAGGTTACGAATTTTTAAAAAAATATAAAAATAATCATTCTAGTCCTAATGCTGGATATCCAGAGTCAGCTGTAGCAGGGCTTTTAGGAATTCGTCTAGGTGGACCTAATATATATCATGGTAAATTAGTCGAAAAGCCTTATATTGGAGAAGATATAAATAAATTAAACAAATCACATATAATTGATACACTAAATATTATGTATAGAACAGAAATTTTATTTGTTATTATATATATATGCTGTATTGTAGTAAAAACTTTAATATGATAAACTTATATAGAATTAAATAGAAAATCTAGACTTAAGGAAATTGGTTAAGCCAATGCAGCCCCCGCTACTGTAAAAGTGATGAAATTATAGGACCACCGAAAGGGAAGGTATAAGAGTAAGATGAACTTGAGCCAGGATACTTGTCTAGTGAAGAAATCTTTCGGAGGGAAAGTGTATTAAAGAATGTATACCTCCTTTTAAGGAGGTTTTTTTTATAAAGGAGTGGAAAAATTGACAAAGATTAAAAAACTTTATGGGGTAGGAACTGGACCTGGAGATCCAGAATTTTTAACATTAAAATCAGTACGTGTTATGAAAGAAGCTAGCGTAATTTTTGGACCAAACAACAGAGGTCAGAATATGGCTATAAATACTGCAAAAGAGTTTATAGAAGGTAAAAAAATAGTTTTGATTGATTTTCCTATGGGAAATGTAACAAGAGAAGATTATAAGAGAGCAGCTGAAATTATAGAAAGTGAAATTCCAGAAGGTGAGTGTGGAGCATTTCTGACAATTGGTGATCCTATGGTGTATAGTACTTTCATTTATATAGTTCAAGAGATAGAAAAAAAATATAAACATATAGACATTGAAATAGCACCTGGAATACCATCTTTTATAGCGGCTGCTTCTCAATCAAAAACATGTTTAACTGTTAAAGATGATAATTTTCTTTTATGTGATAATTTTAAGGAAGATTTATTAAATCATGTAGACTCTTTAGCTATATTAAAAACAAATAAAAATAAGGAAGAAATATTGTCAGCATTAGAAAGAAATGATTTTGAATATAAATACATTAAAAGAGCAACTTTAGAAGAAGAACAAATTTTATTGGATAAACATGAGATTCTTAATAATAAAGATTATATATCATTGATATTAGCTAAAAAAATAAGGGAGTAGTGGGATAATTGATGATACATGGTGGAGATTTACTAAGTTATAGTCATATGTATGACGGAGAGTTAATAGATTTTAGTAGTAACATTAATCCTTTAGGAGTGCCTAAAGGATTAAAAGAGCATTTATTTAGAAATTTTGATGAAGTTGAAAAATATCCTGATATTAAGTATAGAAAATTAAAAAGTTCTATAGCTAAATACCTGGGTGCTAATGAAAAAAATATATTGGTTGGAAATGGGGCTATGGAAATAATTGATATATTTAATCTTATAGCTAATAGAGTGATAACAACTAGCCCTGCTTTTTCTGAATATAAATTAAGAGCAAAAGTTCATGGTAAGGAGTATCTTGAGATTAATTATGATAATGAATTTAAATTAAACTTACCAGCTTTTGAAAAACAGATTAAGGCTGGAGATTTAATTATAATAGGTAATCCTAATAATCCTACAGGACTACGTTTAACTAAAGAAGAACTATTGACACTTTATGACTTAACAATATCAAGAGGAGCCTATCTTCTTTTAGATGAAGCTTTTTTTGAGTTTGCTCCAGATGATTATGACAGTATAAAAATATTTAAGAAAAGAAATTTTACTAATGTTTGTATAATAAGAGCGGCTACTAAGTTCTTTGCAATACCTGGATTAAGATTAGGATACGGATGTGCAGGTTTAGATATAGTTGAAAAGATAGAGGAAAAATCTTTAACTTGGAGTGTGAATACATTAGCAGCACTGGCTGGTGAGTATATTTTTAATCAAAGAGATTATATAGAAGAATCAAAAAAATATATAGAGAGAGAAAGAGAGTTTTTACTCGGAGAGTTGAAAAAAATTGAAGGTATAAGAGTATATAAAAGTCATACAAATTATATCTTAATTAAACTAGATAATAGAGATGAAGACTATGCTTTTAATGAATTTATAAAAAATGGTATCCTTATCAGGAAATGTTCATCTTTTAAAACTTTAGGCAAAAATCATATAAGAGTTGCAATAAAAGATAGGGATAAAAATTTAGATTTAGTTAAAGCTTTTAATAAAATAAATTTTTAGAGAGAGGTTGATTAAATGAAAAAAGGAATAATTTTAACAAGTTTCGGTACTACTTATGAAGAGACTAGGAAAAAGACTATAGAGGCATTAGAAAATGAAGTTATTGAAGAATATAAGGATTTTAAAGTTTTAAGAGCATTTACTTCTAGGATTGTAGCTAAAAGATTGAAAGAAAGAGGTTACTATGTAGACAATCCTACAGAAGCATTAGAAAAAATGAAGGATGAAGGCATCACTGATATATTTGTACAGCCATCATTGATAATAGAAGGTCATGAATATGATAAAACTAAAGCTGAGATAGATAGTTTTTTAGAAATTAATAAAGATTTTAATATAAAATTAGGAGCACCTTTACTATCAAGTAATGAGGACTATGAAAAGGTTGTTAAAGCTCTAGACTTGGATAAGGAATCGAATATTATTTACATGGGACATGGATCAGATCATATAGCTGATGAGGCATATGAGAAATTAGAAACTACTTTTAGGGAGAATGGATATTCTAATGTTTATGTTGCAACTGTAGAAGGCTCGAGAACTCTAGAAGATGTAATAGAAAATTTAGAAAATACTAGTAAAGTAGAACTTAGACCCTTTATGTTAGTCGCAGGAGATCATGCTATAAATGATATGGCATCAGATGATGAAGACTCTTGGAAAAGTATTTTACAAACAAAAGGTTATGATGTATCTGTAGAACTTAAAGGATTAGGCGAATTTAAAAAAATTAGAGATATATTCATTGAACATTTAGAAGATATTATTTAGTGGTGATTATATGAAGTCAATAATGATAACAGCTCCATCTAGCAATACAGGAAAAACTATTGTTACTTTAGGAATTATTAGAGCATTGGTTAAAAGAGGAATAGATGTATCACCTTTTAAAACAGGACCAGACTTTATAGACCGTAGATACTTAGAAAAAGCAGCAAATAAGTTAGCTGGTAATTTAGATACTCATCTTATGGGGCTAACCGGGATCCAAGTAGCAGTGGGAATGAATCAGGGTGATTTAGCAGTTATTGAGGGTGCTATGGGTTACTTTGATGGTATATCTAATACTTTTATTAATTCAAGTTATGATATATCTTGTATATTAAATACTAATGCTGTTTTAGTTTATTCTCCTAAAGGTGAAATGTTTTCAGCTGTTGCTAAGATTAAAGGTATGGTAGATTTTGAGGATTCTAGAATAAAGGCGGTTATATTAAATAAAACTAATAAAGCTATTTATGAAATGTTAAAAGAACCGATAGAGACTTATACTGGTGTAAAAGTTTTAGGGTACATCCCTAATTATGATAGTCTTAAGGTTGAAACTAGTAGATTAGGATTGATAGATGTTTATAGTGATAAATATAGTGATAATCTTATTGATATGGCTGCTAAAAAGGTAGAGGAAACAATAGATATAGATTCTTTAATTAATTTAGCATCAGATATAAATAAAATTGAAAAATTTAAACTTAAAAATAAAGCTATAAAAATTGCTATAGCAAGAGATGAAGCTTTTAATTTCCACTATAATGAGAATTTGAAAATTTTCAATGCGTTGGGTAATGTAGAATACTTTTCGCCACTTTATGATAAAAAATTGCCTCTTGCAGATTTGGTTATTATAGGTGGAGGTTATCCTGAGCTTTATATTGAGAAACTTTCAAAAAATGTGGATATGAAAAAAAGTATAAAAGAATATGTAGAATCGGGAGGATACTTATTAGCTGAATCGGGTGGACTTATGTATCTAACCGAAAAATTAAATGGTTTAAGTATGGTTGGTGTATTTAAAGGTTATTCTAAAACGACTGACAAACTTAAAAGATTCGGATATGTTAATATGGAGCTATTAGAAGGCGGTTTATATGGTGAAAAGGGAACTATATTAAATGGAAATGAATATCATAAATCTGAAGTCTTTATTGATAAAGAGGAAATTATAAAAGTTACAAAACCTAAAAGCAAAAGGCAATGGAAGTGTGGATATAGATATAAAAATGCATTAGCTTATTATCAGCATTTAAATTATTTAGGAAATCTTGAAGCTATAGATTTTTTAACTGATATTATAAAAAAGGAGAGGTAAAATGTATATAAAGAATCCTATGGAAATAGAAAATAAAAGTATGAATATAATAGATGAGGTTATGTCAGATGTAGATTTTAATGAAGAAGAAATGGTTATTGCGAAAAGAATGATTCATACTACTGGAGACTTTGAATATAGGAAAATTATAGAATTTAAGAATGATTTTATAAATGTGGCGAAGGAAGAGATATCTAAAGGAACTAAGATTTATACAGATACAAGAATGGGTTTCATGGGAATTAACAAACCAGCACTAGAGAAGGCAAACTGTAGTTTAGAGTGCTTTATTGATGATGAAAGAGTTTTTGATATGGCAAAAGAGTTGGGAACTACTAGATCAGCTTGTGCTATAGATTTAGCCGTAGAAGAAGGAGTAGAATGTTTTGTAATAGGTAATGCTCCAACTGCATTATTTAGAATTTTAGAACATGTTAAAGCAGGAAACCTTAATCCTAAATTTATAGTAGGAGTTCCTGTAGGATTTGTAGGTGCTGCAGAATCTAAAGAATATTTAAGAGAATTTGATATTCCATCAATTACAACAGTAGGATATAAAGGTGGAAGTAATGTTGCAGCATCTATTATAAATGCGTTACTATATATGGTTGTAGGTAGATAATGACTTTAGATTTATATGTTGTAAAGGATGGAAAAAATTTAAGGTGCGGTTATACAACAGGAAGCTGTGCGACAGCTGCATCTAAAGCTGCAGCTATGATGCTTAAAACGGGTAAAATTGTAAAGTATATAGATATAGAGACTCCAGCGGGGATTGATTTAAAATTAGAAGTACACAATCCTACTATATCAAAAGAGTATGCTTCTTGCTCTATAATTAAAGATGCAGGCGATGATCCTGATAATACTGATGGTATAGAAATTTATTCCAGG
Source organism: Tissierellales bacterium (assembly GCA_030146915.1). GTDB lineage: Bacteria > Bacillota > Clostridia > Tissierellales > Tissierellaceae > JASLAT01. The sequence continues at coordinate 109,143 of JASLAT010000034.1, forward strand.
GTAGAGAAAAGAGAAGATGGAGAGATAAAAATTGATGGTGGTAAAGGGATTGGACGAATAAACAAAGAAGGTTTATTCGGAGAGGTTGGTTCAGCAGCTATAAATCCAGTGCCTAGAAAAATGATTAAAAAAGAATTGAGGAAAGTTTCTTCATCGGGATATAATGTTTTAATATATGCGCCTGAAGGTGAAGCAATTGGTAAAAAAACATTTAATAAAAACATAGGAATAGAGGGTGGAATATCTATAATTGGAACTAAAGGGATAGTCTATCCTATGTCAGAAGAAGCATTATTAAAAACTATATATTTGGAAATAGATATGGTTAAAAAGAATAGTAAAAAAGATAGTATAATTTTAGTTCCAGGTAATTATGGAGAGAAGATAGCTGATACACTAAATTTGAAAATGTCTAGAGTTAAAGTTTCAAACTTTTTAGGTGATAGCTTACTATATGCCTATTCTAAAGGTTTTAGAGATATAACTATGATAGGGCATATAGGAAAATTTGCTAAATTATCAATAGGAATTTTTAATACTCATAGTAAAGCGGCAGATACCAGAATGGAGGCCTTTATTTATTATTTAGCTTTAATGGGAGCACCTCAGGAGTTATTAAATAGAATTGATGAATGTTTAACAGCTGAAGAGGCAATTAATATTTGCATTGATCAAGGATACTCATCTGTGGTTAGAGAAATGGAAAAAGGAGCAGAGCTTAGAGTAAAAAAATATCTAAAGGATGAGGATATAAATGTAAAAGTTATTATATATTCTATGAAAAGGGGTGTAGATTTTGATAGTAGTAGCAGGATCGGGTCCAGGAAATCCTAAATATTTAACTTTGGAAGTTTTAGAGAGTATAAGAAATTTTCCTATTGTTATAGCTTTTGGCAGAATAAAGTCTAGTTTTAAGAATATAAGAGAGGATATTATACAGGTAACTAGAGTAGATGAAAGTCTAGATATCATAGATAAAAATAAAGAAAAAGATATTCTTATATTAGCATCAGGAGATCCCAATTTCTTTGGTATAGTTAAGTTTTTAAAATACAAGGGTGTAAAGGTAGATAAAGTATTGCCAGGGCTATCTTCATTTCAATATATGATGTCTAAAATAGCTATGCCTTGGCAAGATGCTAGGTTTATTTCATTACATGGTAGGGAGAACTCATTAGAAAAAATAAAAGATGAGGGAAAATATGTGGTCTTAACTGATAAAAAACATACACCAAACTTTATATCCAAGGAGTTAAAAAAAATAGGTATCGTGGGAAAAATGTATGTGGGATTTAATCTATCTTATGATAATGAACATTTAGAGCTTTATAATATAGGTGAGGATATAGAAGATCTTTCACCATTGGCAGTGGTGGTGATAATAAATGAAATGGATTAAAGATGAAGATTTTATTAGAGGAAAAGTACCTATGACAAAATATAACGTTAGAGTCTTGACTATGGCATACTTAGAAATAGATCAGGGAGATAAGTTTTTGGACATAGGTGCTGGTACTGGTTCAATATCAATTGAGGCAGCAGCTCAAGGGGCTGATGTAGTAGCTATAGAGACTGTAAGCGAAGGTGTTGAGCTAATTAAAAAAAATAGAGATAAGTTTAATTTGAAACTAGATATAATAGAAGGAAAAGCTCCGTATGATTTACCAGATACTAAATTTAATAAAGTATTTATTGGTGGTAGTAGGGGAGAACTAAGTAGTATATTTCAATATCTAGATCAAAATTTAGAAGTAGAAGGTATATTAGTAGCAAATTTTATAATGCTAAGTAATTTAGAAAAATTTAGAAATTTAATGAAAAAATATAACTATAAAAATATAGAAACCCATATGATCCAAGCATCTTCTTTAGATAAATTGGGACTTCTAAAGGGACAAAATCCAATTTTTATAGTAAAAGGAGTGAAAGAATGATAAGTTTTGTAGGTGCAGGACCTGGAGATGTAGATTTAATAACAATTAAAGGTAGAAAATTAATGGAAGAAGCTGATATTGTAATTTATGCAGGCTCCTTAGTATCTAAGGAGCATATGGATTTTTGTAAAGATGGTGCAGAGATATATAATTCAGCATCTATGACTTTAGAAGAAGTTATAGAGGTTATGAAAAGAGCAGAAAAAGAAGGTAAAAGCTTAGTAAGACTTCATACTGGAGACCCTGCTATATATGGTGCTATAAGAGAGCAAATGGATATTTTAAAAGAGAATAATATAAAGTACCAAGTAATACCTGGAGTTAGTTCATTTACAGCAGCTGCAGCATCCATTAAGAGAGAGCTAACACTTCCGGATGTGACACAAACAGTAATTTTAACTAGGATTGAGGGTAGAACCCCAGTTCCTGAAGAGGAAAAACTTAGTAAACTGGCTAGTCATAAAGCATCAATGGCAATATTTTTATCGGTACAAGATATAGATAGAGTTGTAGAAGAGCTTAAAGAAGGTTATGGTAGTGATGATGTACCAATAGCTGTCGTATATAAGGCTAGTTGGGAAGATGAAAAAATAGTTTTAGGAACATTAGCTAATATTGAGGAGAAGGTAAAAAGAGAAGGTATAAAGAAAACAGCACAAATATTAGTTGGACACTTTATAGAAGGAGCTTATGAAAGATCTAAATTATATGATCCTGAATTTACACATGAGTATAGGAAAGGTATATAATAATGAAAATAGCTATTCTATCCTTTACTACTAAGGCAAAAGATTTAGCTAGTAAAATAGTTAAACTTAACAAAAATGGATATACTTTTGAAAGTATAACAAATAAAGAATATAATGGTGGAATTAAATCTTTTTTAAAGACTAATTGGAATAATTATGATGCTTTTATATTTATATCAGCGACTGGAATAGCTGTAAGGTATATAAAAGATTATATTGAGGATAAGACTAAAGATCCAGCTATATTAGTTATTGACGATTTAGGTAGGTATGTAATATCTTTATTATCAGGGCATCTTGGTGGAGCGAATATGTTATCAGAAATAATATCAAAAGAAATAAAAGCAGAATCAATCGTAACTACAGCTACAGATGGTAGAGGCATTGAAGCTCCAGACATATTTGCTAAAAAACATAACTATTTTATAGAAGATATGAAAAAATTAAAAGATGTGACTGCATCTATGGTAGAAGGTAAAAATGTTGGATTTATATCTGAGGAAGCACCTGTTATAAATTATAATAACATTAAAGTATTTCATAATATAGATCAGGTTTCTGATGTAGAAGGTTTGATTATAGTTAGTAGTAAAGTAATAGATATAGAACTATCTATACCAGTTGCTTTTCTAAGGCCTAAAAATATAAATATAGGTATAGGCTGTAGAAAAGGGGTAGAGTCAGATAAAATAATAGGTGCTATTGAAGCTTGTTTAAAGGATTTAAAATTAAGTAGTAAATCTATACGAGCACTGGGTACTGTTGAGATAAAAAAAGATGAGATAGGTATAATAGAAGCTGCTAAACATTATGATGTAGATATGGTGATTTTTACTATTGATGAGATTTCAAAGGTAGATCATATGTTTAGTAAATCAGATTTTGTAAAGAAAACTATAGGTGTTTATTCGGTCTCAGAACCAGCAGCATTTTTATTAGGTGGAAAATTAATACTTGAAAAATCTAAACACGATGGTATTACAGTATCAATATCAAAAGGAGGAATTTAGTAGTATGAGTAAATTATATGTAGTAGGTATTGGACCAGGTGGAAAAGAACATATGACTTTCAAAGCTGCAGAGGTAATAAAAAAATCGGATGCGGTTGTAGGGTACACTCCATATATAGAGTATTTAGGAGATTGGGTAGATGGCAAGGAAGTATTTTCAACAGGAATGAGAGGAGAAATAGAAAGGTGTAAACAAGCTATAGAACTAGTTAAAGAAGGTAAAACAACTTCTATAGTAAGTACTGGGGATGCTGGATTATATGGTATGGCAGGGCCAATATTAGAGCTAGCTGATGGTATAGACGTTGAAATTATCCCAGGTGTAACAGCAGCTTTTTCTGCAGCATCAGATTTAGGCTCTCCAATTATGCATGACTATGCGTCAATATCTTTATCAGATTTAATGACTCCTTTAGATGTGATATATAAAAGAGTGGAAAATGCTGCTGAAGCAGATATGGTTATAGCACTTTATAACCCTAGAAGTAAGGGTAGACCAGATTATTTAGAAGAGTCTGTTAAGCTTATATTAAAATATAGAGATCCAAAAACTCCGGTAGGTTTAGTTAGAGATTCTGGAAGACCTGGCACAAAAGTTGAAATTACAAATTTAGGAAATCTAGATTATGAAAAGGTAGACATGTTAACAACTGTTATAGTGGGAAATAGTAATACTTATATAGAGAATAATAAAATGATTACCCCAAGGGGCTATAATATAAAATGATCTGGATCATAGGTGGTACTAGTGAAGCAAGGGAGTTAGTTTCTAGAATAAGTGACTTAGATGATTATATAGTAACTGTAGCAACAGAAGAAGCCAAAGAGTTTTTAAACATTGAAAATATTATAGTGGGAAGGTTAACTATGAATGAAATGATTGACTTGATAGATAATAATAATATAAAGTTGATAGTAGACTTAACTCATCCATATGCTCATATAGTTTCTGAAAATGCTAAAACAGTTGCACAAAAAAAAGATGTAAAATATGTTAGATATGTAAGGCCAACAGTAGATATATCATCAGATGATGTTATATACTTAGAAAGTTATGTTGATGCTTATGAATATCTAGGTAATATAAAAGGAACTGTATTTTTTACAACAGGGTCTAAAAACATCAAAGACTTTGAAAAGGTAAGGGGAAATAATAGATTTATATATAGAATATTACCTGCAATGCCAAGTTTGAAGATTGCTGTAGAAAATCAAGTTTCTATGAAGGACTTGGTCGCTATTTTGGGCCCCTTCTCTAAAGAGTACAATAAAGCTATGCTAAAGGAATATAACGTAGACTATTGTGTTAGTAAAGACAGTGGTAAAAAAGGGGGAACTTTAGAGAAGTTACAAGCTGCTAAAGAACTCGGTATAAAAACCATCATTATAGGTAGATATAAAGAAGATGGTTATGATAACCTAGATGATATAGAGAACTTAATAAGGAGTTATTTTAGTTAGGAGGTAGGGTTTATGGAAAATTCTTATAGATTTTATAGAAATGATGCCTGTGATTATTTCCCTTGTCACAAAGTAAAAGATGAATCAAATTTTAATTGTATGTTTTGTTATTGTCCATTATATCTTTTGGAGGAGTGTGGTGGAAATCATAAAATGAATAATGGGATAAAAGATTGTTCGGATTGTATGATACCACATAGCCCAAATGGATATGACTATATTAATCAAAAACTTATGGAAGAAATAAAGAGAAGACAAAAGATAAATATGAGCGAGTAGTAACTAGCATCAGAAGTTAGCTTCTGGTGCTTATTTCTTTTAAAATATTTACAAGGAGATAGATATGATTACAAAAAATGAAATTAGAAATATATTAGGAGACAATAGTGAAATATTAAGAAAAATATTTTTTATGATTTTAGGTAATTTTTTATGTTCAATAGCTATAAATGTATTTTTTGTACCAAATGGACTTTTATCTACTGGAGTTGGTGGTTTATCTATAATGATTAATTATTTAACCTCCATACCTATAGGTTTATCGGTATTACTTATAAATATTCCATTATTAATTTTTGGTTTTTTTAAGTTAGATAAAAAATTTATGGTTTATACAACATTTTCAATTTTTGTATATTCTAGTATATTAAATTTAACAACTAGTTTGGCAGAAGTATTTATTATAAAGGATATATTGATAGCGGCAGTTTTTGGTGCGTTATTTAACGGACTTGGTATGGGCTTAATGTTCAAAAATGGAGTTTGTCAAGGCGGGTTTGATATATTAGCCAGTATTTTAAAGCAGGAGTATAATATGAATATAGGTACAGGTTTAACGATTTTTAATACAGGAATAATAAGTTTTTCTGCTTTTATATTTGGTGGAATTAGAGCTATGTATACTTTAATTGCAATGCATTTAGGTTATCAAATTTTAGATAGAATACAAATAGGATTTAGTATGATGAAAAATATAATCATAATATCAGACAGCTCTAGAGAATTAGCAAATAAAATTATGAGAGATATGGGAAGGGGAGTTACTTTTTTTAGTGGACAAGGAGCTTATACAAGTCAAGAAAAGAAAGTTTTATATTGTACAGTGACTTCGCCAGAAATTGTTAAACTAAAACAAATAGTAGAAGAAGTTGATCCAGAGGCATTTTTTACTATAAGTGAGGCTACTGAAGTTTTAGGTAGCGGGTTTAAAAAATTTTCACAATAGCATATTAACAAATAATAAACAAGATTGCCAAAAGTCTGAAAACTTTGTATAATAGGGTTAGTTACAATTTTTAAAAGGGGGGAGTACAGTAAGTTAGTAGTAACTGTTTATAATCAGGGGGGATTGATTATGGGGACCAACAGTAATAATGAAGAATTTGTAAGAAAACCATACTTATATGAAGCACTACTATCGTTTGGATTTTTAATAGTGGTTATGGCAACTAGTATTTTTGTATATGATGCAGAACCTCATATACCAATGTTAATAGGGACACTTTTTGCAGCTATTATGGCAGGAAAAATAGGATATTCATGGGATACTATACAAACAGCAATGTATGACGGAATTTACCAAGCATTACAAGCTATTATCATATTAGCTATTATAGGGGTACTAATTGGTACATGGCTTATAGCTGGTGTAGTTCCAAGTATGATTTACTATGGGCTAGGTATATTAAAGCCAAGCATATTTTTATTTGCAACAGTTATAATTGCATCAATAACTTCTTTAGCTACCGGTACAAGTTGGGGGACTGCCGGAACTATAGGTATAGCATTAATGGGTATAGCTAAGGGGTTAGGTATACCACCGGCAATTGCAACAGGAGCCATCATAAGTGGAGCTTATTTTGGCGATAAAATGTCACCATTATCAGACACTACAAATTTAGCACCAGCTGTTTCAGGAACTGATGTTTTTACCCATGTTAAAAACATGCTATTTACGACCACTATATCTTATGGATTAACATTAGCGTTCTTTTTATTTGTAGGATTTAAGTTTACTGGAGAGGGTGGAGATTTAAGTTCAATTGAAGCTATAAGAGCAGGTATAGCAAGCTCTTTCAAAATATCACCACTTTTACTTATACCGCCATTAGCTGTTATTGTATCAATAGCTTTTAAAGCACCAGCTATACCAGGAATAACAATTGGAATAATTTTAGGAGCAGTTTTTGCTGTAGTTATGCAAGGAGCAAACTTGGGCCAACTTTTACAAGTAGCTCATGAAGGTTATGTTTCACAAACTGGGATAGAAATGATAGATGAATTGTTATCTGCAGGAGGACTAAATGATATGTTGTCATCCATTTCTTTAACCATAATTGCTATGATGTTTGGTGGAATAATGGAAAAGACACAACAATTAGAAGTTATAGTAGATACTTTATTAAGAAAGGTTAAATCTATTGGTGGATTAGTTACAATTACAGCATTAACAGGAGTATTTAGTAATGCGACAATGCCGGAACAATACATATCTGTAGTGGTTCCAGGTAGAATGTATGCTCCTGCATATAGAGAAAGAGGGCTTCATCCTAAGATGCTATCAAATGTTTTGGAGTCTGCGGGAACTTTAACATCTGTTTTAATTCCTTGGAACACTTGTGGGGTTTATTTTACTAAAATTTTAGGAGTTCCAACTCTTGAATATGGTAAATGGGCAGTTTTTAATTATCTGACTCCGCTATTAGTAATAGCATTTGCATTTTTAGGTATTAATGTTCCAAAAATAGAGGATGATCCAGACAGTATAATAGATTTATAGACTTACTATTAAATATATAGTTAAGAATAGTGCTGAAATACTCAGCACTATTTTTATTTTATGATATTAGATGATATTAAGTATTAAATATAGTAGAATATAAGTGATAGATAAATATGTTATTTTAATCTGAGGTGATTTTTTGAATTATAAGGAAAAGTATAAAAAATGGTTAGTAAGTGATTATATAGATAATGAAACAAAATTAGAACTTATGAATATGGAAGATGAAAGTGAGATTGAGGAGAAGTTTTATAAAGATCTAGAGTTTGGTACTGCCGGTTTAAGAGGAAAGTTGGGAGTAGGTACAAATAGAATGAATAAGTATACAGTAGCAAAGGCTATACAGGGATTGGCATCTGTAATTGTTAAAAGAGGTGAAGATGCTAAAAATAGAGGTGTATCTATTTCATATGATGTAAGACATAAATCAGAAGAGTTTGCAGAAATAGCTGCTAGTATTTTAACGGCAAATGGGATAAAGACTTTTTTATTTGACTCAATAAGATCAACACCAATGATTTCTTTTACTATAAGAGAGTTAAATAATATTTCAGGCCTTATGATAACAGCTAGCCATAATCCTAAAGATTATAATGGTATAAAAGTATATTGGGAAGAAGGATCTCAAATATTGGATAATATAGGTGATGAGATTTTATCAGAAACAGAAAAAATAGAAGATTATTCTTTAATCAAAACTATGTCATTAAGTAAAGCAAAGGCTGATGGTTTATTAGAGATAATCGGTGAGGAACTGGATATTAAATACGAAAATAAAATTTTGGATTTAGCTATAAATGATGATATAGATAAAAATATTTCTATAGTATATACTCCTTTAAATGGTACTGGAAATAAACCAGTTAGAAGAATTTTAAAGAAGAGGGGATTTACAAATGTTCATGTTGTTGAAGAACAAGAGAATCCAGATCCAGACTTTACTACTGTAGGTTATCCAAACCCGGAATATACAGAGGCCTTTGAGTATGCTAAAAAACTAGGGGCAGAGATATGTGCTGATATATTAATAGCAAATGATCCAGATGCAGATAGAGTGGCATGTATGGTAAAAAAAGAGAGTGACTATAAATTTATAAATGGTAATCAGATGGGAGTTTTGTTAGTAAACTATATTTTATCTGAAAGAAGTAAAAATAATACTCTTCCAAAGAACTCTGCTATAGTTAAGAGTATAGTTACAGGAGATCTTAGTAAAAAGATAGCTGAGAAATATGGAGTTAAAACTTTTGAAACTTTGACAGGGTTTAAAAATATATGTGGTAAAGCTAATGAATTTGAAAAAACTAGTGATTATGAGTTTATATTTGGATATGAAGAGAGTATAGGTTATGTATATAGTGACATGATAAGAGATAAAGATGCAATAAACACTACAATGATGATTGCTGAAATGGCAGCATTTTACAAAAAATTAGACAAGGATCTTTTGGAAGTTTTAGAGGAAATTTATGAAGAGTATGGTTATTATCTAGAAGAGCTATTTTCCTTTGAATTGAAAGGATTGGAAGGTAAGGAAAGAATAAAAAGAATTATGGATAATTTTAGGAAAAGTCCTATAAAAAAGATTGATAATATGGAATTATTTGAAAGTATAGACTATTTGTACGATGATACTGGTAATCCTAAATCGAATGTGTTAAAATTTTATATGAGTGATGGGTCCTGGTATGCGATTAGACCATCAGGAACTGAGCCAAAAATTAAAATATATATATATTCTAATGATAAGAGTAGAAATAATTCACTATCCAAAATTAAAGCTATACGAAAAGCAGTAGATAACCGTATAGAGTCAGTAGAGTAAAATATATAAGGGGGAATTGTAGTGTATAAGATAATGAGTAAGGAAATGTTAGCTGATAATATCTATGCAATGGATATTCATGCTCCTAGAGTGGCAGAATCAGCACAGCCAGGACAATTTGTAATCCTTATTGTTGAAGAAACTGGTGAGAGGTTACCCTTAACTATATGTGATTATGATATTGATAAGGGAACAGTGCAAATCGTTGTACAAACAATGGGGTGTTCGACTAGAAAGTTAGAAGATAAAGAAGTAGGAGACCATCTACATGGATTTGTTGGTCCTTTAGGAGTGCCTTCCTCCTATGTAAGAGAGGATATTGAAGAATTGAAGAAAGAAAGAATTCTTTTTGTGGCAGGAGGTGTAGGTGCAGCTCCAACATTTCCACAGGTTAGATGGCTTTCTGAAAGAGGAGTTAAGGTGGATGTTATATTAGGTGCTCAAAATAAAAACAAGGTTATATTAGAGGATAAATTAAAGAAATTCGCAGATAACCTATATGTAACTACAGATGATGGAAGTTACGGATTCCATGGTATGGTAACTGATCAACTGGAAGACTTAGTTAAAAATGAAGGTAAAAAGTATGATAGATGTATTTCTATAGGTCCTATGATTATGATGAAATTTGTAGCATTATTAACAGAGAAGTTAAATATACCAACAACAGTATCTTTAAATCCAATAATGGTAGATGGTACTGGTATGTGTGGAGCTTGTAGGGTAACTGTAGGAGATGAAACAAAGTTTGCTTGTGTAGATGGTCCAGAATTTGATGGTCATATAGTAGATTTTGATGAAGCTATGCAAAGACAAGCTCAGTATAAAGATGAGGAATGCGCAATGGATAAGGAGGAGAATTAATCATGGATAGATTTACAAGAATTCCAGTAGCAGAACAAGATCCGAATGTTAGAAACAAGAATTTTAAAGAAGTTTCTTTAGGATATACTCTAGAAGAAGCTATTGAAGAAGCAAAAAGATGTTTAAATTGCCCTAAACCAATGTGTGTAGGTGGATGTCCTGTATCTGTAGATATACCAGGATTTATTTCAAAGTTAGCAGAAGGTAATGTAGAAGAAGCTGCCCATGTTCTATTCTCTCATACATCACTTCCAGCAGTGTGTGGAAGAGTTTGTCCACAGGAAAATCAATGTGAAAAGTATTGTGTCCTAGGAAAAAAAGGAGATCCGGTTTCTATAGGAAAATTAGAAAGATTTGTAGCGGATTGGGCTAGAGAAAATAAAATTGAAGTATTTAAAAGACCAGAATCAAATGGACATAAAGTTGCAGTAGTTGGTGCAGGTCCATCTGGTATTACTTGTGCAGGTGAATTAGCAAAAAAAGGATATGAAGTAACTATATTTGAAGCTTTACATGAGCCTGGAGGAGTATTAGTTTATGGAATTCCTGAATTTAGATTGCCTAAAGAAACTGTTGTTAAGTCTGAAGTTGAAAACTTATATAAACTAGGTGTAAAAATTGAAACTAATGTAGTTGTAGGTAGAACTTTAACTATCGATGAGATGTTTGAAGAAGGTTTTGAAGCTGTTTACATAGCATCTGGTGCGGGCTTACCAAAGTTTATGGGTATTCCAGGAGAAAATCATAATGGTGTTTTTTCAGCAAATGAGTTTTTAACTAGAAATAACTTAATGAAGGCTTTTAGAAAAGATTACGATACTCCAATAAAAGTAGGAGATGTTGTAGCTGTTGTAGGTGGAGGAAATGTTGCTATGGATGCGGCTAGAACTGCTAAGAGATTAGGTGCTGACGTACATGTACTATATAGAAGAACTCAAGAAGAGTTACCAGCTAGACTTGAAGAAGTACATCATGCAATTGAAGAGGGTATAAATTTTGAGTTTTTAACTTCTCCAATTGAAATTTTTGCAGATGAGAAAGGTTGGGTTTCAAAAGTAGAATGTATAAGAATGGAGTTAGGGGAACCTGATGAAAGTGGTAGAAGAAGGCCAGTAGAAATACCAGGATCAGAGTTTAAAATAGATGTAGATACAATAATAATGTCCTTAGGAACTTCACCAAACCCTCTAATAGCATCAACCACTGAAGGCTTAGACATAAATAAATGGCAATGTATAGTAGCCGATGATCAAGGACAAACATCAAGAGAAGGTGTGTTTGCAGGAGGAGACATCGTAACAGGTGCAGCTACAGTAATTTTAGCTATGGGGGCTGGGAAAAAGGCTGCAGAAGGAATAGATAATTATATAAAAAATAAAAGTTAACTTATATTTTAAAGACCCTAAATCTTTTGAGATTTAGGGTCTTTATTTAATTGTTTAAAAATGAACTTAGTATAGAATATAAAGAATAAATATTAAGGCTTAAATACCTAGTTTTTTTCTAATATGAAGTCCTTTTTCTGTTGTAGCTAAGCCTCCAAGTGCAGTTTCTTTCAATGATGTATGCATAATATCACCAACTTCTTTCATAGCTTGAACAACTTGATCAAATGGTATAATAGATTCTACCCCTGCCAATGCAAGATCCGCAGATAAAAATGCATTGGCTACACCAGATGCATTTCTAAGGGCACATGGATACTCTACTAAACCAGCTACAGGGTCACAAATCAAGCCCATTATATTTGATAAAGCTATAGAAGCTGCATGAAAAACTTGCTCTGGACTGCCTCCTAATGCTTCTGTTAATCCAGCCGCTGCCATAGCAGCTGCAGAACCACATTCAGCCTGGCAACCTCCTTCTGCACCAGAGATACTAGCTTTAGTAGCTATAATTCGCCCTACCTCAGCACTAGTAAGAAGTATATTTAATACTTCTTTTTCTTCAAGGTTAAACTTTTTTTTAGCTGCTAAAATACTAGCAGGAAGTATACCAGCTGCTCCAGCAGTAGGAGCAGCGACAATCTTTCCCATACATGCATTAACTTGAGATGTTGAGTACGCCATAGCAGCTGCAGATAATAGAAGATCTCCTGATAAACTAGATTTGTTTTGTCTATATTTTTCTATTTTTTTAGCTTCACTACCAATTAATCCACCATTAGACTTCATATTCTTATTAAGTCCTTCGTTACTAGACTTTTCCATAACTTTCAGAAGCTCTTTTAAGTTATTTAATATAGTTTCCTCAGATAAGTTACTTTTTTTCATTTCTCTTTCTAAAGCAGCTTGGGACACCTTCATATTATTTTTATTACAATATTTTATTAGTTCTGATGTATTGTCAAACAAAAGATCACTCCTTAATTGGATTTATTCCAGTAATATACTTTATATCTTTTAAACTGGCAATTTTATCTATTAGATCTTTCTTAATATAAGAATCAATTTCTATAACCATTGTGGCCATATCATTTTTCCTAACTACAGACATAGTGGCAATATTAACACCTTCTTCAGATAATACAGTGCTAATATGAGCAATAACACCTTTGGTATCCTTATTTCTTATCAATATAGTAGGCTGATTTCCACTAAAATCAACCTCAGTGCCATTTATATTATATATTTTTATATTTCCACCACCAATAGAGGAACCAATTATATAAAATAAAGTATTATTTTTCAAGTGAAATTCAATTTTCACGGTATTAGGATGAGGATATTCTAATTCTTTTTCATAAAATTCATAACTAATACCTAAATCATTAGCGATTTTAAATGAGTGCGGTAATCTTTCATCATCTGGCTTTAAACCAATAACACCTGCTAGGAGAGCTTTGTCAGTCCCGTGTCCTTTAGACGTTTTAGCGAAAGAACCATGTAAATAAAAATTAACTTTTTTGAAGTCTTGACCTAGGATAACCTTGGCGATATTACCAAGTCTTGCTGCACCAGCTGTATGAGAGCTAGATGGTCCAATCATAGTAGGTCCGAGAATATCAAAAACGCCGAATTCTTTCATAATTATACCTCCTTTATATAAAATTATTTTATCATTTATAGAATTATTAATCAATAAATGCTAAATTAGTAAAGTTGCAAAAGTTTAGCTTTATAAGTATTATAGTTATAAGAAATGGAGTGATAATATGATAAAAGAAGTTTATAAAAATATATATCAGATACCAATAATTTTACCGAACAATCCTTTAAAACAACTAAATTCATATCTTATAAAAGGAGATAAAAAATCACTTTTGATAGACACTGGTTTTAACAGAGAGGAATGTAGAAAAGACTTGTTAAATTCATTAGAGACACTTAACATAGATTTAGAAAAATTAGATATATTTATAACCCATCTACATGCAGATCATTCAGGACAAGTAGCTGAGTTTAAAGAAACTAGTGATAATATTTATGCAAGTAAAGTAGATGGTGAGTTTATAAATGACATGACTAGATTAGGACACTGGGAAGAATTGGAAGAGCATGTTAAACTATCTGGTTTAGAAGAAGATAATGTTAGGTATATGGATCATCCTGCATATAAATATAAGCTAAGTGAAAAAGTTAATTTTAAATATATAGAAGGTGGAGATACAATAGAAATTGGGGACTATAGTTTTGAAGTAATAGAAACGCCAGGGCATACTCCAGGTCAGGTAGGACTTTATGAGCCAAAATATAAACTATATTTCTCTGGAGATCATATACTAGATCAAATTACACCAAATGTAGCATTTTGGGGATTTGAATATGAAGATTTAAAAACTTATTTAAGAAATTTAGAAAAAGTAGCTAAAATGGATATTGACTTAATATTTCCAGCTCATAGAAATATTATGGATGATCATCCAAGAAGGGCTAAAGAAATAATAGAACATCATAAGGAAAGGATTGAGGAAGTATATAATATACTAAATGATGATTTTATGACAGTAAGAGATGTCACATCTAGGATGACTTGGAGAATTAGAGCTAACTCTTGGTCAGATTTTCCAAAAGCGCAAAAATGGTTTGCATCAGGAGAAGCTTTAGCACATTTAGAATTTCTTTATCATGACAAAAAGGTGATTAGGAAAAAGAAAAACGGAGTTCTTTATTATAAAAAGTTAAAGTAGGAGTGAGCAGGTGGTATTATTAGTTGATTTATACCCTAGATTGATAGAAGAATATAGCGTTGATGGTCTTAGTTTTAAAAAACAAAACCACTATACAAGTAAGAAATTATATACAAAAAGTTTTGCTTTGGACATAAGACATATACTTAAGAAAAATAAAATCGAAAATAAGATTCTATTTTTCTTAGAAGATGAATTTGAAAGAATATTAAATTGTAAGAAAGTGAATAATGATTTTTTCTATATAGATATATCAGATAATCTTTATAAAGAATTTATATTTTATGATAATAATCGAAATGAAATAAAATTTAACCAAGAATCAAGAAAAATAAAACAATCTGAGATAGATAATTTAATTAATTTTTACTATAGCCTTATAAGTAAAGTAGATATAATAGTAGTTAGCGATACCTTAGATATCTCATATATGGATATTATAAACAAACTCATAAAGATAGCTAGGGTTGAAGATAAAAAAATTATTCTTAAAATTGATAATCATAATAGCTTAAAAAGACTAGAGGAAACTCCAGATTATTTGATAGTAAGTGAAAATGTACTCCTTAAGAATAGTTTGATAATACCTGTCTCATTAGATGAGTATATTTATGTTATAAACGAGCTTAAAAGCAAGGGATTTCATAAAATTATAGTAGACTTAGCTCAAAAGGGTATAATATATATAGAAGATTCTAATATAAAAAAAATGGAAGCGGACTTACCTTGGTTGGGAGGTGTATCCTTGGATGCCATAGTTGCATCCATATTGATACTATATGGAAAAGATTTAAAAGAAGATCACTTTTTGAAATTATTAGCTTCTTATAGGTATAGTTATAGTTCTTATGAATTAGAAAGTATTAGAAAGAAAGATATATTGGAGCTTGTGAACAAATTTAAAATAGTTAAATTATAGGAGGTAATACTATGAATGAGAATATTAAAGAGAATTTGAGTAAGTTAGAATCAAAATTAGAAGAAAATTTTGATAAATTTGCTAATTTGACTAAAGCAAAATTAAGTAAAACTATAAAAAATGAAGATACTGTTTTAGTTATTATTGATATCCAAGAAAAATTAGCACCTGTTATAAATAATAAAGAAGAAATAATAAAAAATAGTAAAATTTTAATTGAAACAGCAAAAACTTTAAATTTTCCAATTATTTTAACAGAACAATATCCTCAGGGATTAGGAGAAACTCTTCCTGAGATAAAAGAAGCATTAGAATTTAAAGGTAAGTTTTTTGAAAAAAATTATTTTTCAGCATACAAAGATGAAAGTATAAAGGAATATATAGATTCCATAAAAAGACCCAATTTTATCTTATTAGGGATGGAGTCACATATTTGCTTATATCAAACAGCTAGGGATTTACTAATTAAAGGATATAATGTTGTTATAGCGGAAGATGCAAGTGGATCAAGAACTAAAAAGAATCATTTAAATGGTATGGAGCTTATAAAAGGATATGGTGGTAGAATCAGCAATACTGAAACAATAATGTTCGATCTTTTGTCTAAAGCGGGTACTGAAGAATTTAAAAAACTATCAAAACTAATAAAATAAATAATTTATTTAATAAATATCTATATATGGTATAATTATATAAATGGGTTTACTAAATTTTTAGTAAACCTATTTTTAAAAAGAGGTGATAAAATGGTATTTGCCATTGCTGACTTACACTTTGATAGCATTGGGGATAAACCTATGGATATTTTTGGTGAAAATTGGGAGGACCATGAAAATAAAATAATAAGTAATTGGAGTGGGCTGGTAGGAGAGAATGATTTGGTTTTGCTACCAGGTGATATATCTTGGGCTTTGAGACCGGAAGAGGCTTTTGAAGATTTAAAAAAAATAGAGAACTTACCGGGTAAAAAAATTATGATTAAAGGAAACCATGATTACTGGTGGGATAGTTTAAAAAAGTTAAAAGATTTTGAATTTAAAACCATAGAATATTTGCAAAATAATAGTTATATATATGATGAAATAGCTATAGCAGGTACTAGAGGTTGGGGTGACATTGAAGTAACCAGAGAAATAGAGAAGGATAATAATATAAAGCATGATGAGAAAATATTTAACAGAGAGCTACATAGGTTAAGACTCTCATTAGAAACGCTAAAAAATAAAAGTTATAAAAAATTAATAGTTATACTTCATTATCCACCTTTTAATGTTAGCCTAGAACCTAACGAATTTGGAGAAGTTTTAAAAGAGTTTGATGTAGATATATGTTTATATGGTCATTTACATGGTGATGGACATAAGTTTATAAAAGAAGGCTTAATAGATGGTATAGAATATCATTGTGTAGCCAGTGATTTTATAAACTTTTCTCCAAAAGAAATCTTAGAATCAGGAGGAAATTATGAAAGTAATAGTGACTAAAGATTATGATGAAATGAGTCAAATAGCAGGAAAAATATTTAAAGAAAGAATTCAAAAAAATAAAGATATAGTTTTAGGTTTAGCAACAGGTAGTACTCCTAAAGGGCTTTATAAAGAATTAATAAAATATTATCAAAAAGGGGAGTTAGATTTTTCAAATGTCAAAACATTTAATTTAGATGAATATGTTGGTTTATCAGAAACAGATAAAACCAGCTATAGATATTTTATGAATAATATATTTTTTAATCATGTAAATATTAATAAAAAAAATATTCATATACCTGATGGTAAAGCAAAAAATTTAGAAAAATTTTGTTTAGAATATGATAAACGAATTGAAGATTGCGGTGGAATAGATTTACAACTTTTAGGAGTTGGAGAAGATGGTCATATAGCATTTAATGAGCCGGGAGATTATCTATATACATCAACACATATTACAGAGCTAGCAGAATCTACTATTCAAGTAAATTCAAGGTTTTTCAACTCTATAGATGAGGTTCCTAAAACTGCTATTACAATGGGTATGTCAGGCATTATGAAATCAAAGGAAATTATACTTTTAGCAGATGGAAAGAAAAAATCAGAAGTTATATCTAAATTTTTAAATAATAAAAAAGTTAGTACAAATGTGCCTGTTTCATTCTTATGGATGCATCCAAATGTAACGGTGATAGTTGATGAAGAGGCTTATCAAGGAGTAGAAAAATGATAGAAAAAGAAGTAAAAGTTTTAAATGTTGACTTGAAAGAAATGGAAAAAAAGCTTTTAAATATAGGAGCTAAGCTTATATCTGATGAGAAGCAAATAAATATTATTTTTGATAGTAAGAATAAACATATAGAGAAAAATTTAGATGGTTATTTAAGAATAAGGGAAACTAAAGATAATGAAACTAAGAAAATAACTATGACTTATAAAAAGTCTTTAGGGGTAGAAAAAACAAGAAGTAATTTAGAAATAAATGTTACTCTAAATAGTTTAGACGAAAAAAATAATATGATAAAAATATTATCGGAATTAGGATACCATATTTCTAGTATTGGTTATAAGGATAGAAAATCCTATTTATATCGTGATTTAAGATTTGATCTTGATAAATGGGATAAGAAAACTTATCCTCATCCATATATGGAAATAGAGTTTGATAAAGAAGAGGATTTAGAGAATATTGTAGATGTTTTAAAATTAGATAAAAAAAATATTACTACAGAATCTATTTTACAATTACAGAAGAAACTGATATGATAGAATGAATTATATAGCACTAAATTATAATCTTGTATAATATATTTTTTAAGATTTATTCCTTGAAAAGTTTTTATATAATTCAGAAGGTTGGTAATTTAGTGTTAAATATATGAATAATAATTATAGGAGTGATTTGATGTTTAAAGACAAAAGAATAATGTTGTTAGTAACACTTGTATTAGTTATGAGTATTACTTTAACAGCATGTGGAGGCGGTTCTAACGTAGATTTAGAAAACAAGGATACATTAGTTATAGCTAATGGAGCAGATGCGCCTACTTTAGATCCACATAAGGAAAATGACAATGTATCAGCACAGGTTACAGGACAAATATTTAATAGGTTAATACATGTTAATGAAGATATGGAGTTTGAACCAGAGATAGCTACTGAATGGGAAAATGTTGATGATTTAAACTGGATTTTTAAAATAAGACAAGGAGTAAAATTCCATAATGGAGAAGAATTAACAGTAAACGATGTTAAATATTCTCTAGATAGACATAGAAATTCTATGGAGGTAGCTCATATATTAGAAGCTGTTGAAAATGTTGAAGTTATTGATGATGAAACAATCAAAATAACTACTAAAAAACCTTTTGCAGCATTACCTTCACATTTAGGACATAATACTGTTATGATGTTACATGAAGAAACAACAGAAAAATTAGGAGATAAATTTGGACAAGAACCTGTAGGAACAGGACCTTACCAATTTAAAAACTGGAATATTGGAGATAGTATTGAATTAGCTAAATTTGATGATTATTTTGGAGAAGTTTCAACAGTAGAAAATATGGTATTTAAAAATATACCAGAGGGAACTAATAGGACTATTGGTTTAGAGACTGGAGAAGTTGATATTGTAATTGAAATAGATCCAACTGATAAAGAAAGAGTAGAAGAGAATCCTGATTTAGAATATATATCAATTCCAGGTTTTGGAGTTGACTATATAGGATTTAACACTAAAAAAGAACCTTTCAATGACGTTAGAGTAAGACAGGCTATAAACTATGCTATAAACGTAGATGAAATAGTTGACGTTGTTATGGAAGGAACAGCATCAGTAGCTAAGGGACCTTTAGCAGAAAATGTTGTAGGTGCTAATAATGAATTAAAAGGATATGAATATAATCCAGAGAAAGCTAAAGAGTTATTGGCTGAAGCGGGTTATCCAGAAGGATTTAAAACAAGTTTAACAACTAACGATAATGGTTTGAGAGTTAGTATAGCAGAGATGGTTCAAGATCAATTAAAGCAAGTTGGTATAGATGTTGATGTAGATCAAGTTGAGTGGGGAGCTTATTTAGATAAAACAGCTGCTGGTGACCATGAAATGTTTATATTAGGATGGATAGCAACAACTGGTGATGCAGACTATGGTTTATCATCTAGATATTTATCTGAAAACCACGGTGGTGGCGGTAACAGAATGTTCTATACTAATGAAAAAGTGGATGAGCTTATAAAGGGTGCAAATGGAGAGATAAACCCTGAAAAGAGAATAGAAATGTACAAAGAAGCACAAGAAATAATACTTCAAGATGCTCCAGATGTACTTCTTAAAAACAATGCTTTAACATTTGGATTACAAAAATATGTTAAAGGATTCGTACCACATCCATCAGGATCAAATGACTTTACTAAGGTATATTTTGAAGCAGAATAGAATAATATACAGAGGAATAAATCAAAAAATTAAGAGCTGATAATTCAGCTCTTTTTTTATATAAAAAAAAGACTGGACAAATAACATGATATAGTATAAGATATATAGAAATATAAAAAAATAGATAGAAGATTTTAATTAAGCTTACAATTCAGAAGATTGAGAAAATTAACTTAATAAAAAATCAAATATCTAAAAATTCAGAAAAAATGGAGGGGTTTTATGTTAAAGAAAAAGAATGTACTTATTGCAATGATATTATTTATAATAATGGGGTTAACGGCTTGTACCGGAAATAAGGCTTCCGATGGTAATTTAGTAGTTGCAAATGTAAATGATGCAACTACCTTAGACTTGCAAGCATCTAACGATCAACCATCAAGTAGAGTTTTTTCACATATTTATGAGAGTTTAGTTTCTTTTGATGAGAATATGGAAATACAACCTAAAATAGCTGAAAGTTGGGAGCAGCTAGATGATTTAAACTGGGAGTTTAAAATAAAAGAGGGAGTTAAGTTCCATAATGGTGAGAATTTAGATGCTAAAGATGTAAAATTTAGTTTGGATAGACATAGAGAGTCACCAGAAGTAGGACATTTGTTAAAAAATATAGATTCAGTAGAGGTAATTGATGATTATAAAGTCTTAATAAAGACAAAAAAACCATTTGCAGCATTATTGGCACATTTAAGCCACTATAGTACTGGTATTATTAATGAAAAAGCAGTAAATGAAGCAGGGGAGTCTTTTGGGCAAGAACCGGTGGGAACAGGCCCATATGAGTTAGAAGTTTGGAATATAGGTGATAACATAGTTTTAAAGCGATTTGAAGATTATCATGGTACTCCTGCTAAGATGGAAAAAATAACTTTTAATGTTATTCCTGAAGCTACTAATAGAGTTATTGCTTTAGAAACAGGTGAGGTTCATATAGCTTATGACATTGACCCTGTTGATAAACAAAGGGTTATGGAAAGCGATGAATTAGAGTTTATAGAAGAGCCTTCTTTCTCTTTACAGTATATGGGTATGAATACTAGAAAAAAACCATTTGATAATAAAAAGGTAAGACAAGCTATAAACTATGCAATAAACAAGGAAGAGATTATAAAGTATGTATTAGAAGGTGCAGGAGAAAGAGCTAATACAACTTTACAATATAACATTCCAGGTTCAAATAAAGACTTAAAAGGTTATGATTATGATTTAGAAAAAGCTAAATCATTAATGAAGGAAGCGGGATATGAAGACGGATTTAAAACCGAAATTATGACAAATGATAGTCCAGTTAGGGGAAGAATAGCAGAATTAATACAAGATCAATTAAAAGAGATAAATATAAATCTTGATATTCAAGCTTTAGAATGGGGAAGCTATTTAGATAAAACTAGTAGGGGTGAGCATGAAATGTATATGTTAGGATGGTCACCAAGTACAGGAGATGCTGATTATGGTTTAGGATCATTGTTCCATAGTGATAACATAGGGGCCGCAGGAAATAGGTCTTACTATGAATCTAAAGAAGTTGATGATTTATTAGATAAAGCAGCAGCGGAGAAAGATAGGGATTTAAGAAATAAATTTTATGAAGATGCACAGGTTATAATAATGGATGATGCTCCAATGGTTCCTATTTACTTCGATTCAAATACAGCAGGGATATTAAAGTCTGTAAAAGATTTCAGAATACAGCCTACTGGAAATATATTATTAGATAAAGTATATATTGAAGAGTAGAAGCTTGATTTTAAATTAGAAAATGATTAAATTGGGAAGTTTTATACTAAAAGCTTCCCATTATCATGTAATTCAAAGAAAATATATTTATTTGTTTACTAATCAAAAGTATTATGGTATAATATTTTGATAATAGACGAAATATTATACATCTTGATAAAACTGAATTATTTAATAATTCATATGTTTTAGTAAATTAAATGTAGACCATGAGAATTTATATTCGAAAGGAAGTGGTTACTTCTCCACTTCTTTTCTTTTTATTTATTTATCAAGGTATATAATATTAAAATTAATATAGGAGGTAGAAAAATGCACAAATATGTAATAAGAAGGTTAATTTTACTTATTCCTGTTATATTAGGCGTAACATTCATTGTATTTGGAATTATGTACCTAACACCAGGAGACCCAGCATCTATAAAGTTGGGGGAAATGGCTCCTCCGGAGCAAGTAGAAGCATTAAGAGAAGAAATGGGGCTAAATGATCCTTTTCTAGTACAATATGGTAGATATGTTAAAAAAGCAGTTTTTGAAGGGGATTGGGGAAGATCTATTCAGACTAATAGACCGGTATTTGATGATGTAATGTCTAGATTTCCAGCTACTTTAAAATTAGCAATAACTGCTTCCGTTATATCTATAGGGTTAGGAATACCCATCGGAATAATATCAGCTACGAGACAGTATACTTTAATAGATAGTGTTACAATGGTTTTTGCACTAATAGGAGTATCTATGCCAGTGTTTTGGCTTGGACTAATGCTTATATTAGTATTTTCAGTTAAGCTTAAATTGTTACCATCAGGTGGTGCTAGTAGTTTAAAACATTTAATATTACCTGCTGTAACTTTAGGTTTAAGTTCAACCGCAATAATAACTCGTATGACTAGATCATCAATGTTAGAAGTTATCAGACAGGATTACATTAGAACAGCAAGATCTAAGGGTGTTCCAGAGAGAACTGTAATAAATAAACATGCTTTAAAGAATGCTTTAATACCAGTTGTAACAGTAATAGGATTACAATTTGGAGGCTTATTAGGTGGGGCTGTTTTAACAGAAAATGTGTTCTCGTGGCCAGGAGTTGGAAGACTAATGGTAGATTCTATAAGGAAGAAAGACACCCCAACAGTATTGGCAAGTGTCATATTTATATCTGTAACTTTTAGTATTGTGAACTTATTTATAGATATACTATACGCATTTATTGACCCAAGAATTAAATCACAGTATAAATAGTTAGGAGGTAGAAAGATGGCAAATGAAGTTAAAAATAAAAAGAGAAGCCAGTGGGCTGAGGTATGGGATAGATTAAAGTCTAATAAAATGGCAATGTTAGGGTTGACTATATTAGTTATACTTATATTATTAGCTGTTTTCGCGGATGTAATTGCAGATTATAATGATGTAGCTATTAAAATGGACACATCTATAAGATTAGAAGGGCCTAGTAAGGATCATATATTAGGAACTGATGAATTTGGTAGGGATATATTTGCAAGGCTAATACATGGAGCGAGGGTTTCTTTAAAAGTAGGAATTATAGCTGTAGGAATTGCAATAGCTATAGGAGGTACATTAGGAGCTATTGCAGGATATTATGGTGGAGTTTTAGATAATATTATAATGAGGATAATGGATGTTTTCTTAGCTATACCAAGTATTTTACTGGCAATCACTATTGTATCTTCTTTAGGTAATACTATGTTAAACCTTATGTTGGCTGTAGGAATATCTTCTATACCTAGCTATGCACGTATAGTGAGGGCATCAGTAATATCAGTTAAGGATGAGGAGTTTATAGAAGCAGCTAGAGCTATTGGAGCTAAAGATAGTAGAATTATAGCTAAACACATAATACCAAATTCGTTGGCACCAGTAATAGTACAAGCTACATTGGGTGTTGCGGGAGCAATATTATCAACTGCTGGACTTAGTTTTATTGGATTAGGTATAGCAAAACCACAACCAGAATGGGGAGCAATGTTATCGGGTGGTAGAACTTTCTTAAGGGATGCTCCACACGTAACAACATTCCCAGGTATTGCAATAATGATAACTATTTTATCACTAAACTTATTAGGTGATGGATTAAGAGATGCTCTTGATCCAAGACTAAGACAGTAGAAGGAGGATATAAATGAGTAAAGATTTTTTAAATATAGAAAACCTTCATATACATTATATAACTCAAGATGGAACAGTAAAAGCTGTAAATGGTATAGATCTTGAAATAAATAGAGGTGAAACTTTAGGACTAGTTGGAGAAACTGGTGCTGGGAAAACAACAACAGCTTTAGGGATTTTAAGACTTATACCTGATCCACCAGGTAAAGTTATGGAAGGTAAAATACATTTTGAAGGAAAAGATATATTAAATATTTCAGAAGAAGATATGAGAAAGATTAGGGGAAATAAAGTCTCTATGATATTTCAAGACCCTATGACTTCTTTAAATCCCGTGATGACTGTAGGTGAACAAATCGCTGAGGTAATTGAAATTCATGAGGATGTAACAAAAGAAGAGGCTAACAAAAAAGCTAAAGAGATGTTAGAGTTAGTAGGAATATCTGGTGGTAGAGCAGGGGAATACCCGCATCAATTTTCTGGAGGAATGAAACAAAGAGTTGTTATTGCTATAGCTTTAGCATGTAGTCCGGAGCTTTTAATTGCTGATGAGCCTACTACAGCATTAGATGTAACAATTCAAGCTCAAGTTTTAGATCTTATGAAAAATTTGAAAGAAGAATTTAATACTGCTATGTTACTTATAACTCATGATTTAGGAGTTGTAGCGGAGGCTTGTGATAAAGTAGCAATTATGTATGCAGGTGAAATAGTAGAGTTTGCAGATATTAAAAACCTATTTGAAAATCCAAGTCATCCTTATACAGAAGGACTATTTGGATCAATACCGAATTTAGATGAAGATGTAGATAGGTTAAAACCAATAAAAGGTCTAATGCCAGACCCAACTAATCTTCCAACAGGATGCAAATTCCATCCTAGGTGTCCTTATGCTACTGAAATTTGTAAGACAAAAGAACCGGAGAGTATTGACATAGGTAATGGTCATAAAGTTAAATGTTTAATCTATTCCGGTGATGTAGAAAAGGGGGATGCTTAACATGAAAGACGATGTTATATTAGAAGTAAAAGATTTAAAAAAATATTTCTCTACCCCTAATGGTATGCTACATGCGGTAGATGGGATAAATTTTAAAATAAAGAGAGGTCAAACATTAGGCATAGTTGGTGAATCTGGATGTGGTAAATCAACTTTAGGTAGGACAATTTTACATTTATTAGAGCCTACTTCAGGAGATATTATATATGAGGGTGAGAATATAACCCATATAGATAAAGAAAAGTTTAGAGAATTGAGAAAGGAAATGCAAATTATATTTCAAGACCCTTTTTCATCACTAAATCCTAGGATGTCAGTAGGAGAAATTATAAAAGAACCTTTAATAATCCAAGGAATTACAAAAAATAAAAAAGAACAAGATGAAATAGTTTTAAAGTTAATGGAGACTGTTGGACTAGCAGAAAGACTTATAAATTCATACCCTCATGAGTTAGATGGTGGTAGAAGACAAAGAATAGGTATAGCTAGAGCTTTAGCTTTGGAACCAAACTTTATTGTAGCTGATGAGCCTGTATCAGCTTTGGATGTTTCTATTCAAGCACAGGTTTTAAATCTTATGCAAGATTTGCAGGAAAAACTAGGTTTAACTTATATGTTTATAACTCATGATTTATCAGTTGTAAAACATATATCTGATGAAATACTTGTTATGTATTTGGGAACTTTGGTTGAAAAAGCAAGTTCAGAGGAGTTGTTTAAGAATCCATTACATCCTTATACAAAAGCTTTATTATCAGCTATCCCAGTTCCTAGCTTAACTGATAAAAGGGAAAAAGTTCTTCTTAAAGGTGAAATAGCATCACCAATAGAGCCTAAACCAGGATGTAGATTTGCGCCAAGATGTCCATACGCACAAGATATTTGTAAAAATACAAATCCACAAGTAGAAGAAATAAAACCAGGGCATTTTGTAGTTTGTCATTTTGCAAAAGAAATAAATAAATTATAAAAAATATAACTTCCATTAATGGAAGTTATATTTTTATGTTTTTGAAAATAGAAGAATCTATAGTATAATGTATATATGAAAATAAAGGAGGAACTATGGATATAAATAGTAGAATAGATAAACTTAGAAAGTTAATGTTAAAGTATGATTTAGATGCTTACATTATAAATACATCAGATCCACATAATTCAGAATATTTAGCAGATACTTATAAAACTAGAGAATGGATCTCAGGATTTACAGGATCTGCAGGTTTAGCTTTGGTAACGCTGAAGGATGCTATATTATGGACAGATGGGAGATATTTTATTCAGGCAGAAAAAGAGATTAAAAATAATGAATTTAAATTATATAAGATGAATACACCAGGCTATCCTAATTATGTAGAGTATCTTAAAAATACATTAGATAGTGGTAGTAAGATAGGTTTAAATGGAGAGGTTTTTTCTCAGAGAGATTTTGAAAAGTTAAGCGAAAGTTTAAGTAAAAAAAATGTAAAATTTAAAACAGACTTAGACCTTATAAATATAATTTGGGATGATAGACCAGAAAAACCAAATACTGAAGTTTTTATACATGATATAAAATATACTGGAAAATCAGCTAAAGAAAAGATAAATGAAGTTAGAAATCTTATGGATAAGGATCAGGTTGATTATTTCCTAGTATCTACGCTAGATGATATTGCATGGTTGTATAATATAAGAGCTAGAGATGTAAAAAATAATCCAGTTTTAATTTCTTATGCGGCTGTTAGTAAAGATTCAGCTTATTTATTTACAGATACTAGTAGGATAAATGATGAAGTTAAAATCTTTTTAAGAGAAAACAATATTAAATTAAGAGAATATATTCAGATATATGAATATATAGAGTCTATAGATCAAAAAAGTAAAGTATATGTAGAAAAAGATAGATTTAATAGGTTAGCATATTCAAAGTTAGATAGAAATATCAAAGTTAAGGATGGAATAAACTACACTACAATATTAAAGGCTATAAAAAATGATGTTGAAATAAAAAATCAAAAAAATGCTTATATAAAGGATGGAGTAGCTTTAACTAAATTTATATACTGGCTAGATACCAATATAGGTAAGAAAAAAATTACTGAGTTATCTGCTCAGGAAAAACTTTTATCCTTTAGAAAAGAACAATCTAACTTTATAGAGCCAAGCTTTGATACTATATCAGCATATAAAGAAAATGCTGCTATGATGCATTATTCTGCAGATGAAAACTCTAACAAAGAACTCTTAGCTGAAGGGCTTTATTTAGTTGATTCAGGTGGACAATATTTAGATGGTACAACAGATATAACTAGAACTATAGTTTTAGGCGATATAACTGAAGAAGAAAAAAGAGACTTTACTTTAACTTTCAAAGGTCATACTAATTTAATCACATCAAGATTTTTAGAAGGTTCTACCGGATATTATTTAGACGTTCTTGCTAGGATGCCGTTATGGAAGTATGGTATAGATTATAAATGTGGCACTGGTCATGGTATAGGCTATATGTTGAATGTTCATGAAGGCCCACATAGAATTGCTTTTAATATGAATGAGGAAGTTTTAAGACCTGGTATGATTACTAGTATAGAACCTGGGGTATATAAGAGCGGTAAACACGGAATAAGATTAGAAAATATTGTTGTTGTTGTTGAGGATTTAAAAAATGAATCAGGTCAATTTTATAAATTTGAACCTTTATCATATGTTCCTATAGATATACGAGGTTTAGATATTGAAATGCTAACAGAGGAAGAAAAAGCTTGGTTAAACTCTTATCATAGTAAGACTTATGAACTGTTAAGTCCTTACTTAACAAAAGACGAGTCGAACTGGCTTAAAAAATATACAAAATCAATATAAGGAGGAAAAGAATGTTTTGTTCTAAGGTAACTGATAACATTTATCAGGCAACAAAAAATATAAAAGGTATTTTATTTGAAGGTTTGTGGGATATACCAAATGGTGTGTCAGTAAATTCTTATATAGTTAAGGGTGAAAAAACAGCTATAATAGATGGAATGTGGGATGAAGAAAGTGTACATGAAATATTAGGTTATTTAGAGAAGTTAAATATACCTAAGGAAGAAGTAGAATATTTTATAGTTAATCATATGGAACCAGATCACTCTGGATGGCTAACTGCTATTAACCATATAAACCCTAATGCGAAAATAGTTTGTAATTCCAAATCTAAAGATTTAATAGAAACTTTCTATGGTATACATGATAATTTGATGGTGGTTGAAGATGGGGATGTTATAGAATTAGGAAATAATCATACTTTAAAAGCTATAATGATACCGAATGTTCATTGGCCAGATACTATGGCGATGTATCATAATTTAACTGGAACAGTTTTTTCTTGTGATGCTTTTGGATCATTTGGCTCAGTACCGGAAGAAAATTATGATGATAAATTATCTAAAGATGAAGTTCAGTTCTATGAAAAAGAAGCTGTAAGATATTATTCAAATATAGTAGCTTCTTTCTCAATGGCGGTTAAGTCAGCTATAAAAAAATGTGCAGATTTAGATATTAAAATTATCGCTCCAGGACATGGGATTGTATGGAGGGAAAATCCTAAAAAGATAATTGATGATTATGCTAGGTATGCAGATTATCAAAAAGGGGTTGCCAAAGAAGAGATAACTGTTATATGGGGTTCAATGTATGGAATGACGAAAAAAGCAGTTGATTTAATAGTTAATGTTTTAGATGAGGAAGGTATTAAATATAATATCCATGAAGTACCTCAAACTCCGGCAGGTACAATACTTTCATCTGCTTGGAATTCAACAGGAGTTATATTAGCAATGCCTACGTATGAGTATAAAATGTTTCCGCCAATGGCATCAGTATTAACAGAATTAGGTAAAAAGAGAGTTCAAGGAAGAAAAGCTTTCAGAGTTGGTTCTTATGGCTGGTCAGGTGGGGCACAAAGAGAATTAGATACTATATTAGAAGATAATAAAATGAACTGGGAGTTTTTAGAGCCGGTAGAGTTTCAAGGTAGACCAGAAGATGAAGATTTAAGTTTAATAAAAGATAGAGTTAAGGAATTAGTAAAAGAAGTAAGAGAATTAACTAAGTAATAAGACGGGATATTTTCGGATATCCCGTTTTTTTATAAACTAGGGGGATATTATGTATGGCTTAGAGGACAAGTTGAAAAAATTACCAGATCGTCCTGGTGTTTATATAATGAAAGATAAATCAGAGAATATTATATATGTAGGTAAAGCAATTTCACTTAGGAACAGAGTAAGGCAATACTTCCAAGATTCTAAACATAAAGATTTAAAAGTAAAAGTAATGGTTAGTCACATAGATGACTTTGAATATATTATCGTTGATAATGAAGTTGAAGCTTTAATATTAGAAGCAAATTTGATTAAAAAGCATAAACCTAAGTATAACATTTTATTAAGAGACGATAAGCAATATCCTTACATTAAGGTGACTATACAGGAAAGATTTCCAAGAGTGTTAAAGACTCGATTAGTTGAAAAAGATGGTGCTAAATATTTTGGACCTTATCCAAATGTATCTTCAGTAGATAATGCAATAGAAATAATTAGGGACTTATATCCTATAAGAAATTGTAATCGAAATTTAGAAAAAGGCTACTCTAGAAGAAGACCTTGTTTGAATTTATTTATAAAAAGATGCATAGGTCCTTGCACTGGAAAAGTTTCTGATGATGAATATGGGAATATGATAAAAGAAATACTTATGTTTTTAGGTGGAAAAGAGGAGTTATTATTATCTATAATAGAGGATAAAATGTTTGATGCCTCTAAAGAGTTAAGGTTTGAAGATGCTGCTAAATATCGTGATCAAATAGAGTCTTTAAAGCATCTTTGGGAAAAACAAAAAATAATATCTACAAAAAATCCTACGGATCAAGATATAATAGCTGCAGCTAAAGGTATAGAAGAAACCTCTATACAGGTGTTTTTTGTAAGGAAAGGTAAAATTATAGGTAGAGAACACTTTATTATAGAGAATAGTTTCAATGAAGATATAAAGAGCATATTAAACTCATTTCTAAAACAATTTTATAGTGGTACTGCTTTTATACCAAAGGAGATTGTTATAGAGTCAAATATAGATGACAGACAAGCTATTGAAAAATGGTTGAGCTTATCTAAGGGAAGTAAGGTTAGTATAATAGTTCCTAAAATAGGTGAAAAGAAAAAATTGGTAGAAATGGTAAAAGAAAATGCAAGGGATATGATAAATAAGTATGGTGATAAATTTGTTAGACAAGCAAGGCAGAAACAAGTTGCACTTGTAGACCTAAAAGAAATGTTATATTTAAATAATAATATAGATAGGATTGAGGCTTATGATATTTCAAATATATCTGGTAGTAATTCTGTTGCATCTATGGTAGTTTTTGAAAAAGGTCAAGCTAAGAAATCTGATTATAGAAGATTTAGAATAAAAACAGTTAGCAAATCTGATGATTATGCTAGTATGGAAGAGGTTTTGACAAGGAGATTTACAAGAGGACTTCAAGAAAGAGAAAAACTTGAAAAGGAGAATGTAGAGTTTAGAGCTTTTTCTAAATTTCCAGACTTAATAATGGTAGATGGTGGAAAAGGTCAGGTTAACCGTGCCTTATCAGTAATGTATAAATTAGGAATAGATATACCAGTATGTGGCCTAGTTAAAGATGACTTTCATAACACTAGGGGAATCATATATAATAATGAAGAAATCAATATGGATAAAGATTCAGAAGTTTTTAAATTAATTTATGAAATACAAGAAGAAGCTCACAGGTTTGCTATTTCTTACCATAGGTCATTAAGAAGCAAAGATATGTTAAAATCTGAGTTAGATGGTATTCCAGAAATTGGACCAAAGAGAAAAAAAGATTTATTGAAGCATTTTAAAAGTATTGATAAAATAAAAAATGCGAGTGTCGAAGAACTTTTAGAGGTAAAAAGCATGAATAAAAGTGCTTCTGAGAGTCTAATTAATTACTTCAAAAAATAAGTTATTGAAATTTCAGCCAATAACTTGTACAATGAATATAGAACCTAAATAAAAAGGTTTGCCTATAATTAAATTATTACTACTATTATAAAGAGAGGTTAAGCCTAAGGAATGTAAGAATATATTGTAGATTGTCAGAATATTGTAAAATACAATTACATACTAAGAATAGGGTGCTTAGAAAATATTCTTACTATTCTGTTTTTAATATATATATAAGGATGTATGATGTAGAATAAGTCATCAGAATAGTTTAAATCCTATCCTAGGTTGACTTTAGTCTATATAAAACTTATAATTTAGGTAGTGATAATTAAGAAAAATTTGAATATTTGATTATTTAAAGGAGGACTTATTAAAATGGGAAAAGTTATGAAAACTATGGATGGTAACACGGCTGCCGCTTATATAGCCTATGCCTTTACAGATGTAGCAGCAATCTATCCTATAACACCTTCTTCCGGTATGGCAGAAATGGTGGATGAATGGTCTGCAAATGGTAGAAAAAATATTTTTGGACAAGAAGTTTTAGTAAAAGAATTACAATCTGAAGCGGGAGCAGCAGGAGCAGTTCATGGTTCCTTATCAGCAGGTGCACTAACTACAACATTTACAGCATCCCAAGGTCTTTTACTTATGATTCCTAATATGTATAAGATAGCAGGGGAATTACAACCAGGGGTATTCCATGTAAGTGCTAGAGCTTTAGCAGGTCATGCTTTAAGTATTTTTGGTGACCACCAAGACGTTATGGCAGCTAGACAAACAGGATTTGCTTTATTAGCATCCGGATCTGTTCAAGAAGTTATGGACTTAGCAGGAGTTGCACACCTTGCTTCAATAAAAGGAAGAGTACCATTTATACATTTCTTTGATGGATTTAGAACAAGTCACGAAATCCAAAAAATTGAAGTTATGGATATCGATAAATTAGCTGAATTAGTGGATCATGATGCATTACAAGCATTTAGAGAAAGTGCTTTAAGTCCAGCTGATCCATTTACAAAAGGTACAGCACAAAATCCAGATATTTACTTCCAAGCATTAGAATCAGCCAATCCATACTATGAAAATATCGTAGATGTAGTTGTAGATTACATGGAAGAAGTAAATAAAATAACTGGAAGAGATTATAAACCATTTAACTATTATGGACATCCTGAGGCAGAAAGAATAATAGTTGCAATGGGATCAGTAACAGAAACTATAGAAGAAACAATAGATTACTTAGTAGAAAAAGGAGAAAAAGTAGGAGTAATAAAGGTTCATTTATATAGACCTTTCTCAAAAGAGCATTTCTTTAATGTTTGTCCTAAAACTGTTAAAAAAGTAGCTGTTTTAGATAGAACTAAAGAAAAAGGAGCGTTAGCTGAACCATTACACTTAGATGTTCAAACAATGTTCTATAATTCAGATATTAAACCTGTTATAGTGGGTGGAAGATATGGATTAGGTTCAAAAGATACTACTCCTTCACATATATTAGCTGTATACAATAACCTTAAAGAAGATAAACCGAGAGATAGATTTACAGTAGGTATTAATGATGATGTTACAAACCTATCTTTAGAGGTTAAAGAAACTATAACTGTTGAACCTGAAGATACTATTAGATGTAAATTCTGGGGATTCGGATCTGATGGTACTGTAGGTGCAAATCAACAAGCAATAAAAATAATTGGTGATGATACAGATATGTATGCTCAGGGATACTTTGCATATGATAGTAAGAAATCTGGTGGGGTAACAATTTCTCACTTAAGATTTGGACACGAGCCAATTAGATCAACATATTTAATTACAGATTCTGATTTTGTATCTTGTTCAAGACAAGCATATGTAAATCAATATGATATGTTAGATGGATTAAGAGAAGGTGGAACTTTCTTACTTAATACAATCTGGAGTGAAGATGAATTAGATGAAAAACTACCTGCACATATGAAGAGATACATCGCAGAAAATAATATTGATTTCTATATAATAAATGCAACAAAACTAGCAGCAGAAATAGGTTTAGGTGGAAGAACTAATATGATAATGCAATCTGCATTCTTTAATTTATCAAAAGTACTTCCAATAGATGAAGCTTTAGAACATTTAAGAGGATCTATAAAAGATGCTTATGGAACTAAAGGTGACCATATAGTAGAAATGAACTACAAAGCATTAGAGGCAGGAGTAAATGCAGCTGTAAAAGTAGATGTTCCAGCTGAATGGGCAAATGCTGAAGATGAAAAGGTAGAAGAAAAAGAAAAACCAGCATTTATAAAAGATGTTTTAGAGCCTATGACAAGACAAGAAGGTGACGACCTACCAGTAAGTACATTTGTGGATAGGGAAGATGGTAGATGGCCACATGGTACAGCAGCATATGAAAAGAGAGCTATTGCTGTAGAAGTACCACATTGGATAGAAGAAAACTGTATACAATGTAACCAATGTTCATTTGTTTGTCCACATGCAGTAATAAGACCATTCTTATTAGATGAAGAGGAAGTTGCAAATGCACCAGAAGGATTTGTAACTAAAAAAGCAAATGGTATTGATGGATTAGAATATAGAATACAAATAAGTCCGGCAGACTGTACTGGTTGTGGAAACTGTGTTCAAGTATGTCCAGCACCTAAAAAAGCATTAGAAATGAAACCGATAGCTGAAGAGCTAGATGCTCAATCAGACAACTGGGAATATGCTATGACAGTTAAAAATAAACCAGATGCAGTTAACAAATTTAATGTTAGAGGATCACAATTCCAACAACCATTACTTCAATTCTCAGGAGCTTGTGCGGGATGTGGAGAGACGGCATATGTAAAATTAGTAACTCAATTATTTGGAGATAGAATGATGATTGCTAATGCTACAGGTTGTTCTTCAATTTGGGGAGCATCAGCGCCATCAACACCATACTGTGCTAATCAAGATGGATTTGGACCTTCATGGGCAAACTCATTATTCGAAGATGGTGCAGAATATGGATATGGTATGACTATTGCAGTTGAACAAATGAGAAACAAACTTCAAATTGCGATGGAAGAGTTTATAGAGTTAGATGCAGATGAGGAGTTAACAGGATTCTTTAAAGATTGGTTAGAAAATAAAAATGATCCTGAAAAAACAAAAGCTCTGCATACAAATATAGTTGCTAATTTAGATAAAAAATTAGATAACGAAAGAGCTATGGAATTACTAAAAGACATATCTGACAAAAAAGACTTCATAATAAAAAGATCAATGTGGATCTTCGGTGGAGATGGATGGGCATATGATATAGGATTTGGTGGAGTAGACCACGTTCTAGCATCAGGTTCAGATGTTAATATATTAGTAATGGATACAGAAGTTTACTCAAATACTGGTGGACAATCTTCAAAAGCTACTCCAACTGCAGCAGTTGCTAAATTCGCAGCTTCTGGTAAGAGAGTAACTAAGAAAAACTTAGGATTAATGATGACTTCTTATGGATATATATATGTAGCACAAGTAGCACTTGGAGCAGATAAGAATCAACTTGTTAAGGCTATTAAAGAAGCAGAGTCATATGATGGACCATCATTAGTAATAGCTTATGCACCATGTATAAACCACGGAATACAAGGTGGAATGGGTGGATCAGTAGCACAAGAAAAATTAGCTGTTGAAACAGGATACTGGCACCTATATAGATTTGATCCAAGAAGAAAAGATGAAGGAAAGAATCCATTTGTTTTAGATTCTAAAGAACCAACAAAACCATTTATGGATTTCTTAGAAACTGAAGTAAGATATACTTCTTTAAGAAAAACTTTCCCTGAGGTAGCAGATGAGTTATTTGAACAAGCAGAGTTAGATGCTAAAGCTAGATATGAAAAATATGTAGAAATGGCAGATAAAGAATAAATAAAATTATAATCAAATAAAGAAGAAGACTGGAGACAGTCTTCTTTTTTAATATAATAATTTACTAAGATTTAGGAGGAAATATGAAAAATAAAAATAAAGATGAAGTGAAAGATGGTGCTATAAATAAAAAAATTAGTAATAAACATGAATTTTGCAGTGGTTTAGGGATATTAGAAAGACTAGGAATAAAGAGAGAGAAATCGAAAAAGAGATATGGCGACATATTTAAAGAGAGGAGGAAATAAATGTTAATAGGTATAGATATGGGAGGAACTCACATAGATGGAGTGCTAATAAAAAATAAAACAATAGTTAAAACTTATAAAAAACTAGTTAATAACAATGATATATTTAAGACTGTGTGGAGCTGTATTTTATATTTAGTAAGTGGTTTAGATAAAAATCATATAAGTAAAATAAATTTAAGTACAACAATATCTACTAATGCAATAGTTGAAAATAAAATTTCAAAGGTGGGTTTAATAACACAAAGTGGTCTGGGTATTAACTATGACTTCTCAAATATTGTTGGTAAGAACTTTGAAGTTTCTGGTTATATTGATCATAGAGGTAACTTAGTAGAGAGTGTTAATAATTATGAACTAGATAGGATAAAAAAAGAATTAAAAGAATATAAAATTAAAAATTTGGCTATAGTTAGTAAGTTTTCTACGAGAAATCCAGAGGAAGAGATAAAGATTTCAAAGTTAGTAAATGATAATAAGGATAATACCTTAGGTCATGAGATGTCTGGTGTACTAAATTATCCAAGAAGAGTTTATACTAGCTATTTGAATGCTGCTGTTAGAGATAATTTTTTAAGCTTTATAGATAGCATTGAGAAATCATTAAAAAAAATAGGAATTAAAGCTCCTGTATATATCTTAAAAGCAGATGGTGGTACTATGGATATAGATCAAGCCATAAAAAGACCTGTAGAAAGTATACTATCAGGACCCGCTGCGAGTTTTATGGGTACTAATGCTCTTCTGAAAATAGATGATAACTCTTTAATATTAGATATAGGTGGTACGACGACTGATATATTTTTTTTAATTAATGGCTCTCCGGTATTTGAACCATTAGGAATTAAAATAAGTGAGTACAATACTTTAGTTAGATCAATTTATAGTAAATCAATTGGCTTAGGTGGAGATAGTACTATATGTATTAATGATGGTAAAATAGTTATAGGTCCATATAAGAAAGATCGACCTGTGGTTTTTGGAGGTAAGTATCCTACACCTACAGATGCTATGGTATTTTTAGGTTTAATCGAAAATAATAATTATAATAAGGCTGAGGGTGCAATGAAAGATTTAGCCCATAATTTGGATTCAGATCCCTTTGAAGTTGCGAAATTAGTATTAAAAACTATGGCTGATACTATAAAAAGAGAGGTAGATTTAGTTATAAATGAACTTAACTCTAAAACTGTATATACCGTCAGGGAAGTATTAAATAAAAAATCTATAAGGTTAGATTCTATAAATTTAATAGGAGGACCAGCGAAAATACTTTCACCATATATTTATGAAGCCTTTAAAATAGAGACAAAATATCCAAACAACTATGAAGTATCTAATGCTATAGGATCAGCACTATCAATGATGACTAAAGAATTAAATTTATTTGCAGATACAGAAAAAGGATATCTATCAATTCCTGAATTTAAAATTTATGAAAAGATATCTAAAGATTTTAAATTAGAAGATGCGAAATTAAAAGCGACTGATACTTTATTAAAGTATTTTGAACAATTGGGAGATTCAAATATTGAAGTGGATATTTTAGAAGCAAGTTCATACAACATGGTAGAAGGTTTTTTTACATCAGGTAAGAATATAAGGGTTAAAGCACAGGTTAAGCCTAGGCTTATTATGAATATGTGGGGTGAGAATAATGAAGGTTAGAAATAAATTGGGGTTAGTATTTTTTCCAGCGTATGACTGGGAGATTTCAAAAACACATCCTGAGAGGCAAGAAAGATTATTATACACACAGGATCAGATATTTGAAGAAGGCATTGAAGATATACCAGGAATAAACTTTATTAATCCTTCAATAGCCAGTATTAAAGATGTAGAAAGAGTGCACTTTGCTGTTCCGAATGTAGAAGCAAGATTAACAAAATCACACCTAGTATCTATAGGAGGTGCAATTAAAGCTTTTGAATCAGTAATTAAAGGAGAAGTTGACAAATCATTTGCTTTAGTTAGGCCGCCAGGACATCATGCTCATAAAGTTATTTATGGGGATAGAGGGTTTTGTATTGCTAATTTAGAAGCAGTAGCATTGGAGTATATAAGAACTAAGTATAAGGATTTAAGAGTCGCTATAATAGACACAGATTGTCATCATGGAGATGGGACAGAAGATATTTACTGGAATGATAAAAATACTTTATTTATATCAATGCATCAAGATGGGAGAACATTGTATCCGGGAACTGGAGCGGTAGAAGACTTTGGTGGACCTGGTGGATTTGGATATAATATTAACATTCCACTACCCCCAGGGACAGGTGAAGAGGGATTTTTATATGTGGTTGATAAATTAATATTACCAATACTAGAGGATTATAAACCAGACCTTATAATAAACTCAGCAGGACAAGATAATCACTATACAGATCCATTAACAAACATGAATTTTACTGCGCAAGGTTATGCTATACTAAATGATAAATTAAATCCTGATATAGCTGTTTTAGAAGGAGGCTACTCTATAGAAGGTGCTCTTCCTTATATAAATCTTGGCATTATATTAGCTATGTCAGGTTTAGATTATTCTAAAGTTTACGAGCCGGATTACTTTAAAAGAGACCTAACACAAAGTTTTGAAATTACAAACTATATTGAGGATTTAGTTGAAGTTATATGGAAACTTTGGCAGCAAAAGGAAGAGTTATATAACAAAAAATTTAAAAACAAATATTGGGATAAAAGAAGTAGAAATATATATTATGATACAGATGGCATCATGGAGAAACAAGAACAAAAATTTAAAGTTTGTGCAAACTGTACTGGTCTAAGAATTATAAAATCAACTAGTGATAAGGGAGATAAGATTTTTGCGATAACTATACCAAGGGATAGTTGTGATGTTTGTTATGAAGAAGCTTATGATATCTATGCAGATATTAAAACATCTAATAAGCTTTATACTAATATATATATGCAAAACTTGCCAAAAGATAAATTTTTATCAATTTAAAAGTTAATTAAACAGAAAATAGAAAATTACAGTTTAATCTGATATAATACATAGGACATTTATTGTGAAGGAGATGATGTTTTGTATAAAGATTTTTTAAAGGAATTAAAAAATAATAAAATAGATAAGATATTATTAAATGAGCCTATGAAAAACCATACTACTTTTAAAGTTGGAGGACCAGCTGAAATTATGGTTTCACCTGAGAATGAAACTCAGATTATAGATGTAATAAAATTAAGTGAAAAATATAATATTCCATTCCTTATATTAGGGAATGGGAGCAATATGTTAGTTAGAGATGGTGGTATAAAAGGGTTAGTAATAAAGCTAAACAATAATTATGAAAATATTAAACTT
This sequence comes from Tissierellales bacterium, assembly GCA_030146915.1. Lineage (GTDB taxonomy): Bacteria > Bacillota > Clostridia > Tissierellales > Tissierellaceae > JASLAT01. Next base: position 147,542 of record JASLAT010000034.1, read on the forward strand.
AAAAATGATAATACCATAGTTGCCCAATCAGGAGCATTACTATCTAGTGTTAGTAAGTTTGCACTTAAAAACTCTTTAGAGGGAATGGAGTTTGCATCAGGTATTCCTGGGTCTTTAGGAGGAGCAATTACAATGAATGCTGGTGCCTACGGTGGTGAAATGAAGGACGTAGTGAGTCGAGCTAAGTTAATTGATAGATCTGGGAAGATTATTTATATGAATAATGAAGAGCTAGAGTTTGGATATAGAGAGAGTAAAGTGAAAAATGAAGGATTAATAGCTTTAGAAGTTGAATTTAAGTTACAAAAAGGAAGTTATGATAAAATAGATGAAAAAATGAAAGATTTGACTAAAAGAAGGACTAGCAAACAACCTTTAGAATGGCCAAGTGGCGGTAGTACTTTTAAAAGACCTGAAGGTTATTATGCTGGCAAATTAATAGATGATTCAGGTTTAAGAGGTTTAAGATATAAAGATGCCCAAGTTTCTGAGAAACATTGTGGTTTTATTATAAACAGAGGCAATGCTAGTTGTGATGATATATTAAAATTAATAGGGACTGTACAAAAAACAGTTAAAGATAAGTTTAATGTTGACTTGGAAAGGGAAATAATGTTAATAGGAGATGAGTAATATGAAATTAACAGGTGATTATCACAGTCACACGATATATAGTAGTTTTCCTAAACCAAGTAAAAAACATGCTAAAGGAACTATTAGGGAAAATGCTCAAGCAGCATTAGAGCAAGGATTAAAGGTGCTAGCAATAACAGAGCATGGTCCGAGCCATTATATTTATGGTGTAAATAAAAAACTAATTCCAAAAATGAGGAAAGAAATAGATGAGTTAAATAAAGAATTTAGGCCAAAAGGTTTAAATATTTTATTAGGATTAGAGTCCAATATAATAGGACTTGATGGTACTATTGATGCAACAGATGATATAATACAGTATTTAGATTTCTTGATAATGGGTTATCATTATGGTGCTATGCCTAAAGATATTAAATCTTTTTATGGTCTGTATTTATTGCAATCTTTTTCGAAAGTTACAGGATTGTTCAAAAGTAAGGCTAAGAATGTAATGACGGAAGCATTTTTAAATGCTATGAATAAAAACAAATTAGATATGATATCTCATCCAGGATCAAAGGCACCTATAGATATAATAAAAATAGGTAGATTAGCAGAAAAGCGTGATATAGCACTTGAAATTAGTACTAAGCATGATGAGTTATCAGTATTGAATATAAAAAAAATAAAAGACTTTAATATTAGATTTATGTTAAATAGTGACGCTCATAAACCTGAAGATATAGGGAATATATCAAAAGGTTATCAAAGAGCAATAGATGCAGGGTTAGATTTTAATAAAATATGGAATATGAGTGTAGAAGATTGACCTGTTTATTTAATAAACAGGTCTTACTAAAATATTAAGGGGAGAGATAAATGGATTTTTTAATAATTACAGGCATGTCAGGTGCTGGTAAATCACAAACAATAAATATATTAGAAGATATGAACTACTATTGTATGGATAATCTCCCACCTGCCTTATTAACTAAATTTGCGTCCTTATTTTTAGAAGCAAAAGGAGAAGTAAGTAAAATAGCTGTTGTAGTAGATATTAGGGCAGGGGAGTTTTTTGAAGATCTTTTTAAATCACTTTATGATTTAAAGGAACTAAATATTAATTATAGAATACTTTTTCTAGATGCAAAAGATGAGGAGTTAGTAAAAAGGTATAAAGAATTAAGGAGGCCCCATCCTTTAAATAGAACAGGTAGTATAATAGAGGGTATTAGATTGGAGAGAGAAAGATTAACTCAAGTAAAATCTAGAGCAGATTATATTATCGATACTAGTGGATTAAAACTATCACAATTAAAAGATCAAATATATAACTTATTTCAAAATATAGATAAAAATAAAAATTTTTCTATATTAGTTAGTTCTTTTGGCTTTAAGAATGGTACATTACTCGATGGCGATTTAATTTTTGATGTTAGGTTTTTACCGAATCCATATTATATAAAAGAATTGAAAAATAAAACAGGAAGAGATAAGGATGTGCAAAACTATGTATTGCAATGGCCACAGACAAAAGAGTTTCTAAAAAAGATAGATGAAATGATAAATTTTTTAATACCCTACTATATAGAAGAAGGAAAAACTCAATTGATAGTAGGTGTGGGATGTACTGGTGGACAACACAGGTCAGTAACAATAGCTAATGAAATAGGAAATGTTTTAAAAGAAAAAGGTTATTGTACTTATGTAATACATAGAGATAATTAAAAGAGGGGATAGAATGAATAAAAAATCTCAAATAAAGGTTCAAGATCCAAAAGTAGTAGTAATAGGTGGTGGGACAGGTTTATCTGTCCTTTTAAGGGGATTAAAAGAGTATACAAGTGATATAACAGCAATTGTTACAGTAGCTGATGATGGAGGTAATTCAGGGCACCTTAGAGAGGAGTTAGGAATTTTACCACCCGGAGATATAAGGGCATGTTTATTAGCTTTAGCTAATACAGAGCCTGCTATGGAAAAATTATTTAATTATCGATTCAATAGTGGTATATTAAATGGACATAATATTGGAAATTTATTAATTGCCGCAATGAATGATATATATGGCAACTTTGAACAAGCGATTAAAGAAATGAGTAATGTGCTAGCTGTAACTGGTAAAGTATTACCTATGACACTTTCTGATGTAAAATTATGTGCGGTTTTGCAAAATGGCAAAAAGGTTAAGGGAGAATCCCTTATACCTAAGGCTGTGATAAAAGAAAGAAGTCCAATAAAAAAGATATATATGGAGCCGGAGGTAAGCTACCCATTAAAGGAAACAGTTGAGGCTATTTCTAAAGCAGATCTGATAGTTTTAGGACCTGGTAGTCTATATACTTCTGTTATACCTAATTTATTAATAAATAATATAGTTGATAAAATAGAAAGTTCGTCTGCTAAAAAAGTATATATATGCAATATTATGACTCAACTAGGAGAAACTGATAATTATTGTGTTTCTGATCATGTAAAAGCTATATTAAACCATAGTAAATTAGGGTTTATAGATTATGTTATAGTAAATAATGGAGAAATTCCAAAAACTATTTTAAGTAGTTATTCTAAAGATGGATCAGATCCAGTCAAAATGGATGAATCCGATAGATTTTTTCTAAAGGAACAATCAGTAGATATTTTAGAAGATAATCTTATTGATATAGATAAAGATGGTTATTTAAGACATAATAATATAATATTAAATAAATTATTAATGAAAATATATGAGGAGAAGTGCTAACTTCCCCTATATATAATTAAATTTCAAATCTTTTTTGAAAATCTTTTACTATTTTAACTATTTCTTTTTTATAGCTATTATTGCCAGGATAACCTTCTACTAAATATCCATGTTCCTTGACTTTTCCTATTATCATTTGATTCCTATAAAGATGGTTATCGCCTGTTCCTTGCCATCTCATATCAGTAATAATTCCTATAATAAGTCTTGGAAAACTATTTAAATTATATTCTTCCTCAATCTCTTTAATAAGTCCAAATCCCATTATTTCACCAGCAACACCATCATCTATAGTAAGTCCATCTAATGATGCAAAAAGTATGTTAGCCTTTTTAAGCTCGAGACTATCAGCTTGCGCAATTTTAATATCAGTAATAATATCATCATTATCTTTTTTATTATTAATATCATCGTTCCTTTGTGGTACATATAAACTTATGCCAGTTTCTTTTTCAATATAGCTTGCAAGATCCTCTGTCCATCTAAACATACCATCGTTAAAAAAATGTGATGCAAAATATCCTTTCAAAATATCACTCCTATAAATTATTTACTATCTATTATACATGAAAAGAATATATATTGTTAAATAATAGAATTATTTTTTAAAAAATGGGTATAAGAAATATAAGATTGATAAAAGATAAGGAGTGATTAAATGACAGTAGATGTTAATAGAAGAAAAGAAGAAATATTAGAGGCGCATAGAAACAGATTTGCTTGTAAAAAATATGACACTAGTAAGAATATATCTGATGAGGATATGGATTTTATATTAGAAGTAGGTAGCTTAGCTCCAAGTTCATTTGGATTTCAGCCTTGGAAATTCCTAGTTATTGATAATGATGAGTTTAAAAGTAAGGTATTAGAGTCGACTCCTAGACTTAAAAACTCACTAGAAACAGCCGATAAATTAATTGTTATACTTGCTAAAAATAGTAGTGAGGTTAGATATAGCTCAGGTTATGTGAATCACATGTTAAGAGAAATAAATGGATTCTCAGATAATGAAGCTAAAACTATAAAGGAAGCATTTAGAAAATTTCAAGAAAAAGAGAGTAGCTCAATGCATGACACAATGTCAATTTATCACTGGTCATGGAGACAATCCTATCTGCCATTAGCAACTATGGTATCAGCAGCTAGTGAAATAGGAATAGATACTTGTCCTATTGAAGAATATAATGAGAAACAATTAGAAAAAATATTAGTAGACAAGGGAGTTTTAGATACTAGAGAATATAGTGTATCTGTATTATTAGCATTAGGCTACAGAGAAGAACTGCCAATAAAATTAAGAGATAAAAAACAAAGAAAAGATATGGTTGAGTGGATAAGATAAATCATACTAAAATATATAATTAAAATAAAAAATATGATAATATATAAGTAGCTTCTATTAATAGAAGCTATTTTTTTATGGAGGTTTTACTATGATAAGATTTTTAAACGCTGGAGAGTCACATGGGGATAAATTGGTTGCCATAGTCGAGAACATTCCTGCGAATTTAAGATTTGATATAGATTTTATAAATAAAGAGTTGTCTAGGAGACAAATAGGATATGGAAGATCTGAGAGGATGAAGATTGAGAGTGATAGAATTAAATTAATTTCAGGTGTTAGGTCTGGGTATACTACAGGTAATCCAATTAGTTTTACTATTAATAATTTAGGAACTAATATAGAAACAAATGAAGTTTTTAATCCTAGGCCTGGACATGCAGATTTTGCAGGAACTTTGAAATTTAACCAAGAAGGTGCAAGAAATATTATTGAGAGAGCATCTGCTAGAGAAACAGCAACGAGAGTAGCAGTAGGTGCGATATGTAAGCTTTTGTTAAAAGAATTTGATATATATGTATATAGCCATGTTATAAAAATTGGAAAGCAGGTAGCAACTGTGAGTTATTATAATAATTTAGACTTGAAAAACTTAAAGTTAGCAGAGTCATCTGATGTTAGAACTATAAAGAAGCAAGATGAATTAAACTTTATAGAAGAAATTGAAAGTGCAGCTAACAATGGTGATAGCTTAGGTGGAAGAGTAGAGCTAATAGTTAAAGGTTTACCAATAGGTCTGGGTAGTTATTCTAATTGGGATAGAAAATTAGACGCGAAGCTTGCACAAGCAATTATTTCTGTTCAAGGAATAAAATCTGTCGTATTTGGAAAAGATTTAAATGAATGTAGTACCAAAGGTAGCGAATATCATGATGAAATTTATTATAATAATAAGTTTTTTAGAAAAACGAATAATGCAGGAGGGATAGAAGGAGGAATGACAACAGGAGAAGAGCTTGTAATCCGTGCTGATATGAAGCCTATTCCAACCTTGAAAAAAGAATTATCAACAATTAGTTTTAAAAATAAAAAAACTATTAAGGCGAAGTACGAAAGGTCAGATGTATGTGCAGTTCCATCAGCTAGTGTGGTTTTAGAATCAGTTGTCGCAACTGTTTTAGCAGATGAAATGCTAGAAATGTTGGGTGGTAGTTTTATGGAGGAAATTACAGAGAGATATAAGAAGTATAAGGAGTACTTAGATGAAAGATAAAAAATCTATAAAGATAAGTGGAAAAAAGATAGTGAATGGGATTATTGAAGTACCTGGTGATAAATCTATATCTCATAGAAGCGTAATTCTAGGTTCATTAAATAATAAAACTATTGATATAAAGAATATATTAATCTCAGATGATGTAATATCTACGATTAAAGCCTTTAGACAAATGGGTGTAAAAATTGATATTATAGGTGCAAATAATATTAGAATCTTTGGAGTAGGTATCAATGGATTAATTGCTAGTAAAGATTTAATAAATTGTGGAAATTCAGGTACAACTATGAGGTTATTAGCAGGATTACTATCTGGACAATCATTTAATTCTACTTTAGTTGGAGATGAATCTTTAAGTTTAAGACCTATGGGAAGAGTAATAAAGCCGTTGTCTTTAATGGGAGCAAAAATAAATTCTGATAATTTAAAACCACCACTTAAGATTAAAGGACAAAGAAAACTTAAACCAATTAAATATGAGATGGAAGTTGAAAGTGCTCAGGTTAAATCAGCTATACTTTTAGCATCATTATCTCAAGGAATAACATCAAAAGTTATAGAGAATAATAAGAGTAGAAATCATACAGAAATTATGATCGATTATTTTACTAAAAAAGATTTTAATGTCGATAATTTATTTATACCTAGTGATATATCATCTGCAGCATATTTTATGGGATTAGCATTAATTTCAAAAGGCTCAAATATTGTGTTACATAATATTGGGTTAAATCCAACTAGAACTGGAATAATAAAAATATTCAAATCAATGGGTGCTAATATACTTGTAACAAATATTAAAAAAGTTAATGGTGAATTTCTTGGTACTATAAAAGTTAGTAGTTCCGAATTAAAAGGGATAGAGGTACCTAGAAAAATGATACCTAACATTATAGATGATATTCCTATATTAGCTGTAGTATCGTGCTTTAGTAAAGGAGAGACTATATTAAGAGGTGCTAGAGAATTAAGAGTTAAAGAATCTGATAGAATAAAAGTATTAGTAGAGGGATTATCAAAGTTTGGTGTAGATATAGAAGAATTCGAAGATGGATTTAAAATAAATCCTAGAGAGAAATATTATCCAGCAAAAGTAAATTCATATAATGATCATAGGATGGCAATGGCTTTTTCTATAATGGCATCAAATATAAATGGTACAAGTGAAATCTTAGGATATAACAGTGTCAACATATCTTTTCCTGATTTTTATCAAATATTAAAAAATATTTAGTTTTGATTTTTATACTGATAAGGCTTATAATGTAATATAGTGTAAAAATATATTATCAAAATAGGAGGATTATTATAATGAAAAATGAATTACCAATAGCTATGTCTAATCGTCACATTCATGTTAGTGAGGAAGCTTTAAAAGTGTTATTTGGAGAAGGTTACGAATTAACACCTATTAAAGACCTTTCTCAACCAGGGCAATTTGCTTGTGATGAAAAAGTTGATATAGAAGGACCAAGAGGTACTATTAAAGGTGTAAGAATTTTAGGACCTACTAGAAAAGATACTCAATTAGAAATTTCTATTTCAGATGCTTTTTCACTTGGAGTAAACCCTGTGATAAGGGACTCAGGAGATATAGAAGACACACCAGGTGTTAAAATAATAGGACCAAAAGGCGAATATGAAATAGATAAGGGAGTAATAGTTGCTGCTAGACATATTCATATGCATACAGAAGATGCAAAAGAGTTTGGGGTAAAAGATAATGATAAAGTTGACATTAAAGTTAACGGAGATAGAGGAGTAATATTCAATAACGTATTAATCAGAGTATCTGATAATTATAAGTTAGAGATGCACGTAGATATGGAAGAAGGAAATGCTTCAGGTGCAAAAAATGGAGATATTGTTACTATAGTTAGATAAAATAAAAATAAGTCTTATCTTTGGATAAGGCTTATTTTTATTTTATAATATAGAGGGTATTAATCTTAATGGAGGAGATATTAATGGATAGAATTAAAATTAGTGAAGGAGTATATTTAAACTTGCTTGAAAGTGAAAAGTTTAAAACAGATTCTATTATAATAAATATAATAAGACCTTTAAGCAGAGAAGAAGTTACAAAAAATACTTTACTGCCTATGGTTTTAAAACAGGGATCTGAGGATTATAAAAATAATATAACGATTCAAAGAAAATTAGAGGATTTATATGGTGCAAGGTTAGGGGCTAATATCTTAGTTAGAGGGAATAAACATATTATAAGGTTTTATATAGATTTTATAGATAAAAGTTATGTTACTAAAGATAATTATTTAGAAGAAATTTTAGACATAATTAACTCTATAGTATTTAAGCCTAAAGTGGAAAATGGGTACTTTAACCACGATATAGTTGAGCAAGAAAAGAAAAATTTAAAGCAAAAAATTGATGGGAAAATTAACGATAAAAGAAATTATGCTATAGAAAGAACTTTAGAAGAGATGTGTAGTAATGAGAGTTTTGGACTGAGTCAATTAGGATATACTGAGGATTTAGATAATATAGACAATATTAATTTATACAAATATTACCTTGATATATTATCTACTAGTCCTATAGAAATTTATTATGGTGGCAGGTATGTAAATTTCATTAAAAATTATTATGATAAAAATCCTATAAGAACTGAGAGAAGTAAAATAGTAAAATTCGAAAGAGAGCTAATAGATAATAAAATTGAAAGTGTCAAAAAAATTAGAGAAAAATATAATATAAATCAAGGTAAGCTAGTATTAGGTTATAGAAGTGATATACCTTATGAAAATAGCTTATATACGAGTTTGCTAATAGGAAACTTAATTTTTGGTGGTGGGCCTAATTCTAAGTTATTTCTTAATGTTAGGGAGAAAGAAAGCTTAGCGTATTATATAGTATCTAGGCTTTATAAATATAAGTCAATAATTTTAGTTGATTGTGGAATAGAATTTAATGATTATAGTAAAGCACTGAGTATAATTAAAAAGGAGCTTAAAGACATACAAAAAGGTAAATTTACTGAAGAGGATATAAAAATAGCTAAAAAAGCAATAATATCGGCTTTAAATTCGTCTAAAGATAGCATGGATAGTCTTTTAGAACAAGGATTTTCAGGATTATTATCAAATGATAATAGAACAATAGAGGATAAAATTAAAGATATAAATCTAGTAGAAAGAGATGATATTATTAAAGCTATGAACAGTTTAAACCTAGATACAATATACTTTATGGATGGATTAGGAGAGGGTATTGATGAAAATATTTAAAAATGAAGAGTTAAATCAGAAACTTTACTATAAAAAAAGCAATAAGGGACTAGATGTTTATTTTATGCCAAAAAAAGGATTTACTAAACAATATGCTAGTTTCTCTACTAGATATGGTTCGATAGATAATAAGTTTGTTCCTTTAGGAGAAGATGAAATTATAGAAGTTCCTGAAGGTATAGCCCACTTTTTAGAACACAAATTATTTGAGGAACCCGATATAAATGTATTTGATAAATTTTCTAAATTAGGGTCTAGCGCTAATGCTTTTACTAGTTTTACTCAAACATCATATTTATTTTCAAGTACGGAGAAGTTCTATGAGAATCTGAAATTACTAGTAAAATTTGTACAAAATCCATATTTTACAGATGAAAATATACAGAAAGAGAAAGGTATTATAGCACAAGAAATTAAAATGTATGAGGATGATGCAAGTTGGAGAGTATTCTTTAATGCTTTAAATGCTTTGTATCATAATCATCCAGTAAAAATCGATATAGCTGGAACAGTGGAATCTATACAAAAAATAGATAAAGATTTATTATATACTTGCTATAGAACATTCTATAACAATTCTAATATGAATTTATTTATTGTTGGAGATTTATCTTTTGATCAAATTATGAAAGAGATTGAGAGTGTTGAGGTAGAAAACTTAAGAACTTCTGAAGATATCAAAAGAATTTTTCCAAATGAGCCTGAAAAAATCAATAAAAAATTAATTGAAGAAGAGATGGCAACATCAAATCCATTATTTTATATAGGATTTAAAGATTTAAATTTAGGGTTAGAAGGCAGGGAAGATGTTAAAAAAGATATGATAAGTAATATACTTTTGGATATGCTTTTTGGAGAAAGTTCAGAGTTTTATAATGAGCTTTATTCTAAGGGAGAAATAAGCTCTCATTTTGGAGCATATTATACAGGAAATTATAATTTTGGTCATTCATTTGTAGTTGGTGAAGCTGATAATCCTAAAAAAATTTATCAGAATGTTATTGAGCATATTTCAAAGCCATGTGAGCAAACTCTAGATATAGAGTCATTTAATAGAGTTAAGAGTAATGAGATTGGAAATTTTATAATGAATTTTGACTCAGTTGATTATATAGGGAATATCGGTGCAAATTTTGCACTTTCTGATTTTAATATCTTAGATTATTTAGATTTATTAAGAGAAATAGAGTTTAAAGATATAATAGAAAGATACAATGAGCACTTGAATGAAGATAATTCTATATTATCTATTATTAATCCAGAGAAGAGGATGTGATTTAAATGGATCCAATAGCTTTTAGTATATTTGGTATTGATGTAGCTTGGTATGGTATTATAATAGCTACAGCCATGCTAATAGGAACAGCTTTAGGTATAAAGGAAGCAAATAAAGTTGGACTAGGAGAAGACTTATTACTAGATTTTTTAATAATATCCATACCTTTATCTATAATAGGAGCTAGGTTATATTATGTTTTGTTTAGGTGGGATTATTATAAAGGTGATATTTTAAAGATTGTAGACATTAGAAGCGGAGGACTTGCAATTCACGGTGGTGTTATAATGGCAATATTAGTTGCTATTATATATACAAAAGTTAAAGGAATTAATTTTTGGATATTAGCAGATATAGCAGCACCCAGCTTGGTTCTAGGACAATCAATAGGTAGATGGGGTAACTATATAAACAAAGAAGCACATGGTGGGCCTACAAATTTACCTTGGGGAATATTAGTTGATGGTGTTAAAGTACATCCAACATTTTTATATGAGTCTTTGTGGAATTTTTTCTTATTTTTATTTTTGATAAATTATAGAAAGAAGTATCAAAAATTACCTGGAGAATTATTTTTAATATATTTATCAGGATATTCATTTATAAGATATTTTATCGAGAGTTTAAGAACAGATAGTTTAATGATAGGAAATTTAAAGATAGCACAAGTAGTAAGTATTTTAGGTTTTTTATTAGGTATAATAATATTTATCTATAGAAGAAAGACTAAAATAACCAGCCGTTTATAGCTGGTTATTTTTACTTTAAAATACTGGAAGAAAACACGCTTATAGTGTAGAATAAGAATAAGTGGACTAATTTAGTTTAGCATGCTTTTAATATTGAAATTAAGGGATTATTTAAGAATAAATTATATTTTATAGATTAAATGGAGGGGCTTATGGACTTTAATCATGAACCAGTTTTATTAAAAGAAGTCATAGAAGGACTTAATATAAAAGAGGATGGAATTTATATTGATGGAACGTTAGGAGGGGCAGGACATTCTAAAAATATTGTAAAAAAATTAAAAAATGGACTGCTAATAGGGATAGATCAAGATTTATATGCTTTAAAAGCAGCAAAGAAGAATTTAGAAGAATACTCAGATAGAGTTAAATTAGTTCATAGTAACTTTGAAAAAATTCCAGAAATTCTAGATTCACTGGATATAGATAAGGTAGATGGTATTCTATTAGACATTGGTGTTTCATCTCATCAGTTAGATGAAGGGAAAAGAGGTTTTTCATATCACCAAGATTATCCATTGGATATGAGAATGAATACAGAAAATAAATTTACAGCCAAGGATATTGTAAATAACTATTCTAAAAAAGATTTAACTAGGATATTTTGGGAATATGGAGAGGAAAAGTGGGCTGAAAGAATAGCAGATTTTATAATTAAGGAGAGAGAGGAAAAACCTATTAATACTACTTTGGAGCTGGTAGAAGTTATAAAAAAGGCTATACCAGCTGGTGTTAGAAGGAATATGGGTCATCCTGCTAGGAAAACTTTTCAAGCTATTAGAATAGAGGTTAATAGAGAACTTGATGTTCTAAAGTCTGTGATTCCATCAACCATAGATAGGTTGAATCCAGAAGGGAGATTATGTATTATTACTTTTCACTCTCTGGAAGACAGAATCGTAAAAAATTCCTATAGGGAATTATATAAAAATTGTATTTGTCCACCAGAAATTCCAATTTGCGTATGCGATAAAGAAAGAAAAATAAATATAATAACTAGAAAGCCAATAGAAGCAAGTAAGCAAGAATTGGATAAAAATAAAAGGGCTAGATCTGCAAAGTTAAGGATAGCAGAGAAACTTTAAATAAGGAGGGTATGCCTTGTTAGCTGAAGAAAAAAAACACATTGGAAATAGATCTAGAGGTAAAAAATTAAAAAAGCGTAAAATTATAAAAAAGAAAAAAACCTACAAAGGAGGAAAACTATTTGTTGCTATAGTATTTTTAATGGTAGGTTTATACTTAATTTCAAGATATGTTGGCATAACTCATTTAAGAACAGAAATATCACAGTTAGAAATAAAAAAAGAAGAATTACAGAAAAACAAGTTAAACTTAGAGGCTAAATTAGAAGGAATAAAGTCTTCAGAATCTGTATCCCAAGAAGCTATGATTAAACTGGGCATGCACTATCCTATAGAGGGTCAAATAGTTTATGTATCAGTCCCTGAAAAGATTGAGAAAAAAGAGGAAAATAAAGATATAAAATCTCAGATGGGTGATTTAGTAGACAAAATTCAAATATTTTTTAGGAGGTTTTAAATTTGTCAGAACCTAAAAAAGTTATGAGAAGAAGATTAGGAAATGTATTAATTTTTACTTTGGTATTATTCTTTTTAATATTTTTAAGACTAATACACTTGCAGTTAATTAGAGGTCCGGAGCTTAAACAAATGGCTATAAATCAAAGAACAAAAGGAATAACTATTAAACCTAAGAGGGGTATAATATATGATAGAAATGGAAAGAAACTAGCTGTTAGCAAAAATTCTACTACAGTTTGGGTTGATCCTAGTTTGGTAAATAAAGAAGATGTAAATGAGTTGGCTTTAAAATTATCAAATATATTAAAATTAGATAGGGGAAGCTTGGTTGAAAAACTTAGTAAAGAATCTGGACATGAAAAGCTAAAGCAGTGGATAAGTGATGAAGAAAAAAAAGAACTTAAAAAATTAAATATAAGGGCATTAGAGTTTGTAGATGATTATAGAAGATATTATCCTTATGGTCAATTTGCTCCTCATATAATAGGATTTACGAGTATAGATAATGAAGGATTATATGGTGTTGAGAAAACATATGACAATGTATTGCTAGGCAAGCCTGGAAAGTGGATAAAAACTACTGATGATTCAGGTAATCAATTACCGTTCGATGATGAGAGAATTTATGATGCTTCAGATGGATTATCCATAGTATTAACAATAGATGAAACTATTCAGAAATTTGCTGAAAAAGCAGTAAATAAAGCGATGGCTGAACATGGTGCAAAAAATATTTCTGTGACAGTAATGGAGCCAAATACTGGAGATATATTAGCTATGGTAAACAAGCCAGATTATGACAATAATAATCCAAAAGCGGCACCTAATGAATCTACTAAAAAAAGATGGGAAGAAATGTCTGAAGAAGAAGTTTTAGAAGAACAATATAGTATATGGAGAAATTATGCTATAAATGATATATATGAACCAGGAAGTACTTTTAAACTTATAACTGCTGCAGCAGCACTTGAGGAGAATAAGGTAAATCCTAATACTCCTTTTTATTGCCCTGGTGTCTACAGAGGAATTAAAGGGGAAGAGTTGAGGTGTTCTAGTTATCCTAGTTCTCATGGTGCTCTCTCTTTTCAAAGAGGCTTGGACAAATCGTGTAATATTGTATTTATTAATACAGCACAGAGGTTACAGGCGGACACTTTCTTAAAGTATATAAGGGCTTTTGGATATGGTGAGAAATCAGGTATAGACTTAAATGGAGAAGAGTTTGGACTTATACCAACAGACCCTGAAAGTATAAGAGCTATAAGATTAGCTACTATGTCATATGGTCATGGTATAGCTGCTACACCGCTTCAAGTAATTAACTCAGTATCAGCAATTGTGAATGGTGGAAACCTTATGAAACCTAGGTTGGTAAAACAAGTTGTAAACTCAAGAGGAGATGTAGTACAAGAAATCCCACCATATGTAAGAAGAAGAGTAATTTCTGAAGAGACATCAAAGACAATGTTAGAACTTATGGAAACTGTTGTATCACAGGGAAGTGGAAGTAGAGCGTATATACCGGGTTATCATGTGGGCGGTAAAACTGGGACTGCAGAAAAAGTTGTAGGAAGTAGATACGTAGAGGGAAAATATATAGGTTCTTTTATAGGTGTTGCTCCTACTGATAAGCCTAGAATAGTAGTACTTGCAATTGTTGATGATCCTAAAGGAACATATTATGGTGGAGTCACAGCTGCACCAATAGCTAAGGAGATAATTGAAGATACACTAACCTATTTAGAAGTTGATACAAAGTTAGATAAAGAAGAGATTGAAAAGGCTAAAGAGATAGTAAAAGTTCCGAATTTACAAGGAAAGACATTAGGGGAAGCTGGTAAAATCTTAACTGATTTAGGCTTAAGGCACTCAATAGAGACAGGACAAATTAATGAAAACTCTATAGTTATAGAACAATCTCTAAAACCTAATTTAAATGTTCATAAAGGAAGCGTTATAGATCTTAAGCTTAAGGAATCTGAAAGTAAAGAATCTGTTGGAAAAAAGGAAGCGGTTAAACAAAAAGATAAAGAAGTAAAGAAAGAAACCTCTAACATAGTTCCTAATTTATTGGGAAAGGATGAAAGACAAGTACAAGATACACTTGATGGTTTAGGTATTAAGTATCTAATAGAAGGTAAGGGGAAGGTAGTAGAACAAGATCCGAAACCTTCAAGCGTATTAAAAAATGGCGAAAAAGTAAAAATAAAATTAAAATAGTCTTATAAATGGCAACTGATATGGTTGCCATTTATAAGGTACGGGAGTGATTATATGAAACTAAAGGATTTAATTATTGATGACTATGAATTAATTGCTGGCAATTTAGATTTAGATATAGAATCAATAGAAAACGACTCTAGATTTGTTAAAAAATCTTGCTTGTTTATAGCTGAAAAAGGATACAAAGTAAATGGTCATGATTTTATATCAGATGCTATAAAAAAAGGAGCAGTAGCAATTTTAATAGATGATAGAAATGTAGAAATACATAAAAATATAACTTATATTTTGGTAAAGAATACTAGTGAGTATATGAAAAGGGTAGTAGAAAAATTTTATAATTACCCTTGGAAAGATTTACATATGATAGGTATTACTGGAACTAACGGTAAAACATCAACATCATATATATTAAGAAATATTTTAAAAAATAAAGCTAAAGTAGGTATAATTGGTACAATGGGTGCATTAGTAGAAGATCAAAAAATAGATATACTAAACACTACTCCTAATATACTAACTATAAACAAATTGTTGAATTCTATGAGAGATAGTAATATAGACTATAGTATAATGGAAGTTTCCTCCCATGGATTGGAGCTAAATAGAATAGGTAGTATTAAATATGAATATGGAGTATTTATGAATTTAGCTAAGGATCATTTAGACTATCATAAAACAGTGGAAAAATATTTTGAAAGTAAAAAGAAACTGTTTTATATAACTACTAAAGCAAATTTAATAAATATTGATGATGATTACGGTAAGAAAATTTACGTAGAAAAGAATATAAATGTTAAAAATTATTCATTCAGTATAAAGCAAGAAGCAGATTTTTTTGCTACAGATATAGTCTATAAGTTAGATGGGGTAGACTTTAAATTTAATACTGAAGGTAGGCATATAGACATATCACTTAAAATACCAGGTGAATTTAGTGTTTATAATAGTTTAGCAGCAGCTTCAGTGGCATATTTAAATGGGTATAGTTTACAAGATATAAAATTAGGACTTGAATCTATAGATGGGGTTACAGGCAGATTTGAAGTTGTTCCTACGAATAAAAACTTTACAGTTATTATAGATTTTGCTCATACTGCAGAGGGAATAAAACAAGTTTTAAACACTATTGAAGACTTTGTTGAAGGTAGGAAAATAATAGTTTTTGGAGCAGGTGGTGATAGAGATAGAAGTAAAAGGCCTGAAATGGGATATATAGCAGGAAGTTTAGCGGACTATTCTATCGTAACTTCAGATAATCCTAGGAGTGAAGATCCTGAGCAAATTGTAGATGATGTAATACAAGGTGTGAAAAAAGCTGGGGGAACTTATAAAAAGATTGTAGATAGACAAGAAGCTATACATCATGCTTTAGATATCGCTAAAGAAGGAGATATAGTACTTTTAACTGGTAAAGGACATGAAACATATACAATAATAAATGATAAAATTATAGAATTTGATGAAAAAGAAATAGTATTAAATTATTTAAAAACTACTAGGTAGGGAGAGACGTTTATGTATTTTAATTTTGACAATTTTAAGATGTTAGCTACAACATTTTTAATATCAGTATTTTTAGGACCTATTATAATACCAATGTTGAAACAGTTAGAGATAGGACAAAGTATAAGAAAAGCAGGTCCTAAGACACATTATAAAAAGAGTGGTACACCAACTATGGGTGGAATAATATTTTTTTTAAGTTTAATTATAGGCATATTAATATTTATGAAACCTAGTAAAAGTCTTTTGGTTATGTTATTATCCACATTTTTATTTGGTTTAATAGGATTTATAGATGATTTTTTAATAGTAGTAAGAAAAGATAATGAGGGACTAAAACCTAAACAAAAACTACTAGGGCAATTTGTTGTTGCATTTTTAATTTCTGTATATGTATATTTAAATTGGGATACAAGTTTGATAGTACCATTCAGTGGTGGAAAGACTTTAAATATGGGTATAATCTATATTCCTTTTATGGTTTTTGTTATGGTTGGTACAGTAAATAGTGTAAATTTAACAGATGGATTAGATGGATTAGCTACAAGTGTGACTTCTATTGTTTTGTTATTTTTTGTATATTACTCTATAAAATTAAATAATATAGATGTTTCTGCTTTTTCTTTATTACTTTTTGGATCAATTCTAGGTTTTTTAAAACACAATATGTATCCTGCTAAAATATTTATGGGCGATACAGGTTCTATGGCATTAGGAGGTGCTGTATCTAGTATAGCTATGATATTAAACTTACCATTATTGATTCCTATTATTGGTGGGATTTATTTTGCAGAAGCATTATCAGTGATTATTCAAGTTTTATCTTTTAAATATAGAAACAAAAGGGTTTTTCTTATGAGCCCATTACACCATCATTATGAGCAAAAAGGTTGGCATGAGACAAAGGTTGCAAAAACTTTTATAATAATAACAATTATTTTAGCATTTATAGCTGTTATTGGTGTTAGGTAGGTGTAGAAATGAATAAAAATATATTAATATATGGTATGGGAGTTAGTGGTATATCAACACTTAGAGCATTGAAAGACAAGAATTTAAAGATAAGTGTTTTAGACTCTAAGTCTGAATCTGAATTAAAGAATTTACTAATAGAGTTTGCTGATCAAGATATTTCTTACTATCTTGGGGGAGAGTGTCCTGATCTGAGTAATATAGATTTAATAATAAAAAGTCCAGGAATTCCAATGGATACTGATATTTTAAAAGAAGCTACAAGTAAAAATATAGATGTTATTACTGATATAGAATTAGCTTATGCGCTAAGAAATACAGAGAATTTAATAACAGTTACAGGTACTAATGGTAAAACTAGTACTTCAGTTTTGATTGATAAAATATTACAAACATCAGGTAAGGAGACCTATCTAGTAGGAAATATAGGGGTAGGTATTTTAGATTTAATGATAAGGTCTAATAGTAAGGATTACTTTGTAATTGAAGCTAGTAGTTTCCAGTTAAATAATATTATTGACTTTAGGCCTAAAGTCTCAGTTTTAATTAATCTATCTCCTGACCATATAGATTGGCATGGAGATTATGAAAATTATATAAATTCTAAGTTTAATATTTTTAAAAATCAAAAATGTGAAGATTATGCTATCTTAAACTTTGATGATATCGAGATAAGAAAAAGATCAGATAAGATTAAAAGTAAAATAATTTGGTTTAGCAGTAAGCAAATTTTAAATGATGGAATTTATATAGATAAAAATAACATATATTACACTAATATGGGTAAAAAAGTTAAAATTATGTCAACTTCTAATATTAATTTAATATTAGAGAATGTTTTAGCAGCTATAGGGGTATCTATATCTTTAGGCATAGATTGTCAAAGTATAAAAGAAGCAGTTTTGGAATTTAAACCTTTAGAGCATAGGATGGAGAAATTTCTATCCTATAACAATATACTATTTATAAATGATTCTAAAGGTACAAACCCAAATTCAACTAAGGAGGCCCTAAAATCTATTAATAATCCTATAATACTTATAGCTGGCGGTTTTGATAAGGGTGCAGACTTTGATGATTTATCAAGCGTTTTTAAAAATAAAATTAAAAAATTAATTTTATTAGGTGCTACTAAGGAAAAGATAGCTAAGAGTGCTTTGAATAATGGATTTAATGTATCTGATATAGATTTTGTCCAAGATATGTCAGAGGCCGTTAATATGTCTTTAAAATATGCAGAGGCTGATGATATAGTGCTATTATCTCCTGCTTGTGCATCATGGGGAGATTACAAAAATTTTCAAGAAAGAGGAAAAGAATTTAAAAACTTAGTTAAAACTAGGGTAGGTGAAATAAATGGTAAAAAACATTAAAAAAAATAAAACACAGGGAAATGTTGATTTCACACTATTATTAACAGTTTTAATGTTGGTTTTTATTGGTATTATAATGGTTTTTAGCTCTAGCTGGCCAGAAGGTATGAAGAGTTTTAATGATAGTTATTTTTTTGTAAAGAGGCATCTACTTTTTGCTGCTGTTGGTTTAGTAGTCATGGTTTTTCTTATGAATGTCAACTATAAATTTTGGCAAAGATTATCAGCTTTTGGATATGCTTTTAGTATCTTTTTAGTTTTATTGATATTTATTACTAAGAGTAAGGATATTAAAGGGGCCAGAAGGTGGTTATCTTTAGGACCTATAACTATAATGCCAGGAGACTTTATAAAAATAACATCAATAATGTTAATGTCAAATATTTTAACATACTATCATAAAACTATGGCAAGTTTTAATAAAGGTACTAAACAAGCTTTAATATTGATTGGTTTCTCAGCAATATTAATTTTTATTCAAGGAGATTTAGGAACTACTATTACTGTTTTTAGTACCTTAATGGCAATGTTAATAATAGGAGGTATGAATCTTAAATATTTATTTATGATTTCACCAATACCTATAGGTGCACTAGTTATTTTAGGATATCAAGCAAGCACTAATCCTGATTCTAAACATGCCTTTAGATGGAAAAGAGTAACTACTTTTATTGATCCATTCGCAGAATCTTTAGGATCTGGTTGGCAAATAATTCAATCTTTATATGCACTTGGTACAGGTGGAGCATTTGGTGTTGGTTTAGGAAAATCTAAGCAAAAGTTTTTTTACTTACCAGAATCTTATAATGACTTCATATTTTCTATATTAGCTGAGGAAGTCGGTTTTGTTGGAGCTTCAATGGTAATTATATTATATATTATATTGATATATAGAGGAGTTAAGATTGCAATGGAGGTAGATGATGTTTATGCATCTAATCTCGCAACAGGAATAACAGCTTTGGTAGCAATACAAACTTTAATACACATAGCTGTTGTAACTTCTAGTTTACCAACAACAGGTATAACCTTGCCATTCATATCTTATGGAGGTACATCATTATTGATATACATGGCAGCCATGGGTATTCTTTTAAATATATCTAAGCATAAAAAACAGGAGATGAAGAAATGAAATATTTAATAACTGGTGGGGGAACAGGGGGACACATCTACCCAGCCTTGGCTATTGCAAATAAAATAAAAAGTATGGATTCTAATGCAGAAATTTTATATGTAGGAAGAAAAGATAGTTTAGAATCAAAGTTAGTACCTAAACATGGGTTCAATTTTACTAGTTTAAGGGTTAACCCTTTACCTAGAAAAATAAATAAGCAATTTTTTAAATCATTGATTGAAAGTTTTAAGGGTATGAATGATTCATCAAGAATAATAAATGAATTTAAACCGGATATAGTAATAGGCACCGGAGGTTATGTTTCTGGGCCATTAGTTTTGATGGCATCTTTAAAAAAAGTTCCTAGTTTTATACACGAACAAAATTCTTATCCTGGCATTACTAATAAAATATTATCTTTATTTGTTGATAAAATAGGTGTTACCTTTGAAGATGCTATAGATAGATTCCCAAATAAAAAGAACATTATTGTAACAGGTAATCCTGTAAGAGATAGTATAAGAAATATAGATAAAGATAAAGCCTATAATGAGTTGAAAGTTTCCAAAAATAAAAAGTTAATACTTTCATTTGGAGGCAGCGGTGGTCAAAGGTCATTAAATAATGCTATTAATGAGAGTTTAAAATATTGGCCAAGAGACTTGCAATTAATTCATATAACAGGTGAGAGACTATATGAAGAATTTAATAGTAAATTAGAGGTAAAACTTTCAGATGATAATATTAAAATATATCCATACTTATATTCTATGCCAGAAGCATTAAATGTAGCAGATTTGGTTATAACGTCTGCAGGTGCGATTACTTTAGCAGAGATTGCTACAGTTGGTTTACCTAGTATATTAATTCCTAAATCATATACTGCTGAGAATCATCAAGTCTATAATGCTAAATTTTTTGAAAAAGAGTTAGCTTCAAAGGTAATATTAGAAGAAGAGGTAACATCAGATAGATTAATGGGTATTATAGAAAGTTTAATATATGATGATAAAAAACTGAGATTTATGAGTAATAATGCTAAAAAATTAGCCAATAAAAATGCTTTAAAAGATATATATGAAATTATAAGAGAACTTACTTATAGGAATCATTAGAAATTTATACTTATTTCATATATAATTCATATATAAGCTATATTAAAATGGAGTGATTAGATGAAAAAGATGACTAGAGTAGAAAGAAAAAAAAGAAATAAAAAGATAGTATTAATTATTTTTTTATCATTACTACTAATTACTCTAATATTCCAAATAATGAAAAGGGTTAAATTTTTCAATATTAATTTAATAAAAGTAACAGGAAATAAAGTTTTAACTGATAAAGAGATTATTGATTTATCAGAAATTAATATAGGTGACAACATTTTTGATGTAAAGCTTTCTAAAGCTAAAAAAAATATTGCGGAAAGTCCTTATGTTAAAGAAGTCAGAAGTAGAAGAGTTTATCCAGCTAGAGTTAACCTTCATGTTGTTGAAAGAGATGAAAGTTTTAAAATTCCATATAAAGGAGAAACGATGGTTTTAGTTGATAGACAAGGTAGAATATTGAAGCTAGGAAAACCGGCTGGAGAAGAAGCTATATTATTAAAGAGTATAAAAATAGATGAGGAAATAGTTAATGGTGATATAGGTAAAAGTATAAAGCTATTTATAAAGAATAAGAATGTGATTGATTTTTTTGAGTATGATTCTAAAGATCAACTTTTAACTTATATTAAGGAAATAGACTTAAAAAAGAATGATATAACTATAACTTTAAAAGAAGGTCAAGTAGTTGACTTTGGAGGATATAATGATATGGACTATAAGTTCAGATTACTTTCTGAGACCTTTAAGTATATAAAAAAAGATCAGATAGCTTTTAGTAGAATAATTATGAATAGAGGAGATAACCCTATTATCATTAGGGATAAGGAGGGAGGATAATTGGAAAATAAAAAAGAGTTATTAGCTATGGTGATTGTTTCAATTTTCCTAGGTATAATTCTCTCAATACAATTTAAGACGGTTAATAAAACTGTAGGAGAAGGTGTTTTACCAACTCAGCGTTCTCAACAACTAGCTTTAGAATTAAAAAAAGTTCAAGCTGATAGGGAATCACAAGAAAAAAGAATTGAAGAATTAGAAGAGAAAATATCTCAATATGAAAAAGGGGAAGTAGATAAAAGCACATATGCTGAAAATATATATAATGATATGCAAAAGTATAGAAGTTTGGCAGGATATTTAGATATGGAAGGTCCTGGCATTGTTATGGAAATAAGTGATCCTGATATAGAGGTACAATTTGGAAACGAATTTTATTTAATAGATCAACTAGATTATATTTTACAGACGATATCTATTTTAAATGCAGCAGATGCGGAAGCAATATCAGTTAATGATCAAAGATACACATCTTTTACAGAGATAGAAAGAGCAGGAGATCATATAATGATTAATGGTGTGCCTACAAATACTCCTATAGTTATAAAAGCAATAGGGGATCCAGATACATTAGAGTCCGCTCTTAATATAAAACATGGTATAGTAGATGTACTGAGATATTCAGATTATTCTGTACAAGTAAAGAAAGAAAATATTGTAGAAGTATCTAAGTCTAAAAAGATGAAAGAATTAATATACTCTAAACCTGTAGAAGACACTGGGAATTAGGTGGTAAACATGAGAAGAGAACCTAAATATATAATATTATTATTTAGTATAATTTTAGGTATTATAATATCATTTCAATTTAAGGGTAAAATAGACATGTATGTTCCAGTAACCTTGAACTCACTTCAAGATACTAAGAAAGAAATAGATATGATTAAGAAAGAAATGGAAGAGTTAGATAAGCTAGAAAAAAGTAAAAAGCAAGAATTGGATAAGTTAGAAAAACTTTTAGACTCAGATGAGGATATATTAGAGTCCATGGAGTCTGATATTTTAAAAAACAAAATATTAGCGGGTGTAACAACTCTAAAAGGTCCAGGAATTATAATTTCTCTTTATGATAATGATGAAGAGCGAGGAATAGATTATGAGTATGATATAAATGATGATATTATACATGATATAGATATTTTAAATATTATAAACGATTTAAAAATAGCAGGTGCAGAGGCTATAAGTGTTAATAATCAAAGAGTTTTATCAAATTCAGAAGTATTTTGTGGTGGTCCAACTATAATAATAAATGAAAGAAGCTCTAGCCCACCATTTATTATAAAAGCAATAGGGGATCCAACTTTATTAAATGCTTCCGTTACAGCACCAGGAACTTATGGTGATAGTTTAAAAAATGGTATGGGTAAAGGACTGGAAACTAGCATGGAAGATATAGTAACTGTTGAAGGTTATAAAAAGATATCAAACTTTCGCTACGCTAGACCTAAGACTAAGGAGGGTTAAATGTTTTTTGCGGTTATTGGTATTTTAATAGGAGCAGTTATAGGTTTTTTATTGCCTTTTACTTATAACACAGCCTATTCTTTATATATATCAGTTGCAATATTAGCTTGTTTAGACTCTGTATTTGGTGGAGTTAGAGCTAATTTAGATGGCAACTTTAATTTAGAAATATTTATATCTGGTTTTTTCGGTAATGCAATATTAGCTGCATTTTTAGCATATTTAGGAGATAGGTTAGGAGTTCCCTTATATTATGCAGCTATATTTACATTTGGAAATAGGTTATTTGAAAACTTTGGGAAAATCAGAAGGAATCTTTTAAATAAGAGTAAAAAGGACTAAATAGCTAACTGGCTAGTATGCAGTTATATAATATTAGGAGGAGATAAGTATGTTTGATATTGATTTAGATTTTAATGAATATGCTAAGATCAAAGTAATAGGTGTAGGCGGTGGAGGAAACAATGCTGTTAATCGAATGATTGAATCAGGTGTAAGGGGTATAGAATTTATAGCTGTTAACACTGATAAACAAGCTTTGAACTCTTCTAGAGCAGATGTAAAATTACAAATTGGAGATAAACTTACAAAAGGGCTAGGTGCAGGAGCTAACCCGGATATAGGTACTAAGGCTGCTGAAGAAAGTAGAAATGACATATCAGAAGAACTTCAGGGTGCAGATATGATATTCATTACTGCTGGTATGGGTGGAGGAACAGGAACTGGTGCAGCTCCAGTTGTTGCGGAAATCGCTAAAGAGTTGGGTATACTAACTGTAGGAGTAGTTACAAAACCTTTTACATTTGAAGGTGCAAGAAGAAACAAACATGCAGACAGTGGTATAAAAGTTTTAAAAGAACAAGTAGATACTTTAGTTATCATACCAAATGACCGATTACTACAAGTAGCAGATAAGAAAACAACTATGGTGGATGCATTCTTAATGGCAGATGAGGTTTTAAAACAAGGTATACAAGGTATATCAGATTTAATAGCTGTTCCAAATTTAATTAACCTTGACTTTGCTGACGTTCAAACTATCATGCAAAATCAAGGAATAGCACATATGGGTATAGGACAAGCAGGAGGAGATAATAGGGCAGCAGATGCAGCTAAAGAAGCTATAAGCTCACCACTGCTTGAAACTTCTATTGAAGGTGCTAACTCAGTACTTTTAAATATAACTGGTGGAGAAGACTTAGGAATATTTGAAGTTAACGAGGCAGCAGATTTAATAAAATCAGCTGTAGATACAGAAGCTAATATAATTTTTGGAGCAGGAATTGATAAATCACTAAATGATGAAATAAAAATAACTGTAATTGCAACAGGATTTTCTCAGGATGCTATAGATAAACAAGGAACATCTAAAAGGGTTAAAGTAGAAGAGAAAGTTGAAAAGAAAAAAGATATTAATGAAGATGTTAAAGAACCTGAAGCTAATAATGATGTAGAAGAAGTAGAGGATAATGAAGATGAAGAAGATAATTTAGATATTCCTGTATTCTTAAGGAGAAGAAATAGAAGATAGCATGAGGTGATAGTATGAAATGTCCATACTGTTTTTATAAGGATTCTAAGGTAGTAGATTCAAGACCCACAGAAGAAGGGGAGTCTATAAGAAGAAGAAGAGAGTGTACTCAATGTGGGAAAAGATTTACTACCTATGAAAAGATTGAAGAGATTCCTATAAGAGTTATAAAAAAAGATGGAAATAGACAAGCTTATGATAGAAATAAAATAATCAGGGGTATAGTTAGATCTTGTGAAAAAAGACCAGTAACAACGGATCAAATTGAAAGTATGGTTGATGATATAGAAAAAACTATATTCAATTCTTTGGAAAAAGAGATAACATCTGTAGAAATTGGAGAATTAGTTATGAAAAAGTTAAAATCAGTCGATGAAGTATCATATGTTAGATTTGCATCTGTCTACAGACAATTTAA
This sequence comes from Tissierellales bacterium, assembly GCA_030146915.1. Lineage (GTDB taxonomy): Bacteria > Bacillota > Clostridia > Tissierellales > Tissierellaceae > JASLAT01. The sequence goes on from JASLAT010000034.1 coordinate 172,786, forward strand.
AGACTTAAATTCTTTTATGGAGGAGTTAAAAAAGATCTTAAATGAAAACTAAAAAAAATTATTGTAATAATATAGATATGAAATTAAAATCTTCTATATTGCAAAATATTTTGCGGTATTCACCAGTTGGTATTCATTGTATAGATAATAATTATAATACTATAGTATATAATAAAACCATGGCAGACTTGGAAGGTTTAAGTATGGAAAAAGTCTTAAATAAGGATATTTTAGAGGTTTTTCCTAGCCTAACAGAAGAATCTTCAACCTTAATAAAAGTTTTAAAATCTGGAGAAGAGATAATAAATAGAATCCAAAGCTATACTAATATAAAAGGAAAGGAAATAACTACTATAAATAGCACGATTCCTTTAACTAATATCGATGGAGAAATAATTGGATCTATGGAAATATCTAATAATATGACTCATATTAAGGAAATGTCTGATAAATTAGTAGCTCTTCAGAAAGAGGTTCAATGGAAAAATAGTAAAAAAGAAAGTTTTAATAAATATACTTTAGATGACTTAATAGGAGAGGACGAAAGATTCTTAAATGTTAAAAGGATAGCAAAATTAGCAGGCGAATCTAGTTCTAGTGTTTTGATATATGGTGAAACCGGAACAGGAAAGGAGTTAGTAGCTCAGAGTATACACTACTCTGGAAGTAGAAGGTATGGTCCTTTTATTGCCCAAAACTGTGCTGCTATACCAGATACTTTATTAGAAGGTCTTTTATTTGGAACAGAGAAAGGATCTTTTACAGGAGCTAAGACGACAGTTGGGATATTTGAGCAAGCTAATGGTGGAACATTATTATTAGATGAGATAAACTCTATGTCTACAGACTTACAAGCAAAACTTTTAAGGGTTTTACAAGAAAACTACATAAGGAGAGTTGGTGGAAATAAAGATATTCCTATAGATGTTAGAATTATCGCGACAACAAATCAGGAACCATTAGAAAGTGTTAGAAAAGGGATTATCAGAAAAGATTTATTTTATAGATTAAATGTAATATCTATTGTAATCCCTCTTTTGAAAAATAGACCTAAAGATATAAAATTGCTGAGCTATCATTTCATTGACAAATATAATGACAAACTTAATAAAAATATATCGTCCATATCCAATGATGTATTAGAATCTTTTTATAACTACGATTGGCCTGGAAATGTAAGGGAGTTAGAAAATGCAATAGAATCTGCAATGAATATAGTATCTTTTGAAGATACAATGTTAAAAAAGGAGAATTTCCTAACAACTTTCAATATTATAAATACTGAGGAAGAGGGATTGATAGATATTAATCTAGAAAACACAAAATTACCAGTTTATCTTGAGACTTTAGAAAAAAACATTATAAAAAAATACTATAAGAACTATAATTATAATATTAGTCAAACTGCGAAGAAGTTGGGTATATCAAGACAATCTCTCCAGTATAAATTAGATAAATACGATTTACAGGCGCAAAAAACTTTGCAGTAATGCAAAAATATTTGCGTCTTTTTTTAATATGTTTAATTAAATTAGCGTTAGAAATTATACTTTGCAGTTAATATAATATAAAAAGTTCAATAAGTTGCTAATAAATATCAATAAATGATAGGTTTTAAATTAAAATGTCAGAAAAGACAGAATATATGGACTTGGCAAGTAACTTGCATTATAATATAAGTGGATAGTGAATTAAATAAATTTTATTACAGGGGGTTTAACTATGCAAAAGGAAAATGTTAAGGTTATTTTATGGGGATTTGGAGCTATGGGCTCTGGTATGGCAGATATTTTACTTAAGAAACAAGGGGTAGAAATTGTTGGAGTTTGTGATATGCATCCAGAAAGAGTTAACAAAAGTATTTACGAATTATTGGATGTTGAACAAGGTGACAGAAAAGATGTAATAGTAGAAGAAGACGTATCAAAAGTTGTAACAAAAGGTGCAGCTGATATTGTACTACTAGCAACAGACTCTTTTGTAAAAGGAGCTTATGATAAAATTATTTATTGTTTAGAAAGAGGATTAAATGTAATAACTACAGCAGAGGAAATGGCTTTTCCACATGCTCAAGAACCAGAATTAGCAGATAAAATGAACAAGGTAGCAAAAGAAAATAATGTTACAGTGTTGGGTACTGGAATAAATCCAGGATTAATAATGGACCTATTAGTAGTTGTTCTAACTGGAGCTTGTGCAGATGTTGAAAGCATAAAAGCTACTAGAATAAATGATTTATCACCATTTGGCCCAGTTGTTATGGAGGGACAAGGTGTTGGTAATACTGTAGAAGAATTCGAAGAGAAGGTTAAAAAAGATGAATTAGATGGTCACGTAGGCTTCCCAGAATCAGTTATGATGATAGCAGATGCTTTAGGATGGGAATTAAGTAGAGAGACAGAATTAGAGAGAGCACCTATAGTATCATCAGTATATAGAAAATCTCCACATGCTGAGGTACAAGAGGGAGATGTGGCAGGATGTAACATGAAGGGATACGGATATGTAAATGATGAATTAAAAATAGAAATGGTTCATCCACAACAAATAGAACCTCATTTAGAGGGAGTAGAAACTGGAGACTATATTGAGATTAAGGGTACACCTAATATAAATATGGCTATTACTCCTGAAGTTCCTGGTGGAATAGGTACTATGGCTATGGTAGTAAATATGATACCAAATGTTATAAACTCAAGACCAGGTTTAAAAACAATGATAGATCTTCCAGTTCCAAGAGCAATAATGGGAGATATGAGAAAATATATAGAAGATTAATTTAAGCTAGGAGGTTACAATTATGATGGCAAAAAAAGGGGATTGGGTGAGAATTCACTCAGTAGTTTTAAAAGTAGGAGAAAGAGCAAGTAATATACCAGAAGATACACAAAATGTTCCACTAGAAATGTGGGATAAAGGGTTTTTGATAAATGAAGAGGCAAAAGTAGGGGATGAGGTTGAAGTAGAAACTTATATAGGAAGAAAAGTTAAAGGGACTTTAGTTGAAATTAATCCTTATTACGAGCATGATTTCGGTAAGGCAGTACCAGAGTTACTATATATTGGTAGACAAGCTAGAGAGATACTTAGAGAAGACTAATTATTTAACTAATTATACAAAGAGGTGGAAAATAATGAGAGATAATAGTTATGATGCTGTAATGGCTAGAAGACCTGAAATTATGAAAGAAGCTGTAGGGATAGATTACAGTGAGTTTGAATCAGGGAGTATAGCTTTTGACTATGAAAGAATGATGAGGGAGACAGGTTATACATTAGAAGAAATTGAGGCTATTCAAAGCGAAACAGGTGTAGGTAATACACCACTTTTAGAACTTAAAAACATTACTAAGTTGGCTAGAAAGGTAGCACCAGCAGGAAAAGGAGCAAGAATCTTTATTAAGGATGAGGCAGGAAATCCTTCTGGAAGTTTTAAAGCAAGAAGAGCTGCTACAGCATGCTATCATGCGAAAAAATTAGGATATAAGGGCGTAATTGCAGCAACATCAGGTAATTATGGTGCAGCAGTTGCATCACAAGCAGCAATGCAAGGTTTAGATTGTATTATAGTACAAGAATGCTATGACTCAAGAGGAGTAGGTCAACCAGAAATTATAGAAAAAGCTAGAGCTTGTGAGGCTTTAGGTGCTGAAGTTATACAACTTACAGTTGGACCAGAACTTTTTTATACATTCTTAATCTTATTAGAAGAAACTGGTTTCTTTAATGCTTCACTTTATACACCTTTTGGTATCGCCGGAGTAGAAACTTTAGGATATGAAATAGCTATGCAGTTTAGAGAAAGAGAAGGAAGAGATCCAGATGCTGTAGTAGTAACAAATGCAGGTGGAGGTAACCTAACAGGTACAGCTAGAGGATTAATAAAAGCTGGAGCTGAGAGTAAAATAATTGCTGCAAGTGTTAGCTTGGATGGACTTCATATGGCTAGTGATGAGCAATTTAATAAAAAATCATTTACAACAGGACATACAGGTTTCGGAGTACCTTTTGCAACTTGGCCAGATAGATCTGATGTTCCTAGGTCTGCAGCTAGACCGTTAAGATATCTAGATAGATATGTAACAGTAAATCAAGGGTCAGTATTTTATATGACTGAACTTTTAGCACAACTTGAAGGTATTGAAAGAGGACCTGCTGGCAATACAGCTTTAGCATGTGCTTTCAAAATAGCACAAGAAATGGATGAAGATGAAATTTTAGTTGTACAGGAAACAGAATATACAGGAGCAGGAAAACATATAAATCCTCAATTAACTTTTGCTAAAGAGAATGGAATAGATTTATTAATAGGGGATCCAAAAGACGAAGTACCTGGTAAAAATATTGTTTTACCTAAACATCCTTCTTACTTGACAGTAACTGACTTAGATATTAATAATACAAAAAAATCATTTATAAGAAATGCAGTTAAGAGAACAGAAGGATTTGATGGAACAGCTTCTGAAGAAGATATAAAATTCCTAGCAGAAGATACAAAGACTAATGAAGAGTTTGTAAAATCAATTTTGGATGAATTAGGGGTTAAATATTAATTAATATTACAGGGGGATAAATATGAGAAAAGATGATTATCTAGAAAAAAGAAAGCATTTAGCAGATTTATCAGAAGAAGAATTAAAAGAAAGATTTTGGGATTTAGCAGGACAAATAGTAGATCCTATAGTTGAGTTAGCTAGAACTAATACAACACCTTCTATAGAGCGTTCTGTACTTATGAGAATGGGATTCTCAAGTATAGAAGCTAAGGCAATTGTTGATGGAGTTTTAGATAGAGGTCTTTTAGGTAAGGGGGCTGGCCATATAGTATATAGATTGGCTAAAGATTATGATATGGACCTAAGAGATGCAGGCTTAAAACTTATAGATGGTGAAATGTGGGATGAAGTTTTAGAAATTTTCAAGGGAGGTTCTAACTAATGAAACTTAAACCAAATGAAAAATTAGATATTGAATATATATTAAAAGATTTAGATGAGTATGTACCTAAGAGAAGAGGATGGCACTGGAGAGAAGGCACGGATGAAGTAAGAAAAATCGGTAAGTTTAATTATTATGATATGTCTGAAAATTTAACACAAAGTCAACCTTTACCAGCGGCAGAATATTTTGACAACATAGATCCACAAGGAAAATCGGTTATAACATCAGAAATAGCATCAGGTAGGTTTGAAGATGATATTAGAAGGATGAGAATGGCTGCGTGGCACGGTGCAGATCATCTTATGGTTATAAGAACTGCAGGACAATCTCACTTTGAAAGTTTAATGGAAGGTACACCACAAGGTGTAGGTGGTATACCAGTAACAAGAAAACAAATAAGAGCACAACGAAAGGCTTTAGACTATATTGAAGAAGAAGTAGGAAGACCAATAAACTTCCACTCTTATGTATCAGGTGTAGCAGGACCAGAAATAGCAGTAATGTTTGCTGAAGAAGGAGTAAATGGAGCTCATCAAGATCCGCAGTATAATGTACTATATAGAAATATTAATATGATTAGATCTTTTGTTGACGCTGCAGAGGCAAAAAGTGTGATGACATGGGCTAATATTGCTCAAATAGATGGTGCACATAATGCAAACGCTACAGCAAGAGAAGCTTGGAAGGTAATGCCTGAATTGATGGTACAACACGCGATAAACTCTATATTTTCAAGAAAAGTTGGAATGAAGCCTGAAAATATTTGTTTATCTACAGTACCACCAACAGCACCACCAGCACCTTGTATGAGATTAGATTTACCATATGCAGTAGCTTTAAGAGAGTTTTTCAGCGATTATAAAATGAGAGCACAAATGAATACTAAGTATATGCAATCATCCACTAGAGAGGCAACGGTAACTCATGTTCTAAACTTATTAATTTCACAAATGACTAGTGCTGATATTCAGTCTACTATAACGCCAGATGAAGGTAGAAATGTACCTTGGCATATATATAATATAGAGGCTGTAGATACGGCTAAACAAGCTTTTGCTGGTATGGATGGATTAAAAGAAATACTGAAAATTAGAAGAGACGAATCCCCAATGAAAGATGATGTCAGAGAGATAAAAGAAAGATCTATCTTATTTATGGAGGAAATCTTAGAAATAGGGGGATACTTTACAGCAGTTGAAAAAGGTTTCTTTGTAGACTCTGGAAAATATCCTGAAAGAAATGGTGATGGTATAGCAAGAGATCCAAATGGAGGAGTAGGTGTAGGTACAGTATATGAAAGAGATGAGGATTATTTTGCACCTGTTACAGCTATGTTTGGATATAATAATGTAGCTCAATATGATGAATCTGCAGTAGACAATCCATCTAAATTAATAGGAGGATCTACTTTAGAAAAGCCAGAAAAAATTATATTTATAGATGAATTAGATGAAAATGATAATGTTCATGTAAGATTAGAAGAAGTAAAAGAAAAGTTAGGAACTGGTAATAAGATAATGCCAGAGGTTGAGTGGGCAGGAGATGGAACTATATTGGTAACATTATTCCTACCAACAGATGAGAGAACAGCTGAATTTGCAGCTTTAGAATTAGGTAAAAAATTAGGTTTAGATGAAGTAGAAGTAATTAATAAAGAAATTATGCAAGAAGCGGAAGGTACTAGAATAGAACTAAAAGGTAAAGTTGATTTTACAATTGATTTAGATAAACTAGTTATACCACCAAAGCCAAAAATTTTAAGTGAGGATGAAATAAGAGCTGCTGTAAAAGAACAACCTATTAAAGTTGTAGCTGCTACAGTGGGAGAAGATGAGCATTCTGTAGGTATAAGAGAGATTGTAGATATTAAACATGGTGGAATTGAAGGATATGGAATTGAAGCGGAGATATTAGGGACTTCTATTCCAGTTGAGAAGTTAGTAGATGCTGCAATAGAAACAAATGCAGATGCGATATTAGCTTCAACAATAATATCCCATGATGATATACATTATAAGAACATGAGAAAGTTAAATGATCTTTGTATAGAAAAGGGTATAAGAGATAAAATAATGGTTGCAGCGGGTGGAACTCAAGTATCAAATGAACTGGCTATAAAAAATGGAATGGATGCTGGATTTGGTAGAGGTACAACAGGTGCACACGTAGCTACATTCTTAGTAGAAAAAAGAAGAGAAATGCAAAAGAAGGCAGCTGAGGATAAAGAGTAATTCATAATAAAAAGGAAGATGTGTGAGATGAGTAAAAGAGTTGATGTATTAGTTGCAGAAATAGGTAGTACAACCACTGTAGTTAATGCTTTTAATAAGTTTGACTCTGACCCGACCTTTATAGGTCAGGGTCAATCATCTACCACTGTATTAGAAGGAGACGTTAATATAGGTCTAAAAAAAGCCATAGATGATTTAGCAGCTAGCCTTGGGGCTGACTCTATTGAATATGGTGAATTATTGGCAACTTCTAGTGCTGCGGGTGGTTTAAAGATGACTGTTCATGGACTTGTTTATGATATGACTGTTAAAGCTGCTAGAGAAGCAGCCTTAGGAGCAGGAGCTAATATACAGTATGTAACTGCTGGTAAACTTAGAGAGTCAGACTTGGAGCAAATAAAAAAAGTTGAACCTAATATAATTTTAATAGCAGGTGGCGTAGACTATGGTGAAAGAGATACAGCTTTGTATAATGCAAAAAAAATTTCAGCCTTGAATTTAGAAATCCCGATTATTTATGCTGGAAATGTTGAAAATCATAATGAAATAAAAACATTATTTGATGAGAAGGGAAAAGAACTTTATATTGTTGAGAATGTTTATCCAAAGATTGATAGTTTGAATATAGAACCTACTAGAAAAGTTATCCAAGATGTGTTTGAAAGGCATATAATACATGCTCCAGGAATGGAAAATGTAAGAGATTTGGTAACGGGTTCTATAATGCCAACTCCAGGTGCAGTTATGGAATCCTCAAAGTTGCTTTATGAAGATATAGGTGACTTAGTAACTGTCGATGTTGGTGGTGCAACTACAGATATACATTCAGTAGCAGAAGATTCAGATGAGATCTCCAGAATGCTATTAAGCCCAGAGCCTAAAGCAAAAAGGACTGTAGAAGGAGATTTGGGTGTATATATAAATATGGATAATATAGTTTCAGAAATAGGTAAGGATCAACTCATGAAAGAGCTAAATCTTTCAGAAGAAGAAATAAACAACTTAATAGATAATCATAAATCAATACCAGAAAGCGATTTAGAGAGAAAATTTGTAGAACTTCTTACAGAATATGCTACTGTTACTGCTTCACATAGACATGCAGGAAAACTTAGACATTTATATGGACCAGGAGGTAAAAAGACTATCGCTGAAGGAAAAGATTTAACTCCTGTTAAATATATAATAGGTACAGGTGGTGCTTTAACTAGGCTAGATGCAAGAGTTGATATATTAAAGGAGATAGCGGCTTCAAATAAAGGAACAGAACTTTTGCCTAATGAAGAGGCTGAGGTTTTAATAGATAATGATTATATATTGGCTTCTTTAGGTGTTATGTCTAAGGAGTATCCAGAACAAGCATTAAAACTTATCAAAAATAGTCTTAGAATATAGGAGGAGCTTATGAGTTATCCAAAACTAATTGTTGATTTAGAAAAATTAGAAAATAATGTTAAGTCAGTTAGAAAGTATTGTGGAGATATAAAAATAGCAGGTGTTACAAAGGTTTTCTGTGGTCATCCAGAAATAGCAAAAGCTTATATTGCTGGGGGAGTTAAATACCTTGCAGACTCTAGAGTAGAAAATTTAAAAAAGCTACAAAACTTAGATATAGAAAAAATTATGTTGAGGCTCCCTATGCCTAGTGAAGCAGAAGAAGTTGTTAAATATTCAGATATATCCCTAAATTCAGAGTTAAAGACTTTACAAGCTTTATCAGATGCGGCTAAGAAGTTAGATAAGGTTCATAAAGTAATATTAATGGTTGATCTAGGTGACTTGAGAGAAGGTTATTTTAGAGAAGAAATGCTATATAATGATTTAGAAAATGCTATAGAAATGAAAAATTTAAAAATTATTGGAATTGGAACGAATATGGCATGTTATGGTGGAGTAATTCCAGAAAAAGAGAGTATAAAAAGATTAGAAGAAATTAAGAGTAATGTTGAGAGCAAATTTGATATAAAATTAGAGTTAATTTCTGGAGGAAATTCCAGTGCCTTGCATTTAATAGAAAAAGGCGAGTTCGGAGTAGTTAATAATATAAGATTAGGAGAATCGTTAGTAGTAGGTACAGAGCCATCTTACGATAAAAGAATTCCCGGAACAGTTTCAGATGTTTTTGAACTACAAGCTGAAATAATAGAAATAAAAGAAAAACCATCCATCCCTAATGGTAAGATAGGTAAAGATGCCTTTGGCAATATACCAAGTTTTGAAGATAGAGGAATAAGAAAAAGAATGATTTGTGCTATAGGTAAACAGGATGTAGATTTCGGAAGCTTAAAACCACAAGATTCTGGAGTAGATATATTAGGCGGAAGTTCAGACCACTTGATATTAGATGGAACAGATAGTAAAATAGATTATGAGGTTGGAGATAGGGTTAGTTTTAGTTTGGAGTATGTTTCAATACTTAGAACTATGACCTCAGAGTATGTTACTAAAGAATTGATTTAATAGATATGATTATAAGCAACCAGTACTATTGTATTGGTTGCTTGTTTTCTAGAAAGTGAGAGATTAATTAAATGGATTTATTTACAATGAATTTAGAGTCTAATGTTGAGAAAAATGCACCATTAGCAGATAGATTAAGACCAAAATCTTTAGAAGAGTTTGTAGGTCAAGATCATTTAGTTGGTAAGGGAAAGTTTTTAACAAGAAGTATTAAAGCGGATAGAGTAACTTCTATGATTTTTTATGGGCCTCCTGGGACAGGTAAAACTAGTTTAGCAGAGATAATAGCTAATAGTACGAGGATGATCTTTAAAAAACTATCGGCTGTTACAGCTGGGGTGAAAGATATACGAAAAGTGGTTTCTGATGCTGAAGATAACCTTAAGCTATATAGTAAAAAAACTATACTGTTCATAGATGAAATTCATAGGTTTAACAAATCTCAGCAAGATGCATTACTGCCTTATGTTGAAAAAGGAATTATTATTTTAATAGGTGCAACAACTGAAAACCCTTATTTTGAGATAAATAAGGCCCTTTTATCTAGGGTTATAATATTAGAATTGAAGCCTTTAGGCTCAGATGATTTAAAAAAATTAATATATAGAGCGATAAATGATGAGAAAGGATTAAAATCATTTAATGTATCTTTAGAGAAAAAAGCATTAAACTATTTATTAAATATAGCAGAAGGTGATGCTAGAACAATTTTAAACTCTTTAGAGATAGCTACTTTATCTACTGATAAAGATAAAAAAGGAAATATTATCTTAGAGTTAGAAGATTTGAAAAACTCTTTACAGGTAAAAACTGTTAGCTATGATAAATCAGGAGATGAACATTATAACACAATATCAGCATTTATAAAAAGTATGAGGGGGTCAGACTCAGATGCTACTTTATATTGGTTAGCCAAGATGATTCACGCAGGTGAAGATCCAAAGTTTATAGCAAGAAGAATAATAATAGCGGCATCCGAAGATGTGGGGAATGCTGATCCTATGGCATTGCAACTTGCAGTATCTGCTTTTAATGCGGTTAATATTGTAGGTATGCCAGAAGCACGTATAATACTATCTCAGGTAGCTTTATATATAGCTAATGCTCCTAAGTCTAACGAGGCTTATAAATCAATAGATAGGGCCTTAGAAGATATAAAAAGTGAGAAAATAGGAAGAGTTCCTGATCATTTAAAAGACTCTCATTATAGTGGAGCTAAAAATTTAGGTCATGGTATAGCTTATAAAAATCCTCATGACTATAATTCAAAAATTGATCAAAGTTATCTACCAGATAGCCATAAAAACAAAAAATATTATAGAGGGGAATAAGATTAGTTTAATAAAAGGGGATAGATATTATGTTTCAGGAAGATAGTTCTAGACATGTTGTTATTGTTGATTCAAAAGGGGATGTAATTTATTTTACTGAAAACAATTTACCAGTATATGATTTAAGTTATGAGGATATAATAGGTAGGAATATATCTGGGATTTATAAAAATTTAAATAAATCTAATAGTTCATTAATAAGATCAGTAAAGACAGGTATAACAGTTAGTAATTTAAAGCAAGGATTAGAAACTAGAAAGCATAAAAAAGTCCATCAAATAGGAAATACATATCCTTTAATTGAGGAAAATAAAATTATTGGTGCTATAGAATTTTCAAAAATAATTAGTCAAGATATACTTACTAAAACTTATATTAAGAAGAAAGTTAAAGAAAATAGATATTTGGAAAATGGCACAAGATATCAGTTAGAAGATATTATAACTAAAGATCCATCAATGCTTAGATTAAAGGATAAAATAAAAAAGGTATCAAGAACTAGTTCGAATGTTATGATTTATGGTAAGACAGGTACGGGGAAGGAGTTAGTTGCTCAATCTATACACAATGAGAGCAATAGGAAGTACTGCAAATTTGTATCACAAAATTGTGGTGCTATACCAGCAAATTTATTAGAAAGTATATTGTTTGGTACAGAAAAGGGTAGTTTTACAGGAGCTGAGGATAAGCCAGGGTTATTTGAATTAGCAAATGGAGGAACTATTTTTTTAGATGAAATAAATTCTATGGATTTAAGTTCTCAAGTAAAATTACTAAAAGTTTTAGAAGAAGGTAGAGTTAGAAGGCTTGGAGGATTAGAGTCCATACCTATAGATGTTAGAGTTATTACAGCAAGCAATGAAAAAGTACAAACACTTTTAGATTCTAATAAAATGAGACCGGATTTATATTATAGGTTAGCTGTTGTACAATTGGATATACCTGATCTAAAGGATCGATTAGATGATATAGAGCTTCTATCAAACTATTTTATAGATAGATATAATATTAAATTTAATGCAAGAGTTAAGTATATAGATGCAAATTTATTAGAAATTTTTAAAAACTATAATTGGCCAGGTAATGTAAGAGAACTAAAAAATGTAATAGAATCTAGTTTTAATATGTTAGAGGGCAAAGAAATATTAGAAAATCATATACCAGAGAATATTATTAAATATGAGTGTAAAAGAACTAAGTTTAATGATTTAAAAACTTATTTGGAAGAGCATGAAAAAGATATAATATTAAAAGCTTATAAAAAACATGAAAATAAATTAACTAAAACAGCAAATCAACTAAATATATCTAAGCAGTTATTAAGGTATAAACTAGATAAATATGGTGTAGAGTAAAAAATATTTTATAAAATAAAATATTTTTTACTCTACCTTAAAGTATAACTCTTTAATATTTCCTGTAAATTTAGGAAAACTTGACTGTTCTCAAATTTCAGAAAATACAGTTTATTGGCACGATATATGCAATAAATAATAGTGAGGGAAAAAATAAATAGGGGGAATTGATTATGCAAACGATTAATGTCGCAGATAGGGTAAAAGAGATAGCTTTGAGATTAACTAATGTTTTAAGCGTTTCAGAAACTCCTGGGGAAGTAGAAGTTTCTGAGGAAGTATATAAAATATTTTCTGAAATGGATTATTATAAAGAAAATCCAGAGGACTTAAAATACGTTTATGTTCCAGATGATAAATTAAAAAGAAAGTCCGTAATAGCAACTTTAAGGGGTGCAAAAGGAAATAATAAGAATACAATAGTAATGATAGGTCATACAGATACTGTTGGAATATCTGATTATGGAAATCTAAGAGAATATGCAAATAAACCACTAGAGTTAACAAAAAAGTTTGAAGAAATTAAAGATACTTTGAGTGAGGAAGTAAAGAAAGATATTGAGTCTGGAGAGTATATCTTTGGTAGAGGTATATTTGATATGAAAACAGGCGATGCTATAATAATGGCTGTTATGGAGGAAATATCTAAAAATTTAGATGAATTTGAAGGTAACCTTGTTTTTGCTGCAGTTTGTGATGAGGAAGTAAACTCTAAAGGAATGCTAAGTGTAGTTCCTGAACTTGTAAAGATGAGAGATGAAGAAGGATGGGAGTACTTAGCTTTACTAGACACAGATTATATGACTTCAGAATATGAAGGAGATGAAAATAAATACGTATATATAGGAGCTGTTGGTAAGTTAATGCCTTCTTTTTTCGTAGTGGGTAGAGAAACGCATGTGGGAGAATCTTTCGATGGTATAGATCCAAATCAAATTGTTGCAGAACTAACTAGAAGAATAAATTTAAATCCAGAATTTAGTGATGTAGTAGATGGAGAAGCTTCTTTACCACCTATAACACTAAAGCAAAGAGATTTAAAACCTGAATACACAGTACAAATAGCGAAGACTGCAAATGTATTTTTTAATTATGCTACTCATAGTAGTACACCAGATGAGGTATTAGAAAAAATGGTAGGAGCGGCAGAAGAAGCATTTGATAATGCAATAGAAAGTTTGAATAATAATTATAAAAAATTCTGCGAAATAGCAGGAAGAGATTATAAGAGGTTACCTTGGGAGAGTTATGTTATAACTTATGATGAGCTTTATGCAAAGGTAAAAGAAGAAATGGGATCTGAGTTAGATGAGAAAATTAAAGCATATGAAGAAGAACTTTTAGCAGATGAATCTATTGATGAAAGAGAGCACTCTTTAAAAATGGTTGAATTTGTTCACAATTTATGGTCATATAGGGATCCTGTTATAGTAGTATATTTCACACCTCCATATTATCCTCATATATATGTTGAAGGGAAAACAGAGGATGAAAAGAGATTATTAAAAGCTGTTAAAGATGCAGTAGATACAACAGAAACAAATTATAATTTAGTTTATAAAAAGTTTTTTCCTGCTATAGCTGATATTTCTTATGCAGCTGCGCCTAAAGATCCTAAGATTATATCAGCACTGAAAAATAACATGCCTGGTTTTGGTAGTAAATATGACTTACCGCTTGAAGCTATGCAAGATCTAGACCTACCAGTACTAGATATAGGTTCGTTTGGTAAAGATGCACATCAGTTTACTGAAAGAGTTCACATTGATTATTCAACAAGGGTTGCACCCGTTTTACTTTATAAAACTATAATTAATTTAATTCAAGATTAATTAAAAGGCTAAGTATATACTTAGCCTTTCTTATTGCAAAAAAATACTTTATATTATATAATTCACTTATAAATAAATAGTAAAAACTTAGAAGAGAAGAGTAAATATTTAGCTAGTTTACAGGGATTTAGTGATAGTGAGACGCTAGAAACGTACTAAATATTGAAAAACATCTCAGAGTTTCTATTCCGAAAATAGTAGGTTTAGACGGATACACCGTTATAATTACTTAAGTGGCTTTTGCAACTAAGGTGGTACCACGGAATTTAACTTTCGTCCTTTATAAGGATGGGAGTTTTTTTAATTTAAAAAGAAAGGGTTGATTAGATGGAAGTAACATTAATAAGGGATATTTATAAAGATAAAAACTTATACTTAGATAAAGAAATAATAGTAGAAGGTTGGATTAGGAATATTAGGTCTTCAGGTAAATTGGCATTTATACAATTAAATGATGGAACTAGTTTCGAAGGTGTACAAATAGTTATGGAGAGTAAATTAGAGAATTTTGAGGAAATTGAGAAGTTACCTCTTAGTTCATCAATTATAGTTAAAGGAAAACTAGTTGATACACCTAAGGCAAAGCAAGATTTTGAAATTCAAGCTAGTGAAATAGAGCTAGAAGGTATGTCTTCAAATGATTATCCTTTACAGAAAAAAAGACATACATTTGAATACTTAAGAACTATTGCACATCTTAGACCTAGAGCAAATGCATTTAACGCTGTTTTTAGAGTTAGATCTATTTTAGCCTATGCTATTCATAAATTTTTTAACGAAAGAGGATTCGTATATGTTCACACACCTATAATTACTAGTTCCGATGCTGAAGGTGCCGGAGAAATGTTTAGAGTATCAACTTTAGATTTAAAAGATACGCCAATGACAGATGAAGGAAATGTAGACTTTTCTAAAGATTTCTTTGGTAAAGAAACTCATCTTACTGTATCGGGACAATTGGCGGGAGAAGCTTTTGCTTTAGCTTTTAGAGATATATATACTTTCGGTCCTACTTTTAGAGCAGAAAATTCTAACACGGCAAGACATGCTGCAGAGTTTTGGATGGTAGAGCCGGAGTTAGCATTTGCTGATTTAGATGATTTAATAGTCGTAGCTGAAGATATGATGAAATATATAATTAATTACGTATTAGAAAATGCTAATCAAGAGATGGAATTTTTCAACAAATTTGTTGATAAAGGATTATTAGATAGATTAGATAATGTAGTAAACTCTGAATTTGGTAAAATAACTTACACTGAAGCTATAGATATATTATTAGATTCAGGGGTTGAGTTTGACTATCCTGTTGAGTGGGGTATTGACTTACAAACAGAACATGAAAGATATTTAGCAGAAGAAGTATTTAAAAGACCTGTATTTGTAACAGATTATCCTAAGGATATAAAAGCTTTTTATATGAGACTTAATGAAGATGGTAAAACTGTAGCTGCAACTGATTTATTAGTTCCAGGAGTTGGTGAAATAATAGGGGGCTCACAAAGAGAAGAAAGATTAGATGTATTGGAGCAAAAAATAGTAGATATGGGAATGGATAAGGAAGATTATTGGTGGTATTTAGAACTTAGAAAATATGGAGAAACTAAACACTCTGGATTTGGATTAGGATTTGAAAGGGCTCTTATGTATATTACTGGTATGAAAAATATAAGAGACGTCATACCTTTCCCTAGAACAGTTAGATCTGCAGAGTTTTAATAAAACGTACTTGACAAAGATATGGTATTTTAGTAAGATATGTACTAAGAAAATAAAGAAAAGTATTCTTAGAAGGAGAGTAGTAAATAGAACCTTTAGTTAGAGAGAGTTATCGGATGGTGTGAGATAATACTAAACTCTATTGAACTTGCTCTGGAGAAATTATGGTGAAAGTAGTAGTCATAATCGGCAGATACCGTTATATCTTTGAGTGGATTTAAATCAAGTAGAGTGGTACCGCGGAATTCAAGCCTTTCGTCTCTTAGTAGACGAGAGGCTTTTTGTATTTTAAATTACTATATAATAGATAACTATAAGGAGGAAAGTTAATGCAAGAGTATAATCCAAAATTAATTGAAAATAAGTGGCAAGAAATTTGGGCAAGTGAAAAAATATATGAAGCAGAGAATAAGAGTGATAAAGAAAAATATTATATATTGGTAGAATTTCCATACCCTTCAGCTGATGGATTACATGTAGGTCATGCTAGACCTTACACAGCATTAGATATTGTTGCTAGAAAAAAAAGGTATGAAGGTTATAATGTACTTTTTCCTATGGGATGGGATGCATTTGGACTACCTACTGAAAACTTCGCTATAAAAAATAAGATACATCCAGCTATAGTAACAGAAAACAATGTGAAAAACTTCAAAGAACAATTACAATCTATTGGTTTTTCTTTTGATTGGTCTAGAGAAATAAATACAACAGATCCTGAATATTATAAATGGACACAATGGTTATTTCTAAAGTTTTATGAAAAAGGTTTAGCTTATAAAAAAGAAATGCCTATAAATTGGTGTACATCTTGTAAAATTGGATTAGCTAATGAAGAAGTAGTTGATGGTGGATGCGAAAGATGTGGTGGAGAAGTTGTACAAAAGGTAAAAAATCAGTGGATGTTAAAGATAACAGAATATGCTGATAGGCTTATAGATGATTTAGATGATGTAGATTATTTAAATAGTGTTAGTACTCAGCAAAAAAATTGGATAGGAAGATCTTATGGTATGGATCTTAAATTTGAAATTAAAGATACTGATGAGTATTTAGAGGTGTTTACAACTAGACCAGATACTATATATGGATCTACATATATGGTTATTGCTGCAGAACACCCTATATTAGAGAAATATAAGGATAGAATAGATAATATAGATGCAATTGTAGATTATAAGGAAAAAGCTAGTAAAAAGTCAGACTTTGAAAGAACAGAATTAGTTAAAGATAAAACTGGAGTAGAAGTAAAAGGTCTTAAAGCTATAAATCCTGCAACGGGTAAAGAAATACCAATATGGGTTTCTGATTATGTTCTTATGACTTATGGTACAGGAGCTATAATGGCCGTTCCCGCTCATGATCAAAGAGATTGGGAGTTTGCTAATGAGTTTGGACTTCCAATTGTACCTGTAGTAGATGGTGGAGATATTTCAAAAGAAGCTTTTACTGATACTGATAATGGGAAAATGATTAATTCTGATTTCTTAAATGGACTAAAACCTAAAGATGCAATAGATAAGATGGCAGACTGGTTAGAGGAAAAAAAATTAGGTAAAAGAAAAGTAAATTATAAGTTAAGAGATTGGGTTTTTTCAAGACAAAGATACTGGGGTGAGCCAATTCCACTAGTTCATTGTGAAAAATGTGGTTGGGTTCCAGTTCCTGAAGAAGAATTACCTGTAGTATTACCAGAAGTAGAAAATTATCAGCCTACAGATACAGGAGAATCTCCTCTAGCTGACATAAGAGATTGGGTAGAAACAACATGTCCAAGTTGTGGTGGTTATGCTGAAAGGGAAACAGATACTATGCCAAATTGGGCAGGCTCATCTTGGTATTTTTTAAGATATGCAGACCCTCATAATGATAAAGAATTTGCATCAAAGGAAAGTCTGAATTACTGGCTTCCAGTAGATTGGTATAACGGTGGAATGGAGCATACTACATTACACTTGTTGTATTCAAGATTTTGGCATAAATTTTTCTATGATTTAGGGTTAGTACCAACAGCAGAACCTTTTAATAAAAGGACAGCTCATGGTATGATTTTAGGTGAAGGAAATATAAAAATGTCTAAGTCAATAGGAAATGTTATAAATCCAAATGTAATAGTTGAAGAGTATGGTGCTGATACATTAAGAACTTATGAAATGTTTATAGGAGATTTTGAGAAGTCTGCAAGCTGGTCTGACAATGGGGTTAAAGGATGTAGAAGATACCTAGATAGGGTTTGGAGAGCACAAGAACTAATAATTGAAAACGATGAAATTAGTGAAGATATGGAAGTTAAGATTCATCAAACTATTAAAAAAGTATCCAATGATTTTGATAATCTTAAATTTAATACTGGTATAGCAGCATTAATGGAGCTTTTAAATGATTTTCAAGATAAGGGAGAAATTACTAAAGGTGAATTTAAAATATATTTACAATTATTAAACCCTGTTGCTCCACATATAACTGAAGAGTTATGGGAGAAAGTTGGTTTAGAAGGAAGGCTTTATGAGCATACATGGCCAAAATATGATGAAGATAAAACTGTAGAAGATCAAATAGAAATGGCTGTACAAATAAATGGTAAAGTTAGAGGTACAATAAATATAAAGAGAGATGCAAGCCAAGAAGAAGCTAAAGAAATGGCACAATTAGATGAAAATGTCGTGAGACATCTGGAAGGAAAAAATATAATTAAAGAAATATATGTACCAGGAAAAATATATAATATAGTTGTAAAGTAGTAAGATAAAAAGATTCCTAGCCAATTGGTTAGGAATCTTTTTATCACAAAAGTAATCATAAAAAACTTTATCATAAAAGATAATAATATTAAATTGAAATATAAAAAAATTTATGTAATAATCTAAAAAGGAGGAGATTTGATGAAAAAAATAAAAATAATAACAGATAGCACATCCTATATAACTAGGGAGGAAGCATCATATTTAGATGTTGATATTATTCCTTTAAGCTATAATATTGATGGATATGAGTATGTAGAGGGTTTTCCAGGAGAATTTTCTAGAGCTTTTGAAATGTTAAAGAAATCTAAAAATAGTTTAAAGACTTCTCAACCACCAGTGGGTAATTTTATAAAAGCTTATGAAGAAGCTTTTAATGAAGGTTATGAAGCTATAATAGGAGTATTTCTATCAAACAAGCTAAGTGGTACTTATAATAGTGCTTGTTTAGCCTCTGATATATTAGAAAATAAAAACATATACATTATAAATTCCAATAGTACAGCAGGTAATTTAAAGTGTATAATAAGAGATATAAGAAACTTCATAATAGAAGGAAAAGAAATATTAGAAATATTAGATATAGTTGAGAAAAAAATTAAAAACTCAAAAATATTATTAACGGTTGATACTTTAGAGTACCTTTCAAAAGGTGGTAGAATATCCTCTTTACAATCTAAATTAGGTAACATATTTAATGTAAAACCGATACTAGAATTAGAAAATGGAGAAATAGTTTTAAGAGAAAAATTAAGGGGTAAAAAACAAGCTTTGAATAAAATGATTAATATGATAGATCCTAACTGTACTGAAGTTGGAATTTATCATGTTAATTCTTTAAAAGAAGCAAAAATGATAAGTAGAAAAATAAAAGAAAATATCCCAAATAAAAAAATATATATTGGAGAGTTGGGACCTGTTGTTGGAGCTCATTTAGGACCTGGTGGAATTGGTATTTGTCTATATTAAATAATCTTGACAAGATTAGTCGGGTATATTACAATATTAATACCAAGTGATTTACTAGGGATTAAAAGAGGTGATAGAATGAAATTATCTACTAGAGGTAGATATGGATTAAAAGCAATATATGAATTGGCTGCTCATTATGGTGATGGACCAATACCTCTTAAAGATATTGCTAGTTCTCAAAAATTATCAGAGAGTTATTTGGAGCAACTTTTCTTATCTCTTAGAAAAGAAGATTTAATAGAAAGCGTTAGAGGTGCTCAGGGTGGGTATATGTTGTCTAGAGCACCTGAAGATATCACTGTAGGAGATGTCCTAAGATGTTTAGAGGGAAGTATGGCTCCATCTGCATGCTTAGAGTCAGATAGTGATTGTTCTCAAGAAGAGGAGTGTATAACTAAATATGTTTGGTCAGAAATTAAAGATAGCATAGATATGGTTATTGATTCTATTAGTCTAAGAGATATGCTAAATAAAGGTAGTGAGAAAATCGAGGAGGGATCCGATGAATAAATATATATATATGGATAATGCGGCTACAACTAAAATGGCGGATGGAGTATTAGATGTTATGTTACCTTACTTAAAAGATGATTATGGAAACCCATCTTCTACCTATTCTTTAGGCGTAAAAGCAAAAACAGCAGTAGAGGAATCTAGAAAAAAACTAGCAGATTTTTTTAATGCCCATGAAAGAGAAATATACTTCACATCAGGTGGAACTGAAGCAGATAACTGGGCAATTAAAGGGGTAGCTTATGCGAACAGAAAAAAAGGAAATCATATTATAACTTCCAAAGTAGAACATCATGCTGTACTTCATACTTGTGAGTATTTAGAAAAACAGGGATTTGAGGTTACCTATTTGGATGTAGATGAGTATGGAATGATAAATATAGATGAATTAAAAGATGCAATAAGAGATGAAACTATATTAATATCTATAATGTATGCTAATAATGAAGTAGGAACTATTATGCCTATAAAAGAAATAGGACATATTGCTAAAGAGAATGATATATACTTCCATACAGATGCAGTACAAGCTGTAGGAAATATAGATATAGATGTAGATGAGTTAAATATAGATTTAATGTCAATGTCAGCTCATAAATTTCATGGACCAAAAGGTATTGGAGCTCTTTATATCAGACGCGGTGTAAAGATAGATACCTTTATAATAGGTGGTGGACAGGAAAGAACTAGGAGAGCTGGAACAGAAAACACTGCAGGAATAGTAGGCATGGCTAAGGCTTTAGAAATAGCTTACGATGGTATGGAAGAAAGAAATAAGAAGTTGGTTCTCTTAAGGGATAAATTAATTGATAAATTAACGAGTGAAATAAAATATACTAAACTAAATGGACACCCAACTAAAAGACTTCCAGGTAATGTTAATATAAGCTTTGAATTTATTGAAGGAGAATCAATGTTATTAAGCTTAGATATAAAAGGAATAGCAGCGTCTAGTGGCTCAGCATGTACATCAGGAAGCTTAGATCCTTCACATGTACTATTATCAATGGGGCTAAGTCATGAGATTGCACATGGTTCTTTGAGGCTTACTCTTGATGATAGTAACACAGAAGAAGAGGTTGATTATGTAGTTGAAAACCTTATTACTATAGTTGACAGGTTAAGACAAATGTCACCTTTATATGAAAAAGTTAAGGAGGAAAAATAATGTATACAGATGAGGTAATGGACCATTTTATGAATCCTAGAAATGTTGGTGAGATAGAAGATGCTGATGGTGTAGGTGAAGTAGGAAATCCAAAATGTGGAGATATAATGAAAATGTATCTTAAAATAGATGGAGATGTCATAACTGATGTTAAGTTTAAAACTTTTGGATGTGGATCAGCAATAGCTTCTTCAAGTATGGTAACAGAGTTAATAAAAGGAAAAACTATACAAGAGGCTATGAATATTAGTAATAAAACTGTTGTTGACGAGTTAGGTGGGTTACCTGCTGTAAAGGTACACTGTTCTGTTTTAGCTGAACAAGCTATAAAGTCTGCATTATTAGACTACTCAGAAAAAACAGGTATAAAAATAGATGGTTTAGAGGATTTTGATTTTACAGAGCCTGAACATTAATATATGATATAATTAGTAGGTAGCTTAAGCTACCTACTTTTTTTTATATGGAAGGTGGTTATATGTCGATAAAATATTTAGATATTTATTCTTACAAAGTTATAAGGATTTTGTTAGTATTTTTATTAACCATAACAATATATTATATTATTAATATTGGAAACCTATATATAGATAAGGATAAAAGAATAAATGTACGATTAGACTATGTTCTTCCTACAATTGGTATTTTATTTTTTATACTTGTACTTTATGGACTATTTAAAAGATATAGTATTTTATCTGATACTTTTTTTACTATACTGGTGTCTATTATATTAGCTTATTTATTAAATCCTATAATAAATTTTTTAGAATCAAAAGGATTTACAAGATTAGTATCAGTATTATTACTTTATATTTTTATATTACTTGGAATATTAATATTTGCATTTTTAATATTGCCAAGAACTGGTCAAGAGATAAAAAAGTTTATATATAATAGCCCAATTTATATAAATAAGTTTTCTAAATTAATTGATAGGTGGATAGAAAATTATGATTTAGTTTTAAAAGATTTACCAATTTTATCAAATAATATTAAGGTGGCTATTAAAGAAAATATAGCAGGGGCAGAAAATATATTTTTAAATGGATTAAAAGGTTTCTTAACCAGTATAATTAATATATTTGCTAAAGTTGTTAGCTTAGTATTAACCCCAATATTGACTTTATATTTTTTGGTGGATAAAGATTATTTTATTAATAAGTTTATATCTCTTATACCAAAAGATAAATGTAAGGACATATCAGTATTATTTGAAGAAATTGATAACTCATTATCTATGTTTGTTAGAGGTAGATTAATAATGGCACTTTATGTAGGGGTTAGTGTAAGTATAATTCTTTTAATTTTTAGGGTGGATTTTGCTTTAGCAATTGGATTTATAACAGGATTTGCAGATATTATTCCATATATAGGCCCATTTCTAGGATTCGTACCTGCAGTTTTCTTTGCTTTAATTGAAAGTCCCAGTAAAGCGTTTTGGGTTGCAGTATTATTTTTGATCGTCCAATGGACAGAGAATAATATTCTAGCTCCTAAAGTTATTGGTGATACTACTGGATTGCATCCAATGATAATTCTATTATCAATTGTAGTTGGAGGAGGTATGTTTGGAGTTTTAGGAATGATTTTTGCAGTTCCTACAGTTTCTATAGCTATAATTTTATATAAACATTTCAGGAATCAAGATAGATAGATTGACAAAGAAAACTAGTTTAAATATAATTTTAATATAATGATAGGAGAGTGTAATATAGATGAAGAAATTAGGTTTACATGAAATTAGAAGTGAATTTTTAAAGTTTTTTAAAGAAAAATCTCATACAATAATTCCAAGTGCATCTTTAGTGCCTAAAGACGATAAGTCCTTGCTACTTATAGGGGCAGGAATGGCACCGCTAAAAAAATATTTTACTGGAGAGGCAATACCAGAAAGCAGTAGAATGGCCAATTGTCAAAGGTGTATAAGGACTGGAGATTTAGAAAATGTAGGTATTACAGATAGACATGGAACTTTTTTTGAGATGTTAGGTAATTTTTCTTTTGGAGATTATTTTAAAGAAGAGGCTATAGAATGGGCATGGGAATTCTTGACTGAAATATTAGAATTACCAAAGTCCGATTTGTGGGTTACTGTTTATAAGGATGACGATGAGGCTGCTAAAATATGGCATGAAAAAATAGGAATTGATAAAGATAGAATAGTAAGACTAGGTAAAGAGGATAATTTTTGGGAGTTAGAAGTAGGACCATCAGGACCTAGCTCTGAGATATATGTTGATCGTGGTCCAAATGTAGGATGTGGTGAGTCAACATGTCAACCTGGTTGTGAGTGTGATAGATATTTAGAAATTTGGAATCTTGTATTTACACAATTTGATAAAGACTCTCAAGGCAATTATAATCCTTTACCTAATCCTAATATAGATACGGGTATGGGACTAGAAAGAGTCGCTGCATACATAGAGGGAGTAGGCTCTATATTTGAAATTGAAGCAATTAGAGATATTTTAAATAAGGTAGAAGAACTATCTAAGAAAAAATATGGAGAAGATGAGAGAGATGATATTTCTATAAGAATTATAACAGATCATGTTAGAGCAATGACTTTTTTAGTATCCGATAAAGTTGTACCTAGCAATGAAGGTAGAGGTTATGTTTTAAGAAGAATTATAAGAAGGGCTGCTAGACATGGGAAATTACTAGGGATTAATGGAAGTTTTTTAGGAACTATAATAGATGAAGTAATAAATTCTTGGAAGGTTCAATATAAGGAGTTAGAGAAAAATAAGGATTATATCAAGAATATAATAAAAATAGAAGAACAGAGATTTCAGGAAACTATAGATCAGGGACTGGAGATATTAGATTCTTATATTAAGAGTATGGCTGAAGAAGGTATAAATAAATTAGATGGGTTAAGAGCTTTTAAATTATATGACACCTATGGATTCCCTTTAGATCTAACTAAGGAGATTCTGGAAGAGAAGAAGTTTTTTGTAGATGAAAAAGGCTTTGAAGACTATATGGAAGAACAAAGACAAATGGCTAGGGCTGCACGAAATAATGATGATTCAGGTTGGATGACAGAAGATGATGTTAAAATATATAAAGACTTATCAACAAAATTTAAAGGTTATAGTGATGATAGCTTAGAATCGAAAGTTATAGGATTATTTAAAAATAATGAAGAGATAGAGAAGATAAAGGATAATCAAAAAGGATTATTAATAGTTGCTGAAACTCCCTTTTACTCTGAAGGTGGAGGTCAGGTAGGAGATAAAGGTGAGATATTAGGACCTAATGGAAGAGCAAAAGTAATAGACACACAGGCTACTAAAAAAGGACATATTTTACATGTGATAGAATTAATAGATGGAAACATAGAAGTAGGGGACATTGTAGAATTAAAGATAGATTACAATAGAAGAGATTTTATAAAGAAAAATCATACAGCTACTCATTTGTTGCATCAAGCTTTAAAGGATATCTTGGGAGAGAGTGTTAATCAGGCAGGTTCTATCGTAGAAGAAGATAGGTTAAGGTTTGATTTTAGTTATCCGAATAAAATTTCCAAAGATAATATAGGAAAAATAGAAAAACTAGTAAATAAGAAGATATTTGAAAATTTAAAAGTAGATACTGTATTAACCAATATATCTGAGGCCAAAGATATGGGTGCAATAGGTCTATTTGAGGATAAGTATAGTGATGAAGTAAGAGTTCTTAAGATTGCTGATTATTCGATAGAGTTATGTGGGGGAACACACGTTAAAAATACATCTGAAATTGGTATTTTTAAAATATTATCAGAAACAGGCGTATCAGCAGGTATTAGAAGAATAGAAGCTATTACGAGTAAGGCAGTATATGAATATTTAAATAGTTTAGAAGATAAGATAAACTATGTAGAAAAGGCAGTAAAAACTGATAGAAATAATTTAGAGACTAAATTAGACTCTATTTTAGAAGATTTATCAAGTAGTAAAAAAGAAATTGATACACTAACTTCTAAATTAGCGGCTTCAGCTACTGGAGATTTAATAGATAAAAAAGAAGATATAAAAGGTATAGATGTTATTATAAGTAAGATTGATAATATTGATATGAAGGGACTTAGAAATTTAGGAGATGAGTTAAAAAATAAACTAGGAACAGGATTAGTAGTATTAGCAGGAACTAAAGATTCTAAATTATATTTTTTAGTAACTGCTAGTGAAGATTTAATTAAAAAAGGAATTCACTCTGGTAAATTAATAAGGGAAATAGCTTCAGTAACAGGTGGATCAGGAGGCGGAAGGCCTGATATGGCTCAAGCGGGCGGTAAAGATATATCTAAAATAGACGAGGCTTTAAATAAAGCTAAAGATCTTATAGAAAATCAATTAAAATAAAAGTAAGAGGTGGTTCAAAGAACTACCTCTATTTTTAATATGTGGTATAATAAATTAAGGGGGTAATACTATGAGTAGAGATTTTGAAGAAACTATGAAGTTTCAACCTGCTAAAGATAAAACAATACAGGCTAGAGATATTATATCTTCAGTATATAAATCTTTGGAGGAAAAAGGATATGACCCGATTAATCAGATAATAGGATATATTTTATCTGGAGACCCAACTTATATAACTAGTTATAATGATGCTAGGTCTTTAATAAGTAAAATTGAAAGAGATGAGTTATTAGAGGAAATTTTAAAAGAGTATATAAATATTCAAAAATAATATAGTAGGATTCCTACTATATTATTTAGTTTTAATATAAAATATGTATAAATTTTAAAAAACTGGGTAAATACTAATTCAGAGTGAGATGGAGAGATTAAATGAAAAGAGTTTTAGGTTTAGATGTTGGAGATAAAACAATAGGCGTTGCAGTGTCCGACTTGTTATTTATAACAGCTCAAGGATTATGTACTATAAGAAGAAAAAATGAGAAAGAAGATTTAAAGAAACTGTCTGATATAATTGAAGAATATAATGTGGGAAAAATTGTAGTAGGTCTTCCGTATAATATGAATGGTTCTTTAGGTTTTCAAGGAGAAAAAACCAAGGAATTTGGAGATGTTATAAATAAGAAGTTGAATATGCAGGTAATTTATGAGGATGAAAGGTTAACAACAATGGCCGCAGAAAGAATGTTGATCTCTGGAGATGTTAGTAGAAAAAAGAGAAAAAAACTTATAGATAAGGTAGCTGCTACCTACATATTACAAACTTATTTAGATAGAGAAGGAGGAAAAATATGAAGGATATAATAACACTTATAAACGAAGATGGAGAGGAAGAAGAATTTCATTTAATAGCAAGTTTTGGTTTAGATGATCAAGACTATGCAGCTCTTGTTGATTTAAATGATGAGAATACAATTTTATTTTTTAGAATGGATAAAGCTGATAGTGAAGAATTAATATTAGAAGGAATTAATGATGAAGGCGAGTTAGATGCAGTAATTGATGCATTTGAAGAATTAGAAAGCTAAAATTTTCCTTGTTGACTTTATAGGAAAAAAATAGTATTCTAATAAATAGAATCATAGTCGGGTGAAAATAATGAAAATAACTAGCAATGAAATTAAAGAAAAACTTCGTGAAGAAGGTTATAAATATACTAAGCAGCGTGAAATAATTTTCGAAGCCATGTTAGAAAATTTCGATAAGCACTTAAGCTGTGATGATATATTTGATATAGTTCGTGATGACCATCCAGAACTAGGTATTGCTACTGTATATAGGACTTTACAATTATTTGAAAAAATGAGCATAGTTCATAAGGTGGATTTTGATGATGGATTTAGTAGGTATGAGTTAAGCCCTGGTCAGGGACAACTTAATCACCATCACTTAATATGTGTGAATTGCGGAAAAGTAATGGAAGTAAAACTTGATTTACTTGAAACGTTAGAAGAAGAAATTGAGAAGGAAGAACAATTTAAAATTCTAGATCATAACGTTAAGTTTTATGGTCATTGTAGCGAATGCCAAAAATAAAATCCCTACTGAATAGGGATTTATTTTTGTGTATTACTTAATTGTATCCTATAAGCTTATTTGAACAGTGATAATTTAAAATGAAAGGAAGAGAGATTAGATTGAGTAAGAATGAAAATGGAACGGTAAAAATTATTCCTCTTGGAGGAATGGGTGAGGTAGGAAAAAACCTTACTGTTATAGAGTATAAGAATGATATATTAATAGTAGATTGCGGATTAAGTTTTCCAGAAGAGGAAATGTTAGGTATAGACGTAGTAATTCCAGATATAACTTATTTGCTTAGAAATAAAAAGAAAATAAGAGGTGTTGTAATAACACATGGTCACGAAGATCATATAGGTGCTATACCATATCTTTTAAAAGAAGTTAAAGTGCCAATATATGGTACAAAATTAACATTAGGATTATTAGAGACAAAATTTAGAGAGCATAGATTAAAGGATATAGATTTAAATGTAGTTAAATATGGAGATAGGGTTAAACTAGGAGATTTTGAAGTTGAATTTATAAAGGTAGGCCATAGTATACCAGATAGTTCGGCATTAGCTATAAGAACACCAGTAGGTGTTATTGTGTCAACAGGAGATTTTAAAATAGACTATACACCTATAGATGGGAATGTTATAGATTTAAACAGATTTGCGGAATTGGGAAATGAAGGGGTATTAGCTTTATTATCAGATAGTACGAATGCTGAAAAAGAAGGTTATACAAAAAGTGAAAGAACTGTTGGTGAAACTTTTAAAAATTTATTTGGTAGACATGATGGAAGAGTTATTGTTGCAACTTTTGCCTCTAATATCCATAGGGTACAGCAAATTATAGATGCTTCAGAAGCTAATGGAAGAAAGGTAATTTTATCTGGTAGGTCTATGCTAAATAATACTCAAGTAGCACAGGAATTAGGGTATTTAAAAGTTAACGATGGAACTATAATTGATTTAAATGACATTAATAAGTACGAAAGTAACGAAATTACTTTTATTATGACAGGAAGTCAAGGTGAACCTATGGCAGCTTTATCAAGGATAGCAGCTTCAGACCATAGAAGAATTCAATTAGAACCTGATGATCTTGTTATATTATCAGCAACTCCAATACCTGGAAATGAAAAAACTGTTGGCAGAGTAATAAATAATTTAATAGAAAAAGGTGTAAAGGTGATTCACGATAAATCACAAAATATACACGTATCAGGTCATGCATCTAGGGAAGAATTAAAGCTTATATTAAATTTAGTAAAACCAAAGTATTTTATACCAATGCATGGGGAACCAAGACAGTTAAAAGCTCATGCTGAATTGGGAGTTGATAGTGGAATTGATAGGTCTGATATATTTGTAATAGATAATGGATCAACGCTAGAAATTAACAAAAAAGGTGCAAGACTAGGTAATAGAGTACCTGCTGGAAATATTTTAGTAGATGGTTTAGGCGTTGGAGACGTAGGTAATATAGTATTGAGAGATAGAAAGCATTTATCAGAAGATGGTTTGATAGTTGTTGTAGTGACTATCAGTAAGGAAGATGGGAAAGTTTTAGCAGGTCCAGATTTAATTTCTAGAGGGTTTGTGTATGTAAGAGAGTCTGAAGACTTACTAAAAGATGCTAGAGAGATGGTAGGGGATGTATTAGCAGAATGTGAAAGAGAAAAAATCACTGATTGGGCAACCCTTAAATTTAGAATTAGGAATTCACTAAGAAATCATATGTTTGGTGAAATAAAAAGAAATCCAATGATACTTCCTATTATAATGGAAGTTTAATATAAGAGACCCTAGTATAGCATTATACTAGGGTTTTTGTTATAATAGAATAGGATTAAAATTAAGGATAGAAAGGGGTTATTAAATGGGGATATTAGCTGATTTAATCAAATACCTAGGTATACTTACTATAGGAGCACTAATTGGATATAAGTTTAATATTAGTGAGAGAGTATCTAATAATTTAGAAAAAGTACAAAATTTTTGTTTGTTATTTTTATTATTTACTATGGGTATAACAATAGGTATGGAAGATGAGGTAGTAAATAACTTATTTTCAATAGGAATAAAAGCATTAATTTTAAGTGTATTTACAATTGTATTTAGTGTTATTGGAGTAAGAGTTATAAAAAAATATGTATACATAGAAGGTGATGACAATGACAATTAAAATATTTGCATCTGTTATAATTGGAGCATTAGTAGGATATTTTATTAATTTACCTATGGAAATTTCCAGTAATTTAGGAAGTATTACTGATATAGGATTATTAATCTTGTTATTTTTTGTGGGTATAGATATAGGAAGACAAAAGGGGATACTTGATACTATAAAAAATATGGGGCTTAGAGTTTTACTGGTACCTGTATCAATAATAGCAGGAAGCTTAGTTGGAGGTTTTTTATCAAGTTTTCTTCTAGGTGTACTACCATTTGAAGGAACTGCTTTAGGAGCAGGACTGGGCTGGTATACATTAAGTGCTACAATATTGACACGTGAAGGCTTTGTTGTATTATCAACATTGGCTTTTCTATCTAATGTATTTAGAGAGGTAATCGCTCTTATGGTAATGCCATATGTGGCAAAAAAACTAGGATATTTAGAGACAGTTGCTATGGCAGGTGCAACAGCTATGGATACATCACTTCCTATGATTTCTAGTACAACAGATGCAAAAACTTCAATTATAGCTTTTGTATCAGGTGTAATATGTACATCTAGTGTACCTATTATACTTCCAATAATATTAAAGTTTGGTGCATAAAGAGGTGAAAATTTGAATAAAAAAGTTATAATAGCTATATTTATTTTATTAGTTTTAGCTATTTCTATGTTTATTATTAAAACTCCATCATCAGTTGTTTCTGATAATTTGGAAGAAATAGCGGTAGAAATTCCAAAAGGGGCTAATAATGATAAAATAGCCAGTATTTTAAAAGAAACTGGCCTTATAAATAGTAAGTTATTGTTTAAATTAGAATCAAGGAAGAGTAAATTATCAGGTAGTCTAAAGCCAGGTAATTATATATTGGATTCTAATATGTCAAATAAAGATATTATAAAAATATTAGCAGAAGGGCCAGATCTTGATATTGTAAAATTTAATATACCAGAGGGATATGAACTTAAACATATAGCAGAGAGACTAGAAGAGAAAGGATTAGTTGATGCAGAAAAGTTTTTAGAAATATCATCGGACAAGTCTAATTTTGAAAAAGACTTCAGTTTTTTACAAGAATTGGAAGAGTCTCAATCATTAGAAGGATTTTTATTTCCTGCAACCTATGAAGTTTTTAAAAATGAAGGGGAGGAAAAAATAATATCTAGAATGTTATCTGCATTTGAAAATATCTACAATAATGATTTAAAAGATAAAATTAAAAACTCAGACTATACTTTAAATGAAATCGTAACTCTTGCATCTATTATCGAAAGGGAAGGAAAAATAGATGAAGAGAGACCACTTATGTCAGCGGTTTTCTATAATAGAATAGAGCAAAATATGAGATTGCAATCTTGTGCAACAGTTCAATATATAATAGGTGAAAGGAAGGAACATTTAACAAACAAAGATACATCAACACCTTCTGTTTATAACACATATTTACATCAAGGACTTCCGCCAGCTCCAATAGCAGCTCCTGGGAAAGCATCCCTTATAGCAGCAATAGAGCCGGCAAATGTAGATTATTTATATTTCACTTTAACTGGTAAAGATGGAAGCCATACTTTTACAAAATCATATGAAGATCATTTAGAAGCAGGTAAGAAGATAAAATAAAGGATGGTTTTATGAGTAGTAGAATAAACGAAGAATATATTACTAACTATATTAGAAGTATTGTACCAGAAAGAAGTATTGGTTTAAGGGCTATGGAGACATATGCCCTTAAAAACCATGTTCCAATAATCGAGCCTGAAGTAGGCCAATTATTAAAACTTATTTTAAAAATTAAAAAACCTAAAAGAATTCTGGAAATAGGCACAGCTATAGGTTACTCTTCATCTTTAATGGCAGAAACTATAGATTCAGTAGAAATTATTACTATAGAAAGAAGAGAGGATATGGTTAAATTAGCTGAAACAAATATTAGTAAATTGGGTTATGAAGATAGAATTCGAGTATTACATGGAGATGCTGAGGAAGTTTTAGATAATTTGGATGGAACCTTTGATTTAATATTTTTAGATGCTGCAAAAGGTCAATATTTAAATTTTTTAGAGAAATCTTTACCCTATTTAAAAAAAGAAGGGTTAGTTATTTCAGATAATGTTTTATTCAAAGGTATGGTTGCTTCTGATGAGTTAGTTGTAAGAAGAAAAAAAACTATTGTTAAAAGGTTAAGAGAGTATTTAGACTATATAAATGAAATGGATGGATACATAAGTAGCATTATTCCAATAGGTGATGGTGTTGCTTTAACTTATAGAGAGGAGTAGTTAGGTGGAAAAAATAGAGTTATTAGCACCTGCGGGTGATTTAGAAAAATTAAAGATGGCTATAGAGTATGGGGCAGATGCTGTATATTTAGGAGGGGAAGCTTTTGGATTAAGAACTGCCTCTAAAAACTTTTCAATAGATCAAATTGAAGAGGGCGTAAAATATGCTCATAAGAGAGGTAGAAAGGTTTACGTTACTCTTAATATTGTACCTCATAATGAAGATTTTCAAGGTTTAGAATCTTATTTAAAAGATCTTAAAAGAATAAATGTGGATGCTGTTATAGTTTCAGATCCTGGTGTCTTTTCTGTAATACAAAGAACGACACCTGATTTAGAAGTACATTTAAGTACACAAGCTAGTGTTACTAATTACGAGACTATTATGTTTTGGTATAACTTAGGAATTAGAAGAATTGTATTAGCAAGAGAGGTTACTCTGGATGAGATAAAAGAGATAGTTGAAAAAGCTCCTAAAGATTTAGAAATAGAAGCATTTGTTCATGGAGCAATGTGTATATCATACTCAGGAAGGTGTCTGTTAAGTAACTATATGACAGGTAGAGATGCTAATAGAGGAGATTGTTCTCATGCATGTAGGTATAAATACAACATAGTTGAGGAAAAAAGACCAGGAGAATATTTTCCGATATATGAAGATGAGAATGGAACTTTTATAATGAACTCTAAAGATTTATGTATGATTGAGCATATAGATAAGTTAATAGAGGCAGGTATCAAAAGTTTTAAGATAGAAGGAAGAGTAAAAAGCTCATATTATGTTGCTACTGTTATAAGGTCTTATAGAATGGCTATTGATGAGTATTATAAAGATCCTGAAACATTTAAGTATGATGAAAAATGGTTAAGAGAGATAAAAAAAGCTAGTCATAGAGATTTTACTACAGGCTTTTATTTTGGAAAACCAGGTTCAGAAGGTCAGTTATATGAAACGAGCTCCTATGTGAGAAATTATGATTTTGTTGGTTTAGTTTTAGACTATGACAAAGAAACTAAGTTAGCTACAGTTGAACAAAGAAATAGAATATTCATAGGTGAAGAAGTGGAGATTTTTGGACCATCAAGAGATTACTTTACTCAAAAAATAAATTATATGATAGATGATAAAGGCGTGGAAATAGAAGTTGCTCCACACGCTCAACAGATTATAAAAATAAGAATGGATGAGGAAGTTTTACCTATGTCTATGTTAAGAAGACCTAGGGAGGATGAGTAAAATGTCTAAAAAACCTATAGTTATAGGTATATCTGGTGGTACAGGATCTGGTAAAAGTACTATAGCTAAGAAGGTTCTTCAGGCAATAAACGAAAGTGATATAGCTATGGTTCAGCAAGACTCTTATTATAAAGATCAATCTAATATTACTTTTGAAGAGAGGGTAAAGACTAATTATGATCATCCTTTCGCGTTTGATAATCAGTTATTAGCAAATCATATTGAATCTTTAATTGAAAGAAAAGCAATAGATAAACCGATTTATGATTTTGAGCAACATACAAGGAAAAAGGAAACAGAAAAAGTAGAGCCTAAAGATATTATTATAGTTGAGGGTATTTTAATATTGGGAGATGAGAGAATAAGAAATTTATTAGATATTAAAATATTTGTAGATACTGATCCTGATTTAAGATTAATAAGAAGAATTTTAAGAGATATAAGAGATAGAGGAAGAACACTAGACTCTGTTATTTATCAATATATGGATACTGTTAGACCAGCACATTTACAATTTGTAGAACCTAGTAAAAAATATGCTGATATAATTATACCTGAAGGTGGTTTTAATGAAGTGGCAGTAGATATGCTAATTACAAAAATTAATTCTGCTTTAAAGGATAGTTAACATTAAAAACCTCTAAATTTTAATTTAGAGGTTTTTTATAAAAATTTTATTTTTTAATAATAGGAGATGTAATGTAGTCTAAGTTGACTTTAGACCCTTTAGTCACCAATGAATGAATATCAGTAGCTTTTTTATCGAAGTATATAATTTTCTTATCTATAGGATTTTTTAAATTATTTATATTTGAAAATTTATTTATTATATTTATATTGGAGGAATTTTTTATATTGGAAAGAATTTCAAATCCTTTATTATTAGAAGCAAGAACTCTTATATAATTATCCTTATAAATTAAAGTTTCAAAGTCATCCTTGTATAGATCATTTAAAATATGAATTAAGGTTCTTTTAACACGAGACTTAGTATGGGTTTTTGAAACAGAATAACTTATAATATCATTTAGACTATTATATTTAAAACTATTATTAATTATTCGATTCAATAAATTACTATCACCATCTATTGTATTTTTTAAATTACCAGTTCTTAGTTTATAAAGTAAAATTTTTTCATATTTAGTTATAAAGTTTAAGTTCTGACTATCTAGCATTGATTCATAAGATAATTCTGTAAGTGAGTTTTTAACTTTTAATAAATTATTTTTTAAGGCTTGATTTCTTATAGCTGTAGCACTTATATATTTATTTTTTATACTTAAAGAATTATAGTCACTTCCTTTTCGAGTTATAGATATAGGTTGAATTTTAGAGTTTAGTTGTTTTAAAGCTTTCATATATTCAATAGCCAATATATTATTAGATTTTTTAAGTATATTTGAGCTTTCAAGATTTAAATACTCTAATATAGACTTTTCCCTAGCTTCTACAAAAGAAGGATATTTTAATAAGTTATTTTTTAAAAGTATTTTAAACTCCTCAGTTTCTTTAGCCAAAATATCCGATATTGTTGAAATAATGGATAAATCATTTTCCTCTATTCCAAATGATAGATAGTCTACTATATTTAGTTTATTTAATATAGATACAGCACCCTTTGAAAAAAATTCAGCACTTGATGATGAATAAATAAAAGGTAGTTCTAAAACAAGGTCTATGCCAGCATCTAGTGCTGCTTCAGCACGTGACCATTTATCTAATATAGCTGGTTCGCCTCTTTGAACAAATGAACCGCTCATTAAACAAATAACATGACTTGAATCACTAATTTCCTTAGATTTATCTATATGATACTTATGACCTAAGTGAAAAGGATTATACTCTGCAATTATTGATAACACTTTCATTATAATCACCTCGTTTGCCAATTATAACATAAATAGTATACAAAGATAAAACTCACATAACATATTATGTAGCTATTTATCTAAAATTTCATAGTTGTGTTATAATATCCATAACTAAAGGTTTACTATGTGTAGTTTAGTTAATTTAAAAATCAATTAATATAAGATAAAATTTATATATTTTTACATTAAGTTGATTTTAAAAGCCAGATTCTTTGTAACTATTTATAAATTAGGAGGATTATAATGAAAATATTAGTTATTAATTGTGGTAGCTCTTCTATTAAGTATCAACTTATAGACATGAAAAGCTCTACAGTTTTAACAAAAGGATTAGTGGAGCGAATAGGGATTGGTAGTTCGGAGATAAAACAGGAGTCTGTAGGTAAAGAAAACTATACCTTGTCTAAAGATCTTAGTAATCATAAGGAAGCTTTAGACTATGTTTTAAAAGCGATTATCGACAACAGATATGGTGTAATATCAAGTATGGAAGAAATATCTGCTGTAGGACATAGAGTAGGACATGGAGGGGAATACTTTTCAAGTTCTGTATTAATAGACGATAAGGTGATGGATGCAATAAAAGAGTGTATTCCTTTGGCTCCTTTACATAATCCAGCGAACATAATGGGTATAGAGGCTTGTCAATCCTTGATGGGAAATAAACCTATGGTAGCTGTATTCGATACAGCTTTTCACCAAACAATGGATGCAGACTCTTATATATATCCTATTCCTTATAAGTTTTATGAGAAATATGGTGTTAGAAAGTATGGATTCCATGGAACTTCGCACAAGTATGTTTCTAAAAGAGCAAAGGAAATTTTAAAACTAGATAGATCTTCTTCAAACTTTATTAGTTGTCATCTAGGTAACGGATCTAGTCTTTGTGGTATAAAGGAGGGAGAGTCAAAAGATACAAGCATGGGGTTCACTCCTTTAGCGGGATTACCTATGGGTACTAGATCAGGAAATATTGATCCGGCTATAATACCTTTTTTAATGGAAAAGGAAAATATGGACTTTCATGAAATAAATGAGATACTAAATAGTGAGTCGGGGGTTTTGGGAGTATCAGGATTAAGTAGTGATTTTAGAGATTTAGAAAAAGCAGCGCAAAATGGTGATATAAGAGCGAAGTTAGCTCTTAAAATATTTATAAGGGATGTTAAAAAATATATAGGGGCATATATGGCTACTATAGGAAATATACAGGCTTTAATATTTACAGCAGGTATAGGCGAGAATTCAATATTTATGAGAGAAAATATATGTAAAGGCTTAGAGTCCATAGGCATAAAGCTAGATAAAGAATCTAATAAAGTAAGAGGTAAGGAAGCGATAATAAGTAGCAAAGATAGTGAAATAAAAATATTAGTTATACCAACTAATGAAGAATTAATGATAGCTGAAGATACTATGAAACTAATCGAAAATTAGTGAAAATTAAAAAAACTTATCATATTCTCTCTTTTAATCGGTAGAACTTATAATACTGTTGATTTTTTGGAATAAATATATTACTATAGAGTATAGTGATTGTATTATTAATAGGAGGGAAAATATGAATATATTAGTTATTAACTGTGGTAGTTCATCTATCAAATATCAGTTGATTAATATGGACAATGAAGACGTTTTGACAAAAGGTCTAGTTGAAAGGATTGGTATTGAAGGATCTGTTATTGAACAAAAAACTCCAGGTAAGGAAGAAGTTAAAATAACTGAGCCTTTAAAAGATCATAATGTAGCTTTAGAATATGTATTAGAAGCTATAGTTAATCCAGAGTATGGAGCAATATCAAGCATGGATGAAATCTCTGCAGTAGGTCACAGAGTAGTTCATGGTGGAGAAAAATTCTCTAAATCTGTAATAATTGATGATGAGGTAATGAAGGCTATAGAAGATTGTGTTGAGTTAGCACCTTTACATAATCCGCCAAACATAATGGGAATAAAGGCTTGTCAAGCATTAATGCCAAATACACCTATGGTAGCAGTATTCGATACAGCTTTTCACCAAACTATGGATCCAGAAAGC
Source organism: Tissierellales bacterium (assembly GCA_030146915.1). GTDB lineage: Bacteria > Bacillota > Clostridia > Tissierellales > Tissierellaceae > JASLAT01. The sequence goes on from JASLAT010000034.1 coordinate 209,583, forward strand.
TATATTTATTCAATTCCATATGAATTTTATGAAAAATATGGTATTAGAAGATATGGTTTTCACGGAACTTCTCATAAATATGTAGCAGAAAGAACTGCTGATATATTAGGAAGAGATATGGATGATTTAAATATCATAACTTGTCATTTAGGTAACGGTTCAAGTTTATGTGGTATAAAAGGTGGTAAATCAAAGGATACGAATATGGGATTCACTCCATTAGCAGGTTTACCAATGGGTACAAGATCAGGAAATATTGACCCAGCTATAATACCATTTTTAATGGAAAAAGAAGATATGAGCTTTGAAGAAATAAATGAAATCTTAAATAAAGAGTCAGGAGTATTAGGAGTATCAGGATTAAGTAGTGACTTTAGAGATCTTGAAAATGCATCTGATGATGGTGATGAAAAGTCTGAATTAGCATTAAAAATATTTATTAAGAGTGTAAAGAAATATATAGGAGCATATATGGCTACTATAGGAGATATAGAAGCTATAGTATTCACAGCAGGTATTGGTGAGAATTCAGCATTTATGAGAGAGCATATATGTGATGGTCTTGAGTCATTAGGAATTAAAATTGATAAGGAAGCAAATAATGTAAGAGGAAAAGAAGCTATTGTAAGTAGTGCAGATAGCGATATAAAAGTTTTAGTTGTACCTACTAACGAAGAACTTATGATTGCTAAAGATACAAAAAATTTAGTTAAGTAGTAATACTTGACAAAAAATATTCTGCCTTATATAATAGCTATGTTATGCTAAGAGGTGAAAGTTATGAAAATAGATTTAGCAGGTTTTATTAATGAATCTAAGACCTATTTGAAGTTCACTGGAAAAGTAAAGGAGTCGGAAATTAATCTTAAAGATAGATTTTTGACTTTAGATGGGCCTATAGAATATAAGGCAGAAATTTTCACTTTAGATAATGGTGAAAGAGAACTTATAGCAGAAGTTGATTACAGGTATGAAGAACCTTGTAATAGGTGCTTAAAACCAACAATCAAATCTGTAAAGACAAAATTATCAGGACAATTAATTGAAAGAATTGATGTTGATAGTGAAGAAGATGATGGAATAATATACTATGAAAATTATATATTGGATTTAGAGCCGTATATAATTGCACAGGTATATGTTTCATTACCTATGCAAACTATTTGTTCAGAGCAGTGTAAGGGATTGTGTAGTACTTGTGGAGCAGATTTAAATGAAGAAGATTGTGGTTGCACAGAACATACTATAGATCCAAGAATGGCACAGCTTAAAGACTTATTTCCTGACAACAAATAAGGAGGTGTTTTAGATGGCAGTACCTAAGAGAAGAACGTCAAAGACAAAGAAAAATCAAAGAAGAGCTTCTTCATATAAATTACCTAGAGTAACAATTGGAGAATGCCCTCAATGTCATGAAGACAAATTACCACATAGAGTATGTAAATCATGTGGATATTATGATGGTAGAGAAGTTAAAACAGTAGAATAGTTTTAAAAGATAGTGAGGGCACTATCTTTTTTTATTATATAAAACTATGTTTGGAGGTAACTATGAAAATTATAGTAGATACTATGGGGAGTGATAAGGGATCTAAAGAACTTATCAAAGGAGCTCTTGATGCTATTAACGAATGGGGTATAGAAGTTATTTTTGTTGGTAATAAACAAGAAATACAAGAAGCTTTGAATGAATTTCAATATGAAGGTGATAAGATAGAAATTATTCCTACTAGTGAAGTAATTGAGCATGATGATGATCCAGTTATGTCCATTAGAAGAAAAAGAAATTCATCTATGGTGGTTGCATCTCAGCTACTTAAAGACTCTAAAGCTGATGGATTGATATCAACGGGAAATACAGGTGCACTTTTAGCTGCGGGACTTTTTATAGTGGGGAGAATAGATGGTATAGAAAGACCAGCTATTTCAGTAATACACCCTACTAAAAAAGGTTTTTCTTTGCTTCTAGATGCTGGGGCTAATGCAGATTGTAAGTCTGAGTATTTGTTACAATTTGCAAAAATGGGATATGTATATATGGATAAAGTTATGAATATTGATAATCCAAAAGTTGGGCTAATAAATGTAGGTGTAGAGAAGGGTAAGGGGAACAAGTTAACTAAGGATACTTTTACTTTGCTTGAAAAGTCAGATATTAACTTTATAGGTAATATAGAAGCGAGAGATATACCTTTTGGAGATGCTGATGTACTTGTAACAGATGGGTTTACTGGAAATATTGTACTTAAAATGATGGAAGGTATGGCAATTTTTATGAAAGATATGTTAAAAGCTAAGTTTGAAAAGAACATAAAAACTAAACTTTCTGCATTATTAATAAAAAATGAAGCTTATGAGTTAAAAGAAACCTTAGATTATAGAGAGTATGGTGGTGCACCTTTATTAGGTATAAAAAAACCTATAGTTAAGGCACATGGAAGTTCTGATGCTTTTGCTTTTAAAAATGGTATTAAACAATTGATAGATTTTATCGAAAAGGATATAATAAATATCATAGAGTATGAAATAAATAAGGAGGAGAAATAAGAATGGATGTTTTTTCAAAAATAAGAGAGATTGTAGCAGTTCAATTTAATTTATCAGAAGATGAAATAAGTGAGGATACATCTTTTTTTGATGATCTTAATGCTGACTCAATTGATTTAGTACATCTAGTAATGACTTTAGAAGATGAATATGAGTTAGAAGTGGAAGATGATCAATTAGAAAATATAGAAACAGTAGGAGATGCTGTAGAATATATAGAAAAAAATATAGATTAGTAAATTGGGTAACCAGTTTACTAATCTAATAAAGTAATAGGAGGAAATATGAATAGGGATATAACAAAACTTGAGGATTTAGAGGCGAGTTTAAATTATAAATTTAAAAACAGAGATCTATTAAAAAAGGCATTAACCCATAGTTCTTATGCAAATGAAAATAAAATGAATTCTATTGACAACAATGAGAGACTAGAGTTTTTAGGAGATAGTATTATAAATTTAATAGTAAGTCAATATTTATATAAAAAGTACCCGAAATATCCAGAAGGCAATCTTACTAGGATAAGAGCTATGGTGGTTTGCGAGTCATCTTTAGCTTATGCAGCTAGAAGAGTTAATCTAGGTAGATATATTTTGCTAGGTAGGGGTGAGGATATAACAGGTGGTAGGGATAGAGATTCCATACTAGCAGATACTATAGAAGCGGTAACGGGTGCTATTTATATAGATAGTGACTTTGAGGTAACAAATAAAGTCTTACTAAGTAGTTTTAAAGAAAATATAAGGTATGCAGTAAAAAAAGGAAACTTATTTGTAGATTATAAGACGGAATTACAAGAACGTTTGCAAAAGGATAAAGATGTTACAATAGAGTATAGAGTTTATAGAGAAAAAGGACCAGACCATGATAAAGTATTCTTTGTAAAGGTTATGATGAATAAAAATACTATTGGGAAAGGTATGGGTAAGAATAAAAAAGAGGCGGAACAAATGGCTGCGAAAGATGCTTTAGCTAAAATGGAGGATAAGGATGACTAAACAATATACAATACCTATTTTTGTTCCTCACTTAGGGTGCCCTTATGATTGTGTTTTTTGTAATCAAGATAGAATTACAGGGCAATCGACTAACGTTAACTCAGAAGATGTTAGAGATACTATTGAGGAGTATTTATCATATTTTGATAAGCCGGTTTGGCTAGAAGTAGGTTTTTTTGGAGGAAGCTTTACAGGAATAGCTAAAAATAAACAAGAAGAATTATTATCTGTAGCGAAAGAATATAAAGAAAAAGGCTTAATAAATGGTATAAGATTATCAACAAGACCTGATTTCATTAATAAAAATATTATAGAAAGATTGGAATTTTACTTGGTTGATACTATTGAATTGGGCGTTCAATCATTAGTTGATGATGTATTAGTTCAGAGTGGTCGTGGACATAACTCTAAAACAGTATACAAAGCAGTTGAATTGATAGATAAGAGTAATATAAAGTTAGGATTACAAATGATGATGGGATTACCTGGTGATACTTATGAAAATAGTTTATATACAGTTAAGGAGTTTATAAAATTAAATCCTAGTTGTGTCAGAATTTATCCTACTTTAGTGATTAAAGATACTCAGTTAGAAAGCAAGTATTTAGATGGAAAATATAAACCTTTGGATCTAGAGACTGCTATAGAAAGTGCTGTTGATTATCTTATTATGTTTCAAATTAAAAAAATTGATGTTATAAGACTTGGTTTACAAGCAACTGAAAATATACAATTAGGTAGAGATGTTACAGCAGGTCCATTTCATCCATCATTTGGTGCATTAGTTCAATCGAGAATATTTAGGAAAATATTAGATAGAAGGATTATCAATGATAAACTAAAGACTGATTTAATAATACATGCTAATAAAAAAAGTATTTCATCTATAGTGGGAGATAAAGCAAATAATAAGGAATTTTTAATGAATAAATATAATTTGAAGAATATTTATTATTTAGCAGATGAGAATATTAAATTTAATAATATGGTTATAGATTATGGTACTTATAAAGAAGAGATAGATTATGAAATTGAAATAAAAAAATATTGTATTGAAAATATAGACTAAAGGCTCTGCCTTTAGTTAATATTTTGTTTGGAGGTGTTTATTTGAAATTAAAAGAAATAGAGGTCTTAGGATTTAAATCTTTTTTTGAAAAAACTAATGTTAACTTTAAGGATGGTATAACAGCTATAGTAGGACCAAATGGAAGTGGTAAGAGTAATATCTCTGATGCAATAAGATGGGTTTTAGGTGAGCAAAGTATAAAAACATTAAGAGGAAATAAAATGGAAGATGTTATATTTGCAGGTACTAGTAAGAGAAAGGCTCTTGGATATGCAGAAGTTACAATTGTTTTTGATAACAGCGAAGGATCTATTCCTATAGAGTATGAAGAAGTTGCAATTACCAGAAGAGTTTTTAGATCTGGTGAATCTGAGTTTTATATAAATAAAAATGCATGTAGATTAAAAGATATAAGAGAGTTACTTATGGATACTGGAATAGGAAAAGATGGTTACTCTATTATAGGGCAAGGTAAGATAGATGAGATATTGAGCAATAAATCTGAGGATAGAAGACATATTTTTGAAGAGGCTGCAGGGATAGTAAAATATAAATCAAAAAAGGAAGAGTCAGAGAGAAAACTTTTAAGAACAGAAGATAATTTAATCAGAATAAATGATATTGTTTCAGAGTTGGAAAAAAGAGAAAAAAAACTAAAGAAACAAGCAGAGAAAGCTTTAGAGTATGAAAAGATCTATGAAGAACTTAAAAACAAAGAAATAAGTTATATAAATAATAATATAAAAAAAATAGATGAAAATATTAAGCTTACAAATAATAGTAAAAAATATTTAGAAAATCAAGTTAAAGAAATAAAAGTAAAATTAAATCAGATAAAATCAAATCAGGGAAAGCTAGATTTATATAAGCAAACAGTTGAAAATCAATATAAGCAGGAAGTAGAAAAAAGATTAAAAATAGAAGAGAAGATAAATGAATATAAAAATAAGATAAGTATATTAAAAGAACAGCAAAAATATAATAAAAAAGATATAGATAGAATAAGCATTGAAAATGAAAAATATCAAAAAAACATTTTAAAATATAAGGAAGATAATGAAATTTTAACTAAAGAATTGAATACATTGGAGAAAGATATAGTTAAAACAAAGGATCTACATAAATTAAAAGAAAATCAATATAACAATGATTTGGCTTTATTAAATAAAACTAAAAGAGACTTAGAGTTAAAAAAAGATAATGTATTGGAATTATATAACATTATTTCTGAAAAGAAATCTGAGTTAAGTAGTGTAGAGTCTTTTAATAAAAATATAGAAAAGAGAGCTTATCAATTAAAGGATGTTTTACAAAAATTAAATGATGAAATAAAAAATGTAGATAGAAATAGAAAAGTATTAAACTTTGAATTAGAAAAAATAAATAAAGAGAAAAAAGAACTTAATATTAAATTAGAAAATTTAGCTAAAAATATATTACAGTTAAAGAACAATATATATAAATATGAACAAGAAGTTAAGAAACTCGACATAAAGCTTCAAACAAATACTGCAAACTATAGACTTTATAACAAGATGGAAGATAGTTATGAAGGTTATTATAAAGGGGTAAAAAGTATACTTAGATTATCGAACTCTAATGAATCACTTAGGTCAAAAATAGTAGGTGTTGTTGCAGATCTTATTAGGGTAGAGAAAGCTTATGAGCTAGCAATATCAACTAGTTTGGGAGGAAATGCTCAAAATATAGTTACTGAGAATCAAAGAGATGCAAAAATACTTATTCATGAATTATCTAAGATAAGAGGAGGAAGAATAACCTGTTTACCATTAGATACTATTAAAGGAAAGACCCTATTGATAAACGATAATGATAGATCTACTTATAAAGTTTTAGGATTAGCATCAGAATTGGTAAGCTATAACCAAAGATATAAAGATATAGTAGAAAGCTTATTAGGTAGAACGGTAGTGGTTGAGGATATGGACAATGCTATTAACTTATCTAATAAATATAAGAACAATATAAGGATAGTAACTTTAAAAGGGGATGTTATTAATCCTGGAGGATCTATGACTGGAGGTAGTCATAATCAGGCTAATAGTAATATATTTAGTAGAAAAAATGAAATAGATAGAATTGCTAAAGTTATAAAAGAAATTAAAAGCAATAGAAATAGTATTATAGAAGATTATGAGTCTTGTAAATTAGCTTATGAATCCACATTAAATAAAAAGGATGATTTGGAAGAAAGACTACTAGAACTTAAGTATAAGGAAGTGGAATTAGATAATAAGTTATTATCTAATAATAATGAAATTTTAAGAATAAAACATCAGTTGAGTATAAACACTGAAGAAAATATGGGCTTAGAAGAAGAAACTTCTGAGTATAAGTTAAGAGAAGTAAAGTTAAGAGAAGAATTAAATGAGCTAGAGAGTCAGTTAGAAGTTCAAAGAAAGAATATTAAAAGTCTAACGGAAATAATTAGTGAAGAGCAAAACTCTATCGATGAAGAAAGGGATACTATAAGTAATGTTTTAATAGATATTAATAAAAAGAATTCAGAAATAAAAAGATTAGAGTCTATTATATACAATAATAATTTACAAATAGAAGAAATAGAAGTCAATTTAGAAAATAACAATTTAGTAAATATAAAGTTAGAGGAAAATATTGAAAAAATAACTGAGGAAATATCTAAGATAGAAGAAAAATCAATTAAAATTGTAAGCGATTTGTCTGATATTACAGATATTATAAATAATGTAGAAAATAAAATAAAAGAACAAAAAGAAAATGAAATTAATCTTATAAGAGAATCTCAGGAGCACATGGATAGTATTAATAAATTTAAAAATAAATTAAATGATGAAGAACTTGCCTATTCTAAACTTAATTTAAGTAGGGAAAACTTTTTAACTCAACTTTATGAAAAATACAAGGTTAATTATATAGATATATTAGATTTAAAAACTGAGCAGGTAAGTAGAGAAGAAATTGATAAAATAAAAGCAGATCTAGAAAAAATGGGTAGTGTAAATTTAGCAGCTAAGGATGAGTATAAAGATCTTAAAGGTAGGTTAGATTTCATTTATAAACAGAAATCTGATTTAGAACAAGCTAGGACGGATTTAAATACATTAATTTATAATATAGAGAGAAAAATGTCGAAGTTGTTTAAAGAGAGTTTTGATGAGATAAATAAAAACTTTAAACTTATATTTAAAACCTTATTTAATGGTGGTGAAGCGGGATTAATACTAGAGGATGATAAAAACTTTTTAACCAGTGGTATAGAAATACAAGCTAAGCCACCTGGTAAAAAGCTACAAAACTTATCTTCTTTATCAGGTGGTGAAAGATCTCTTGTAGCAGTTGCACTATTATTTGCTATATTAAAAATGAAGCCTTCTCCATTTTGTGTTCTTGATGAAATAGATGCAGCATTAGATGAGGCTAATATTGGAAGGTATACATCTTACTTACAAGATATCAGTGAGGAGACTCAGTTTATAATTATAACTCATAGAAAAACAACTATGGAAATGGCTGATGTTTTATATGGGGTTACAATGGAAGAAGAAGGAGTATCTAAGATAGTTTCTGTAGAATTAAAAGATTTTAAGAATTAAAGGAGGAATAGAAGTGTTTAAATGGATAAAAGAAAAAATTTTAGGTAAAAAAGAAGAAGTAAAAGAAGAAGTAGAAGAAAAGGTCGAATCTGCTAAAGAAGAGATTTTGGATAGGAAAGAAGATTTAAAAGAAAAATCTAACGAAATAAATGAAAAAATTATAAATAAAAAAGAAACTATAAAAAAAGAAATGGAAACAGATTTAGAAGATAAAAGGGAAGAGCTTCTAGATAAAAAAGAAGAAGTAGAAGAGAAAGTCGAGTCTGATAAAGAAGAGATTTTGGATACGAAAGAAGATTTAAAAGAAAAATCTAACGAAATAAATGAAAAAATTATAAATAAAAAAGAAACTATAAAAAAAGAAGAGGAAACAGGTTTAGAAGATAAAAAGGAAGAGTCTCTAGATAAGAAAGAAAAAGTAGAAGAAAAAATCAATCAAACAAGTGGGAAACTTTCGGATAAAAAAGAAACTATAAAAAAAGGTGTAGTATCATCCATAGAAGATAAGGAAGAAAAGTTATTAGATAAGAAAGAGGAGCAATTATTAACCAAAAAAGAGGAATTAAATGAAAAAATTAATGATTCAGATGATAGTTCTAAAGATAAGAAAGTTAGTTTTTTTGAAAAACTTAAACAAGGTCTAACGAAAACTAGGGATAATTTAACAGAACAACTGAATTCTATAATAAAATCATATAAAAAAGTAGATGAAGAGTTATTTGAAGAATTAGAAGAAGTATTAATTACAGCAGATGTAGGTGTTGAGACTACAATGGAGCTAATAGACAACCTTAGAGATACGGTTAAAGAAGAAAAAGTATCTGAGCCTAACGATGTTATGGAATTATTGAAAAATGAGATAGAGAAAGTAATGATTAGAGAAGGAATTGATAATGAACTAAAGATAGAACCATCTCCGGCTGTAGTTTTAGTAGTTGGAGTAAATGGAGTTGGAAAAACTACAACTATCGGTAAAATGGCAAATATGTACAAAGAAAAAGGAAAGTCCGTTTTAATTGCTGCTGGTGATACTTTTAGGGCAGCTGCAATAGAACAGTTAGAGGAATGGGGTAATAGAGCTGATGTTGATATAATTTCTCATACTGAGGGTGCAGACCCAGCAGCTGTTATATATGACGGAATACAGGCAGCTAAAGCTAGAGGGACAGAATTATTGATCTGTGATACAGCTGGGAGATTACACAATAAAGCTAATTTAATGAATGAACTTAATAAAATATTTAGAGTTGTTGAAAAGGAATATCCAGAAGCTACTAAAGAAGTTTTACTAGTATTGGATGCAACAACAGGACAAAATGCTATGAGCCAAGCTAAAACGTTCAAAGAAGTTGCTAATATTAGTGGTATAGCTTTAACTAAATTAGATGGTACAGCAAAAGGGGGAGTTGTGATAGCATTACAGGCAGAGCTTGGCATACCAATAAAGTTTGTAGGTGTAGGTGAAGGTATATATGACTTACAAACATTTAACTCAAAATCTTTTATAGATGCTTTATTTGAAGATAAATAAAAGGGTTGACAAATGTAAAACTATATATTATTATAGATACTGTTAAGTTTAAAGCTTGACAGTATTTTTTTGAAAAGACTTGGTGATTAGATTATGGAGAAGTTAGTTAAAATAGGGATCTTATTCGATTTTTATGGGAAACTACTCACAGATAAACAATATATGGCAATAGATTTATACTATATAAATGATTTATCGTTGGCTGAAATTGGTGAGGGAATAGGTGTTAGTAGACAAGGAGTATTTGATATTCTTAAAAGAGCAGAGAATAAGCTCTTTGGGTATGAAGATAAACTACATCTTGTTAAAAAATTTAAGGATAATCACGAAGGTATTAAGACAATAATAGATAATTCTTATAAATTAATAGAGTTAGTTGAAGTAGATAATAAAAATAAGGCTAAAGAAATATTAGAAGAAAATATAAAAATAGGAAAAAAATTAGTAACAGATAAGGAGGTATGAAATGCTAGAAAATTTATCTGAAAAACTTCAGAATGCTTTGAATAGTCTTACTGGTAAAGGTAAGGTTACTGAAAAAGATATAGATGCTGCTATGAGAGAGGTAAGATTAGCACTTTTAGAAGCTGATGTAAACTTTAAGGTTGTTAGAAAATTTACCAAAGATGTAAAAGAAAGAGCTTTAGGTTCTGAAGTTATGGAGAGTTTGACCCCAGGCCAACAGGTAATAAAGATAGTTAATGATGAGTTAACTAAACTTATGGGAGAAAAGGAAGCAAAAATAAACTTTTCATCTAAACCTCCAACTGTTATACTAATGGCTGGTTTACAGGGAGCAGGTAAAACAACTACAAGTGGTAAGTTAGCATATAATATGAAGAAGCAAAACAAGAGACCATTATTGGTAGCTTGTGATATTTACAGACCTGCTGCTATAAAACAGTTGGAAGTTGTAGGAAAACAGGCTGATGTTCCCGTATTTACTATGGGTGACAAAGTAGATCCGGTAGATATTGCAAAAGCAGGATTAGAGCATGCAAAAAGAAATGGGAACGATGTAGTAATTATAGATACGGCTGGTAGACTACATATTGATGAAAAACTTATGGACGAGATTCAAAATATTAGTAGCTCCGTAGAACCAGATGAAATACTTTTGGTTTTAGATTCTATGACAGGTCAAGATGCAGTAAATGTAGCAGATAGTTTTAATGAAATACTTTCAATTACAGGAGTAATTCTTACAAAACTAGATGGGGATGCTAGAGGTGGTGCTGCTTTATCTATAAGAGCGGTAACAGATAGACCTATAAAGTTTGTCGGGGTTGGAGAAAAGTTAGATCAGTTACAACCGTTTCATCCGGATAGAATGGCTTCTAGAATCTTGGGTATGGGGGATGTCCTAAGCTTAATAGAAAAAGCTCAAGAAAACATTGATATAAAAAAGGCTATGGAATTAGAAGAAAAAATAAGGAGTCAAAAGTTTTCATTTGATGACTTTTTAAATCAGCTAGAGGAAATGAAAAATATGGGTCCACTGGAAGATTTGATAAAGTTGATTCCAGGAATGAATTCTAAAGCTTTAAAGGGTGTTAATGTTGATAGTAAAGATATCAATAGAATACAAGCTATAATACAATCTATGACAATGGAAGAGCGTGAAAACCCGGAAATTATAAATAGTAATAGAAAGAAAAGAATAGCTGAAGGAAGCGGATCTAGTATTCAAGATGTGAATAAGCTATTAAAACAATTTAAAGAAACTAAAAAAATGATGAAAAAGTTTTCTGAAATGGAAAAAAAGATGAAAAAGGGTGGAGGTTTTAAACTACCATTCTTTTAGATAAATATATATTTTAAGGAGGTGAATAATAAATGGCAGTTAGAATAAGATTAAGAAGAATAGGTGCTAAGAAAAATCCTTTCTATAGAGTAGTAGTTGCAGATTCAAGAAGAGCTGTAAAAGGAAAATTTATAGAAGAAATAGGATATTATAATCCATTAACAGAACCTAAAACTATAAAAATAGATAATGAAAAGGCTCAAAAATGGATAGCTAATGGTGCAAGACCTACTGAAACAGTTAATAAACTGTTTAAAGAAAGTGGAGTATATGCAACTTCAATAGAAGAGTAATCTACTATAAGCTATCTAGGAGGTGTATATAATGGGAGAACTAGTAGAATATATTGCTAAATCTCTTGTTGAAAACCCAGATGAAGTTAAAGTAAACGAGATAGAAGGAACACAGTCTTTAATTATAGAGTTAAGAGTAGCAGAAGAAGATATGGGAAGAGTTATCGGTAAACAAGGTAGAATAGCTAAAGCTATAAGAACTGTTGTAACTGCTGCAGCTATAAAAGATAATAAAAGAGTTGTTGTAGAAATAATACAGTAAGAACTTGTTCTTACTGTATATTATTGAGTAGGTGAATATGTGGAATATTTAATTATAGGTAAAATTATAGCCACTCATGGTATTAAGGGAGAGGTGAAGATAGCTCCTTTAACTGATAATTTAGATAGGTTTGAGCATTTAAATAAACTATATATAGGCGAAAACAAATTAGAAGTAAGATATGAGAGCTCTAAAATACACAAAAATCATATTATATTAAAGTTCGAAGAATTTAATAATATCAATGAGGTATTAAAATTTAAAGACCTAGATCTTTTTATATCTTTTGAAGATAGAAGAGAATTAAATGATGATGAATTTTTTATATTTGATTTAATAGGCCTAAAAGGATACTGTAATAATCAATATATAGGAGAACTGATTGATGTAATAGAGAGTCTAGCCAATGATGTATATGTATTTAAGAGTGAAAATGGGCATGAAATACTAGTTCCAGCAGTTAAAGAGTTTATTTTAGATGTGGATTTAAAGTCAGGGAAAATCTTATTAAATTTAATAGAAGGTATGATTGAATGAAACTAGATATACTAACTCTTTTTCCAGAGTTTATTAATTCTTTTATAGAGTGGAGTATCATAGGAAGAGCTAAAGATAGTTCAATAATCGATATTAATAGTGTTGATATTAGAAGTTTTTCTAAAAATAAACATAAAAAGGTAGACGATTATCCATACGGCGGAGGGCCAGGTATGTTGATGACGCCACAGCCTATATATGATGCTATTAAGTCGGTAGCTAGTAGTGAATCCAAAGTTATATATTTATCTCCACAAGGAAGAACTTTAAATCAAAAACTTTGTTTAGAACTATCTAAAGAAAAACACTTAATTTTATTAGCTGGTCATTATGAAGGCATAGACAATAGAATTATTGAAAATTTTGTAGATTTAGAGATATCTATTGGTGACTATGTCTTAACTGGTGGTGAGCTTCCTAGTATGGTTTTAGTTGACTCAGTAGTAAGATTAATACCAGGTGTTTTATCCAGTGAGGAATCTTTTCAGGAGGAATCACATTATAATGGATTATTAGAGCATCCACAGTATACTAGACCATATGATTTTATGGGACATCTCGTACCAGATATTTTACTTTCTGGTAATCATAAGAACATAAATAAGTGGAAAGAATATAAATCTTTGGAAGCCACTTATAAAAAAAGACCAGATCTTTTATCTGATGTAAAATTGACACCAGATCAAAAAATAAAATTAAATAAAATTAAAGATTGTAAGTAGTTATAAAATATGATATGATACCTACGTATGACTATGGTCGGTCCGCTGGTTTCATAGTGAAATTTAAGAACGATTATATAGAAGGGAGGGCTATTATAATGGATATAATAAAAATGCTTGAAGATGAACAAAAAAGAGATGATATACCAGAATTTAAAGTTGGTGACACTGTTCAAGTTCATTATAAGGTAGTTGAAGGAAGTCGTGAAAGAATTCAGTTATTCGAAGGAACTGTTATATATATAAAAGGTTCAGGAATAAATAAAGCTTTTACTGTTAGAAGGATATCTTATGGAGTTGGAGTTGAAAGAACTTTCCCAATTCACTCTCCAAGGATAGATAAACTAGTTGTTACAAGACATGGTAAAACTAGAAGAGCTAAACTTTACTACTTAAGAGAAAGACAAGGTAAAGCAGCAAGAGTTAAAGAAAAGAAAATGTATTAGAAATATGGGACTGGAAAGTCCCTTTTTTTATTATAAAGAGGTGATAAAGTGAATATAAATTGGTATCCAGGTCATATGAAGAAAACAATAGAATCAATAGAGTCTAAACTTAAAATGGTTGATATGGTTATTGAGTTAGTTGATGCTAGAGCACCTATTAGTAGTAAAAATCCTATGCTAGACAGCATTTTAAAGTCAAAAGATAGGATAATTGTATTGACAAAAAAAGATTTAGCTGATGAGTCTAAGAGTCAGATTTTTTTAGAAAAATTAAAGGGTGAGAATGATCATACTATATTACTTGATGCAACTAACAGAAAGGATGTAGATAGACTCTTTAAATTAGCTGAAAATGTAGTTAGAGATAGAAGGAAAAATGATAAAGAAAAAGGAATAATTAATAGGCCTGTAAGAGCAATGATTGTTGGTATACCTAATGTAGGTAAATCAACATTAATAAATACTTTAAGTGGACGAAAAGGTGCAAAGGTTGGAAATAAACCAGGCGTGACTAAATCGAACCAATGGATAAAAACGACTTATAATTTAGAGTTATTAGATACTCCGGGGGTTCTTTGGCCTAAATTCGAGGATAAAAATATAGCTCTTAATTTAGCATTTATAGGCTCTATTACTGATAATGTATTAGATAGGGAGACATTAGCATTAAGATTGATAGAGAGATTACAAAATATCTATCCGAATTTATTAGATAGGAGATATAATATAAACTCAGATGAATTGACAGGATTAGAGGCAATGGAAAAAATAGCTTCAAAAAGAGGGTGTATAATATCAGGAGGAGAAGTAGATTACACTAGAGTAAGTAACCTTATTTTAGATGAGTTTAGAAAAGGTATCATAGGTAAAATTAGCTTAGAATAGATTTGTAAGGAGTTTATAATGTTAAGGTTAGAGAATGAATTAAGAGATTTAGGATATAAACTAGTAGCTGGTATAGATGAGGTTGGTCGTGGGTGCTTAGCAGGGGATGTTTTAGCTTGTGCTATAATTATGCCAGAAAATGATATTGTAGATGGGGTTAAAGATTCTAAAAAGCTTAGTCCTAAGAAAAGGGAGGAGCTTTATGAAAAAATTTTAGAAAAAGCTATTGCATGCGGAATAGGAAGAGTATCAGCATCTGATATAGATAGAATTAATATAAAACAAGCAAGCATTCTTGCCATGAAATTTGCAGTGGAAAACTTAAGGAATAAAAAAAATGAACCTATAGTACCAGACTTTTTACTAGTTGATGCAGAGACGATCGATAGTAAAATTAAACAAGCATCCATAATAAAGGGAGATGACAATTCTTACAGTATAGCTTGTGCATCTATTGTTGCAAAAGTTTATAGAGATAAATTATGTTTATCTTGGGATGAAGATTATCCGGGCTATAATATTAAGCAGCATAAAGGATATGGGACAAAAGAACATAGGGATCTTATAAAAAAGATAGGTCCTAGTAAAATTCATAGGATTAGTTTTTTAAAAAATATATTAAAATAAGATATTAGATATAAAAGAAAAAATAAATGAACTGTAAATTTTAATAATCATTCCCCGAAAGTAATTAATCAAATTATGAGTAGATTTAAGGTGATTATGTAGTTTTTTTAGTTATTATTTATTAATGAGGTCTTTTAAAATATGGGGAGTGATTTTACTTTTAGGTTATCTTTAATAAATAACTTTTTATAGGCATGGTTAGATTGTTTTTATTGATAAATTAATGTTCATATACATAATATTCTTTATATGTTATAATATAGGATGTAAACTTATTATCTTTAAACCAATACAGTTATACTGTTATTTTTTTATATCTTATTCAATTTAAAGAATATTCTTTAAATTGAAAATTATTCAAAACAACTTGTAAATTAGTATTAAATATTGTATTATATTAAGTTGGGTCTTATAAGAATTAGAAGTACTATGTGAATAACAAGCCTTTAGAATTCAGAAAAGTATCACTATTGAATTAAGAGGTAACATATATGATTGTAGAATTAATAGCAATACTATCTGAAAAGAAGTAAGTATTTGCTATTAATTAATTTATTAATTTAAAATAGTCAAGATGTACTCTGTTTGGCTAAAATAATTAAAGATTTAATAAGATTTATGTAAGGTAGGAAAGGATAGGATTATAAATGGTAAAGAAACCATTGAATTTAATCAGCTTTGGTTTCATATTATTTATAATAGTTCTGTTAAACTTAATTATTTTTCGTGTTATATGGAATTAGTAGTCTATAAATTACACGATTTACTATTAGTATGGTAGAATTAATGTTAAAAGACCTTGGTTAAATAATGTTGTTTAGTTTTTGAATGCTTGAGGGTAATAAGTTTTATATTATAAGAAAATATAATTTCTTTAAAATAATATTTTTATAAAAGGTTTTGCTTATGTAAAGTAAGGGTTTGAAGAAAGATAAGATTTATCCTCCTTCAGTGATATAGAAGTTTAGATACTGAAGCTATTGAAAAATAATCCGATGCATTCTTGACAATTAGTATATGAGAAATTAACATATATATCTGTTATAAAAAGTAGAATAAGTCTAGAATTAAAAGGTACAGTAGAAGAAGTTTCTGATAATATTCATATTACACTTTGAAATTCGGAGGTGCAAAGTTTGAGTAAAAATTTAGTAATAGTCGAATCACCAGCTAAAGCGAGGACAATTGGTGGTTTATTAGATAGTAAGAAATATAATATAGTGGCATCAGTTGGTCACATAAGAGATTTACCTAAAAGTAGCTTAGGAATAGATATAGATAATAATTATGAACCAAAATATATAACTATAAGAGGAAAAGGTCCAGTAGTAAAGGATCTAAAAGCTAAAGCAAAGAAAGCAGATAGAGTTCTATTAGCAACTGACCCTGATAGAGAAGGTGAGGCTATATCCTGGCACTTGGCTCATATTTTAAAAATTGAAGAAGATGAACCAGTTAGAATAGAATTTAATGAGATAACTAAAGAGGCTGTAACAAAAGCCATAGAAAATCCTAGAACCTTGGATTTAGATTTAGTTGATGCACAACAAGCCCGTAGAATTTTAGATAGATTAGTTGGGTATAAGATAAGTCCTTTATTATGGAAAAAAATAAGGAGAGGACTTAGTGCTGGTAGGGTACAGTCTGTTGCTGTTAAACTAATCTGTGACAGAGAAGAAGAAATTGAAAAGTTTAACCCTGAAGAATATTGGAGTATAAAATTGAACTTGATACATGATGGTAAAGAGTTCGAGGCAGAATTTTATGGTAAAGAAATAAATGGTAAGGATGAAAAAATAGAACTTCCCAAAAGAGAAAGTGTTGATACAGTATTATCAAGTTTAGACAAGGAAAAGATAAAAGTTCGTGACCTTAAAAAGGGAAGTAGAAGAAGAAATCCAAATGCTCCTTACACAACAAGTACTCTTCAGCAAGATGCTTATAGGAGATTAAATTTTAGTAGTAGAAAGACTATGGTAATTGCCCAACAGTTATATGAGGGTATTGATATAAAAGGTGAAGGCACGATAGGATTAATAACTTATATGAGAACTGACTCTACTAGAATTTCTGATGAAGCAATAGCTAAGACGAAAAAATATATATTAGATAAATATGGAGAAAAATATAGTAACGGTGGGAAGAACTATTCTGGAAAAAAATCTGCACAAGATGCACATGAGGCTATAAGACCTACTTCTACTTATAGAGACCCTATAGATATTAAAGGATATTTAACAGATGAGCAGTATAGATTATATAAGCTTATTTGGGAAAGGTTTGTAAGCTCCCAAATGGCACCAGCAAAATACGATACTATCTCTGTTAATCTTATTAATGAAGGGTATGTGTTTAGAAGCAGTGGATCTATATTGAAGTTTGATGGATTCTTAAAACTATATGGTAAAGATGAAAATGATAAAGATAAAGAAATTCCTGAACTTAAAGAATCGGAACTTGTAAATATCAATAAAATAGATCCAAAACAACACTTTACTCAGCCACCAGCAAGATTCACCGAGGCATCACTTATAAAGACTTTAGAAGAATTAGGGATTGGTAGGCCTAGTACATTTGCGCCGATAATAGGTACAATAACGGCTAGGGACTATGTAGAATTAGAAAATAGATCATTCAAACCAACAGAGTTGGGTGTCTTAGTTAATAATTTGCTTGTAGAGTATTTTGATGACATAATAAATGAGGAATTCACTGCTGAATTGGAAGATAGATTAGATAATATTGCAGAAGGTAAACTAGAATGGAAATCCGTAGTGTCTAGTTTCTATGAAGACTTTCACGGTCTTTTGGAAAAGGCTGAAGAAGAGATAGAAGAAATGGAAATAAAAGATGAGGTCACAGACGAGATTTGTGAAAAATGTGGCAAAAACATGGTAATTAAACATGGAAGATATGGTAAGTTTTTAGCTTGTCCAGGCTATCCTGAGTGTAAAAACACGAAACCTATTGTTGATAAATTAGGGATAGATTGTCCTAAGTGCGGTAAGGATATAATAAAAAGACGTTCAAGAAAAGGAAGAGTATTTTTTGGATGTAGTGGATATCCTGAGTGTGATTTCGTTTCATGGGATGAACCTATAAAGGATAAGTGTCCAGAATGTTCTAGTTTACTTACTAAAAAAAGAACAAAAACTAAAGAGACTGTAAAATGTTTTAATAAGGATTGCGGTTACGAAGATACTAAAGATATATAGATATAAATAATGGAGGTAGTCATGAGAGAATTATTAGAAAAAACAAGAAAATTAAATAGAGCGATACAATCTTATGGAAGTGAAGATGTTTCTTTTTCTGAATTAAGTGAAATATTAAGTGGTATATTAAAAGCAAATGTTTATATAGCTAGTAGAAGAGGAAAAATTTTAGGTTATGAGTTTGTTGATGGATTTGATTGTGAATTAGTAAATGAAAAGGTTATTAAAGATAGGATGTTTCCTGAGGAATATAATGAAAAGTTATTAAAAATAACAGAGACTAGTGAAAACATAGAAAATAAAGAGTATTGTGTATTTGCTCCTGAAGAGGATTGTTTACATCAATCAAAAATTTCTACCATTATACCTATAACTAGTGGAGGAAATAGATTAGGTACTTTGATGATATCTAGATTTGATCAAAACTTCACTGAAGAAGATCTTATATTAGGAGAATATAGTGCAACTATAGTAGGTATGGAAATATTAAGATCTAAGAGCAATGAAAAAGAAGAAGAAGCTAGGAAAAAATCAGTTGTTCAAATGGCAATAGGAACTTTATCATACTCAGAGCTTGAAGCTATGGAGCATATATTCAATGAATTAGATGGTGATGAGGGATTACTTGTTGCAAGTAAAATAGCGGATAGAGTTGGTATAACAAGATCTGTTATAGTTAATGCATTAAGAAAATTTGAAAGTGCAGGAGTTATTGAGTCAAGATCATTAGGGATGAAGGGAACACATATTAAAATATTAAATGATAAATTAATAGAAGGATTAAGAAAAGCAAGATCTTAATAAAAAAGTGTTTGCTATTATATCTGATTGTGTTATAATAGTTAAGGTGATTACACACATCCTATGAAATTTAGAGAAGTGCCTTAGGGCCCTTTAAATTGAAGACTAGGATGGAGGAAAAAAAACTTGGAGGTGAATGGTAATGTCAGTAATTTCAATGAAAAACTTATTGGAAGCAGGTGTTCATTTCGGACATCAAACTAGAAGATGGGATCCTAAGATGGCTCCGTATATATTTACAGAGAGAAATGGGATTTACATTATTGACTTACAAAAAACAGTAGAAAAAGTAAATGAAGCTTATAACTTCATGAGAGAAGTATCAGAGGATGGTGGAGAAGTTTTATTCGTAGGTACGAAAAAACAAGCTCAAGAAGCTATCGAAACAGAAGCTAAAAGATGTGGTATGCACTACGTAAACCAAAGATGGTTAGGTGGTATGCTTACAAATTATAAAACTATCAGAAAAAGAATTGATAGATTGCATGAATTAGCTAAAATGGAAGAAGATGGAATCTTTGAAGTATTACCTAAATTTGAGGTAATGGAACTAAAAAGAGAAGAAGAAAAATTAGAAAAATTCCTAGGTGGGATTAAATATATGGATCGTCTTCCGGATGCTTTATTTGTGGTAGATCCTAGAAAAGAGAAAATAGCTGTAAGAGAAGCTCAAATTCTAGGCATACCAGTTATAGCGATAGTAGATACTAATTGTGACCCAGATCCAATAGACTACGTTATACCAGGTAATGATGACGCTATTAGAGCTGTAAAACTACTTACTGAAACTATGGCTAATGCTGTATTAGAAGGTAAGCAAGGAGAGCAAATGGAAGCGGCTGAAGAAGTAGAAGACAATAAGCAAGAAGAAACTACAGAAGAGTAATAGAAATTTCAAGGGTAAGAGTAAAAAGTAAAGAAAATGCTTTTTTTGCTCTTACCTTTTTTAAGAATATAGGAGGAGATTAAATGAGCTTTGGTGCAGCAGAAATAAAAGAATTAAGAGAAAAAACAGGAGCAGGAATGCTAGATTGTAGAAATGCTTTAAAGAAAACAGATGGTGACATAGAAAAAGCAGTAGATTTATTAAGAGAAAAAGGACTTTCAACTGCAGCTAAAAAATCAAGCAGAGTTGCAGCAGAAGGTTTAGTAGAGTCTTATATACATGGTGGAAGAATTGGTGCACTAGTAGAAGTTAACTCAGAAACAGATTATGTTGCTAAAAACGAAGAATTTATAAACTTTGTAAAAGATGTAGCTATGCAAGTTGCAGCTATTAATCCAAAATATGTTTCTAGAGATGATGTTCCAGAAGATGTTGTTGCAAGAGAGAGAGAAGTTTTAACACAACAAGTTATAAACTCAGGTAAGCCAGAACATATTGCAGAAAAAATAGTTAACGGAAGAATGGACAAATTTTATGAACAACATTGTCTATTAGAACAAAAATTTATAAAAGATTCAGATATGACTATACAAGACTTATTAAATGAAAAAATAGCTAAAATCGGTGAGAATTTAGTTATAAGAAGATTTGAAAGGTTTGAAGTAGGCGAAGGTATAGATGTGGAGGAAGAAGATTTTGCTGCAGAAGTAGCGAAACAAATGTCTGGAAACTAAGGTATAAGGAGAACGTTCGTTCTCCTTATAATAATATTATTATACAAATGGGAGTGATTATATGGAGCCCATATTTAAGAGGATAGTCTTAAAGGTTAGTGGGGAAGCTTTAGCTGGAGATAAAAAAACAGGTATAGACACAAAAATGCTAAAAAATATAGCTAAAGAAATAAAAAAGGTACATAGTCTAGGTGTTCAAATATCTATAGTCGTAGGAGGAGGAAATTTCTGGAGAGGAAGAGACTCTGTAGATATAAATAGAACTACTTCAGACTATATTGGCATGTTAGGAACTGTAATGAATGGATTAGCTTTAAGAGATACATTAAATAATTTGGGAGTAAAAACTAAGTTACAATCTGCCATAGATTTAAGTCAAGTTGCTGAACACTATAGTCAAGAAAAAACTGTAGAATATTTAGAAAAAGGATATATTGTAATATTTTCCGCTGGATTAGGTAATCCTTATTTTTCTACTGATACAGCAGCAGCATTAAGAGCAGCAGAAATTGAAGCAGAGGTAATACTATCTGGTAAAACAGGTGTAGATGGGGTATATGATGCTGATCCAAATAAGGTTGCTAATGCTAAAAAATTTGAAGATCTAACCTATATGAAAGTATTAAACTTAGGTCTTGAGATTATGGATTCAACAGCAACTTCTCTTTGTATGGATAACTCTATTCCTTTACTAGTTTTTGGTATGGATAAACCTGAGAATATAGTTGATGTAATTTTAGGAAAGAAAATAGGAACGATAATAAGGGAGGAATAAATATGTATTTAGATGCACATAAAGAAGCAGAAGATAAGATGGAAAGTGCTGTTTCTTCATTTAAGACAGAAATACAATCTGTAAGAGCTGGAAGAGCTACCCCTGCAATTTTAGATAAAGTTATGGTTGACTATTATGGACAGCCAACACCAATTCAACAAACAGCGAACATATCAGCACCAGAAGCAAGAATGTTATTAATTCAGCCATGGGATGCTAATTTAATACCAGAGATAGAGAAAGCAATATTGCAATCTGATTTAGGTTTAAATCCTTCAAATGATGGAAAAGTTATAAGGATATCTATACCAGCTTTAACTGAAGAGAGAAGAAAAGATTTAGTTAAGCTTGTTGGTAAAGATACAGAAAATGCAAAAGTTGCTATAAGAAATATTCGTAGAGATCAAATAGATATTTTAAAGAAACAAGAAAAAGATAAAGAAATTAGTGAAGATGAGTTAAGGAAAGCAGAAGACAAAATGCAAGAAATAACTGATAAATTTATAGCAGAAGTTGACAAAATAGCTGAGCAAAAAGAATCAGAGCTAATGGAAATATAGTACAAACCCTTCATACTCATGAAGGGTTTTTTAATAGAAAGGTGTGCTTTAATAGTGATGATAGAAGAAAAAATAAAGAAAAAACCGGTTCCTAATCACGTAGCAGTTATAATGGATGGTAATGGTAGATGGGCTAAGAAAAGGGGTATGGATAGAACTAAAGGACATAAGGAAGGAATGAAGCGTGTTATTGAAATTGTAGAATCATCCGTTAAGATAGGTGTTCAATCACTAACTTTATTTGCTTTTTCTACAGAGAATTGGAAGAGACCTAAAGATGAGGTTTCAGCGTTAATGAATCTTTTGGTTATATTTGTTCAAAAAGAATTAGCTAGGTTGAACAAAAATAATGTTAAGTTAATAATTTTAGGAAATATAGAAAAATTACCTAAAATATCTCAACAAGCTGTTAAAAAAGCTATAAATACAACCGAAAATAATGATGGAATGATTTTAAATATAGCATTAAATTATGGTGGACAAGATGAAATTGTAAGAGCTTCTAAACTTATAGCTAAAGATTTTAAAGAAGGAAATATTAGTTTAGATAATTTAGATGAGAAAGCATTTTACAATTATCTTTATACAAAAGGTCAGATGGAAGTTGATCTAGTAATAAGGCCTAGTGGAGAGTTAAGAATAAGTAACTTTATGCTTTACCAAATAGCCTATGCAGAATTTTACTTTTCCAACGTACTTTGGCCAGACTTTACAGAAAAAGAATATTTTAAAGCTATTTTAGATTATCAAGATAGAAATAGGCGATTTGGAGGTATATAAATGAGTGATTTAAAAACTAGACTTATAAGTGGTGCTTTTGGATTAATAACACTAATACTTATAGTAAGTTGGGGAGGTATTGCATTAAACCTATCTGTATTGTTATTATCTATAATCGGAATATATGAGTATAGTAAATCCTTGAAGAAGTTAAATTTGAATGTATTAAATATATTAGCATATGTATATTTGATTATTATGTATTTAATAGGAGATAGTAACAGTGGTTTATTACTTTTACTACTAGTATATATACTTTTACTCTCTCTATTGATAGGGAGATATAGTCTTGAAGATATAGCTGTTACACTCATAGGAATTATATATATTGGTGGTATGTTATCCTATATACCAAGACTTTCTGGTAATTTAAATATATGGTTAATATTTATTATAGCTTTTGGTACGGATACATTTGCATATTTTGGAGGAAATATTTTTGGTAAAAACAAATTATGTCCAAAAATAAGTCCAAATAAAACCATTGAGGGTTTCATTTCAGGAATATTAGGAAGCTTAATACTTACTGTCTTATTTGCTCTTAAATTTAATCCAAATCGTATATACTTATATATACCATTATCTATTTTAGCAGCAATACTTTCACAAGCAGGAGATTTAGTAGCTTCTAGTATAAAGAGATATACAGGTATAAAAGATTATGGAAAATTAATTCCCGGGCATGGAGGAGTTTTAGACAGATTTGATAGTATTATCTTTATAAGTCCTGTGGTATATTACTATATTACTATGTTTATAAAATAGGAGGTGAAAATTTGCTTACTAGTATATCGGCAATATTAATTTTTATGGTAGTAGTATTAATACATGAATTAGGACATTTTTTAATGGCTAAATTTGTTGGAATAAAAGTTAATGAGTTTTCAATAGGAATGGGGCCTCAATTGTGGCAAAAACAAGGAAAAGAAACAAAGTATAGTTTAAGAATGATACCCATGGGGGGTTATATTAGTATGGAGGGTGAAGATGAAGATTCATATGAAGAGGGAAGCTTTAATAATGCACCGACGCTATCTAAAATAGCAGTAATAGCATCTGGACCATTGATGAACTTTTTTCTCGCTTTTCTTGTTATGGTAGTTGTTTTAATAGGTATAGGAACTCCAAATACTTATATAAGTGAAATTATTCCAGATAGTCCCGCATATTACTCTGAATTAAAAGAGGGAGATAAAATAAATAAGATAAATGATGTAAAAATAGAGTCTTGGGAAAGCATTGTAAAGGAGATAGGAGATACAAACCTAGGAGAAGAAGTATTATTAAGTATTACCAGAAATGATATTAACTTAGATGTAAATATAAAACCAACTAAAGTTGAGGATCAAGTTATAATTGGAATTATACCAGCAAGAGATAGATCAATATTCAAAGCAGTAACAAATGGATTTTTAACAACTAAAGGTTATATATATTCTATGTTTGAATTTGTAAAATTAGTTTTAACTGGGAAGATTACTTCTAACCATATTTCCGGACCAGTAGGAGTGGTAAGTCAAATAGGCGCAGCAGCTCAGATGGGGATTTATAATGTATTAATTTTATTAGCATTTATTTCAGTAAATTTAGGTTTTTTTAATTTACTGCCAATTCCAGCTTTAGATGGTGGAAGAATAGTTTTTTTAATTATAGAATTAATAAGGGGTAAATCTATGGATCCAAATAAGGAAGGGTTTATACATTTTATAGGATTTGCCTTATTGATAGTTTTAATGATATTTGTAACTTATAAAGATGTTATTAGTTTGATAAAAAGGAGATTCATATGAAAAAGACAAAAGTTATTGATGTAGGTGGAATAAAAATAGGTGGAGATAACCCTATAGTAATTCAATCTATGACCAATACTGATACTAAAAATATAGATGAGACAGTTAATCAAATTAAAGATTTAAAAAAAGCTGGTTGTCAAATAGTTAGGATGGCTATAACAGATCAAGAGGATGCAAGATCTATTTTAGCTATAAAAGATAAAGTTAAGATACCTTTAATAGCAGATGTTCAATATGACTACAAACTTGCTTTAGCTTCAATAGAAAATGGAATAGATGCTTTAAGAATTAATCCTGGAAATATAGGGTCTAGGGATAAAGTAGAGAAGGTTGTTAGTGCATGTAAGGATAAACAAATCCCTATTAGAATAGGTGTAAATTCAGGATCCATAAAAAGGGAATTTTTAAATAAATATGGTGGAGTAAATGAAGACTCTATGGTGTATAGTGCATTGGAACAAGTTGAGATACTAGAGTCTATGGGATTTTATGACATAAAAATTTCTATGAAAGCTAGCAATGTAGATTTAAATGTAAAAGCTAATAAAAAGTTAGCTAGTATGGTTAATTACCCAATACATTTAGGAGTCACAGAATCTGGACCTATAGAAAAGGGTAGTATAAAATCTTCAGTAGGGCTTGGTATTCTATTATATGATGGCATAGGAGATACAATTAGAGTTTCTTTAACTGGTGATCCAGTTAGAGAAATATTTGTAGCTAAAGAAATTTTAAGGTCTCTAGGTTTATATAATAAGGGTATAGATTTAATTTCTTGTCCTACATGTGCTAGAACAAAAATAGATTTAATAGGTATGGTGAATGAAGCAGAGCGTAGATTAGAGCACATTGATAAACATATTCAAGTTGCAATTATGGGCTGTCCAGTTAATGGACCTGGAGAAGCTAAAGAAGCTGATATAGGTATAGCTGGCGCCGATGGCGAGGGAATAATATTTAAAAAAGGAAAAGTTATTAAGAGGGTAGAAGAAGATAAGTTAATAGATGAACTCATTAAAGAAATAGAAAGTTTATAGTCTGGAGAGATATAATGAAAAGTATAAGATTAGATATAGACCTTAATGAAATACCAAGACACCTAGCAGACTTAAAATTAATAGATGCGGAATATATTTGTTCTGAAGACTTCTTAAATATAAGCTTTAAAACGGATGAACTTTTAAATTATCAAGATATAAAATATCTTGATAATTTATTTAAGGAGAACATTAAATTTACAAATGTTAAAGTCTGTATAGATTGTAGTACTTTTAAAGATAAAGAGAAAATACTATTTTCTCATAAGAACAATATTATAAGTTATATATCTAAAAATCTAGAGTCAAGTAAAGCGTGGATTGACGAATTAGAAATTGAAATTTTGGAAGATACAGTAATTTTATTGCCGCCTAATAAAACAGCATATTATATGATAAATAGAAATGGGCTTATGAAAAACATTGAAAAGTTGGTAATAGATAGATTTAATATAAGTTGTAAGGTGCTAACTTCAGATAAAAATATAAAAGAAGAGGCAAATTTTTTAGAGACTAAGAAAAAAGAGGCAATTGAAATAGCTAGTAAGGCTTTGCTTGAAAAGCCAAGCATTAAAAAAGATAAAAAAGATATGGTAAGTAAAAATTATAAATATGGTAGAGCGGTTAAAGGAGATAATATACCGGTTAAAGATATCAATTTAAATGTAGGACATGCGACTATAGAAGGTTATGTATTTGATGTTAACACTATGGATATTAGGAACAACAGGACTATCGTTAGTTTTAATCTTACAGATTTAGAAGACTCTATAGAGGTAAAATCTTTTATGAAAAAAGAAGATTCAGAGGAATTTTTAATGAACGTATCTGAGGATAGTTATGTTAGATTATCCGGTAATGTAAATTATGATGATTTTTCCAAAGGAATAGTTGTAATGATGAACGCTTTAGAACTTTTAGAAGCAGAAGTTAGAGAGGATAATCATTCTGAAAAAAGAGTGGAGCTACACCTTCATACAAAGATGAGTTCTATGGATGGTATAGTAGAATTAGATAAATTGATAGACTTAGCTGAAAAATGGGGACATAAAGCTTTAGCTATAACCGATCATGGTGTAGTTCAGGCTTTTCCCCAAGCTATGAATTTAGAGAAAAAATCAGATGTTAAGATAATTTATGGTATGGAAGGATATTTAGTAGATGATGAAAAGGATATATTAACAAATTATAAGTCTAAAAAATCTTCTTTTGTAATATTTGATATAGAGACAACAGGACTTTCAGCTAAAAATGACAGAATAACAGAAATTGGTGCTTTAAAAGTGGTTGATGGTGAAGTGATGGATGAGTTTTCTCAATTAGTTAACCCTAAAAGACCTATACCTGAATTTATAACCAACTTAACAGGTATTACTGATGAAATGGTAAAGGATAAACCTACCATAGATATTGTTATTAAAGATTTTGAAAACTTTATATCTGATAGTATACTAGTAGCCCATAATGCTAACTTTGATATAGGGTTTATTCGTGAGAACTTATCTAAAATAGGCAAAGAATTAGATGCTCCCGTTATAGATACACTAGAATTAGCAAGATCAGTTTTTCCAAGACTTAAAAATCATAAATTAGATACTCTAGCAAAACATTTAAGTGTTTCATTAGATAATCATCATAGGGCAGTAGATGATGCTAAAGCAACTACAGAGATATTCTTAAAGATACTAGAATTAACTAATATTAAAGGTTTAGAAGATATTGAAACTATAAACAGGCTATCTCAAGAAAATGACTCAGTAAAAGATAGACCGTATCATATAGTTCTTTTAGCACAAAATTTAAAAGGTTTAAAAAATTTATATAAGTTAGTTTCTATATCACATATGGATTATTTTTACAGACAGCCAAGAATACCGAAGTCTATTTTGAAAAAATATAGAGAGGGTTTATTGATTGGTAGTGCTTGCAGTCAAGGAGAGCTTTACCAAGCTATTTTAAGTAATAAAAGTAAGGGAGAGATAGAGAGCATAGCAAAATTTTATGACTATTTAGAAATACAGCCTGTAAATAACAATAAATTTTTAATTGATAATGGGGTTGTAAAGGATGAAATTCAGCTTAAAAATATAAATAAACAAATTTTAGCACTGGGAGATAAGTTTAATAAGTTAGTTGTTGCTACAGGGGATGTTCACTTTTTAAATCCAGAAGATGAAGTTTATAGAAGAATTCTTATGGCAGGTCAAGGATTTAGAGATGCTGATAACCAACCTCCTCTTTACTTTAAAACTACAGAAGAGATGTTGGATGAATTTGCTTATTTAGGATCTAGAGCTGAAGAGGTGGTAATATCAAACACGAATAAAATTAATGATTTAATAGAAGATATAAAACCAATACCTGATGGTACTTTTCCACCTGTAATAGAAGGGTCAGAAAAAGAATTAAAAGATATAACTTATAATAAAGCCTATGAACTTTATGGTAAACCACTACCAGAGATAGTAGAAAAAAGGTTAAATAGAGAACTGGGTTCTATAATAGAGAATGGATATGCAGTCATGTATATTATCTCTCAAAAATTAGTTTGGCAATCATTAGAAGATGGTTACCTTGTAGGATCTAGAGGATCAGTTGGATCATCATTTGTCGCAACTATGAGTGGGATAACTGAGATTAATCCATTATCTCCTCACTATTTATGTCCAAGCTGTAAGTTTAGTGAGTTTTTTACAAATGGTGAAATTGCATCCGGAGCAGATTTGCCGGATAAAAACTGTCCAGTATGTGGAGAAATTCTTATAAAAGATGGACATGATATACCTTTTGAAGTATTCTTAGGGTTTGATGGTGATAAAGAGCCCGATATAGACCTAAACTTTGCTGGAGAGTATCAGCCTATAGCACATAAAAATACTGAAAAACTTTTTGGTGAAGATTATGTTTTTAGAGCAGGAACTATAGGCACAATTGCCGAAAGAACAGCCTATGGATTTGTAAAAAAATATTTTGAGTCTACAGGAGAAGTCATAAATAAAGCGGAAGTGAATAGGTTAGTTAAAGGATGTACTGGGGTTAAAAGAACATCTGGGCAACATCCTGGTGGAGTTATGATAGTTCCACATTATAAGGATATATTAGATTTTACACCTATTCAATATCCAGCAAATGACTCTTCTTCAGGTGTTGTTACTACTCATTTTGACTACAATGCAATAAGTAGTAATATTTTAAAACTAGATATATTGGGACATGATGTTCCTACAATTATAAGAATGTTAGAAGATATGACAGGAGTAGAATCAACTAATATACCTTTAGATGAAGAAAAAACAATGAAGATATTTTCAAGTACTGAAACCTTGGGTGTAACGGAAGACGAAATTAATTGTAAGGTTGGCACTTTAGGTATACCAGAATTTGGAACAAGATTTGTAAGACAAATGTTAATAGACACTGAACCTAGTACTTTTTCAGAACTAGTAAGAATAAGTGGATTATCTCATGGTACAGACGTGTGGCTAAATAATGCTCAAGATCTTGTTAGAAAAAAAATAGCACCTTTAAGTAAGGTTATATCTACAAGAGAGGATATTATGCTATCATTAATAAATGTCGGAATGGATAAATCAAAGGCATTTACAATAATGGAAAAAGTTAGGAAAGGTAGAGGACTAACCGAAGAAGAAGAGGCTGAAATGAGAAGTCTTGGGGTAGAGGAGTGGTATATAGATTCTTGTAAGAAGATAAAATATATGTTCCCTAAGGCACATGCAGCAGCCTATGTTATGATGTCTTTTAGGATAGCGTATTATAAGGTTTATCACCCCGAAGCTTTCTATGCAACATACTTTACTACTAAGGCAGCAGATTTTGATGCAGATATTATTGTACAAGGTAAAAGTACTATATCAGCTCATATAAAAGAAATAGAGAGTAAGGGTAGAGATGCTACTGCGAAAGAAAAAAACTTATTAACAGTTCTGGAGGTTGCATATGAAATGTATGCAAGAGGTTATAGAATTAAACCTGTAAATCTATATAAGTCGGATAGTGATATTTTTAAGCTAGAAGATGGAGATATTTTACCTCCTCTAAAATGTCTAGAAGGTGTAGGAGAAAATGTTGCTAGGAAAATTGTTGAAGAAAGAAAAATAGGGCCATTTTTATCAAAGGAAGACTTAATATCAAGAGGTGGAGTTAGCAAGCCTGCAATAGAAGTCTTAGATAATCATGGCTGTTTAGAAGGGTTACCTGATAGTAATCAACTGGACTTATTTAGTCTTTGATTTTACCTTTAATTATGATATAATTGAAGTGCAGTAATAATTAACATTATGAAAGACTTGTTTTTCTACGGAACGAAGAGTGGGCTTGCCCACTCTTCAATTTTTGTAAAGATTTTTTTGGGGGTGATAGTATGAAAAAGAGAGGAATAATAAGTATAAGTAGAGAGTACGGAGAAAAAATAGCTGAAAAATTAGGCTACGACTTAGTAGATGTCGAGTATATTAAAGAACATGGAAATTATTTTTTAAGAGTATATATAGATAAAAAAGGTGGAGTTGGATTAGATGACTGTCAAATATTTACTGAAAAATTAAGTGAAGTATTAGATGATTATGATCCAGTAGAGGAAGCTTATTACTTAGAGGTATCATCACCAGGTCTTGATAGACCGCTGAAAACTGATAGAGATTTTGAAAGAAACCTGGGAAAAGAAGTTGAGTTACGTTTTTATAAAACCTTTAAAGATAGAAAACAATTAGAAGGAATATTAGACTCATTTAACGATGAATATTTTTATATATTAGAAAATGGTGAAGAGTTAGAAATACCAAAAAATATAGTTTCATTAATGAGGCTGGTGATAAAATTTTAAGGAGGTACATGGTTAATGAATGCAGAGTTTATACAAGCTCTATATGAGATAGAAAAAGATAAGGGAATATCTAAAGATATAATTCTAGATGCTTTAGAGGCTGCCCTTATATCTAGTTATAAAAAGAACTTTGGAACCGCTAGTAATGCTGAAGTTGATATGAATAGAGAAACTGGAGAAATAAAAGTATTCTCAATTATGGAAGTTGTAGAAGAAGTTCTTGATGAAAATTTAGAAATATCTTTAGAGGAAGCTAAAGATATAGATATAAGATATGAAATAGGGGATAAAGTAAGAATTGAAGCTACACCTTTAGACTTTGGTAGAATAGCAGCACAAACAGCAAAGCAAGTGGTGATTCAAAGAATAAAAGATGCTGAGAGAGATGTAGTTTATCAAGAATTTGTTGATAGAGAAAACGAAGTAATAACAGGTGTAATTCAAAGGATTAATGGGAGTAATTTATATATAGACCTAGGTAGAACAGAGGCTATTTTACCACCTAGTGAACAAATACCTACAGAAAGTTATGAACAAGGAGATAGATTAAAACTACTTGTTTTAGAAGTTAAAAAAACTAATAGAGGGCCGCAGATTATACTTTCTAGATCTCATCCCAATTTAGTTAAAAGACTATTTGAATTAGAGGTACCTGAAATTCATGATGGTATAGTGGAAATTTATTCAATTTCAAGAGAGGCAGGCTCTAGAACGAAGATAGCTGTTTTTTCTAAAGATCCTGATGTTGATCCATTGGGGGCATGTGTAGGATTCAAAGGGAGTAGAGTGAAGCTTATAGTGGATGAGTTGGATGGTGAAAAAATAGATATTATAATATGGAGTAACGATATTGCAGAGTTCATTGCTAATAGTTTAAGTCCATCAAAAGTATTAGATGTGATAATTGATGAAGTAGAGCAATCTGCAATAGTAATTGTTCCGGATTACCAACTATCTTTAGCTATAGGTAAAGGTGGTCAAAATGCTAGGTTAGCCGCTAAACTTACTAACTGGAAAATTGATATTAAGTCTGAAAGTCAGTATGAAGAAGAAAAAGAAAATATTGAACTTGAGTTAGAAAATAATGAAGAAGTCTTAGATTTAAAAGAAGATAGTTTAGTTAATGATAATTTAGAGAACGAAAAAGATAATGAAAAACTTTCGGAAACAGAAGAAGATACGAATCATAATTTTGATAATCAAATAGATATCGATTCGAATGATGTTTTAGACATTAACTTGGAAGATGATGAAGATGAGGATATAAATATAATTATTGATAAAGAGGAAGAAATAGAGTTAGATGATTTAACAGATCTAAATGTCTTAAATGAACTAGGTGGTTTAGATCATATGGACTATGATGATTTTTAATAATTAAACCATATGTTCTATGATTATAGGAGGTGCTTTAATTATGAAGAAGGTTAGAGTATATGAGCTAGCAAAGGAGCTAGGTCTTAGTAGCAAAGAGTTAATAGATATGATGGAAAATGAATTAGATTTAGAAGTGTCTAGTCATATGAGCACTATAGAAAACTCAGATGCAAAATTAATAGAAGAGTTATTAACAGGTGATGGCTCAAAAGAGCCTAAAAATGAGGAGGGGGAGCATATTATAGAAATAGATGAGAATATAGTACTAAAAGAATTAGCAGAAAAATTAGAGGTAAATGTATCAGAATTAATAATGAAGCTTATGGGATTAGGGGTTATGGCAAATCAAAATCAATCTATAGATTTTGATACAGCTTCTATAGTCGCTGCAGAGTTTGGAAAAGAAGTGCAATTAATGGAAGTTACAGAAGAAATTGCAAAGGAAAATGAAAAACTAGAAGAAGAGTATCATTTAGATTTTGAAGATAAAGAAGAGGATTTAGTTGCAAGGCCGCCTATAGTTACAGTTATGGGACATGTTGATCATGGTAAAACATCTCTTTTAGATGCTATTAAAGAAACACATGTAACTAGTTCAGAGGCTGGTGGGATTACTCAACATATGGGAGCATATAGTGTTAAAGTAGGTGATAAAAAGATATCATTTTTAGATACTCCAGGACATGAGGCTTTTACATCTATGAGAGCAAGAGGAACACAAATAACAGATATAGTTATCTTAGTTGTAGCTGCAGATGATGGTGTAATGCCACAAACTATTGAAGCTATAAACCATGTTAGGGCAGCGGGTGTTCCTTTGATAGTTGCAATTAATAAGGTAGACTTGCCGACTGCAGACTTGGATAGAGTTCAACAGGAGTTATTAGAAAATAACCTTGTTCCTGAAGACTGGGGTGGAGATACAATTGTCGTACCTATATCTGCTAAAACAGGAGAAGGAGTATCAGAACTTTTGGAAATGGTTTTATTGGTAGCAGAATTAAAAGAATTAAAAGCAAATCCTAATAGAACTATAGTGGGGACTGTTGTAGAAGCTGAATTAGATGTTGGTAAAGGTCCAATGGCAACTATTCTAGTTCAAAAAGGTACTTTAAGAGTTGGAGATATGGTTGTATCAGGAACGGGTATTGGTAGAGTAAGAGCAATGTTTGATGATAGAGGAAATAATATTAAAGAAGCAGGACCATCTATACCTGCAGTGGTATTAGGTCTTTCTGAAACGCCTAATGCTGGTGACCTGATTTATTCAGTTGAAGATGAAAAAAGTGCACGATCATATATTGAAAAGAAAAAAGTTCAAGTAAGAGAATTAGAAATCAGATCCGATCATAAAGTTTCACTAGATGATTTATTTGAAAGAATTAAAATGGGAGAAATAAAAGATCTAAATATAATAATAAAGGCGGATGTTAAAGGTTCTATAGAAGCATTAAGTCAATCTTTAGAAAAACTTGACACTGATGAAGTTAAGATAAATGTTATACACGGTGGAGTTGGTGGTATAACAGAAGGTGATATCATGTTAGCCTCAGCTTCAAATGCACTTGTTATAGGTTTTAATGTAAGACCTAACTTAAATGCAATAGAAGCGGCTAAGAGAGAACAAGTAGATGTTAGAACTTATAGAGTAATTTATGAAGCAATAGAAGATATAGAGGCAGCAGTAAAAGGTATGCATGCACCAAAAATTGTAGAAGAAGTTACTGGTCGTGCAGAGGTTAGAGATACTTTTAGATTACCATCAGGAAACACTGTTGCGGGTATATATGTAGTGGATGGAAAAATTTTGAGAAATGGTAGTGTTAGATTGTTAAGAGATGATATAGTGATATTTGAAGGTGATATATCATCATTAAAAAGATTTAAAGACGATGTTAGAGAAGTGGCGAGCGGATATGAAGCTGGACTTGGTATGGAAGGTTACAACGATGTTAAAAAAGGAGACTTTATAGAAGCTTATATAACTAAGGAAGTACAAGCTTAGAGGTGAAAATAATGAATAATAAAAGAATTGCTAGAATATCTGAAGAAGTAAAAAAGGTTGTATCTGATATTATAATGCATAAATTGAAAGATCCAAGGATTAGTGAGCTAACTACCGTTACAGAAGTAGAAGTTACCAATGATTTAAGTTATGCACGAATTTTTATATCAGTTTTAGGAGATGAAAACTCTAAAAAAGAAACTATAGAGGGGCTAGAAAGTGCTAGAGGTTTTATAAGAAAAGAGATTAGTAATGAGGTAAAGTTAAGACATACACCAAAGCCTGTGTTCCTTCTTGATGAATCAATTGAGAGAGGTATTCATATAGCACAATTAATAGATGAAATAAGTGATGGGGCAGAAGATGAATAAAGTTGTAAATACAATTTTGAATGAAACTAACTTCCTTATAGCTTCTCATGTACAGCCAGATGGAGATAATATTGGGTCTTCCCTTGCTTTATATAGAGCTTTAAAGAAGCTAGGGAAAAATGTTAAAGTTTTGAAGTCAGATACTTTACCTGAATACTTGAGTTTTTTACCTCATTACTCTGATATAGTCGAATACTCTCCATCTAATAAAGAATATATATTTATTGCTCTTGATTCAGCTGATATGGATAGATTAGGTAAAAATAAGCAAATAGCTATAGAATCTAAAGTTTTAATAAATATCGATCACCATATTAGTAATCCTAATTATGGAGATATAAATTATGTTGATCCTAGTTCTAGTTCTACGGGAGAATTAGTTTATAAGGTTATAAAAGAACTAGGGGTTTTAGATAAGGATATTAGTGAATGTATATATACAGCAATATCATCTGATACTGGTAGTTTTATGTATAGTAATACTAGTTCTGAAACACATAGTGTTGTTGCTGACTTATATAAATATGGTATAGATGCCAATATTATAAATATTAATTTATATCAAAATAAGAGTTTAAATAAAGTAAGGTTGTTTAATAAAGTTATGAATAAAATGGAAATCTACCAAAAAGGTAGGGTAGCTGTAGTGGAAGTAACTAAAAAATTATTAGATGACACAGGTTGTAAAATGGAAGATACTGAGGGACTTGTTGAAGGTGTTAGAGATATAAATGGAGTAGAATTAGCGATTTTATTAAAAGAGAATGAGGGTTTTACTAAAGTTAGCACTAGAAGTAAGTATAAGGTAGATGTAGCTAAGCTCTGTTCAATATTTTCTGGTGGTGGTCATATTAGGGCAGCAGGCTGCACGATTAATGAAAGCCTACCCACTGCAAAATCCTTGATTTTGAAGGAAGTGGGTGGGTTAAATGAATGGAATAATTAATTTTTATAAGCCAAAAGGGATGACTTCTCATCAAGCTGTAAATTACTTGAGGAAAAAGCTAAATATTAAAAGGATAGGTCATACAGGAACTCTTGATCCAGAGGTTGCAGGAGTTCTTCCTTTATGTGTAGGTAAAGCTACTCGTATATCAGAGTACCTTTTAGATTCTGATAAGGAATATATCTGTCAATTAACATTAGGTAAAGCTACAGAAACATATGATATTACAGGTGAAGTAACTGAAATATCTAATAAAAAAGTATCGGAAGATGAAATTAGGAGAACTTTTAAAAAATATTTAGGTGAAATAGAACAAGTTCCACCGATGTATTCTGCTCTTAGATATAAAGGAAGAAGGCTTTATGAATTAGCTAGAGAAGGTATACAAATTGAAAGAAAAGCAAGAAAAGTAAACATTTATAGTAATGAAATACTAAATATAAATGGAGAAACTATTACTTTTAAAGTTAGCTGTTCTAAAGGAACATATATAAGAAGTCTATGTAATGATATAGGTTTAGACCTTGGGACTTATGGATATATGTCATATCTTATAAGAACAAAAGCAGATAAATTTACCATAGATAAATCTTTAGGAGTTGAATTTTTAGATAGACTTTCAAAAGATGAGATTGCTGATTATATCTTACCAATAGATCAGGGTGCTCAGGTTTTGGATGCTATTAATATAGAAGATAGACATTTCAAAAGCTTATCACATGGTGTTTCTATTAAACTAGGACCAGACTATGCTGAGTGTTTAAATAATAAATCTTATAGAATTTATTGTAAGTCAAACTTTATAGGTATAGGTAGTTTTATAGAGCAAGAAGAAAATATATACTTGAAAATGAGAAAAGTTTTATTAGTGTAGGTGAGAAAATGCAAATAATTGATTTAGAACTGCAATCAAATGAAAAATATCCTGTAGCGGTAGCCCTAGGTAATTTTGATGGTTTTCATTTAGCGCATAGGAAATTAATTGAGGAAATGGTTACAATAGCAAAAAATAATGGGTTAAAATCTTCCTTACTTTTATTCGAAAACCATACTGGTACTTTAACAAAAAATAAGAGGCCTGCTATGCTTACTAATAATCAACAAAAATATAGTTTAGCTAGGGATCTTGGAGTAGATTTTATTTTTAATTTAAAGTTTACAGAAGGTATTATGAAATTAACGGAAGAAGAGTTTATTAAAGAGGTTTTAATAGAAAAAATCAACACAAAGGTTGCAGTAGTTGGATTTGATTATAGGTTTGGTTATAAGGCAAAAGGTGATGCAAATATTTTAAAGGCTTTGGGAGAAGACTATGCAATTGATACTTATATAGTAAATCCTGTTTTGACAGATGAAGATATAATAAGTAGCACTATGATAAGGAAGCTTATAAGGGAAGGCTTATTGGAAGATGCTAGAGCCTTATTAGGAAGAGATTATTCAGTAATAGGTAAAGTAGTAAAAGGTGCACAAAGAGGAAGTAAACTAGGTTTTCCAACAGCTAACTTAGAAATTGATCCAAATTATGTACTACCGCCTAATGGTGTTTATTATACAGAAACTACCGTAAATGGTAAAAAATATAAATCTGTAACCGATATAGGTTTTAATCCAACATTTGGAGAAAAAAACTTAAAAATAGAAAGTCATATATTAGACTTTAATGCCTCAATATATGGAAACGATATTGAAGTACATTTTAAGAAATTTTTAAGAGAGGATATTTGGTTTAGCTCTAAAGAGGAGCTAATAGTTCAAATAGAAAAAGATGTTGAATTAGTAAGGTCTTTATAATAATCTACTTTACAAAAAAGAATAAAAATGTTATGATAGATAGTGTGCCTATGACTATGTTTAACGAGTCCTCGATGTTTTACATGGTTTTAGGTGAATATTATATGGAGGTGTTATAAATGATAACTAAAGAAGCAAAAGAAGCAATAATAAAAGAATATCAACAACATGAAGGTGATACTGGTTCACCAGAAGTACAAATAGCGATATTAACTCATAGAATTAACAATGTTAATGCTCACTTAAAGACTCACAAAAAAGATTTCCATTCTAGAAGAGGTCTTTTAAAGATGGTAGGACAGAGGAGAGGTCTGTTAAAATATTTACAAAATAACGACATTGTAAGATATCGTTCTCTAATTGAAAAATTAGGAATCAGAGGATAGATAAGAGCGGGAATTTTCCCGCTCTATTAATTTATATATAGATAATTATAGATAATTTAGATTAGGAGGTATAATGTGGAGAAAATTTATGAATATAACCTTAATGGTGACATTATTAAGGTAAGCATAGGTAAGGTTGCTGAACAAGCTGGGGGAGCATGTTTAATAGAGTATGGTGGTACAGTTGTCTTAGTAACAGCAACGGCATCTAAAACTCCAAGAGAAGGAATAGACTTTTTCCCTTTGAGTGTGGATTATGAAGAAAGAATGTATGCTGTTGGTAAAATTCCTGGAGGATTTATAAAAAGGGAAGGTAGACCAAGCGATAAAGCTGTTCTAACATCAAGACTTATAGACAGACCTATAAGACCCTTGTTTCCAGATGGATATAGAAATGACGTACAAGTGATAGCTACTGTTTTATCTGTAGACCAAGACTACTCTTCTGAATTTGTAGCAATGTTAGGATCTTCAATAGCGCTATCAATTTCTGATATTCCATTTGAAGGACCAACTGGAGCAGTAAATGTAGGACTTATCGATGGTGAATTTATATTAAATCCTAAGAGTGATGATAGAGAGAAATCTGAAATAAACTTGGTGGTTGCTGGTACTGAAGATGCAATAATGATGGTAGAGGCAGAAGCGAATATAGTACCAGAAGAAAAAATTCTGGAAGGAATCCTATTTGCACATGAAGAAATAAAACAATTATGCGCTTTTATTTCTGATATCCAAGTAGAAGTAGGAAAAGAAAAACAAGAGTATGAAGTATTCAAACCAGATGAAGATTTGAGAAGTCAAATAAGTACTTATGCTGAAGAAAAAGTATCAAGCGCATTGCAAACTGTAGATAAGCAAGAAAGGGAAGAAGCTCTAGATCTTGTTAAGGAGTCTATAGTTGATAAGTTCTTAGATGAAGATGAAGAATTGCTAAAAGATATCAAAGAGATTATCGATGATATGGTTAAAAATGAAGTAAGAAGATTAATAATAGAAGAAGGTAAAAGACCGGATGATAGAAAGCCTGATGAAATAAGAACTATTACTTCGGAAGTAGGGCTATTACCTAGAGTTCATGGTTCCGGTTTATTTACAAGAGGGGAAACACAGGTTTTAACTGCTGCAACATTAGGAGTTTTGAGTGACGCACAAACTATAGATGGTTTAGGTGAAGAAGAGGAAAAAAGATATATGCATCATTATAATTTCCCACCATATTGTGTAGGGGATACAAGACCTATGAGAGGACCAGGGAGAAGAGAAGTCGGACATGGTATTTTAGCTGAAAGAGCATTGAAGCCAGTAATACCTAGTGAAAAAGAATTTCCATATACTTTAAGATTAGTATCGGAAGTTTTAAGTTCTAATGGTTCATCTTCACAAGCAAGTGTTTGTGGAAGCACATTAGCTTTATTGGATGCAGGAGTTCCTATAAAAGCTCCAGTAGCGGGTATAGCTATGGGACTTATAAAAGAGGGAGATAAACTACAAATATTATCAGATATCCAAGGTTTGGAAGATCATTTAGGTGATATGGACTTTAAGATTGCTGGGACAAGAGAAGGTGTAACAGCAATACAAATGGATATAAAAATATCAGGAATAACAAGAGAAATATTACAATCAGCATTACAAGCAGCTAATAAAGGAAGAATTCATATATTAGATAGAATGGAATGTGCGATAGATAAGCCAAGAGAAGAGTTATCTAAGTATGCTCCAAGAATATATACTATGGAAGTAAATCCTGAAAAGATAGGAAATATAATAGGACCTGGTGGAAAGGTAATAAATCAAATTATAGATGAAACTGGTGTTAAGATTGATATAGAGGATGATGGCCAAGTATTTATTGCAGCGACAGACTCTGAATCTGGAAAAAAAGCTGTTGAAATAATAGAGAACATTGTTAAAGATGTTGAAGTTGGTCAAGTATATAATGGTAAGGTAACCAAAATAACTAATTTTGGAGCATTTGTTGAAATATTGAATGGAAAAGAAGGATTAGTTCATATCTCAAATATATCACATGATCATGTAAAAAAAGTTGAAGATGTTTTATCGGTAGGAGAGCAAATAGATGTAAAAGTAATGGAAATAGACAATAGAGGAAGAATAAATTTATCAAGAAAAGAATTACTACCAAAAGAATAGAAGAAGATATATACATGAACTCACAGTTCATGTTTTTCTTTATCTAAAAGTTATTAAAAGAAAATATATATGTTATAATATAAGGAAGAAAACGAGGTGATATATTTGAACTTGGCCAATAAGATAACAATTTTTAGAATGATATTAGTACCCATATTTATGGTAACATTATATTCAAATATACCAAATAGTGTTACTTGGGCGGCTGTTATTTTTATAATTGCTGCTTTAACAGATACTTTAGATGGACATATAGCTAGAAGTAGAAATCTAATTACAGATTTTGGAAAATTTATGGATCCTTTAGCAGATAAAATATTGACTTCAGCTGCATATATCTCTTTAGTAGATATGGGAAAAATTCCTGCATGGGTAGTAGTTGTAATAATATCTAGGGAATTTGCTATAACTGGACTCAGAACATTAGCGGCATCTTCAGGAATAACAATTGCTGCTAGTTCTCTTGGTAAGATAAAAACTATAACTCAGTTATTAGCCTTGACATTACTGTTATTAAATAATTTTCCTTTTAATTATTTTAATATTCCGGTTGATATTATAATGTTGTATTTATCTTTATTTTTTACAGTTTTATCAGGGATTGATTATTTAATAAAGAATAAAAAGGTGTTTTTTAATAATAGTGAAATTTAAGGTGATGATAAAATGAGAGCAGAAATAATAGCTGTAGGTACTGAAATAACCACTGGAGATACACTCAATACGAATAGTCAATTTATATCAAAAGAATTGTTTGATATAGGTATAGAGGTTTATTATCATAGTAGTGTAGATGATAATATATCTAGACTTGGATTTACTTATCGTCAAGCAATAGATCGATCGGATATAATAGTAATAACAGGAGGATTAGGACCTACTGAAGATGATTTTACAAAAGAATTATTAGCTAAAATATTGAATCTAGACTTATATTATGATAAAAACTGTGAAAAAATATTATATGAAAAATTTAAGGGAAGAGAAATACCTAAAAATAATTTTAAGCAATGTTGGAATATAAAAGGTGGAAAATTTATTAAAAATTCTGTTGGTACAGCTCCAGGAATTTTTCTAGAATATAATAAGAAGAAAATTATTTTACTACCTGGACCACCAAGGGAATTGGAACCTATGTTTATAAATGAAGTTCTTCCTTTATTAAAGGAAGAAAACTTTAATCTTATAAGTAAATCTATAAATATCAGCGGATTAGGAGAATCTTTAATAGAGTTAAAAATTAGAGATTTAAGGAAAAAGTATGAAAATATAGAAATAGCAACATTTGGTAAAATAAAGAATGTTCAGATTAGAATTATAGGAAGAGGTAAGGACAAGTCTGATATATTAAAAAAAATATATAATATACAAAAGGAAATTGAAAATAGATTTACTGATTATATTTACTCATATGATGATGAAAGTATAGACGAAGTAGTATTTACTATGCTTAAGGAAAATAAATTAAAAATTAGTTTTGCTGAGTCATGTACTGGTGGATTAGCAGTTAGTAAGTTTGTAAGACTACCTGGTGCATCGGAAGTTTTAGATAGGGGCTATATTACTTATAGTAACCTTGCGAAAGTAGAAGAGCTAGGTGTTAAAAAAGATACTTTGGATAATTTTGGCGCAGTTAGTTACGAAACTTGTAAAGAGATGTGTCAAGGTGCTTTAAAAAATTCAAATGCAGATATAGGGCTAGCTATAACAGGAATAGTAGGACCTCAAAGTGATAATACTAATAAACCCGTTGGCTTAATCTTTATTGGCATAGCTTATAGAAATGATGTTGAAGTCAAAGAGTATCGTTTAAACGGTAGTAGGATTCACATGCAGGATAGAATTGTAGAAAATGCATACTTTTTCTTGAGGGATTTTTTAAGAAAAAATATTGACTAAAAAAGATTTATAGGGTAATATAATAGGTACCGAACATAAGTTCTGTATGAAGGGAGGAATCCAGTTTACTGGTAAAATATGAGTGAGATAAAAGAGAAAGAAAAAGCGTTACAAATAGCTTTAGATCAAATAGAGAAGCAATTTGGAAAAGGTTCTGTTATGAAATTAGGTGAGGATGTAAAGTTAGATCTAGAAGTTATTCCAACTGGTTCATTAGATTTAGATATAGCATTGGGTATTGGTGGATTACCTAGAGGAAGAGTTGTGGAGATTTTTGGGC
>JASLAT010000041.1 GCA_030146915.1 Tissierellales bacterium
TGAAAGAAAAAGCGCCTAGAGGGCTTTTCGTGCGTCAGCATGAGCGATCAGAAGAAAAGAAGAATACTTTTTCGCTTCAAGATGTTTTGCAGCGTGATCGAGAACTTCGTGAGCAAAGAAAAGCAAAGAGAAAAGAAAATCGCTAATGTTGATTACTTTGAACTTCTGCATATTCTTGAATTTAAAAAGGCTGAAAGAGTAAAAGATTGTGCTGAAATATTAGAGTATAAACAAAATCGTGAAACAGGCGAAAGAAAGTTGTATCGAGTGTGGTTTTGTAAATCCAGGCTTTGTCCAATGTGCAACTGGAGGAGAGCAATGAAACATGGTATTCAAGCAAATAAAGTGATCTCTGAAGTTATTAGGCAAAAGCCAACAGCAAGATGGTTATTTCTCACTTTGACTGTTAAAAATGTTTATGATGGAGAAGAATTAAATAAAAGTTTATCTGACATGGCAAAGGGTTTTAATCGTATGATGCAATATAAAAAAATTAATAAAAATCTTGTTGGTTTTATGCGTGCAACGGAAGTGACAATAAATAATAAAGATAATTCTTATAATCAGCACATGCATGTATTGGTATGTGTGGAACCAACTTATTTTAAGAATACAGAAAACTACGTGAATCAAAAACAATGGATTCAATTTTGGAAAAAGGCAATGAAATTAGACTATGATCCAAATGTAAAAGTTCACTGGAATACGTACTTATATAGGGGGGAGAGGTATTACTAGGGGGTAAAATACTAATTATGGGTTCACATATCATAAGAATAATGCTATTATTTAGGTGTAGTATTAAGCGTATAAGTTTCTAATTTGAAAAATAAAATGCAAAAAACCGCTGGTCATCGGTGCTGGACACACCTACAGCGGTTATAACTAAATAAAACATATTCATTGACTATATTAAGTGAGGATCTGTCAAAGGTCAAGAGGAATCACTTCACAAAACATAGTCCGTTGTGAAGCCGTACACAACGTAAAATAAGAACGTAGAAGGACGACCGTTTCCGACGCATATAAATAACGGGTAGCACGTACAACCAAGCCTTACCTCAATCGGGCATCACGTGTGAATGGTGAAGACCACCAAATGGGCCATGCCACTTATTTTGCGAGTGAGCCGCCGAACAAGGGTCTGGTAGTGGAATACTGATCTCTTACGGGAGAGCAGCTGCTACATGTTGGTGAGTGAGAATATCCTGACAGCGAAAGCATACAGTAAGTTCTTCATGACACGGTGAATATGCTCGTGTAACAGCTCACTAACGAGCGCTAGGGCAGTATTTAGCGTGAGATGTAGTAGTAGTGGAAACACTAGCGGTTAGATTGAGGGCATACCACACGGACACCTGCGATATACTATACGCAGTTTGGAGAACACACGACATAAGGTCGTTTTTTTTATGCGTAAAAACCGTCTGCCTAGCTCCAACAAAATTTTTCGTCAAAATGACGATTTGTTGAGAGCTAGGCAGGCGGATTTTGCTCCCAGCCGTTTTCCTGAACTCAACCTACCGCAGTATGAAGAACCGCTAGTGAATTGTCAAGCGTTTATCTAGTGCAAAATCCGCAATAAATTATGAAACGTTTGTGAGTGAAACGAACAAACAGTTGAATAATTTAAAAACAAGACTTTTATTTAAAATAAGATTATATACATATATACAGAGAAAAGAGAAAGTTTTTATATATTTTATTTTCGGTAGGTAATAATAGAGTTGTACCGATAAAAAAGAGCAAAGATCATGAACAAAAGAGAAAGTAAAAATAGTTCAGCTTATAATTGACAGAATATTTAGTTAATATAAGGGAGTTTGATAATCAAAGAATGGAGAGCAGCGTATTTTAGAAAGAGCGTTATTCATGATTAGAGAAGAAAAACACCGTGCTAACAAAACGAGTAAACGGTGGAAAAGTGGAGAGGACAAGGAGTGTTGCAATTAAAGAGTAGAGAGCAGTGTATTTTGGATAGAGAGAAAATCATTGAGCCTAACCAACTTCATGGCGAGAAACTTACATGACTAGAGATGTTATGTA
Organism: Tissierellales bacterium; assembly: GCA_030146915.1. Taxonomy (GTDB): domain Bacteria; phylum Bacillota; class Clostridia; order Tissierellales; family Tissierellaceae; genus JASLAT01. Next base: position 2,047 of record JASLAT010000041.1, read on the forward strand.
GCCTGCAGGGCCAACCTAAGGGGTTGTGTGTAAGTCTTAAAGTTGAGAGGACTAAATATATTGCGTAAGGCTGCTATTTTCAGCAGAGTGATTTTTTGTAGTAAAGCAGATTGAATAAAGTGAATGCGCAAGGGTTATGCGCAGATATTTGAAAAATATCGAGCATAACCCTTATTTCAACCTGCCAAAAAAAGTGCGCAGGTGATTTTCGGCAAAAAAATGAGCGTGAATAGAAGTAAGTTGTTCAAACAACAAAAGAAGGGCAGCGAGTATTTTTTTGCCGAAAATCTTTTGAAGGGAGGAAATTTTATGTCTGGAAAGAAAAAACTAACTAAATCACAAAAGATTAAACGAGCGAAACGTTTACGAAAGGCTAGGGCAAATAAAAGTACCTTTGGTTCAGATAAGGCTAGTTTCAAAGCGAAAGAGATTTTGAATAACTTTTCTAGAATTGGTAAGTCCAAACGTCAAGATCGTCAAACAGGTATTGAAGGAATCAATAGCGAGTCTTTGATGAATAAGACACAAGGGATTATTCAACATTTTACTCGGTTCGTGCGTGAAAAATATGGCATTAAATATTTGAATATGTTTCGTCAAGAACATGCGATAGCTTATTTGAAGTACAAAGAAGAACAGGGATTACAGTATGGATCGCTTAAAAATATTGAATCAGCTTTGATTAATTTAGATAAAGCGATGAAAAAGGATGATGTTTTTCGAGTGGTTCCATTTGTAATGCCTGACAAACGAATATATCCAACGCAGCCATTGCATGAACGAATTAAACGTGTAGATCGTTCATACTCAAAAGAGGGCGCAGAATCGATTTTGAGAGGGTTGGAAGACAGCGGTAGATATAAACTAGCCGACGGGGTGTTTCTTGCGTTAAACGCTGGTTTGAGGGCGGAAGAGGTATGTTTAATTGAAAGTCGCCATTTTATCTATGACGAGAACAAGAAACGTTACAACATTTATATTCCAGCGAATGATAAAAGCTATGTAACAAAAGGAAATCGTTTTCGGAAATTATGGATTGATAGTAGGCATACAGAACGAATTGATCGAATGTTGGAAGGGTTAGAACCGAATGAACCATTGATTGGAGAGAAACCGACTACATTTAGCGGAAACGTGTATCGTTTCATAACAAATGAATTAAAAATGGAGGTTTCGGAACATGTAGAAACAATGCATGGATTCCGTCACCGTTTCGCTCGTGATCGGTTTCAAGAATACTTGCCGCAAACACAAGAACATCAAGAAATGTTTAACCGTATGTTAGATAATATGTTTGCAGGACAACGAGCGGACGCTGGAGTATTGAAAGAAGAAACGAAGATTTACAATGAAGTAAAAAAGGCTTTGGATCAAACACATAGTGATTTAGGACATGGGGAAGGTCGCTGGGATTTAGCGATGACTTATCTTTGTTAATTACTTTACAATGTAATTAACAAAGATAAGATAATCATTCATGCTTTTTTAATAATAAATTTTTTTGGTAAAGCGACTAGCATTTGATGTGATATAAGCAGAATATTTTTCGTATAGATATTCATAAAGTTTGTACAGTTTTTGTTTTAAGTTAGGTGTAGCAAAATCATTAGGTGTTAAATTTAGTTCTTTTTGAATAGCACGTATTTCTTTTGTAGCTGCATAAGAAAATTCCAATGAAATAAAAAGTATTCGGTTTTCATCATAATTAATTGTTGAAGTTGAAATAATCCTATAGCGACTAAATAAATCTTGATCAGGATTTATATTTGAGTAGATCAAGTCTATTAGAAGATCTATTTCTTTTTTCCAATCTAATTCTTCTTGTTTTTTATTGAAAATTGTATAGAAATCATTTTCGTTAAAAACAGAATGACCTTCTGCATTCATGCTAAAAACAGCAAGAGAAATTAATTGTTGCAAATTTTGACTGAACTCATCAGGATAAATTTTGTTTGACATGATGATAGCTCCTTTATGTTGATCACTTATCGTAAGTAAGATATAATTGAATTATAAATAATAAAGAAGGAGAGAGTATATATTAATTACGAGAAAAAATTATATAGTAAATTATCACCATTGGTTGAAATGAGCCAACCGTTTCAAGACCTTTTAGATAGACAAAGAAAATATCAAGAGAGTTTATCACCATTGGTTGAAATGAGTCAACCGTTTCAAGACCTTTTAGATAGACAAAGAAAATATCAAGAGAGTTTATCACCATTGGTTGAAATGAGCCAACCGTTTCAAGATCTTTTAGATAGACAAAGAAAACTTCAAGACCGTTTATCATCTTTGATATTAAAATCACCATTTGAAGAACTAAATATTCGTCAGTGGCAATACTTGGCTTCTACTCAAAAAAAGATGATAGAAAATGAACTATTTTGTGAGTTTGGTCAGGAAGAAGTATTAGAAGAGGTAGTCGAATTTGAAGAGGCCCAACAGCAATTAGGCACAGATTTAATTGAATATGTTAAAAGTGTATATTCAACATTATCTAGTCAAAGTTTTTTAAATTTAATTTTAAATCTAATAATTATTTTGTGGCTTTGTAATCCAGATATTCAACTTGTTTCAATAGATATAAACCCTCTTATTCTTTTTGTTTTTCCCAAAGGGAATGAAGACGATAAGAAATAATATGTATGGTTTTGGTTATAACCGTACATCAAGAACCGCTCAACCGAGCGGTTCTTTTTTTGTTGCCGAAAAATATGTACGGTTTCTGTTAAAATAAAAGGAAACTGTACATAAAAAAGGAGCGTTGTTTAATGAAACCAAGAGAAAATGTGCAGCCGTTACGATCGGCCGAAGAAATTCAGCAATTTCGACAAGCCTTACAAATGAGCCGCACGGCCGAAAGAGATTTGTTGTTGTTTGATATGGGCATCAATACAGGGCTTCGCATCAGTGATTTGTTGCCATTGAAAGTGGGCGATGTACGAGGGAAAACGTCGGTTACCATTCGAGAAAAGAAAACAGGCAAGAAACGAACGGTCTTTTTACATATGATCATGCCAGAAATTGCGACGTATACGGAAGGAAAAGAAGAAGCAACGTATTTATTCGCTTCTCAACGGACTGGACAGCCGATTTCAACGACACAGGCCTATCGAATCTTGCAGAAGGCGGCGTATTTATTGGGGCGAGAAGATATTGGCACACATACTTTGCGAAAAACGTTCGGTTATCACTACTATCAGCAAACGAAAGACATTGGGACTTTGATGGTGATCTTCAATCATGGTTCACAGAGTGTGACGAAACGTTACATTGGAATTGAAGAAGAGGAAATAGAGGGGAGTTTAAAATACTTTAAGTTATGATTTAAATATTAAATTATATTTGAAAAACGCAAATAATGATATATATAAATATTGTGCAAAAGACATATAAATATTGTATATAGAACATATAACGATATATATAAATATTATGTAAAGGGTCCATAAACCTTGTATATAGAAAATATAATGAAATGAGAATAAAAAGCAGCCTTTTAAAAGGCTGCTTTTTATTCTCTATAATATTCAATGTAACCTTCCCAACGATTACGGGTAGGATTTTTCTTTTGCACTACTTTGAAACTTTCAGGAGCTTCAATTCCAATGATAATGAGTGGAGTTGTTAATTTCCCACTTAAGGGAAGTAGGTATCGAACATATTGTGAAAATGTTCCAATAGCGCCATCAAATCCACCAGCATCACGTAAATCATCAGTTGCTGTAATAATTATACCTATTTTTGTTTGAAGAGCTTTTTCTACATGATTTAATTCAGATGCTAGTACGGGTTTCAATAAATTCCAAGCAATCGATCCAGAATGATTAAAACCAACTTCTACTGACATAGTATCCTTTGCAAAGTCTAATCGCCAATGGCTTTTACCATCGTATCGATCGTCATTAAAAATTGGACTTTCAGGATACCACCCTAAAGAAACAAATTTTTTATGAAGTAATTCGTTGATTGCTCGCGAAAGACTTTTACCTCTCTTATTACCTAGCTTATTGAAGTAAGCAGCAAGGTCATCTTCAGATATTGAACTTAGAGCATGTCGTATTTCAAACCAGTTTTGTTGAAATTCTTCATTGTGTGAAACGATTTCAACACCATAATTATGTGAGTATGTAATAAATTTCATTTTTACCTCCATTCTTTATAAATTATAAATGAATAAAAGGAAAGATACAGGTAGAAAACGCTTGATCTTACGTTTATCAAGCGTTATACTTTGTTTTAGAGAAAAAAGAAGGAGAGAAATAAATGCGTGTTGTAGAGTTATTTGCAGGAGTAGGAGGGTTTCGAGTAGGTTTAGAAAGAATAAAAGGAAAGCCATTTGAATTTGTATATGCGAATCAGTGGGAACCAGCTACGAAATCTCAACCAGCTTATGAATGTTATATTCGTCGATTTGGCGAAAGTGATAGCCATACAAATATAGATATTGCAGAAGTAGATGCTAAAGATATTCCTGACCATGACTTATTGGTTGGAGGGTTTCCTTGCCAAGATTACTCGGTAGCACGTACTCGTTCAGGAGAACAAGGTATACAAGGTAAAAAAGGTGTACTTTTTTGGGAAATTCATAGAATTGCAAAAGAAAAACAACCAAAGTATATGCTTTTAGAGAATGTAGATAGACTTTTGAAGTCACCGTCTAAACAACGTGGAAGAGATTTTTCAGTTATGCTTGCTACTTTGAGAGATTTAGGATATCTAGTTGAATGGAGAGTAATTAATGCTGCTGATTATGGATTTGCGCAAAGAAGACGAAGAGTATTTATCTTTGCCTACCATAAAACAACGGACTATGGAAAAAAAATTCTCACTTTTAAAGAAGAGCCTGAACAAATTGTTCATGAAGAAGGATTCTTTTCAGATATTTTTCCAATTCATAAAGAATTTGAAACAAAACATACTCCGAAGTTAGTTAAATTACCTCAAAATATTTTAGAGGTATCTAATCACTTCATGAGTGATTATCGAAACAGTGGTGTTTTAATTGGAGATATCATCTATACAGAAGAAACAGATCCGGTAAAAGAAGAACCGACAACACTAGGAGAAATACTCGAAAAAAATGTTTCAGAAGAGTTTTATTTAGATGATACTGTCATTCGTAAGAACGGTAAAACAGAACTAGAACAATTTGAATATTTAAAAGGGCCAAAGCGAATTCCACGTATCGCAGCTGATGGTCATGAGTATATCTATTCAGAAGGTGGAATGAGCTTTCCTGACCCATTAGATAAACCAGGAAGAACAATGTTAACAGGTGAAGCGACTACTAATCGTAGTACTCATATAGTGAAGGATCCACAGACAGGCCGATTAAGAAAAATCACACCTGTCGAAGCAGAAAGACTCAATGATTTTCCTGATAACTGGACAGAAGGTATGACAACACGTCAAAGGTATTTCATGATGGGAAATGCTCTAGTAACAGGTTTAGTAACAATCATGGGAGAAAAAATATTGAAAATATAAATTAAAGCTAAACAGTTTTATATATTTGAATTACTTACTCAAATTATAAAACTGTTTTTTTAATGCATAATTTTTAGCGAAACGAACTATACTATATGCAATGAAAGAAAGGAGAGGTTTTATGGATAGTGCAGTACAAGTACCAAAGGTTGTTCTTCGAAAATTAAGTAGTTATAGAGCAGATGAAATTTATAGTGGTTTTATTGAGAAACAAAAAAGAGCAGCAATGAATCAAGAGTATTATTTACAAGACTATATTGATTTTCTTTTTGTAAGAAAAGATGGGAAGAGATTAGGTTACATTTCATATGCCACCAAGGGTCGACAAGGTAATTATCAAACGGAATTTATAAATTTAGATACGGATTATGATAAGTTGTTTATTTTAATAAATAGAAATATAGATAAACATCAATATTTAAGCTTTCAAAGTTATAAAACTGCTCGAAAACGAACCAAGAATAATATTTTGTCTATTAATGCTTGTTATGTAGATTTAGATATATATACCAAAGGACGTTCGATAAATGAAACGAAAAAGTATGTAGACGACTTAGTTTTAAAAAAGAAAATACCCAATTACACATTCTTTAATTCTAGTGGGCAAGGGTGTTATGCAATATGGAAGCTAGATAGTGATTCTAAAAATTTACAGCAGCAAAAAGAAGTAGTAGAGAGTTTTCAAGGGTATTTAGTGGATTTACTAAAGGACTACGGAGCAGATTCAGGTGCTAAATCAATAGTTCAACAATACCGAATACCGAATACAATGAATCTGAAAACTAATAAGGCATCTAAAATAGTGAAATTTAATGCTTTAACATATAATTGGAAAGATTTGATTTCATACCTTCCGAAAGATCAATTAAATAAAACTAATAGAAAACCAAAGACAAAGAAAAAAGTGTCTTCAAAAGTATATAGAAAACGAAAAAACATATTTGTAGTTCTGAATCCATATACGCTACATAAGAAAAGAGCTGAAGATATAGAAACATTAGTAGAGCTTCGTGGATATGATATAACAGGCTCCAGAAATAATATATTATTTGTGTATCATTATTTGAATATGAGAATATATAACAACGATGTTGAAAGAGCTTTAGAAGCCACATTCAACTTGAATGCTGAGTTAGTTGAGCCAATGGATCAAGAGGAATTAAGAAGCTATTTAGTATCTTCAGAAAGGGCTGCATTTGAAAATGAAGAGAACGATGCGAAAGGCTATAATTATCGAAATGATACTTTAATTCAACATTTAGAAATCACTAAAGAAGAACAACAGTATCTTCAAACAATCATAGATAAAGAAGTGAAAGCAGAGAGAAGAAATGCTAGAGAAAGAAAGAGTAGAAGAAATAAAAAAGGCCTTACTAAACGCAAGGCACAAAAAGTGAAAAACTATCAAGCTGTTATAACCTTGTTCCAGCAAGGTTATAAACAAAAAGATATATCAGATAAGCTTAGCTTATCTAAATCATATGTTAGTAAAATTATAAGAGAGTATAGAGAAAAAAGCAAAGAGGAAAGCCAATAAGAAATGGTTTTCTTCTTTGCTTTTTTTAGTTCACTGGAATACGTACTTATATAGGGGGGAGAGGTATTACTAGGGGGTAAAAGTTCACTGGAATACGTACTTATATAGGGGGGAGAGGTATTACTAGGGGGGTAAAAGTTCAAATGATTCGACCGAAAAATAAATATAAATCGGATATACAATCGGCAATTGACGAAACTGCAAAATATCCTGTAAAGGATACGGATTTTATGACCGATGATGAAGAAAAGAATTTGAAACGTTTGTCTGATTTGGAGGAAGGTTTACACCGTAAAAGGTTAATCTCCTATGGTGGTTTGTTAAAAGAAATACATAAAAAATTAAACCTTGATGACACAGAAGAAGGCGATTTGATTCATACAGATGATGACGAAAAAGCCGATGAAGATGGATTTTCTATTATTGCAATGTGGAATTGGGAACGGAAAAATTATTTTATTAAAGAGTAGTTCAACAAACGGGCCATATTGTTGTATAAGTGATGAAATACTGAATTTAAAACTTATATGTGGTAAAATGTTTTAATCAAGTTTAGGAGGAATTAATTATGAAGTGTAATGAATGTAACAGGGTTCAATTAAAAGAGGGAAGCGTATCATTAACCCTATAAACTACGTCTACCCTCATTATTGGAGGGCGAAATGTGAATACGTCTTATTCACAATCAAATTTACGACACAACCAAATTTTAATTTGGCTTTGCGTTCTATCTTTTTTTAGCGTATTAAATGAAATGGTTTTGAACGTCTCATTACCTGATATTGCAAATGATTTTAATAAATCACCGGCGAGTACAAGCTGGGTGAACACAGCCTTTATGTTAACCTTTTCCATTGGAACAGCTGTATATGGAAAGCTATCTGATCAATTAGGCATCAAAAGGTTACTCCTATTTGGAATTATAATAAATTGTTTCGGGTCGGTAATTGGGTTTGTTGGACATTCTTTTTTTCCCATACTTATTCTGGCTCGATTTATTCAAGGAGCTGGTGCAGCTGCATTTCCAGCACTCGTAATGGTTGTAGTTGCGCGCTATATTCCAAAGGAAAATAGGGGTAAAGCATTTGGTCTTATTGGATCGATAGTAGCCATGGGAGAAGGAGTCGGTCCAGCGATTGGTGGAATGATAGCCCATTATATTCATTGGTCCTATCTTCTACTCATTCCTATGATAACAATTATCACTGTTCCGTTTCTTATGAAATTATTAAAGAAAGAAGTAAGGATAAAAGGTCATTTTGATATCAAAGGAATTATACTAATGTCTGTAGGCATTGTATTTTTTATGTTGTTTACAACATCATATAGCATTTCTTTTCTTATCGTTAGCGTGCTGTCATTCCTGATATTTGTAAAACATATCAGGAAAGTAACAGATCCTTTTGTTGATCCCGGATTAGGGAAAAATATACCTTTTATGATTGGAGTTCTTTGTGGGGGAATTATATTTGGAACAGTAGCAGGGTTTGTCTCTATGGTTCCTTATATGATGAAAGATGTTCACCAGCTAAGTACTGCCGAAATCGGAAGTGTAATTATTTTCCCTGGAACAATGAGTGTCATTATTTTCGGCTACATTGGTGGGATACTTGTTGATAGAAGAGGTCCTTTATACGTGTTAAACATCGGAGTTACATTTCTTTCTGTTAGCTTTTTAACTGCTGCCTTTTTTTTAGAAGTAACACCATGGTTACTGACAATTATATTAGTTTTTGTTTTTGGTGGGCTGTCATTCACCAAAACAGTTATATCTACAATTGTTTCAAGTAGTTTGAAACAAAAGGAAGCTGGTGCCGGAATGAGTTTGCTTAATTTTACCAGTTTTTTATCAGAGGGAATAGGTATTGCAATTGTTGGTGGTTTATTATCTGTACGCTTACTGAATCAGAAGTTGCTACCTATGGACCTTGATCAATCCACTTATTTGTATAGTAATATGCTATTCCTTTTTACAGGAGTCGTTGTTACTAGTTGGCTGATCACCTTGAATGTATATAAACGAAGACAAATTCAATTTAAAAGTTGAATACCAGAGATAAATTAAATGACTTCTAGCTTTCTTAAGCAATCGGGCGCGATTGTTGAAGATCAGAAAATTTTTAAGAGGTGGCAAATTTGCCACCTCTTTTTATTTTCTTCGGCTAAAAGTGAAACTTTCTGCAGAAGAAAATACGTGGCAATTGTCAACGGTAAATCGGACTGAACGAAGCGCAGCGAAGTGAGGGAGAATTTAAGGAGTTGACAATTTTGCTACACCCGAACCCTCTTGGCACTGAAACAAACCCCACGTTTGTTTCTGCCTACCGGCGAGGGAGCCCCCTCAAAAAGTGAGGGGGTTGGGGGAGCTTTTTGAAAGGGGTCAAGGGAGAATTTCTCCCTTGTGGGTTTGGGCAAGGCCCAAGGTTTTTCATTCGCTCAAGCGAATGATCGGCGGTAGCCGAAGCAGCCTCGCAGAGCACACCTTTACGAATGTAAAGTATAGTGTGCTATACTTTACATGGAAGTTGCGCCGATTTGTCATGACAAATTTTCTCGAAAGCGAGGTCGAAAATAAATGAGTTTTGCAGTAGTCCGTATGCAGAAAATGAAGTCACATGATCTGAAAGGAATTCAATTTCATAATCAACGTGAACGGGAAAGTAAGACGAATCCCGATATTGATAAAACCCGATCTCATGAAAATTATGATTTGGTGAATGATGAACCGATCGACTATAACGAGCGAGTAAAAGAAATTATTGAATCGCAAAAAGTTGGGACGAGAAAAACAAGAAAAGATGCGGTACTTGTAAATGAATTACTTGTCACGTCTGATCGGTATTTTTTTGAGCGATTAGATCCTGATGAAGAGAAACGATTTTTTGAGGAAAGTTATAAATTATTTGCTGATCGATATGGGAAACAAAATATTGCGTATGCGACTGTTCACATGGACGAGAAAACCCCTCACATGCATTTAGGAGTTGTTCCTATGCGCGATGGAAAATTGCAAGGAAAAAATGTGTTTAATCGTCAAGAATTGTTGTGGCTGCAAGACAAGTTTCCAGAGCATATGCAGAAGCTTGGTTTTGATTTACAACGTGGAGAAAAAGGTTCGGATCGAGAGCATATTGAAATGAGTAAATTTAAAAAACAAACGTTAGAAAAAGAGATTGATCTTTTAGAGAATGAATTGAAAAATAAAAAAAGTGAGTTGGCGATTCTATCTGAAGAAGTTTCAGGCGAATTTAAGATTCCAGTGAAAAGAGAAAAGAAAAGCGTTGAAGTTCCAACAGGGAAACGAAATCTTTTGGGGATCGAGCAAAAGAAAACGGTTATGAAATCAACGGGGAATGTAATTTTAAAAGACGAAGTGTTTCAAGATTTGAAGAAAAAAGTAAAAGCAGGCGCAGTTTTGCAAACGAGAGTGGATCAGTTGCTGAATACTGATTACGCCAAAGAGAATCAATCGTTGAAAAAAGAAGTGAAAGAGTTGCGATCTACAAATAAATCTTTATCCGAAGAAAACGGTCGTTTAAAGAGTACAGTGGAGCATCTAACGAATGAGATCGAAAGTTTATATGTATTGACGAAAGACTTTTTAAAAGCCCGTACAAACGATTTAGAGAGTTTTAAGGAGTTATTCGGGGTATTTATAGGTAAAGTGAAAGAAAAAGCGCCTAGAGGGCTTTTCGTGCGTCAGCATGAGCGATCAGAAGAAAAGAAGAATACTTTTTCGCTTCAAGATGTTTTGCAGCGTGATCGAGAACTTCGTGAGCAAAGAAAAGCAAAGAGGAAAAAATCGCATGATTTGGAGCGATAAGAAAAAGCACTCGAATGAGTGCTTTTTTTGCGTTTTGAGCGTAGCGAAAAACGAGTTCTTTCTATTCTTGATACTTATAGAAATAACATCATTTTTATTTTATGACTAAATATAGTGTTCAAAGCATTGATATGTAAGGGTTTTGCGAATCTATTTATCTATTAAAATCCTTGAATATAAAAATCCCATCTGTTAGATTTAAGTTACCACACAAAAATCAAAATACAGATGGGGGTTCTTTATATATTATGTGCGATAATTATAGCATTTATTCGGACCAAAGTTCAAGGGTCTTGGTCGATAAGACAAAAAGTGGCAAGGAAAGACCTTGGCGAACTAAGAAACTATCAAACGTCAATTACTATGAGTTGCTTCACATTTTAGAATTCAAAAAGGCTGAACGGGTAAAAGAGTGTGGTACTGTTTTAGAGTTTAAAGCCGATGAAGATACAGGGCATTTAAAATTGTTTAAGACATGGTTTTGTAAATCTCGATTGTGTTCATTATGCAATTGGAGGAGAGCCATGAAACACAGCAGCCAAACGAAAAAAATCGTTGCCGAAGTGGTAAGGCGAAAACCAAAGGCAAGATGGGTATTTCTCACATTAACTGTTAAAAACGTTTATGATGGCGAAGAATTAAACAAAAGTTTATCGGATATGGCTCAAGGCTTTCGCCGAATGATGCAATATAAAAAAGTGGCTAAAAATTTAATTGGTTTTATGCGAGCGACAGAGGTAACGGTCAATCCTATTGATAATTCGTATAATCAACACATGCATGTGTTGTTATGTGTGGAAAGCACTTATTTTTACAACACAGAAAATTATATAAACCAAAAGCAATGGATTCAGTTTTGGAAACGTGCTATGAAATTGGATTATGACCCTAATGTTAAAGTGCAAATTGTGAAACCGAAAAATAAACATAAATCAGATATTCAATCTGCCGTTGATGAA
>JASLAT010000029.1 GCA_030146915.1 Tissierellales bacterium
AATAGAAGGTTGAAAAGAAGCCAAAGCTACCGTGTACAAAAATACAGGACACAGGGAAACAGGATACACAGAAGCAGGACACCTATATAAATAACAGATTTAATACTAACAGTATTTATTATAATCAATCATTCAATAGACAGATAGAAGGACTGAATAAAAAGCCCACAAGAAGCTTTTAAAGAGCCTATATTAAGTTTTAAGCTTTTAGGCATATGAATATACTAGTTTAATATAGAATAAGCAGATAAAGGGAAATATGAGCCTAGAAGGATGTTTATAATCATTCATTCTTTCATTCTCTTTTAATCTTTTTTATGATATAGTAAAAGTGTTCAATAAACTTCATTGATAATCTAAGTCCCATATAAAGGGCTAGGGGTATTTCTATTTAAGGGGATATATTTTATATAGTAAAAGTGTTCAATAAACTTCATTGATAATCTAAGTCCCATATAAAGGGCTAGGGGTATTTCTATTTAAGGAGTGTTATTATGAGTAATAATATAAAAGATATAAAGGCTAATTATAGAGAAGTAGAGCAGTTACTTAGTTTTCATTATGAAGAAGTAGAAGGTGGAGAATTTTATAGATATATATTTCCTAATAACCAAAATCAGGGAGAGTTACCAGGAGATTATTCTAAACCAAATGCAGTATATTTATATAAGGATCTAAAAGATGAAGGGACTGATAGACAGTTAAGAAGAAGGATAATGCTTAACGATACATGGGAAGAAGACTATAAGGAGTTTGTAGAGAATAACCCAATGACCTTGTGCTCTGGCTTATCATATAGGGGAAGGACTAATCGTTTAGCCCATGCCCAACATATGAATGCTTTAGTATTTGATTTAGATTGTGTAGGTAAAGATGAATTACTTACTTTATTTTTAAGAATGGGACAAGAGCCAGGTCTTAGAAGGCTACCACAGCCGACTTTTTTAGTTATGAGTGGTACAGGTCTGCATATTTACTATGTATTTGATGAGCCTATTGAGCTCTATCCTAATATAAAGCTTCAGTTAAAGAAGTTAAAGTATGATTTAACCTTTAAAATATGGGAGTATAAGGCTACTTCAAAAGAAAAACAGATACAATACCAATCAATTAATCAAGGTTTTAGAATGGTTGGATCAGTAAATAACAAATATGGTCTTAAAGTTAAGGCTTTTAAAACTGGAGATAGTGTTTCATTAGATTATATAAATAGATATGTAGATGAAAAGGAGAATATGGTTGATATAAATAGACCTTTTAGACCTAGTGAGTACACCTTAGAAGAAGCTAAGGTGAAGTTTCCAGATTGGTATCAAAGAATTATAGTAGAAGGTAATAAAAATCAAAAGAAATGGCACATCAAAAGAGACCTTTATGATTGGTGGTTAAGACAGAGTCATAAGGTAAAGGGGGGACATAGGTACTTTTATCTTATGTGTATGGTAATATATGCTGTAAAGTGTGATATTCCTAAAGATGAAGTAGAAGAAGATATGTATAAAAAGTTTGAAGAGCTTAGGAAGATAGAACACTCTAATCCACTTGAAGAGAATGACATTATATCAGCCTTAGAAACCTATGATAGACAATATTATAACTTTAAAATTGATGATATTGAGAAGCTTACAGATATTAGAATTGAGAGAAACAAAAGAAATTATAGGAAGCAAAATCAACATATGAAAGTTATGAATGCAGTTAGAGATGTTATTTACCCTAATGGAGAGTGGAGAAATATTGAAGGAAGACCCAAAGGTAGTGGTACTAAAGAAGAATTAGTAAAAGAATATATTAAGAAGAACCCAGATCATAGTCCAACAGAAATAGCTAGAAATTTAGGCATTTCTAGAACAACAGCTTATAAATATTTATAATACTTATATTTAAGAAAAAACAGGAGGAATTTTATGAATTATTGGATAGAAAAAAGCATAGAGTTAGCAAATCAGAGAAACTATTTAGATTTATTATTCAAAGTTTACCCTATGTCAGTAAACTTGACCAGAGAAATAAAGAAGGAAGATGAAGAAGATATAAAGAAATATTTTGATGAGAGAAATGATATTGAGTTATTAAAAACATTATTAAAACAAGATTTATTTCCAATTAAAGATTCTTATGTTGCTTTTTTAAAAAGAGATAACACTGCTATAGATAGAAATCCTGCCACTGTTTCGAGATTAGTAGGTATGTTATATGAAATGGGAATAGAAGAAATTTATACGAAAATTACATTACCAAAAGAAACAAATAGACAGATAGGTCCATTGTTTTATAATTGGATAGAAAAAGGTTCATTAGGTTGTAAAATAACTCAAGATCATAATGAGATATTAAATTCTGAAGAAAATATAGTATTAAATAGTAGTGATGCTAATATGGCTAATTTTGCAAGAGAACACTTAGGATATAAGCACACCAAAGGTTTAGATTTTATTGGAAAGTTTAGTGGAAAGTATGTTGTAGGAGAAGCTAAGTTTTTAACAGATTATGGTGGACATCAAAATGCACAATTTAATGATGCAATAAGTGTAATGAAATCAGAATTTGATACACAGGAAGAAGTAATTCCTATATCAATTTTAGACGGAGTTTTATACTTAGAAAGTAAAGGGAAAATGTTTAGAGCTATTACAGAAAAATATAAAAATGAAAATATATTGTCAGCTGTATTATTGAGAGACTTTTTATACTCTTTATAAGAAAATCAAGCTAGGAGGAGTTTAATGTTATTAACATATGAAAGTAAAAAAGAAGAAGAAGAAATATTAAATATGGCAAAATCTTATGATTCTTTTTCTTTGAATGAAGGTAAATCTTATTTATTTAAAGGTGATAATTTTGCTATTTTATCAAAAATGTTAAAACAATATAAATCAAAGATTGATTTAATTTATATTGACCCACCATATAATACAAATAGGACTTTTACGGTATCAAAGGAAAGAAGTAATACAATTAGTAGTAATCACAATGGTAAAATTGCTTATTCTGATAATTTAATGAGAGAGGAATATTTTGAGTTTATAAGAGAAAGGTTAATTTTATTAAGAGAATTATTATCTGATGAAGGCTCTATATACTTACATATTGATTCTAAAATGGGTCATTATATTAAGATTATTATGGATGAAGTATTTGGAGAAGAAAATTTTAAAAATGATATTTCAAGAATAAAGTCAAACCCTAAAAACTTTAATAGAAAAGCTTTTGGAAATTATAAAGATGTGGTTTTATTTTATTCTAAAAACTATAAAAAGAATATTTTTAATAATATAACAGAACCATTAAATGAAAAAGAAATAATAGAAAGATTTTCTAAAGAAGAAAATGATGGTAGAAGATACACTACTGTACCTATACATGCACCTGGTGAAACTAAAAATGGACCAACAGGGGAAGAATGGAAAGGTATGAAGCCACCAGAGGGTAGACATTGGAGGTATAGTCCTGATAGATTAACAGAGTTAGATGAACAAGGATTAATAGAATGGTCAAAAACAGGAAATCCTAGATTGAAAAATTATGCTGATAATCATAAAGGAAAGAAAATACAAGATATTTGGGAATACAAAGATCCAGGAAATCCATTATATCCTACTGAAAAAAATATTGATATGTTAAAAATGATAATTGAGCAATCATCAAATAAAGATTCAATTGTATTAGATTGTTTTGCTGGAAGTGGAACAACATTAATTGCTTCAGAAATGTTGAATAGAAAATGGATAGGAATAGATAATTCTCCAATAGCTATATCTGTTATAAAAGAAAGACTTTTAAATGTTGAATACAAATTTGTAGAATTGGAACCAGGTGGAAAAACTAAAGAAAAAATAATAATCCCAGAAAAGTTGCAATTAAAGTTTAATATCTAGTTGCTACATTTAAGCCTTAATAAATCATAGATTAGTATGGAACTAAGAATTAAATTTATAAAAAATGATAAGCAAGCACCGACTTTGGTATACCAAAATCAAAAAGCAAGCACCGACTTTGAGTACTCAAAGTCATAACTTGTTAGGGGAAGCCCCTAAGACCTTTAAAAAAAGTTGTAAGGCAGGCAACGGATTTGTCTAGACAAATCCCTAAATTTAAAATTTTGCTCGCCCTACAAAAAGATGTATGGCAGGCAACGGGTTTGTCCGGACAAACCCTAAATTTTTTCAATTTGACCTGTTAGGAATATTCCTAATACCTTTAAAAGCTATCTGATTTTCAGATAGCTTTTTTTGTCGCTTCGCTCGATTTTTTAAATGAAAATTATTTTTAAATATAAAGATCTTAAAAAATTAAAGGTAGTATTTTTCAAGAAAACCATTTGAAAAATCTCCACCTTTATTTTTTTATTTTGTCTGCTTCTATAAAAATAGGCGAAGGTGAAAAAGATATTAATTAAAACTTATCTCACCTTCGCTTTTTAAAATTTTAGCAGACAAAACCATAACTTTTAAATATTTTTTAGTAAAGGCTCAGGATCTAAAGATATTTAAATAAATATAAACACAAGTAGAAGCTAATAGAAGGTTGAAAAGAAGCCAAAGCTACCGTGTACAAAAATACAGGACACAGGGAAACAGGATACA
>JASLAT010000033.1 GCA_030146915.1 Tissierellales bacterium
AATAATTCAAGTTTGGAAAAAATAATATCAGTTATACCACTTTGCCCTAGTACCTTTCCTATACTAAAAGCTGTTGTTAAAAATAGAAGAAAGCCAGGATTTACTGATTTAAGATCTTCTTTCTTTAAAACCCCTATTATAAATAGGATTAAAACTCCTATTAAGGCACTAATCCAAGGGCTAATCTTATGGATGCTCTCTGTCATCCAAAAAGCTATAACAATTAGTATAGTAATAATACTAATAAATTGCTTTCTTTGATTAAGCTTATTAGTCATTTCACTACTATCTTTTATCATAGAACTATTAAAATAACTTAAGTCTTTTTTAAATATTAAACTTGTAAGAATCAAAACAAAAAATGAAGCAATTAAGCTAGGTAAGGCCATAAGTTTAAACCATTGGCTAAAGTCTAAGATACTGCTAACCTGATCACCTGAAAAATTAATAGCAGCATAATTTAGAACTATGTCCCCATTACTAAACATCATATAGGTCATAGTTATGGCTATAAAGCTATTGAAGATCAAGGCTTGCTTAGCCTTTTCTTCCTTTCTGTCACTAGCTTTAATTAGTGAATTGTAAATAGTTCCAACAATTATAACCCTAGCAAATGCTTGTGGAATAAGAAAAACTAGGATTATACCAAAAAAATAGGGTATAGTTAGGAGTTTAAATATATTATTTGAACTTTTTTTAAAAAGTTTAACAATATACTTATCTATAACCTGTGTTTTCATAATTCCTACAGATAGTAAAGTTGATGTTACTATTAAAAGCAAGGTGGGAGACCAGGCAAAGTTTATAACTTCTAGGGCTGGTGTTTCTCCAAAAATAATAAAAACAGCTAACAAGATAATACAGGCAATGTTCTTATTAATACAATTAGTAGCCCAAAAACATACTGTCATAAATAGAAATGAAAATATAATATTTTGATTTAGATTAAAACTTAATGGATTTAAAGTAAAAAGAACTAGACTGGCTAATAAAATAATAATAAATTGTTTTAAATTTTTTTTAGACAAGAAATTTCCTCCTTTAAAATAAATTAAAAAAAAGCACTAAAACAGTGCTTCCATTAAAAATATACAGCGGAAGCAGTAATATGTCGCATAAATAACTTATTTCGTTTTGTGGCAACATCCCATCCACCAAACACTTAACGCATATTACCTACTCTGTTTTAGGAGTTTAAATTTTCACTTGTACTAGTACAACTAAAGTTTATAAGAATATTTGGGCTTTGTCAAACAAGTATTCTTAAAAAATGCTAGAAAGTCCAATATGATAGGTATATAATGATATATTGTAAGGATTAATATATAAGGAGTGTTATTATGATAAAAAATATAAAAATAAACATAGACATAGTTGAAGCTATGTTATATTTTTGGCAGGCAACAAGTGAAAATGAAAAAACAGGAGAATCCTATATAATAAGCATAGGAGAGTATCCAGATATGGAACATATTTATAATGAAAACTTTGATAAGGAGTCAGTTAGACTAGTCTTATCTTCCATATCAAATAAGGAGTTATTGAATGGAGGAACTAAAGAAGAAAGAAAGTATTGGAATAACAACATGTGGGTTATGGAAGATTTAGAATTTACAAATATGATGGTAGAGCCAGTAAAACAGTTAAACCTAAATCATATGATAGATAAGCTTAATGAAAAGAACTCAGACTTTCCGTATGAAGAAATAGAGCTTTCTTTTGTACCAGGACATCTAGATGAATATAAAATCGAAGAAAATAAGTTAATCATCAACTTCTTTAGAATAATGCCAGATCTTTATGTAGAAGATAAGGTGACAATTGCAGGAGTAGATTTTGATGAATATATAGAAGAAAAACTATTTGAACTAATATCCTAGAAACAATCCCCAGTTATAGTAAAATTAAAATAGCCTAATATGGGTATAAAACCTTTGAAAGCTATTGTTTAGTAGTTCAAAGGGGGATACAGAATGAAAAAAGAATTAGATATTATTAACCAAGCTATTTTAAATGAAATTGAAGGATATGAATTTTATAAGCTAGCAGCTAATGGAACACCAAATGGAGAAAGTAAGGAAGCTTTTATGGAGTTGGCTAATGAAGAACTAAAGCATGCTAAATATTTAGAATCCTTGTCTAAAAAAATAACAGATGGGGAAGAGGATGAGTTTTATCTAGCTTTTGAATCAGAGGTACCATCACCAGACATTTATAATTGGGATAAGGTAGATGGGGACTATACAAGTTTAGCTATGTCAGTTTTTGGAATAGCTATAGAGTTAGAGAAGGCTTCTATAGAATTTTATGAAAAAGCTAAGGAGCAAACTGAATTAGAGGAAGCAAGAAAGCTTTATGATATACTTATAAAGTGGGAAGAGGTGCATTTAAATCAGTTTACTGAACAGTACAATATGTACAGAAAGGACTGGTGGGCAGACCAGGGTTATGCACCTTTTTAACAACTAATAAAGAGGTGGTTTTTTGAAAAGAATTAAGCAGGTTATAATTATATTTGGTATTTTCTTTTTGTCTCAATATCTTAAAGATACGCTGAATTTGATTTTCCCTAGTTCCATACTAGGTATGCTTATTTTAACTCTTTTATTAGTTACCAGGATTGTAAAAGTTGAAGAAATTAATGGATTGACGAATATCCTTTTAGGATATTTGTCATTCTTCTTTTTACCAGTCTTTGTAACAGTAAAAGATTCAATAATTGAAATAAAAGATATTATAATTCCCTTATTGATTATTATATTTATATCAACTAATATAACTATGATAGTTACAGCCTTAGTAACGCAGAAACTAAATAATAGGGATAGGGAGGTTTAAATATGGATATCTTACATATTATATTTGGAATCTTAATTTCTATTGTAGGATTCTACCTTGGGAGTTTAGTCCATAGAAAATACAAGTCTGATATATTAGATCCATCAGTAGTAGGGGCCATCTTTATACTAATATTTTTATATTTGTTTAAAATAGATATGTCAGTATATAAAAAAGGTGGGGATTTGATTGAGTTTTTTGTAGGACCTGCAACTGTAGTTTTTGCAGTTCCCTTATATAAAAACTTAGAACTGCTTAAGAAAAGCTGGGGATCAATTTTACTCGGAATCAGTTTAGGTATGTTGTCAGGCTTTATTAGTATATTTTTCCTATCTAAGCTATTTAAGATAGATTATGCTATAATGGCATCATTACTTCCAAAAACAGTCACTACGGC
This sequence comes from Tissierellales bacterium, assembly GCA_030146915.1. Taxonomy (GTDB): domain Bacteria; phylum Bacillota; class Clostridia; order Tissierellales; family Tissierellaceae; genus JASLAT01. Next base: position 3,236 of record JASLAT010000033.1, read on the forward strand.
AATAGGTATGCCAGTAGCTGAAGAGATTGGAGGAATACCAGCCCTTACAGCAACATTTATTATTATAACAGCTATATTTGGTAATTCATGTTCAACTTATATAATAAAAAAGTTAAAGATAGATGATCCTATAGCTAGAGGTGTAGGTATGGGTACATCAGCTCATGGAATGGGAACAGATAAAGCTATGAGAATGGGAGAACAGGAAGGGGCTTTTGCGTCTGTTGCCATAAGTGTAGCAGGTATATTGTCAATTATATTAATACCGCTATTTTTAAAAATAGTAAATTATTAAAAAAAGATAAAAGGAGAAGGATATGGAAACAATAATTTTATTAATAAAATCAGCTATATTAGGTATAGTTGAAGGACTTACAGAGTTTTTACCTGTATCTTCTACAGGGCACTTAGTAATATTTCAGAACATATTAAATTTTAAGGGAGAAACA
>JASLAT010000008.1 GCA_030146915.1 Tissierellales bacterium
GTAATCAATAGGTTGGCGGTTCAATTCCGTTCGCCAGCTCCATATTTTTAATGGGAGTGTGCCCGAGTGGTTAAAGGGGACGGACTGTAAATCCGTTAGCTATGCTTTCACTGGTTCGAATCCGGTCACTCCCACCAAAAATACTTAGAATATGCGGGAGTGGCTCAGTGGTAGAGCATCGCCTTGCCAAGGCGAGGGTCGCGAGTTCGAATCTCGTCTTCCGCTCCATATTTTATGCGGGTGTAGCTCAGTGGTAGAGCCCCAGCCTTCCAAGCTGGTTGCGAGGGTTCGATCCCCTTCACCCGCTCCATTTTTTTATAGAAAAATAATAATGAGCACCCGTAGCTCAGCTGGATAGAGTGTCTGGCTACGAACCAGAAGGTCGGGGGTTCGACTCCCTCCGGGTGTGCCAAAGATCTAATAAAATAGATCTTTTTTTAATATAAATTTATATATTAAATATTTATTATAATATCTTGACTTTTAGAATGATTTAAACTATCATTGTATATAATAAAAAATCAAAGCTATTAAAGACTATGAAAAAAAGAGTAATATACACTTAATAATAAGAGAGAGTCAGAGAAGGTGGGAACTGATATTATTAGGTATATGAAAAACATTTTGAAGTCTCTGTGTTGAAATTAGTAGACATAGACGTTGGTTACGTTATAACCTTAAAGTATAAAATAAGGTGGTACCACGTTAACTTTTCGTCCTTTGGATGGAGGGTTATTTTTTTATATAAAAAATAAAATGTTGGAGGAATAATATGAAATTAAATGTTAAAGAAACTCAAATTGCTATAAAAAAAATTAAGGATTACTTTGAAAACAGTTTAGCGGAAAATCTAAATCTAATAAGAGTGTCTGCTCCATTATTTCTAAAACCAGAAAGTGGTCTTAATGATAATCTAACAGGTAAAGAAAAAGCCGTGTCTTTTATGATGAGAAAACATAATCAAGAATTGGAGATAATTCAATCTCTTGCTAAATGGAAAAGGTTAGCTTTAAAATGGTATGGATTTGAAATGTATGAGGGAATCTATACAGATATGAATGCAATAAGGCCGGATGAGGTATTAGATGAGACTCATTCTATCTATGTTGATCAATGGGATTGGGAGAAGGTTATTGATAAAAAAGATAGGAATTATAACTACCTAGAAAAAATAGTTAGATTAATATTTAACTCATTTAAAGAGACAGAAAAATATTTGGAGTCTTTGTATCCTGGAAAGTTTATAAAAAAATTACCTGATAATATATATTTTATTTCCACGCAACAATTAGAAGATATGTATCCAAATGATACTCCAGAAGAAAGAGAAAATAAAATTGCTAAAGAATATAAGGCAGTTTTTATTCACCAAATAGGTAAGAAATTAAACTCAGGAAAACCGCATGATTTTAGATCACCGGATTATGATGATTGGGAATTGAATGGTGATATAATTTTTTGGGATCCAATTTTAAACAAAGCGTTAGAATTATCAAGTATGGGAATTAGGGTAGATAAAGAAAGTCTTGAAAAACAATTAACTTTATCTAACGCAGAAGATAGGAAGAATCTTTATTATCATAGATCATTACTTAATGGAGAATTACCTTATACTGTAGGTGGAGGTATAGGTCAATCAAGGATGTGTATGTTTTTCTTGGATAAAAATCATATTGGAGAAGTTCAAGCTTCTGTTTGGACACAAGAGATTATAGATAAGTGTTTATCTGAAGAAATATTTTTATTATAAGGAGTGTTTTAATTGTATAGTTATAAAAATACTAATATATCTATAAAACAGGGTGATATTACAAAAGAATCGACAGACGCTATAGTAAATGCTGCAAATAATACATTGTTAGGTGGTGGGGGAGTAGATGGTGCTATTCATAGAGCTGGTGGTCCAGAGATATTAAAACAGTGTAAACAAATTGGCGGATGTCCTACTGGTGAAGCTAGAATAACAGTTGCTGGTAATCTTAAGGCTAATTATGTAATTCATACTGTGGGACCTATTTATGAAAAAAATACTAAGACTCAGGAGAAGTTTTTATATAATGCATATTATAATTCTTTAAAGTTAGCAGAAGAGTATGATATAAGAACTATATCTTTTCCATCAATATCTACAGGTGTCTATGGTTATCCGATAGAAGAGGCTTCAAAAATAGCTTTGAAAGCTGTTTTAGATTATTTATCAAAGGGAAGTAAGATTGAACTAATAAACTTTATTTTATTTTCAGAAGATGATTATTTGATCTATGAGAAATTGTTTAAAGAAATATTATAAATAAATAGACATTAGTATAAAAAGATTATATAATATACTAAATATCGGTTTTAAAACCTGTTAGGAGTGTTTAATATATTTGCAGATGCACATAAAATAATAGCAACAGAAATTTATGAAAGTGTACTAGAGTTATATGGTTTAAAACTTGATAAAAAAAGTCTATTGTGGGGTTCTGTTTTACCAGATATTTCACCAAAGTATAAGTTGATTAGACATTATAAAGAAGAAAGTTTAGAGTATATCATAAATGAAATTATTAACTTAATAGAAACAAATAAAAAAATAAATTTGTATAAAAATAAAATAGGTTTAAAAATATTAAGTAAAAAGATAGGTATAATATCACATTATTTATCTGATTATACATGTCTACCGCATGCTGAAAGATGGACTTTTCAGACCAATATGATAAAACATATTAAATATGAAGCAGATTTAAATAAATTTATAAAAAATTATAAATTTAAGGAAAATAGAATAAAAAATCAAGATTTGGATTTATATGATACAGAAGATGACATCTATTTAAAAATTGAAGATTATATAAATAATGTTGTGGATGTAGAATATAAGTTAAATAGGAGTTTATCTAATGATTTAGATTTTGCTATTTCTTTAAATTTAAAAATAAATTATTTTATTTTAGAGAGTATAGAATTATACCAAGAAGAATTTGCAACAGACTTTATTTTAAATACCATATAGAAATATAATTATTAAAAACAGCTAAATTTAGCTGTTTTTTTTTGTTTTTATCAATTTTTTAATTGATAGGTAAATCCTATTGAAAATTAAAAAAGAATAGTAAATTCTGAAAATTGTTGCAATAGACAATATTTATGTTATAGTATTACTTAAGAAGAAACAACGTTCCGCATAAAGAAACAAAGGGCGTAATAATATAATAAGGAGGGACAGAAATTCTATGATATATGATTTAGTCATTATAGGAGGAGGATCAGGAGGTTTAAGTGCTGCTATATATGCAGGTCGAAGTGAAATGAAAACCTTAGTTATAGAACAAGGAGCATATGGAGGTAGAATAAGAGATACAAATGAACTTATGAACTACCCAGGCGTACCATACATATCAGGTAGTGATCTTATGGCAGATTTTAAAAAACATGCTGAACTTTTTCCTTCTGTAGAGTGGTTAAGAACCACAGTAAAAGATATTGAAGAATTAGATGAGGGTATAAAGTTAGTTAAAACAGGTAGACGAGGAGATTTTAAAACAAAATCTATAATAATTAATACAGGTACTAAACCAAGAATCTTGGGTATTCCAGGTGAGAAAGAGTTTGTAGGCAAAGGTGTAGCATATTGTGCTACCTGTGATGCTAAATTTTTTCAGGACAAAGAAGTATTTATACTTGGAGCAGGAAATCAAGCAATAGAAGAAGCACAATTTATAACTAAGTTTGCATCAAAAGTAACTATAGTAGTTATACATGAAGAAGGAAAGTTAGATTGTGATAGAGTGGCTGCAGAACAAGCTTTTGCAAATCCTAAAATCAATTTTATTTGGAATTCAACTCTAGCTGCAGTAGAAGGAAATGAGGAAGTTGAAAAAGTCAAAGTAAGAAATATAAGAACAGATGAAGTGACAGAATATAATACATCTGGTGTATTTTTCTTTGTAGGAATGATACCTCAAACTGAATTTGTTAAAGATTTATTAAGCCTAAATAAGGCAGGTTTTATAAAAACTGATGAAGAAATGAAGACTAATATAGATGGCATATATGCTATAGGAGATTGTAGAGATACATACTTAAGACAAGTTATAACTGCTGCTAGTGATGGAGCTATAGCTGCAGTATCAGCGGAAAGATATGTCAATGAAAAAGATTATTTATCAAAAATAATGAGTGATAAAAATAGTAAATTAGCATTTATATTTTATACTCCATATGAGGATAAGTCTTTAAAGAGAGCAGGAGCCATAGAAAAAATAGTAAATAAAGATTATATACCGATCTTACAGGATATCTCAAAACAGAAGGGACTTTACAGTAAGTTAGGATTAGTAAATGATTTAGCTTTAGCAATATATGAAGGTGGAAAATTTAAAGAAATTTTAGATTTTGATGATGAATCTTACAAAAATTATATAAAGTAAGATTTAAGATAAAATAAAAAAGGAGTGATAAGTATGGGTCATCCAACGGTGTATCCAACAGGTGTAACAGTTTATAATCCAGAAAAATGCTGGAATGGTTATAACTTAGTACCAACAATTGATAAAGGTGCTTTATTATTCGATATGAATGGTAATGAAGTTAGAAGGTGGGATGAATTTCATGGATTCCCTAATAAATTATTACCAGGTGGTTATTTAATGGGACATTCAGGAGATAGAAATCCTGATTATGGAATGCAAGATAGTGTTGATTTAGTTCAGATTGATTATGATGGTAATATAGTTTGGAAGTTTGACAGATGGGAATATATAGAAGATCCAGGTGAAGAGCCAAGGTGGATGGCTAGGCATCACCATGATTATCAAAGAGAGGGAAACCCAGTAGGATATTATGTACCAGGTATGGATCCTAAACCTTTAGAAGGAAATACATTGATACTAGGACATACAACTGTGAGAAATCCTAAAATATCACAACATAGGTTACTAGATGACGTATTTTATGAAGTAGATTGGGAAGGAAATATTTTATGGGAATGGCATGCAAATGAGCATTTTGATGAATTTGGATTTGATGAGGCTGCAAAAAATGCTTTAGCTAGAAATCCTAATCTTAGAAATGTAGATGGTGGGATTGGTGATTGGCTACATATTAACTGTATGAGTTATTTAGGACCAAATAAATGGTATGACCAAGGTGATGAAAGATTCCATCCAGAAAATATAATATTTGATAGTAGAGAGGCCAATATATTAGCAATAATTTCTAAGAAAACGGGTGAAATAGTATGGAAAATAGGTCCTAATTTTGATGAACCTCATTTAAAACATATAGATTATATTATTGGGCCACATCATACACATATGATACCAAGGGGTCTTCCAGGAGAAGGAAATATACTTGTTTATGATAATGGTGGATGGGGTGGATATGGTCTTCCAAATCCAAGTAGTAAAATGGGAGTTAAAAATGCACTTAGAGATTACTCAAGAGTATTAGAGATAGATCCTGTAACTTTAGAAATAGTTTGGCAATTTACACCAGATGAAATAAATGCAGTAATACCAACTGATGCACAGAAATTTTATAGTCCTTATGTAAGTAGTGCTCAAAGACTACCTAATGGGAATACTTTAATAGATGAAGGCTCTAATGGTAGATTAATAGAAGTTACTGTTGATCATGAGATAGTTTGGGAATGGATTTCTCCATATTATACTGAAGGTGAAATATCTGGAAGAAATAATATGATTTATCGTGGATACAGATATCCATACGATTGGGTACCTCAAGAGGAAAAACCTAAAGAAATACCTATAGAACCTGTAGATGTAACTACTTGGAGGTTACCAAATGCAGGTAAGTTTGGAGCTAAATCAGTAGTAAATGTTGAAGGTACACTTCCATATACAGAAACAGATGCTTTATGTGTAGCTAGAGATGATGAGTTACAGTCAATGCAAGGTGGAGAAGGTAAGAAAAAAGTTGTAGAGAAAGTTTTTGATATTAATCAAGAAGTATTTACATTGGTAAATGATAAAGATTTTAACAGAAAGGTATTAAGTAATAAGAAATCATCCTTAGTATTATTTGGAGCAGAGAGATGTCAAAACTGTAAGGCATTACATCCAATAATAGAAGAGGTTTTGGAAGAAGTTTTAACAGATATTGAATTAGATGTTTTCTATTTAGATGTAGACTCTAATCCTGAAATAACAGGTCAATATGGAGTGCAAGGAATTCCAGTATTAGTTATATTTAAAGATGGTCAAGAAGTTAAACGTATGGCCGGAGGAGATAGAACATTTGATCAAGTAGCTGATTTTATAGAAGACTATGCTTAAGCTTTTGCTTAATTAAATTATACATACCTCCACATTGTGGAGGTATGTAATAAATAGATTACAATCATAAGATAGGATATATAGATAGGATATATTTTTTAAAATAGAATGTATAAAAATTAACAATATTAGGAGGTCTTGTGATGGAGGGAAATGAAGTAGCGATAGACTTAGGCATGGATCTTAAAACAAAGATAAGGTGGGCAATTTCAATATTACTACCAATAGGGATTATGTTTTTACCAACAACTGATATGTTTACAAGTGATATAAGAACTTTTTTTGCAATAACCTTGTGGGCTATATTTATGTTTGCATTTGAAATACTAGATACAACAGTAACAGCATTAATACTTCCTTTTGCTTATGTTATGTCTGGTCTTAGCAATATGTCAACAGCATTTGGTCCTTGGGGTCAAAGTGTACCTTGGGTGACGTTAGGAGGATTTTTATTAGCTAATATTTTAGAGAGAACTGGACTTTTAAAAAGAATGGCTTATGGTTTTATATTAAAAACAGATGGTACTTATAAAGGGATAGTTTATGGTTTAGTTACAGCTTGTATATTTATAAATATAATACAACCAGGCAGTTCTCCAATCGCTATAGCAGCTTTAACATATGGTATATGTAAAGCTTTAAATTTAGAAAGATCTAGAGCATCAGCAGGAATAATGATAGCAGGGGCTATAGGAACAATAAGTGCAGGTTTTTTTGTATATACCCCAGGGAATTTAGGAGTTTTATTTGAAATGGCTTCAAATGTTCAGCCAATGAAGGTTAGCTTTTTAGATTATTTTAAACAAAATATTGTATTTATTCCTTTAATGTACATCCTAGCCTTCATGATAACTAGAGTTATGAAGCCAGAGGAAGAAATAGATGGCAAGGATTACTTTAAAAAACAATGTGAACTATTAGGTCCAATGACTAGTGATGAAAAAAAGACTACATTATCTGTAAGTTTTTTATTAATATATTTACTTACTGCAAATATACATAAATTAGATATGGCATTTGGATTTATCCTATTTCCAGCAATGTTATTTTTACCTTTTTTTAATGTAGGAGAAAAAGATGATATAGAAAGACTTAACTTTTCTTTTTTAATATTTATAACAGGATGTATGAGTATAGGTGCAGTTGCAACTACTTTAGGTGTAGGTGAACTAATATCTCACTTAGTACTACCTTATATGAAGCAGGTAGGACCTGTTGCATTAATAGCAATTGTTTGGATATTAGGAGTAGGAATAAATTTTATTCTAACACCACTTGCAGCTATGGCTACTCTGGGAGGGCCATTAGTTCAAATTGCTAGTGACTTAAACATAAGTGCTTACCCTATAATGTATGCTTTTTTTCAAGGATTAGATCAATTAATACTACCATATGAATATGCATTATACTTAATATTTTTCTCTTTCGGTATGATTCATATAAAAGACTTTATGAAAGTATTTGCTTGGAAGATGCTTATATCCGGTATATATTTGATTTTAATAGGAGTACCGTATTGGAAGCTTATTGGACTATTGTAAAAATTATATAGTTATATATTTCTACTTAGGATTGTAACCTTACAAGAGGTACAGTCCTTTTTTTTAAATAATTCACTCTAGAGATAAATTATAAGATAAAGACTATCTAACTATTCGATTACTTGATACAAATATTATTTTTTGATATACTTAAACTCAGTAAAATATAAGATCGATAGAAAGAGTGATTGAGTGGGTAAAAAAGATAATGGGTATATATTACAATCTTTGGATAATGCATTTAGACTGATAGACATTTTAGCAGTTAGTGAAGAGATGGGTGTAACCGAGTTATCTGAGAGCTTAGGCTTAGGAAAGAGTACTATTTTTAGAATTTTGAAAACTTTAGAAAAATGGAATTATGTTATACAAAATGAAGATAATAATAAATATAGAATTGGTATGAAATTTTCAAATATAGGCTCTATGGTTATGGAAAAAAATACAATTATAAAATATTCTAAGCCTTATATTCAAGAATTAGCTTTTAAATTAAAAGAAACAGTTCATTTAATGAAACTAGAAGATAATTATGAGATAATTTTTTTAGATAAGGTAAATGGTCCTTTAATAATGAATATGGAATCGAGAGTAGGTGGCTATAAACCAGCTTATATTGCAGCTTCCGGGAAACTTTATCTTTCAGAAATGAATGATGAAGAGTTAGATCTTTATTTAAATAATATAGAATTTGAAAAATTCACTGAAAAAACAATCGATAATAAAGACGATTTATTAAAAGAATTATCAGAAGTAAGAAAAAAAGGCTATGCTGTAAACAATGAAGAAAGTCAAAATGGACTTCTTAGCTATGCTGTAGCTATAAGAGATACAAGAGGAAATATAATTGCTTCTATAAGTATTTCTGGTATGATATCTAGAATGCTTGATGATAAAGATTATAAGTTAAAGAGTCTAATGGAAACAGCTAAGAAAATTGAAAGTGCAATATCTACATAAGATGTTATTAGACATCTTTTTTTAATTTAATTTTAAGATTTATTGAATAAACTTATTTATTTTGATATAATTATAATTCTTGTAAATATATGGGCAGGAGGCTTTAATGAGAGAAAAAATAAAAAATGTAATTATAATGCTTATTGTAGTCTTACTTGTAGCTTATGCTTACTTAGATAAAGAAAATAATTTAAATCAATTAGAAATACATTTTTTAGATGTTGGTCAAGGTGATAGTATTTTAGTAAAGCTACCAAATGAAGAAATTCTTTTGATAGATGCTGGGACTAGATCTTCAGGACCATATGTCGTTGACTATCTAAAAAATCATGATATAGATAAAATAGATTATTTAATAGCTACCCATCCTCATGAAGATCATATAGGAGGATTACCTGAAGTTATTAGTAAATTTTCTGTAAAAACAGCATATTTACCAAATAAGACAAATAATACAAAAATATTTGAGCAATTATTATTATCTATTAAAAAAAATAACATTGAACTAATAGAGGCTAAAGCGGGGGTTAATATTTTAGATAGTAAGGATTTAAAATTAGATATTTTAGGACCAGTAAAATCTTATAATGATATAAATAATAACTCTGTACTATTAAAGTTAGAGTATGAAGATTTTGTTTCTTTATTTACAGGTGATATGGAAAAAAAGGCAGAATTAGATGTTTTGAATAAAAATATAAATTCTGATTTATTAAAAGTTTCTCATCATGGTAGCGATACATCATCAAGCGAAATGTTTTTGAATGCTGTTAATCCAAAATATGCAGTTATAAGTGTAGGGGAAAAAAACAAATATGGCCATCCAAATGCCATTATTCTTGATAGGTTAAATAAAAATGGCAGTAAAATTTTTAGAACAGATATGGATGGAGATATAATCTTTATATATAATGATGGTGAAGTTGATATAGAGAAAAATAAAGAGTAGGAGGATTCCTATGAAGGCTATAGTTGATCGCATTGAGGGAGAAGTTGTTATATTAGAAATTGATAGCGAAATTAAAGACTATCCTCTAGATAAGTTTCCCAAAGATATAAAAGAAGGTGACATAGTTATTTGGGATAGGGATAGATTTAAAATATTAAAAAATGATACTTTAAAGAGAAAAAAAGAAATGGAAAATTTGTTAAAATCTTTATTTAATGAAGAGTGAATCTAGAGAAAGGCAGGGGTTGTAGTGGCTATAGTAAACAATGAAACTTATAATATATATGAACAATTAGAGTACAACTTTTTATATGAAAAAGATGTTAATTCTATACATATCCTGCTAAATTTATATGATTTGGATAAAAATATAAAAAATATATATCCTAGATATACTTCGTTAAATAAACTTATAAAAGATGTAGAGAAGATAATAGATTATAAAGCAGATAAAGAAAATATTTGCAAAAAGTTAGGATCAGTAATTCATGAAGATATAAATAGATTAGAGTTATATACTTGCTTAGAAGGTTATATAAAAGGTTATTTTGATAAGGATACTGCAGATAAGTTAGAAAAGTTTACTATAGAGAATCTTGATATGGAGAAAATTTATAACAAAGAACACCTTTATCATTTTACAGATTTAGGCTCTGACATAAGGATATCAAAAAATGAATTATTTAATAAACTTTCAAAAAGTAATGAGATTAAAGAATTAGAGGATTTAGTAAATTCTTATAGCTCAAACTTAATAGAGCCCAAAATAAAAAGTATTAATAGTTATTTTACTGAAAGTGAAATTTTGAATTCTGAGGATATTAAATCTATATTGGATAGGATAGCTAATTTAATATTTAATAATATAAGAAAAATTTATAAAGAACTTTACTGGTATGGATTAAATGATAGAGTTTTAAAAAGATATAGGTAAAAAAAGAGATATATATATATAAAACTAAGTTGGGTAACTAACTTAGTTTTATTTTGTAAATATGATACAATTAAGAAGTAAAGTAGGTGAAAAATGGTAATTTTAGGAATAGATCCAGGTATTGCAATTGTAGGATATGGTGTAATAAAAATAGTGGGAAATAAATCATTAGTTTTAGATTATGGAGTAATTGAAACAGGTTCACATATGACACTACCCGACAGACTTGCTTATGTATATAAAAAGATGCTAGATTTAATAGAAAAGTATGATCCAGAGGACATGGCTATAGAAGAGTTATTTTTTAATAAAAATGTAAAGACGGCTATAATGGTTGCACAAGCAAGGGGTGTAGAGGTTTTAGCTGGAATAAACAAAGGACTTAATATATATGAATATACTCCACTTCAGATTAAGCAGGCAGTTACTGGTTATGGTAGGGCAGATAAGAACCAAGTGCAACAAATGGTAAGGATTCTTTTAAACTTAAAGGAAGTACCAAAACCTGATGATGCAGCAGATGCATTGGCTATAGCAATTTGTCATGGTAGTTCTTTAAAATTTAAAGGAGAATTTAAAATGAGATAGGATGATATAATTGATAAGTTTTATAATAGGAAATGTTATACAAATAGAAGAAGATTATATGATTATACAAAATAACAATATAGGATATAAAATTTATAGTTCAGCTAGATCTTTAGAAAAAATAGAGTTAGCTAGTAAGGATATCCTTGTATATACGAATATGATAGTAAGAGAGGACGATATTAGCTTATATGGTTTTATAAATGAAGAAGAAATAGAGGTATTTAAATTATTAATATCTGTTTCTAGAATTGGTCCTAAAGTTGCTTTAGGAATTTTATCAAGTTTAAGTCCGAATGTACTAAAAACTTGCATAGTTAAGGAAGATATTAAAACTTTATGTAAGGCACCTGGGGTTGGGAAGAAGACTGCTGAGAGGTTAATTTTAGAATTAAGAGATAAAATAGATATATCAGAGGTAGAAAATGATGAACTTATAGAAGTTGATAATTATAGTGCGAAAATAGAAGCCATAGAAGCTCTTGTATCTTTAGGATATTCTAGATATGAAGTTGAAAAAGAATTAAATGATACGAGTTTGATAGGAGCTGGAACTGAGGATATTATAAGATATGCTCTTAAGAAATTATCTAGGTAAGAGGTGTAAAAATGTATTCGGAAGAAGATAGGATTATAGGAAGAGATTTTCAAATAGAAGATATTGATAATGAGGTAAGTTTAAGACCAAAGTGGATGGAGGAGTACATAGGGCAAGATAAGGTTAAAAAACAGCTAAATATCTTTGTAGAGGCTGCTAAAGCTAGGAAAGAACCATTAGATCATGTTTTACTTTATGGACCTCCTGGATTAGGAAAAACGACTTTAGCAAATATAATAGCAAATGAAATGGGAGTTAATATAAAAGTAACTTCAGGACCGGCTATAGAAAGACCAGGTGATTTGGCTAGTATATTAACTAACTTAGGAGATGATGATGTACTATTTATAGATGAGATTCATACATTAAATAGAACAGTTGAGGAGATACTATATCCTGCTATGGAAGACTTTGCTTTAGATATAATAATAGGGAAAGGTCCATCTGCTAGGTCAGTTAGATTGGATTTATCTAGGTTTACATTAATTGGTGCGACTACAAGAGCAGGACTTTTGACGTCACCATTAAGAGATAGATTTGGTGTTATGTTAAATTTAGAGTTGTATGATGAGAAAAGTTTAAAAGACATTGTAATTAGATCTGCTTCAATATTAAATGTAGATATAGATGAAAATGGGGCATTAGAGATAGCAAAAAGATCTAGAGGTACGCCAAGAATCGCTAATAGACTTTTAAAAAGAGTAAGAGATTATGCTGAGGTTGTAGGAAATGGTTCCATAAGTTTGGAATCTGCTAAAAAGGGCCTTGAATTACTAGAGATAGATGATTTAGGATTAGATAATACTGATAGAAAGTTATTATTAACTTTGATAGAGAATTTTTCAGGAGGACCTGCTGGTTTAGATACTCTTGCAGCAGCTACTGGTGAGGAGAGTAATACTATAGAAGATGTTTATGAGCCATACTTGCTTCAGATAGGATTTTTAAATAGAACCCCTAGAGGTAGAGTAGTATCAAAAAAAGCATATGAACATTTTGATATTCCATATAATGAAGAGGAGTAATATTATGAAAAAAAAGTTAATAGTTATATCTATTTTAATTTTATTAATATTTACATCTAATATATCTAATGCACAAAGCGAATATATAGATGTAAAAATATCTAGCTATATTGATGGAAAAGAAGTAGGGATTAAATCAGTTGGTGGACTTAAAGTAGTGGATGATAGTTTTAACACTATAAATCAATTTCCGGAAGATGAATTTAAAGTTTTAGTATCTGGTAGTAGTCTTACTATTAAAAATATACAAGGTAGGAATTTAGGAGAGTATAATATAGATCAAGTATTATTAACCTCAGTAGATAAAGAGGAAATATCTATTTCAAATAGTTCTTATAGAGGTTATATTCGTTTTATAAATAAGAAATCTAAATCTATTATAAATCATTTAAAACTAGAGGAATATTTGTATGGTGTATTGCCTAGGGAAATGAGTCCAAGTTTCCCAATAGAAGCATTAAAGTCACAAGCCATAGCATCTAGATCTTTTGCCCTTAGCAATATTAATAAACATGCATCTGAAGGATACAACTTATGTAACACAACTCACTGTCAAGTATACTCTGGTAAATCTGTTGAAAAAGAATCAACAAATAAAGCGATAGATGCTACTGTAGGGTTAGCTGCATATTATAAAGGTGAAATTGCACAAACTAACTTTCATTCTACCAATGGAGGTTATGTTGAAAGTTCCTTTGGAGCTTGGGGTGTTAAATATGATTATTTAATTGCAAAAGAAGATAAATTCTCTATTAATACAGAAAATGCAAACTGGACATTAGAGTATACAAAACAAGAACTAAATAAAAAGTTAAGGGCAGCTGGGATTAATGTGGGAGAGTTAAAGTATTTAGATATTATCTCTAGAACAGATGGTAAAAGAGTTAAGGAATTAAAAATAGTAGGAACTTTAAAAGAGGAGATAATTACAGGAAATAGACTTAGAAATATACTTGGTAACACTACTATGAAAAGTACCTGGTTTTACTTAGATGATTCCGAGTATATAGAAGATGAGATATTTTATGCTATTATAGAAGGTAGGGTGCAGCCTTTAGAATTAAACAGTTTAACAGTTTTATCTAGTGGGAAATCTGCAATTTTAAACACGAATCAAATAGAAATATATGGTAGGAAGCTAAATACTAAGGATAAGCCTAATCGAGATTCAAATAAAATTGTATTTGAAGGAAAAGGCTATGGCCATGGCGTTGGAATGAGCCAGAGAGGTGCAAAAAACATGGCAGACTTAGGATATAAATATACTGATATAATAAAGCATTATTATCCAGGTGTAGAAATATATTAATAAGAGAGGTTTATATATGAAGACAAAAGATTTTAATTATTATTTACCGGAAGAATTAATAGCACAGCACCCTCTAAAAAATAGGGTTGAATCTAGACTATTAATATATAAAAAATTAGATGGTGAAATTAAGCATGAGAGTTTTAAAGATATAATTAACTATATAAATTCTGGAGATACACTTGTATTAAATAATACAAAAGTTATGCCAGCAAGGATATATGGAACTAGGGAAGGAAAAGATGAAAAAATAGAATTTCTTTTAATCAAGGAGGTCGAAAAGGACTTATGGGAGGTAATTGTAAGACCAGGACGTAAGGTTAGACCGGGACGTGTTATCTATTTTGGAGATACATTATTAGCAGCTAAGGTTATTGATATAACAGATACTGGTACTAGATTAGTAAAGTTTAGCTATGAAGGTGATTTTTATGAAGTTTTAGATAAAATTGGAGAAATGCCTCTACCACCATATATAAAAGAGACTTTAGAGGATAGAGATAGATATCAAACTGTATATTCTAAGCATATTGGATCTGCCGCTGCTCCTACAGCGGGATTACATTTTACTGATAGACTTTTAGAAGATTTAAAAGATAAAGGTGTAAATATAGTATATATAACCCTACATGTAGGGTTGGGAACATTCAGTCCTGTGAGAGTAGATTCTATTGAGGAGCATATGATGCATTCTGAATATTATAGCATAGATCAAGAAACAGCAGATATAATCAATGAAACAAAATCCAGAGGTGGAAAAGTAATATCTGTAGGAACTACTAGTACTAGAACATTGGAAAGTGTTGCAGATGAAAGTGGTAAAATTAGAGCTAAATCTGGATGGACAGATATATTCATTTATCCTGGATATAAATTTAAGATAATAGATGGAATGATTACTAATTTTCATCTCCCAGAGTCAACACTACTTATGTTAGTAAGTGCTCTTGTTAGTAGGGAAGAAATTTTAAAAGTATATAAAGTAGCAATAGAAGAAAGATATAGGTTTTTCTCTTTTGGAGATGCAATGCTTATTATATAAGAAAGAAATAGGAGGAAATTATGGCTATAAATTTTAAATTATTAAAAAAATCTAAGGATACAGATGCAAGGTTAGGTGTATTAGAGACACCACATGGTGTAATAGAAACGCCTATATTTATGCCTGTAGGTACTAGAGCTAGTGTTAGATCTATGACACCAGAGGAAGTTAAGGACCTTGGGGCTCAGATAATACTAGCTAATACTTATCACCTACATTTAAGACCTGGTGAAGATTTAGTTAAAGAAGCTGGTGGTCTTCATAAATTTATGAATTGGGACGGGCCTATCTTAACTGATAGTGGTGGTTTTCAAGTATTTAGCTTAGGTGATAGAAGGACTATTAGTGAGGAAGGAGTAGAGTTCAGATCTCATATAGATGGTTCTAAGAAATTTATATCTCCAGAAAAAGCAGTAGAGATACAAACCGCCTTGGGTTCAGATATAATGATGGCTTTTGATGAATGTGCTCCATATCCAGCAGACTATAATTATGTTAAAAAGTCTATGGAAAGAACTACAAGGTGGGCTAAAAGATGTAAAGATGCTCATAAAAATACTGATAATCAAGCATTATTTGGGATTGTTCAAGGAGGAATGTATAAAGACTTAAGAACACAAAGTGCTAAAGACTTAATAGAGCTGGATTTTCCAGGTTATGCTATAGGCGGACTAAGTGTAGGTGAACCTAAGGATTTAATGTGTGAAATCTTAGATCATACTACTCCTTTATTACCAGAGGATAAGCCAAGATATTTAATGGGGGTCGGTACTCCTGATTATTTATTTGAAGCTGTAATTAGAGGTGTAGATATGGCTGACTGTGTATTACCTACAAGAATAGCAAGAAATGGTACAGCTATGACTTCTCATGGTAGATTAGTTGTTAGAAATGCTAAGTATGCAAAAGATTTTTCTAAACTAGATCCTGAATGTGATTGTTATACATGCCAAAATTATTCAAGAGCTTATATAAGACATTTATTTAATGTCAATGAGATTTTAGGACCAAGGTTAGTTACTATTCACAATATTTATTTTTTAACTAAGTTAATGGAAAATATAAGAGAAGCTATAAAAAATGATAACTTATTAGAGTATAAAGATGAATTTTATAAAAAATATGGATATGAGTAAATAGAATGATTTTTTAGTTAATATCATGTATAATGGTATATTGTAATATAGAAAGAAAGGGTGTGTAATAAGATGGAAGACTTACTTAAAAGTTTAATACTGCCTATAGTTATGTTTGGTGTTTTATACTTCTTTATGATAAGACCTCAAAAGAAACAAGAAGAAGAAAAACGTGAAATGATAAAAAATATAGTTGTAGGTAATGAAATTGTTACCATAGGTGGTATCATAGGAAAAGTTGTAGTAGCTAAAGAGGACATATTAACAATCGAAACTTCTACAGCAAAGAGTAGATTTGATATCTATAGATGGGCTGTAGGCTCAGTTTTAGAGAAGTAATAAAGAGCTTCCTTAGGGAAGCTTTTATTTTGTAATCTTAAAATTAAGATTGTTGGGAGGAGTAACATGAAAAATAAAAATAAAAACATTATAATATTGATATTAATATTATCAATAGTGGCAGGTGCAGTTTTGATAGCATTTAAAGGCTTAAAAGTAGGAAAGATTAATATTCCAAAAGCTAAAGACTCTATAAATCTAGGCCTAGAACTAGCAGGTGGAGTGTATGTTGTTTTAGAAGCAGATACAGATGCCAAAGGTGAAGAGTTAGCTAAACTTATGGATCAAACTAGAACTATTATAAGTGAGAGAGTAGATGGACTAGGAGTATCTGAGCCAAATATTGCTATAGAAGATGATAATAGAATCAGAGTTGAGCTTGCAGGTGTTGAAGATCCTCAAGAAGCTATAGATCTAATTGGTAAAACAGCTCAACTACAATTTATAGAGCCAGATGGTAATGTAATTTTAACTGGTAAAAATGTCGTAGGTTCTGATGTACAGTCTCAAGATACAGAGTTAGGAAGAAGAGATATTGTTGTATCATTAGAATTCGATAAGGAAGGTAAGGAAAGATTTGCAGAAGCAACTGGAAGATTAGTGAATAAAACAAAACCTGAAGAGAGAGTAATATTTATTGTTTTAGATGATCAGGTTATATCAAGTCCATTAGTTCAAAGTGCTGCGGATGGCGGTAAGGCCATTACTGATGGTAAAGCAGTTATACAAGGTGGGTTTGATATAGACTCAGCGAGTCAACTAGCAAACTTAATTAGAGCAGGTGCGCTACCTGTAGATATGATAGAAAAAACAACATCTGTTATAGGACCAAGGTTAGGATTAGAAGCATTTGAAAAGAGTTTATTAGCAGGTGGGATATCTTTATTATTAATTTTTGGACTTATGATTATTGTATACAGATTACCAGGAATGATAGCTTCATTAGGATTAATAGTATATACATTAATAGTAGTAATTTCTATGTCATTACTAGGTGTAGTTTTAACACTGCCAGGAATAGCTGGGTTAATACTTTCTATAGGAATGGCTGTAGATGCGAATGTGTTGATATTTGAGCGTATTAGGGAAGAACTACTTGCAGGAAAAACAATTAGAACTTCTATTGAAGCAGGTTTTAAAAGAGCTTTAACTTCTGTTGTTGACTCAAATATAACAACTTTGATAGCTGGTGCTGTTTTATACTACTTTGGTATTGGACCTATCAAAGGGTTTGGTGTTACATTAATGATTGGTATTGTGGCTTCTGTTATAACTTCGGTGCTACTATCTAAATACATGCTTAGACTAGTATCAACAATAACAGGTGAGGGTAATACCAAAATATATGGGGCTTAAGGAGTGATATAATGGACGTTATAAAAAACAGAAGAAAATTTCAATTAATATCATCTTTAATAATTATAGCTGGTATTATTATGTTTTTAATTAAAGGGTTTAACCTAGGCATCGATTTTGCTGGTGGAACTATAATTGAAATAAATATGGGTAAATATGTAGATATAGAAGAAGTTAAAGATTTAATGGATAAATATGATGATGAGGCAAGCATAGTTCATGCTGGTTCAAATAATGAATCTATTATAATTAAGAGTGCTCTAGATTTATCCAATGAAGATACTGTTAAAATTTTAAAAAGTTTTAATGATAAATATGATATTGATAGTGAAAATTATCAAACGGAAAAATTTGAAGCTTTTATGGGTGAAGAGATAAAAAAGAAAGCTTTACTATCAATGACGATTGCTGTAATAGCTATGTTAATATATATTACTATTAGATTTAAATTTGAATTTGGAATATCAGCTATTATAGCTCTTATTCATGATATTTTAGTTATGTTAGCTTTTTACTCAATTTTTAGAGTTCCTGTAAACAGTTCCTTTATTGCAGCCATATTAACAATATTAGGATATTCTATAAACGATACCATAGTAATATTTGATAGAATAAGAGAAAATATAAAGCTTTATCCTAAAAAAGATAAGGGAGAAATAGTTAATAAAAGTATTAATGAATCACTTAGAAGAACAATATATACTTCAATAACAACTTTTGTTGCTGTTTTAGTAGTATTTATTATAGGGGTAGAAGATATGAAAGTTCTAGCATTACCTTTAATGGTAGGTATTTTATCAGGGACATATTCATCTTTATTTATAGCTTCTCCACTATTATATGAATTATCTGAAAGAAATAGTAAAAAATAATATAGTCCCAAGGAGGTAGAAGTGGAAAAAGGATTTATAATATCTTTAATCTTTGCATTTTTGATAGTAATCTTTGCCATAGCTAATAGTGAAACTGTTATAGTAGACTTTATATTCACTAAAATTACTATGTCTCAAGCTGTTGTTATAATGGGATCTGCCTTACTAGGGGCCTTGATAGTCTTTTTAATAAGTTTAATAAAAAAAATAAGACTAACTCAAGAAATAAAATCTTTAAAAGGTAAGATTTCTAAATTAGAGGAAGAGAACAAGCTTATTAAAGATTTGAAAAAATGTGATGATAAAAATAATTTAGAAGAACTAGAATAAAATTTAGATACATATGTATCTAAATTTTATTTTTATAAAGAGGTGATAACTTGAAAGAAAGATGGTTTATAAAAAATAGACAGGCTGACTTTTCTAGAATATCTAATATTTTTAATATACCAGATTACTTGTCTAGAATATTAGTTAATCGAGGAATAGATAACCCTAGAGCCATAGATGCATATTTAAACCCTGATTTTAGCAAAATGTATAATCCTGCTCTTATGAAAGACATGGATAAAGCTAGTGAGATAATAATAAATGCTATTAATAAGTCTAAAAAAATCAGAATAGTTGGAGATTATGATGTAGATGGAGTAATATCTGTTTATATGCTTAAAAACGCCATTGATAAATTAGGTGGAAACGTAGATTATGTTATACCTGATAGAATTGAAGATGGATACGGAATAAATAAGAATATAATCGGTGAAGCTAAGAAAGATGGAGTTGATTTAATTATAACTTGTGACAATGGAATAGCAGCTATAGATGAGGTAGATTTTGCAAAAAGTATTGGATTAGAAGTTATAGTGACAGATCATCATGACTTGCCATTTAAAGAAATTTCTGGTGAAACTCAGGATATATTAGTTCAAGCGGATGCTGTCTTAAACCCTAAAAGGCGTGATTGCTCTTATCCTTTTAAAAAGTTATGTGGAGCAGGAGTAGTTTATAAGTTAATAGAAAATATATATAAAGATTATAATATTATAGATGAGGCGAGAAGATATATAGAATATGCTGCTATAGCAACTATATGTGATGTAGTAGACTTAGTAGATGAAAATAGAATTATAGTAAAAAAAGGTTTGGAAATGATAAATTCTACAAGTAATATAGGTTTAAAATCCCTTATAAGAGCTACAGAGTTAACAGATAAAGAAATATCTGTATATCATATAGGTTTTATATTAGGTCCGAGTATTAATGCATCTGGTAGGTTAGATAGTGCTGAAAAAGCTCTAGAGTTGTTTCTGACAGACGATATTTTTAAAGCTGAATTACTAGCAAAAGAGTTAAGAGAATTAAATGATGATAGAAAAGATATTACTATTAAAGGCACTGATAAGGTTATAGAGCAAGTAGAAAATACTAGCTTAAAAAATGATAGCGTACTGCTAATTTATGAGCCAACTATACATGAAAGTGTAGCTGGTATAATAGCAGGTAGGATAAAGGATAGATATTATAAACCAACTATAGTTATTACAAATTCGGGCGAATTAGCAAAAGGATCTGCTAGATCTATTGAAGAATTTGATATATTTAAAGAGTTAAGTGATAGAAAGTACTATTTAGAAAAATTTGGTGGTCATCCTATGGCAGCTGGCCTTTCTTTAAAAGTTGATAATATTAGTAAATTACGAGAATCACTAAATAATAATAGTTTAACTGAAGAAGATTTAGCTCCAAAAATATATTTAGATATGCCTTTAAAATTAAGTGATATAAATTATGAACTTGTTTATAATTTAGAGAAATTAGAACCTTTTGGAAAAGGAAATAGTAAACCTATTTTTGGTGTAACAAATATAGATATAGCTGGAGCTAAAGTTTTAGGTAAAAATAAAAATGTTATAAAACTTCAACTACTAGATGAAAATAATAGAATAATAGAGGGTATGATTTTTAATGGAGTTGAAGATTTTGAGAATGTAATAGTAAACAATTATGGTAGTCAAGAACTTGAGAAGCTTTATTCTAATTTGGAAAACTCTATAAAGTTAGATTTGGTTTTTTATCCGAATATTAATGAATTTATGGGTAGAACTACTTTACAAATCATTATAGAATCTTATAGAATTAGTAAATAAGAATGCTTATAGAAAGAGGTGAGTTTATGTTAGAACAATTATTATCCAGAGTTATTGAATATAATCCGGAGGCAGATTTAAAATTACTTGAAAAAGCTTATTATTTTTCTGAAGAAGCTCATTCAGAGCAAAAGAGAAATTCAGGAGAACCATTTTTTATACATCCATTTAATGTAGCGTTAATACTTTGTGATTTAAATATGGATACGTCTACGATTATAGCTGGTTTATTACACGATACCATTGAGGATACAAGTGTAACTTTTGAAGATATTGAAGAGAACTTTGATAGAGAAATAGCGGTAATTGTCGATGGTGTTACAAAATTAAAAAATTTACCTTATAGAACTAAGCAAGAAAATCAAGCAGAAAACTTAAGAAAAATGGTTCTTGCTATGGCAAAAGATATAAGGGTCATAATTGTAAAGTTGGCAGATCGACTTCATAACATGCGTACTCTTGAGTACATGAGTCCCGCTAAAAAGAAGGAAAAAGCTTTAGAGACTTTAGAAATATATGCTCCTTTGGCTCATAGAATGGGTATTTCAAAGATAAAGTGGGAATTAGAGGACTTATCTTTGAGGTTTTTAGACCCAGATAGTTATTATGATCTAGTTGATAAGGTTTCTAAAAAAAGGGTTGAAAGAGAAGAATATATTAATAGTATTTCAAAAATTTTAGGCGATAGCCTCGATAAACAAGGTATAAGTTATGATATAAGTGGTAGACCAAAAAGTTTTTATAGTATTTATAAAAAAATGACAGAACAAGATAAAAGTTTTGATGAAATATTTGATCTAACTGCAATGAGAATTATTGTTGATGATGTTAAAGAATGTTATGAATCATTAGGAATAGTTCATAACCTTTGGAGACCTATACCAGGAAGATTTAAAGATTATATAGCTATGCCAAAACCTAATATGTATCAATCAATTCATACAACTGTAATTGGTAAAAAAGGAGAAGTTTTTGAAGTTCAAATAAGGACTTGGGATATGCATCGCACAGCTGAATATGGTATTGCTGCACATTGGAGATATAAAGAAGGCTCAGAGGGTAAGTTAGATAATCTGGATAATAAACTTTCTTGGTTAAGACAACTCCTAGAATGGCAGGGAGACTTGAAAGACCCAAAAGATTTTATGGAGACTTTAAAGGTGGATTTCTTCACTGATGAGGTTTATGTTTTCACGCCTGTTGGAGATGTTATAAATCTACCTGATGGATCAACACCAATTGACTTTGCCTATAGAGTCCATACAGAAGTTGGTAATAGATGTGTAGGAGCAAAAGTTGATGGAAGAATAGTCCCGTTAGACTATAAATTAAAAACAGGTAATATTGTAGAAGTGATAACTTCTACTAATAGTAATCCAAGTAGAGATTGGGTTAATATAGTAAAAAGTCCACAGGCTAGAAGTAAGATTAGACAATGGTTTAAAGTGAAAGATAAAGATGTTAATAAGGTAAAAGGTAAGGAGCTTTTAGAAAGAGAAATAAGAAGGTTAAATTATGATATAAATAAATTTTTAGATGAGGAAAAATTGGATTCTATAGCTAGAAGAATGGGCTTAAGCACTTTAGAAGATTTATATGCTTCTGTAGGTTTTGGAAGTACAAGCTTGAATCAAATTATACCAAAATTAAGAGAAGAATATGAAAAGAAATATGGTAAAGAAGAAGAAAAAGAGAGTAAAAAAATTATTAAGAAGCCTCAACCAAAAAGGGCAAGAAGCTCAGATAACCAAGGTATAAATATTACTGGTGTAGATAATATAAAAGTTAGATTTTCTAAGTGTTGTAATCCTGTACCAGGTGATAATATAGTAGGATATATTACAAGAGGAAGAGGCGTTTCGATCCATAGAACTGATTGTTCTAATATTGATTTAGCTAGTGAGGAAGATAGAGCAAGATTTATAGATGTAAATTGGGATAGCACTGAACAGGCGTCTTATGCAGCAGAGATACAAATTCAATCAGTTGATAGACCTGGCTTGTTGGCAGAAATTACAAATAGAATGGCAGAAACTGAAATAACTTTAACTTCTTTAAATGCGAGAACTAACAAGGCTAATATTGTTATAATAAATATGACATTAGAAATTAAAGATACTCAGGAATTAGAAAAATTTATACGTGATATGAAGGGTATGGAAAGTATTATAGATGCATACAGAGTGACAGTATAGGAGGATTTTATGAGAGCGGTTGTACAGAGAGTTGAATATGCTAAATTAAAAGTAGATTCAGAATTAGTATCTGATATATCTAAGGGCTTATTAGTTTTATTAGGTGTAGGAAATGAAGATAATAGTATTGATGTTGATTATCTAGTAGATAAGGTTTTAGGACTTAGAATTTTTGAAGATGAACAAGGTAAGATGAATTTATCAGTAAAGGATATAGAAGGAGAAGTACTTGTGGTTTCACAATTTACATTGTATGGAGATGTAAGAAAGGGTAAAAGACCTAGTTTTTCTGATTCTGCTGATCCAGATAAGGCTTTAAAACTTTATGAAGAGTTTGTTACTAAGGCTAAGAAGTCTGGTTTAAAAATAAAAGAAGGTGTATTTGGAGCAGATATGGATGTTGAGTTTCTAAATCAAGGACCGGTAACTATATTATTAGATAGTAGTAAAACATTTTAAGGAGGAATACGATGAATTTTAAGATAATTATAATACCTGAAACTGGATATGGTGCAAATTGTTATATAGTATACTCAGAAGATACTAAAAAAGCAGTTGTAGTGGATCCAGGTGTTGAATTAAAGGTTATTGAAGACTATATAGAAAAAAATAATCTAGAGGTTGAAAAAATTCTTTTAACACATGGGCATGCAGATCATATAGGTACTTTACAAGATCTAAAAACTAAACTACAAGTACCAATTGTAGCACATAAAGATGAATTAGAATTATTAAAAAATGGAAGTTTAAATTTTTCAACTCAGATGTTTGGCAAAGAAATAAGCTTGGATGTTGATGAAATTTTAGAAGATAATGACCTAATAAAGATAGGAGACTTGGAATTTAAAGTTATTCACACTCCAGGGCATACCCCAGGAGGAGTTTGCTACAAAATAGGAAGTTATCTAATAACAGGGGACACTTTATTTCAGGGATCAATAGGTAGAACGGACTTTCCAGGAGGAAGTTTTGAAGAAATTATAGATTCTATAAAAAGCAAATTATTAATATTAGATGAATCTATTACAATTTTGCCTGGTCATGGGCCTCACTCTACAATTGCCTATGAGAAGCAATATAATCCTTTTTTAAGATAGGTGAGTATGTTGTTGAAAATATATGTTGAAGACTATTTTTACACTCCTGGCTTTAAAGCATTAATGGAGAGTTTATTTCCTAAAGAAAGTATTTTATATAGTAGTATTAAAATAATAAATTATGATAAATATATAAATATTTATCAAGAAGATAGCCATTATGTATTAGAAGCTATGGTTAATAATAAATTCTTTAAGGATAAAGAGAACTTTAAAAAAATTAATGTATATATAGATAATAATGATAAAAAGAAAGATGTTGCTATAAAAAAACTTCTTGTAAGATCATTTAAAGGCAAAAAATCAATTCCTTGGGGAATTTTAACAGGCATAAGACCTAGTAAGATAGTTCACAACTTATTAGATCAGAATATAACAAGACAAGATATAGATCTTGTTTTAACAGAAGAATATTTATTGAGTGAGCTAAAAAGCTCTGATTTAATTAATATATCAGAAAGGCAAAGATCTTATTTGAATCAATCAAAAGGTGGATATAGTCTTTATTTTAGTATACCATTTTGTCCAAGTATTTGTAGTTACTGTTCTTTTCCAACATTACCTGTAAAGAAGTATGAAAATATAGTATCGGACTATATAGATAATCTAATATATGAGTTTGAAACTGTGAGTAAATATTTAGAATTAGGTAAGCTTAACTCTATTTATATAGGTGGGGGCACACCTACCTCTATAAATAGAGAGCTTTTAGCTAAGTTGATAAACACTATAAATTTAGTATTTAAAGATTATGATATTAAAGAGTTCACAGTTGAAGCTGGTAGACCAGATAGTTTAGATTATGACTATTTAAAGATGCTAAAAGATTTAGGAGTAGATAGAATAAGTATTAATCCACAGACAATGAGGGATGAAACTTTAAGTCAAGTTGGCCGCACACATAAATCTAGCCAAATTATTGAGGTATATAATCAGGCTAAAAGTTTAGGTTTTAAAACTATAAACATGGACTTAATAATTGGATTACCTGGTGAAACAATAGATGACATAATGTACACTTTCAAAGAAATAAAAAAACTAAAACCAAATAACTTAACAATACACAGTCTTGCTATAAAAAATGGATCTAATTTTAAAAGGCTCTATAATTCTTCTGTAGCTGTAAATGACGAAATAGCTTTATTATTAGACAATAATATAAAGCAGTTAATAAGCGATTTAAGTCTTGTTCCTTATTATTTATATAGACAAAAGCAAAGTTTTGCAAACTTAGAAAATGTTGGATATGCTAAAGATGGACATATCTCGATATATAATATATCTATGATGGAAGAGAGAGAAACAATACTTGCTTTTGGAATGGGAGCTGTTAGCAAAATAGTTAATAAAGATTTAAGGGTAAAAAGAGAGGCAAATTTTAAAAGTTTAAAAGACTATATTGATAGAATAGATGAGCAAATTAATAAAAAAGTTAAACATCTTCATAATAATTTGTAATAGCTTGTAAAATAAAACTATAGATATTATAATGTAGATAGGTGTATTATAAAATACGTGAGATTGATGTGCTTAGTATATAATACTACGAGAAAACCTCTCGTCGCTGGTTACAGAGATGAGGGGCTTTATTATGTAAGGAGGAAATTTTAATGGTAGAAAATATGGGTAATTTGAGAAGAACCAACATGTGTGGTGATTTGAGAATTACAGATGTAGATAAAACAGTTACATTAATGGGATGGGTTCAGAGAGAAAGAAATTTAGGTTCTATAATCTTTATAGATTTAAGAGATACTACAGGCATAACTCAAATTGTTATAGATGATACAGTATCAAAAGAAATTTTTAGTAAAGCAGAAAAAATTAGATCTGAATATGTTATAGCAGTGAAAGGTAAGGTAAGGGAAAGACAAGCAAAAAATGAAGACATAAAAACTGGGGATATTGAGTTATTAGTAGAGGAGCTTAAAATCTTAAATAAATCAGAAACACCACCTATATATATAAAAGATGATGATAAAGTTTCTGAGAATATGAAATTAAAATACAGATATTTGGATTTAAGAAAACCAAATATGCAGGAAAAATTAAAAATTAGAGCAAAAGCAGCTAGAGTCGTAAGAGACTTTTTATATGAAAATAATTTTGTAGAAATAGAAACACCAATGCTTACAAAACCAACACCAGAAGGAGCAAGGGACTATTTAGTACCAAGTAGAGTTAACAAAGGCGAGTTTTATGCGTTACCTCAATCTCCACAACAAATGAAGCAATTACTAATGGTAGCAGGCATGGATAGATATTATCAAATAACTAAGTGTTTTAGAGATGAGGACCTAAGAGCAAATCGTCAGCCAGAATTTACACAAATTGATATAGAAATGTCATTTGTTGATGTAGAGGATATAATATCTATTAATGAAAAGTTAATAAAAAATATCTTTAAAGAGATGAAGGACATTGATATTAAGTTACCTATAGATAGAATGACTTATAATGATGCAATGACTAGGTTTGGATCTGATAAACCAGACTTAAGATTTGGATACGAGCTTGTAGACTTGACAGAAGTTTTAAGAAAGAGCGAATTTAAAGTATTTAGTGGTAATATTGCTAACGGAGGACATGTTAGAGGAATTAATTTTAAAGGACAAGAAAATCAATTAAGTAATAAAGATATTAAAAAATTAGAATCTTTTGTAAAGGATTATGGAGCAAAAGGTTTAGTAGATATTAGAGTTGTAGATGGACAATTGAATTCTAGAATTGCTAAATTCCTTACAGAAGAAGAGTTAGAAGGAATACGTAGTACTATGGAAGCAGAAGATGGAGATATAATATTTATTGTAGCTGATAAACCTCAAGTAGTTTTCGATTCATTAGGTAGTTTGAGAGTTAAGTTAGCAAAAGATTTAGATTTAATAAATAAGGATCAACTTGCTTTAGTTTGGATAACAGAATTCCCATTATTTGAATATGATGAAGAAGAAGAAAGATATGTAGCAGTACATCATCCATTTACTTCCCCAATGGATGAAGACATTGAATACTTAGAGACTGAACCAGGTAAAGTTAGAGCAAAAGCTTATGATATAGTTATGAATGGTGATGAGCTAGGTGGAGGAAGTATAAGGATTAATAATCCAGAATTACAAAATAAAATGTTTAAACTACTTGGTTTTAATGAAGAAGAGATAGCTATAAAGTTTGGACATTTAATAGAAGCATTTAAATATGGAACACCTCCTCATGGTGGTATAGCCTATGGATTTGATAGATTAGTTATGTTGTTAACTAACACTGAAAATATAAGAGATGTTATAGCGTTCCCTAAAACTCAAGCTGCAACAGATTTAATGATGGATGCTCCTACAAAAGTAACTGAAGATCAACTTGTTGAGTTAAATATAAAAGAAAGAAATTAGTAGTGATATTATGGATCAAAGATTTATTAGATCTCAGGCTCTAATAGGAAAGGAAGCTATGTGTAAGCTTAGTATACCTACAGTTTCTATATTTGGAATAGGTGGAGTAGGGTCTTATGCTGCAGAAATATTAGCTAGAACTGGCATAACTAATTTTAAACTTATAGATTATGATATAATAGATTTAACTAATATTAATAGACAAATACATGCCTTAGATACAACTGTTGGAAAAAGCAAAGTTGAGGTTATGAAGTCGAGAATTTTAGATATTAATCCAAAAGCTAAGATTCAAACTTATAATTTGAAATATCAAGAAGGATTGGAAGAAAAAATAGGCCTTCTTGATAGTGATTATATAATAGATGCCATAGATACTATATCATCTAAAATAAGTTTAATAGAATATGCATGTAAAAATCATATACCTATAATAAGTGCTATGGGAGCAGGAAACAAAATAGATCCTAGTAAAGTGAAAATAAATGATATATATGATACTAAAGTTTGTCCACTTGCTAGAGTTATGAGAAGAGAATTGAGAAAGAGAGAGATAAGTAACCTTTGTGTAGTGTGGTCTGATGAAGACCCTATTAATGTAAATTTAGGAGATAAAGATAGGAGAAAGGCGGTTCCAGCTAGTATTGCCTTTGTCCCTTCAATATTTGGAATATTAATGGCTTCTAAGGTAATAAAGGATTTATCCTTATAGGAGGGTTGAATTATGGAGCAAATAGGTTTTGTAAAAAAGACATTAGGAGATAAAGTTGAGATAGAAGTAAGTAGAATCTCTGGGTGTGGCGGAGGATGTAAGACATGTAGTGGATGTGATACTCCAGGACATAGCTTAATAATAAAAAACAATCTTAATGTAAAAGTTGGTGATATAGTAAAAGTTAAAGGAGAGGTAAAAAATATAATGAAATATACATTTATAGTTTATTTTATACCTTTATCTATGCTTTTACTTGGAGTTTTTAGTGGAATAAAAATGTTTAGTGGATCTAACTCTATAAACCCTGAAGTAGCTGGATTTATTTTAGGACTTATATTTATGGGCTTGGGATATCTGCTAGTAAAATTAATTGATTCTAAGATAGGAAAAAAAGATGAAACTGCAATTTCTATAATTGAAGTATTATAAATAGGGGTGATATTATGAGCAATATAGACCCAATAATAAAAAGATTAAATCGTATAGAAGGGCAGATAAAAGGAATTCAAAGGATGATATCTGAAGAGAAATTTTGTGGTGATATATTAATCCAAGTATCAGCTGTAAAGTCAGCTTTAAACAATGTAGGTGGTCTGGTTTTAGAAAACTATATGAACGATTGTTTAAAAGGATACTTGGAAGGTGAAACAGATGAAGAAGAGCTTAATACTCTAATTCAAATTATGTTACAATATATCAAGTAATTAATAGATTTTTCTTTTTATAGAATTGGAGAATACAGATGAAACTATTATACCTAGAGCTATAGCTCCAGCAGTTAATAGTGTCTCAACTCCTTTTTCAGAGTAATTTAACTTATTTACTAGATTAAACATTGTATAATAGACGCCAGCACCTGGTACTAAGGGTAATAGCCCTGGTATGGTAAAAAGGGTTGCTGGCTTTTTAAATTTTTTAGCAGATAACTCTCCAAGAACACTAACTGTTAGTGAAGCGATGAAAATAGAAATAAACTTATCATAGGCAAATAAATTTTCCATATAAAAATATATAAGCCAGCCAACCATACCTATTATTCCTGTAGGTATCAATACATCCTTAGGCTCTGAGAAGAAAGCTGCGAAGGATGCAGTTGCTAAAAAAGCTAAAATTGCTTGTTTTATAAACAAAATAATCAACTCCTTTTAAATAAACTTTAAAACAGTCGCTACTCCTAATGCCATAGCAACACCACTTAAGATGGCATCCAAACCTCTAGATAAGCTGGATACGTGATCACCAGATATAGCATCTCTAATTGAGTTTGTTAGAGCATATCCAGGAAGCAATGGCATTATAACACCTATTATTATAACGTCCATATCATGAGCTAATCCAATTTTTTTAGCCATATAGGATAAAAAAGCTCCTATAAAACCTGCTAAAAAGTTATCTATAAAAGATATAAACTCCATTTTATATATATAAAATATAAATTTCATAGTAACAAGTCCTACTATTCCACTTATTTGACTATCTATTGCATTACCGCCAAAAAGTCCAGTGAAGGTTGCAGAAATTATGCCTGCAAAAAGGCACAGTTGATTTTGTGAATATGTTTTGCTCCTATCTATTTCTTTTATTCTTTTTAGTCCATCTGAAACAGACATATCGCTATTTACAAATTTTCTTGAAAATTCATTCACTAGATGAATCTTATTTAAATTCATCTGCTCAGGGCTAACTCTTTTTAAATAAGAAATAAGTTCTCCTTCATAATCAATAGCTACAAATAAAGCTGATGGTATTACGAAAGAGTGAGCAAATCTTATGTTAGGTCTTGATTTACAAATTCTTTTAATTGTATCTTCAACTCTATAAGTTTCAGCACCATTTTTTAACATAGTACTACCAGTTAAAATAGCTAGAGTAAGAAGTTGTCTAACTTTATAATCCTCTATTGACTCTAGACTTCCTGACTGAAATTCTTCTAATAAAGTTAAGTTTTTCATATAATCCCCCCTTACAATATAAAAAATTATATATATATGTTATAATTAGATTTTACCAGAATATATTATATATCTAATAAGATTTAAAAACAAATATAAATAGAGAAAGAGGGTTATTTAATGGATTTAGAAATTAAGAAATTATTAGAAGAAGAAAAAGAACGTCAACAACTAAATATAGAGTTAATAGCTTCAGAAAATTTTGTATCAGAAGATGTAATGAATGCTGCAGGAAGTTTATTAACTAATAAGTATGCAGAAGGTTATCCAAACAAAAGGTATTATGGTGGATGCCAAGTTGTAGATAAAGTAGAACAATTAGCAATAGATAGACTGAAAGAGCTTTTTGGGGCAGAACATGCGAATGTTCAACCACATTCTGGATCAAATGCGAATTTAGGAGTATACTTTGCAATTTTAGAACCAGGTGATAAAGTATTAGGAATGAACTTATCTGAAGGTGGACATTTAACACACGGTAGTCCAGTTAATATATCAGGAAGCTATTATAATTTTATAGATTATGGAGTTGATAAAGAAACAGAAACTATAGACTATGAAAAAGTAAAAGAAATCGCAATTAAAGAACAGCCTAAATTAATAGTTGCAGGAACAAGTGCTTATTCTAGGTCCATAGATTTCTCTAAATTTAGAGAAATCGCAGATGAAGTTGGAGCTTATTTAATGGTTGATATGGCTCATATAGCAGGCTTAATAGCAAGCGGATATCATCAAAACCCAGTAGAATTTGCAGATTTTGTTACAACAACAACTCACAAAACTTTAAGAGGTCCTAGAGGCGGAGCTATTTTATGTAAGGCAGAGCATGCCAAAAAAATTGATAAATCTATATTTCCTGGTATTCAAGGTGGTCCACTGATGCACATAATTGCTGCAAAGGCAGTAGCTTTTAAAGAAGCTTTAGATCCAGAGTTTAAATTATATCAAAAACAGGTTTTAAAAAATGCAGATGCACTAGCACAAGCCTTAAAATCTAAGGGATATAGAATTGTATCAGGTGGAACAGATACACATCTAATGCTTATAGATTTACGAGACAAAAACATAACTGGTAAAGATGCAGAGGAAATGTTAGAAGAAGTAGGAATAGCTACAAATAAAAATACTATACCAAATGACCCTCAATCACCATTTATTACTAGTGGACTTAGAATAGGAACTCCAGCAGTAACTACAAGAGGGATGAAGGAAGAAGATATGATTGAAATAGCAGATATTATTGATTTAGTTTTAACTTCTTCTGAAGATAAGATAGTAATAAGAGATAGAGTTATAAATTTATGTAAAAAATATCCTATCTATAAGTAAATATACAGCAGATATTGAGCTTAATACTCAGTATCTGCCTTTGTATGTTATAATAATAAAGAATTGCAATTATATGAAGAGGTGAAAGTATGAATAGAGCAACAGTTTGTATAGTTGGTAGACCAAATGTAGGTAAATCGACGTTATTTAACAAATTAGCAGGAGAAAGAATAGCAATAACAGAGGATACACCAGGAGTTACAAGGGATAGAATATATGCAGAGGGTGAATGGTTAAATAAGTATTATACTTTAATAGATACTGGGGGATTAGACTTAGAGGACGAAAGTACTATTATGAATAATATTAAGAGACAAGCCAATCTAGCTATAGATATGGCAGATGTTATACTATTTGTTGTAGATGGTAGAGCAGGTATGACAGCTCCTGATGTGGAGATTGGTAATTTACTAAGAGCTTCTGGAAAAGAAGTTATAGTTGTTGTTAATAAAGTAGATAGTAATGAGTTACCGGCAGAGGTATATGAGTTTTATGAATTGGGACTAGGAGATTTATCTATAATATCTGCTGAATCTAGCTTAGGATTAGGTGATTTATTAGATAGAGTTATTGAAAAGTTTCCAGTGGATAGTGATACTGAATATGATGAAGACCTTATAAGAGTTTCAGTAATAGGAAAGCCTAATGCAGGAAAATCTTCTCTTATAAATAATATATTAGGTGAAAATAGAGTAATAGTAACTGATATACCTGGAACTACAAGAGACGCTATAGATACTTATTTTGAATATGGAAGTCATAGATATAGTCTAATAGATACAGCAGGACTTAGAAGAAAAAGAAGTATTGAAGATGGTGTAGAAAGATACTCAGTAGTTAGAACTTTATCAGCAATAGATAGATCACATGTATGTGTTTTAGTTATTGATGCTACCGAGGGAGTTACAGAGCAAGATAGTAAAATTGCGGGATATGCTCATGATAACGGTAAGGCTATGATAATAGCGGTAAATAAATGGGATTTAGTAAAAAAAGATAATGATACAGTAAAAGAATTTGAATCTGATATAAGGCTAAATTTAAGCTTTTTAAATTACGCTCCTATTTTATTTATATCCGCTAAAACAGGCCAAAGAGTAGATAAGTTACTGGATATGATAAATCTTGTTAATAATAACTATAATATGAGAATTTCAACAGGAGTGTTAAATGATATTATTAATGAGGCAATAATGATGAATCAGCCGCCATCTGATAAAGGAAGACAGGCTAAAATTTATTATGGAACACAAGTATCTGTAAGGCCACCTAAGTTTGTTATTTTTATGAAGAATAAAGATCTTATGCATTTTTCTTATACTAGATATTTAGAAAATCAGATTAGGTTTTATTTTGGATTTGAAGGTGTACCTATAAAGATTCAATATAAAGAACGTAAAAAAGGAGATTAACTTATGAAAAAATTATTAATAATTTTAATTTCTTATTTAATAGGTTCTTTTTCTGCTGCATATGTTTTAGGTAAAAGTAAAAATATAGATATAAGAAATCATGGAAGTGGAAATGCTGGGTCTACTAATGTTTTAAGAGTTATGGGTAAGAAGTTTGCTTTGATTACTTTTATTCTAGACTCACTTAAAGGAGTGGTAGCTGTTTACTTAGGTTATAAAATTATGGGTACTATGGGATCTTATATAGCAGCGGTATTTGTTGTGATTGGTCATAATTATCCTATATTTTTAAAATTTAAGGGTGGAAAAGGTGTGGCCACTTCTTTAGGTATACTATATGCATTACAACCTAGCTTAGGAGCTTTAGTAACTATTGTAGGTATAACAGTAATATATTTTAGTAAAATAGTTTCTTTAGGATCTATGTTGGGAGGAATATCGGCCCCAATTATTTTAAATATTTTTTATAAACCTAATAAATATCTTAACTTTACAATAATTATTTTAGCATTATTTATAGTTTTAAGACATAAAGATAACATAGATAGACTGATTAAAGGCAAGGAAAATAAATTAAAATTATGAGGTGATTTTTTTGAAAAAAAGTGTAGCTATTTTAGGAGGGGGAAGTTGGGGTACCGCATTAGCATTAGTACTTAGTAGAAAAGATATTGAAGTGGACATTTGGCTAAGAAGTAAGGAGCAATTAGAAGATATATATAAAACAAAGACTAATAAAAAGTATCTCCCAGGAATAAGTCTCAATAATAGGATAAAATTCTCTAATAGTCCTGAGAACGTTTTAAAGAACAAAGAGTTTATTATAATATCATTGCCAGTTCCTACTATAAGAGAAAATTTGAAAAAATTCAAAGATTATATATCAGAAGATGCTATAATTGTGAATGTGTCTAAGGGAATAGAAAATGATAGTTTAAAAAGAGTTTCTGAAATTGTTGCTGAAATTCTTCCTAATAATAAGTATGCAATGTTATCGGGACCTTCTCATGCTGAAGAAGTAGCAATACAACATCCAACAACAGTAATTGCTGCATCCAAAAGTATTGAAATTTCAAAAAAAGTACAAGATTTGTTCATGGAAAAAAATTTCAGAGTATATACAAATCAAGACCTTTTAGGGGTAGAACTAGGTGGGGCCTTAAAGAATGTAATAGCATTAGGAGCTGGAATATCTGATGGATTAGGATATGGTGATAATGCTAAAGCTGCCCTAATGACTCGTGGAATATTTGAGATGGCCCGTCTTGGTGAGTCTATGGGAGCTAATAAATCTACATTCTTAGGACTTTCAGGTATAGGAGATTTAATAGTTACATGTACAAGTAAACATAGTCGAAATAGAAAAGCAGGAATACTTTTAGGCCAAGGGTTAAGTCTAGAAGAAGCCATTGAAAGAACAGGCATGGTGGTTGAAGGTATAAAAACAACTAAATCTGTTTATGAGATTTCAAAAAACTATAATGTTTCAATGCCAATAACAGAGGAAATATATAAATTAGTATATATTGGTGGGGATGTTAAAAAATCAGTTCAAGATTTAATGGCAAGAGATAAAAAAAGTGAGATGAAAAATTTATCTGAAGAATTGATATAGGGATCTTTAGATCCTTATATTTTCCATAAAGTACTCAAAGAAAAGCTTATCATAAATGATAACTCTTATTTAACCATATTATATTTTAAAAAAGCAAATATTATGATATACTTTAAGTATGTATTGGAGGTTATAAGTTGAGATATATAATCAATATTTTAATTATAGCATTTTTTGTTAGTATAATAGGTTATATATTATCTGTCTTAAGAGAAAAGTATTATCTTAAGAATAATATTATTATTGTAGATAATAAATCTTTAACCAGTGATGATTTCAAAGATATAGATATGAACCAAATGTCTTATAATGGATTATATCTTAAAACTGGAGATGAAATTAAAATAGTAACAGAAAACAACCAAACATATAAGGGTACATTACTAGGTGGAAAATTTGAAGATGGTATTTTAAAAGTTATAACAAAAACTGATGAAATTTTAGAATTTAGAGTATCTAAAATTAATAAAGTTAAAATAATAAGGGAGTATGGTAAATTTTTCACTCAATAAAATAATGGACTAATGTAGGTGAAGAAGTGAGTTTATTTAAAAAAAGAAGAATTAATACAAAATTTATTTTTAAAATTTTATTAATAATAATATTTATTTATTTACTTTTAAGAGCTTTTCCATCACCAACTGGGAGTGATTATAGAACTTTTTTACCTGAAGATACTATACATTATAATAGCTTTAAAACCAGTGGTGTTATTATTAAAGATGAAAGAATTTACTATGCTACAGATAGAGGAGCAGTAGAAACTTTTATAGATGAGGGAGAGAGAGTAAGTTCTGGAAGTAAGGTGGCAGTGTTAACAAGATCAGGAGACAGCGCATCTTTAGAGGAAGAGCTATCTCAGATTAACAAGTCAATATCGGACTTAAAAAGTATCCAATCTGAATCAGAAAATGGAGATGTAAGTAAGTCGGATATAGTTATAAATTTAAAAGATCAAATACAAAATGAAATTAGGGCAGGTAATTATGATAGAGTATATCTTTTAAAGGAAAAAATATTAAATCTAAATGATGGATCTAATCATGATAAATCTAAAAGTAGGTTAGCCCAATTAGAAGAAAAAAGAAAAAAATTAAGCAAGCAAATTGATGAATCTATTAAAAACTATTATTTAGAAGATGCAGCTATAGTGAGTTATAAGATAGATGGTTTTGAAGAAAAATATCAGCCAAAAGACTATGAAAAATATAGTTACAATAGTATAAAGGAAGATTTAAAAAAAGCTGAAGAAGATAAAACTCCTATAGCAACTGTAGACAAAGAAACTTATTCCATTGATAACCCTATATTTAAAGCTATAGATAATTTTAAGTGGAATTTAGCTATTAAAGTAGATGACTTAAAAAAAATCAAAGATTTAGAAAATAGAAAAACACTTAAAGTTCAACTGTTAAATATAAATGAAGAATTAGAGGGTAAAATAATAGGAATAAATAGATTTAAAGATAGTGGTGTAATAATTTTAGAGTTTAGAAGTAAATTGCATGAATTCTATAATGAAAGATTTATTGAGTTAAATGTTGTAGATTCTACAGTAAAAGGCTATAAGATTCCAAAGAGCTCTACTCTGGAAAAAGATAGTAGCTTAGGAGTTTATATCAAGGATTCTAGTAATATAGTAAGATTTAGACCTATAGTTGTTGTAGGCGAAGATGAACATAATTATTATGTAAATAAAGGTGACGAAAATGGGTATATAAAAATGGAGGGCAAAGAAGCTATAAGAAGTATAGCTTTGTTTGAAGAAATTTTTATTAATCCAAAAAAAGTTAAAGAAGGAAAGATAATGAAATAAGATTAACATTTTTGATTCTGATGTGATTAAAGTGTATAATAATCTTATAACTACTTTAAATAGGAGGTTTTAAAATGAGTGGAGGATTTTTAGATAAGGCAAAGTATTTCATAGGTTTGGGAGATGAGTATGAAGAGGAGTATACAGACTTTCCAGAGTATGAGGAGAAAGTTGAAGTACCAAAAAGTAAAAAGACAACTCATAATAATGTTGTAAACTTACATACTACAAGTAGTATGAAAATTGTTGTACATGAACCATTAAACTATGAGGAAGCTCCTACAATCGTTAATGATTTAAAAGCGAGAAAGACTGTAGTTGTTAACTTAGAACAATTAGATCAAACTACTAAAAGACAAGTCTTTGATTTTATAAACGGTGGGCTATATTCTTTAGAAGGTAATATTCAAAAAGTAACTAAGGATATATTTGTACTTGCACCGAATAGTGTAGAAATAGATGGTCTAAAAGATGAACTTAAAAATAAAGGGATATTTGCTTGGTAATGTCAAATTTATTCTATAGAGCTATAAATATATTTTTTAGAATGATGAGATCTCTTATTATAATAAGAGTTCTCCTTTCTTATTTTAGGAGTGAGAGATCAAATTTTATATTTGAACTTATATTTAAAATTACTGAGCCTATTTTAGAGTTTTCTAGAAATATAATATATAAGATAGGTATTGATACTGGGATATTTGATTTTTCACCTATACTTGCCTTTATTATTATGGATATTATAGAAGGTCTTATTAGGAGAGTTATATTTTAATGAATATTGATAGAAAAAAATATTTAAGTCATATACAAGATGAAAACTATATTGAGGATATGCGTAGGATATTAGATATTGTAGAAATAGTGATGAGAAATCACTCGGTAGAGTCAACAGATTTTTTAGACCCATATACAAGAAGATTAGCTATATCTATTTTAAATCGATTTGATGATATTTCCTATAGTGAGCTAGGGGGCCATGAAGAGTATGAGAGAAAAGTTATAGTCATATATCCCACTTACCATTATTTATCGAAATCAGATTACTCTGTAGTAGGAATAAGACTTCATGGTGATCTAGAAGGACTAAGGCATCCAGATTATTTAGGGGCTATCTTAGGACTAGGTGTAAAAAGAGAAAAGATAGGAGATATTGTAATAAGGGATCAATTTGTTGATATAGTGGTAAAGAAGGAAATTAAAAACTTTATATTATATAATATAAAAAAGATAGGACGAAACAATTTCAAAGCAAAAAATATTGAATTGGAAGATCTAAAATATTTGGCTCCTGAGTATAAATTAAAGACAACAACTTTATCATCTAATAGATTAGATGTATATATAGCAGCTTGTTATAACTTGTCAAGAAAAGACAGCTCTAATCTTATAAAGAGAAATAGAGTTAAGGTTAATTGGGAACCGATAGATAAACCATCCTTTGAGTTATATGCTAGTGATATGATTTCAGTAAGAGGTTATGGTCGCTCTATTTTATCGTCTATAGATGGTAAGACCAAAAAAGATAAATTAAGGGTTTCTATACATATTTTGAAATAATGGAGGAGACTATGATAAAACCATCAGATATAGAGAGCATAGTGTTTGATAAAACTTTTATAGGTTATGTACCTGCTCAAGTAGATGAATTCTTAGAGAACTTGGCTTTAGAATATGAAGTGATTTCTAGAGAAAATAAAAATTTAATTGAAGAAGTTAAAGTTTTAAGAAAAGAAGTAGAGAATTATAGAAATCTAGAAAACACATTAAAACAAACCTTATTAGTAGCAAAGACCACTTCAGATAATTTAATTAAATCTGCAGAGAAAAAAGCTAATTTAATTTTGGAAGAATCTGAGGCTAAATCAAAAAGAGAGATAGAAGAAAAAATTCTAAAAATAAAAGAGATTGAAAAAGAGTATGACTATATGATATTATCTTATAATAGATTTAAAAATAGATATAAATCATTTTTAGAGTCCAGTCTTTTATCTTTAGAAGAAATAAATTTAATAGATGAAGAAAAAGAATAGAGGCTTTAGGCCTCTTTTTTATTATTCTTAAGGAGGTTATATATGTGGTTATTAGTTTTATTAATTATTGTGTTAGATCAGCTTAGTAAATTATGGGCATTTAAATATTTGAAAAATAATAATCCTATTATCATAATAAAAAGTTTTTTTGGATTAACTTATGTAGAAAATAGGGGAGCAGCTTTTGGGATTTTACAGGATAAAAAACTCTTCTTTATAATAATAACAATATCAGTTGTAGGGTTCATACTAGTTTATTTTTATAAGAATTATAAGTTGATGTCAATATATGAAAAGATATCTCTAACAATGATATTAGGAGGAGCTATAGGAAATTTTATTGATAGAATATTACGAAGTTATGTAATTGATTTTATAAGTTTTCAATTTGGAAATTATTATTTTCCTGTTTTTAATATAGCTGATATATTTATAGTTGTAGGAACAGTCTTGCTAATTTTACTAATTTTTATAGAGGAGTATATCTAGGAGGTAAAATGAAATTTATAAGTTTAAAATGTGAAGATGAAGGAGAAAGATTAGATTTATATTTATCAGAAGAAGTTGATGATTTTTCTAGAAGTAAGATACAAAAGTTAATTAAGGACAAATATATAACTGTAAATGGGAAGAGTAAAAAGCCAAGTTATAAATTAGAGTATAATGATGTTATAGATATTATAATACCTAAAGAAGAAGAATTTAAGTTAATTAAGCAAAATTTAAACTTAGATATAATTTATGAAGATGACCATATAGCAGTTATAAATAAGCCACAAGGAATGGTTATACATCCAGCTCCAGGAAATCCAGACAATACATTAGTTAATGGGTTGCTA
This sequence comes from Tissierellales bacterium, assembly GCA_030146915.1. Taxonomy (GTDB): domain Bacteria; phylum Bacillota; class Clostridia; order Tissierellales; family Tissierellaceae; genus JASLAT01. The sequence continues at coordinate 39,467 of JASLAT010000008.1, forward strand.
TATCAACTAGATAAATTATCAAGTATAAATGGTGAATTTAGGCCTGGTATAGTACATAGACTTGATAAAGACACATCCGGTTTAGTAGTTATAGCAAAAGATAACTATTCCCATAAATGTCTATCTGAACAATTTAAAAATAGAACTGTCGGTAGAAAATACTTAGCTTTAACATTTGGTAATTTAAATCCATCTCTAGGATGTATAAAAAGAAATATAGGTAGAAGTCTTAAGGATAGAAAGAAAATGTCAGTATTAGATGAGGGTGGTAGGGAAGCTATTACACATTATAAAGTAGTCGAGTATTTAGAAAACTATAGTCTTGTATCTTTAAGTTTAGAAACAGGTAGGACTCATCAAATAAGGGTACATTTATCAAGTTTAAATAACCCTATAGTTGGAGATCAGTTGTATTCTCGAGGTAAAAATGAGTTCGGCCTTAAAAAGCAGTTCTTACACTCATATGAACTTTCTTTTATTCACCCTAAAAGTAAAGAAAAAGTTACATTTACAAAAGAATTACCTGACAATCTTAATAAGGTTCTAGAAATATTAAGGAGGAGATCTAATGAAAATTAAGGCTAAAATTTTAGATGAAAAATCTATGGCTAGAGCTATAACTAGAATAGCTCATGAAATTATTGAAAAAAATAAAGGTGTTGATAACTTAGTATTACTTGGAATTGAGACTAGGGGATATCCATTAGCAAAAAGGTTGGGAGAAAGAATTAAAGGTATAGAAGGGCAAGAAGTCAAAGTTTATCCACTAGATATAACATTATATAGAGATGACTTAACCAGTAAAAATAAGAAGAGTATTGCTAATTCGGATATATTGGAAGATTTAGATGGTAAAATAGTGATTTTAGTTGATGATGTAATATATACTGGAAGGTCGACAAGAGCTGCTATGGATGCTGTCTTAGATAAAGGTAGGCCTGACAGAATACAATTAGCTGCACTAATTGATAGAGGTCATAGAGAACTTCCTATTAGAGCAGATTATATAGGTAAAAATGTACCTACCTCTAGACAAGAAAATGTTAAAGTTAGTCTTATAGAGGTTGATGGTATTGATGAAATATATATAGTAGAAAAGTAGGAGATTACTCTCCTACTTTTTTTATTTTATTTATAGTTTTTATATCTGATGAAACAAATATTGTAGAAAAATCTTCATATATTACCAGGCCTGGTTTTGCTCCTTTAATTTTTTTAACATTTTTTCTTTCAGTGTAATCTATAGCTACATTATTTGAGTTTCTAGCACTACTGTAGTATCCTGCTAAGCTAGCAGCTTCTTCTAAAGTTTTATTATCTACCTCTTGTCCACCTGATTTTATTATTACATGCGAACCAGGCATTTTTTGTATGTGAAGCCAAATATCTTCTCTACTGGACTGCTTGAAGGTTAACAAATCATTTTGTCTATTATTTTTACCAACAAAAATATCAAATCCAGTTGAAGATTTGTAGTGATGAGGTTGAGATTGTTCATTAACTTTAGTTTTTTTCTTAGGTTTTTTTAAATAATTTTCTTTTATTAATTCGTCTTTTATTTCTTCAATATCTAAGGGATTATTAGAGTTATTTATACTAACTAAAATATTTTCCAGATAAAGAATTTCTTCTTTGGTCAAAGGTATTCCTCTTTTTAAAAGATTATAAGCATTCTTAAGTCTAGAATATTTTTTGTAATATGATTGTGCATTTGCTGCTGCTGATTTTTTGTTATCCAAAGGTATTGAAATTTCTTCTAAATTTTCATCATAAAAATTTTCTAAATTAACGATTTTGCTACCCTTTTCAATTCTATATATATTAGCTGATATTAAATCAGCATAAATTTTGTAAATATCCCTATTTTTAGCATCTTCAAATTCAATTTTTTGTTTTTTTAGTTTATTTTTAGCTCTTTGTAAATTATTATTTACTATTTTTTTAAGAGATTGAGCTCTTTGCCCTATTCGATCATGCAAGTCTTTTTTATAATAATAGGTATCTAAAAGATTAGAGATAGAATTATATTTTTCTTTTTGGCAACCTGTATACTGTGATATATCCATCGAATGAAAAGCTTTGATTTTTTCGTTCAATTCATCATAAATAAGGTTTGGAGTATATTTTTTTGCCTTTATTTTTCCTATTAATTCTTCGAATCTTTTATAAAGAACTTCAAGTTCATCTGAAGATAAATCTCCTAGTTCTTTATTATTATTTATATTTGATTTAAAACATATTTCTCTTGCAATTAAGGGACTAAGACCTAAAAAATTTGTGTAGATCCATTTAAAAACTTTTATACTTTTATCAGAAGATTTAAACATAGCGTGGAAGTCTACTTTGCTAATATCTAGGGGATTTAATTTATCTTGTAGCGGGGGAAGATTATAATCTATTCCTGGAAAGATTTGCCTTACACTACTCATATCCTCAGAAACCCTAGTTATAGAATCAATAATTTTATTAGTTCCTTTGTCTATTAGAATTATATTACTATGTCTTCCCATAATCTCTACAACAATTCTCTTTTCGTTTTCAAAACCTAGTTCGTCTCGTGATTCTATGTCAATAAAAATAATTCTATCCATTAAAAACTGATCAATACTTATAATTCTAGAACCTTGTAAATGTTTTCTTAATATCATACAAAACATAGGAGGTTCTTGGGGATTTTTTTTGACCCTCTCTGTCAAGTATAGTCTCGGATTGTTGCTAGAAGCAGAAATTAATAAAATATGATTTTCTCCATTATTTCGTAAGTGTATATATAGTTCATCGGATTCAGGTTGATATATTTTATCAATTCTTCCGCCTTGAAGCTTTTCGTTTAATTCATCCATAATAGAACGTGCTACTATTCCATCAAATGCCATAATTATTACCTCCTAGTAAATTAGCTTGATACAATATTATATCAGTAAAAGGCTATATAAATCAAAAAAATATTAAGAAAATGCAACAAAGTATGGTAAAATAATAGTGCAGCCAATATAATATAAAGATAGAGGTGAGAAAATGTTAAAAAGTATGACTGGTTTTGGACGAGGGGAATATTTAGGTGATAATTATCAATTTAAAGTTGAAATTAAAGCAGTTAATCACAGATATCAAGAGTTTGTAATTAGAATGCCTAAGTATATGAACTTTTTAGAAGAAAGGATAAGAAAAAAAGTTAAAGAATACATAGCTAGAGGAAAAATAGACATATACATATATTTAGACTATTTAAATGATAGTTCACTAGTAATCGATGTAGATTATCCTTTAGCTAAGAAAACATATGATGCATTATCTGGTCTTAATAAAAAATTAGGAATAAAAAATACTGTGGATATTGATGACTTGACCTCTATTGTAGATGTAATTACAATAGAGAGAAAAATTGAAGATGAAGAAAATCTATGGAGCGAACTTGAAAAAGCTTTAGAAATAGCATTAATAGATATTGATAGTATGAGGTCTATAGAAGGTCAAAATATGCAAGAAGATATGTTGAAACGAATAAACAAAATAGATAGTATATTGGAATCTATTGTAGAAAGAGTACCTTTAGTTGAAAAAGAATTTTTAAATAAATTGATAAAAAGGCTAGAGGAACTTGAAAATATTAAATTAAAAGTAGATGATAATAGACTTGAGATGGAGTTAGCTATATTTGCAGATAAATCTAATATAGATGAAGAAATAGTAAGATTAAAATCCCACCTTGATCAATATAGAGAGATAATGTCACAGGGTGGCAGCATAGGCAGAAAGCTAGATTTTTTAGTTCAAGAAATGAATAGAGAAGTGAATACTATTGGTTCCAAAACGGGTGATATTGTAATATCTAGAGCTGTAGTGGAAATAAAGGCTGAAATAGAAAAAATAAGAGAGCAAATTCAAAATGTTGAGTAAAATGGGAGGTTATTATGTCTAATAAACTTATTAATATAGGATTTGGTAACGGAGTATCTTTTTCTAGAGTTGTAGCTATTATTAGTCCCGACTCTGCTCCAGTAAAAAGATTGGTTCAAGAGGCAAAAAAAAGAGGCCAAGCAATAGATGCAACCTACGGTAGAAAAACCAGGACAGTTATAATAATTGATAGTGGGCATATAGTATTAAGTGCACTACATACTGAAACCATTTGTAATAGGACTAATAATATGTAGTAGCTAAGAAATAGAGGTGATTTTATGAAGAAAGGGTTTTTATTGTTAATATCAGGGCCATCGGGAGTAGGAAAAGGAACTTTATGTAACTTACTTTTAGAAAAAAATAAAGATATGATATTTTCGATATCTGCAACAACTAGGAGACCTAGAGAAGGTGAAGTAGATGGGGTTAATTATAACTTTATAAGTGAAGAGCATTTTAAAAAAATGATTGAAAATGATGAGTTTTTAGAGTATGCTCATGTTCATACTAATTACTATGGTACCCCTAAAAAGACTGTTTATGAGGGAATTGAATCGGGGAAAATAGTATTATTAGAAATAGATGTTCAGGGTGCATTACAGGTTAAGAAAAATCATCCAGAACTTGTAAGTATATTCATACTTCCACCATCTATGAAAGAACTAAAAAAACGTTTAGAAGATAGGGGAACAGAAACACAAGAGGAGTTAAATAAGAGAATAGAAAATGCTTATAAAGAGATTGATATTTTAAATGAATATGAATACTTTATTATAAATGATAATTTAGAAAATGCACTTGAAGATTTAGAAGCAATAATATTTTCTGAAAGACAGAAAATAGTTAGGCAAGAAAAATTAAAAGAAAGATATTTAAGGGAGGAATTATAATGTTAAATCCATCATTTAGAGAGTTAAATGAAAAAGGTGACAGTAGATATACATTAGCTATTTTAGTAGCAAAGAGGGCAAGAAAGTTAGTAGATGGTTCAAAGCCATTAGTTGAAACTGATTCTAAAAAACCAGTTAGTATTGCATTAGAAGAAGTATTAGCGGGAGAAATAACTTACGAAAGAAAAGAATAGTTAGGAGAGTAATATGTTAAAAGGTAAAACTATAGTTGTAGGTGTAACAGGCGGAATAGCTATTTATAAAACCTTAGACTTAATAAGTAGATTAAATAAAGAAAATGCTAATATAGAGGTTATAATGACTGATAGTGCTAAAGAGTTTATAAACCCAATAACATTTCAAACAATGTCTAATAATCCTGTTCATCATAAAATGTTTAGTGATATAACTAATTATGATGTTGAACATATTTCTTTAGCAAAAAAAGCAGATTTAATTGTGCTTGCTCCGGCAACTGCTAATACTATTGGTAAAATAGCAAATGGATTAGCAGATAACTTACTAACGACAGTTGTTATGGCCAGTAAGGCAAAAGTTTTAATAGCACCTGCAATGAATACACAAATGTATATTAATCCCTTAGTCCAGGAAAACATGAAAAAACTTGAAAATATGGGATATGATTTTATAAATCCTACATCTGGATTATTAGCATGTGGGGATGTGGGTCAAGGAAAAATGTCTGAGCCAATAGATATACTTGAAAAAATAAAAACTTATTTTCATAAAAAAGATTTAAATGGAAAGAAGGTTATTGTTACTGCAGGACCTACAGTAGAAGATATAGATCCTGTTAGATATATTACAAATAGATCTAGCGGTAAAATGGGTTATAATATAGCTAAAAAAGCTGCAAATAGAGGTGCAGAAGTTATATTAATAAGTGGACCTAGTAGATTAGAGGCTCCAGAGGGTGTGAAACTTGTAAATGTAAGAAGTACTAAAGATATGTTTGACGCACTAGGAGAAGAATTTGATGATGCTGATATTTTAATAAAAGCAGCTGCTCCTTCTGATTTTAAACCTAAGAAAAGATTTAAAGACAAAATAAAAAAGGAAGATGATGAAGAAACCTTCATTATTGAATATGTTAAAAATCCTGATATTCTTGCTCATTATGGCAATAAAAAGAATAAACAAGTGGTTATTGGATTTGCTGCAGAAACTAATAATTTAGTATCAAATGCAAAGAAAAAAATAAAGAAAAAGAATCTCGATCTAATAATTGCCAATGATGTAAGTAAAGAGGGAGCTGGATTTGATGGGGATACCAACATAGTTTCAATAATAGATAATAATGGCAAGATAGAGGAGTACTCTCTAATGGCTAAGTCTGACTTAGCAGATATAATTTTAGATAAAGCTATTGATATTGCAAAACTTAAAAGTTAGATTTTATCTAACTTTTAAGTTATAAAGGATGATGTAATGAAAATTAAATATGCACACGTGATAATCGATAATAAATCGTTAGCAACTAATAGACTGTACACATATAAAATAAATAAGGATCTTTTAGACAATATTCAGGTAGGTATGAGAGTTATTATTCCATTCGGAAAAGGAAATAAAAATATAAAAGCTTTAGTTGTGAATATATTTGATGAATTCAAAGGAAATTATAAGTTAAAAGAAATAATAGACATACTAGATGATAGGCCTATAATATCTAAGGATATGATTGAACTTAGTAAATGGATAAGTAAAACTTATTTATCTTCTTATTTAGATGCCTTAAATCTGGTATTACCACCAGGTAATTTTAAAGAGATAGAAACTTATGTATCTTTGTTAAAAAAGCCTGGTGATTTTTTGGATAAAGACATAAATAAGATATTATCATATCTGAGTACTAAAGAGAAAATAAAATTATCAGAATTAAAAAAAGAACTTAAAATAAAAAATATTAACGAGCTTTTAAAATCTTTAAAAGATCAAGATTTTATAGATATAAGTATAGAAGTAGAAACATCTATAAAAAGGAAAAAAGAAAAAAGAATAAAAATAAAAGAAAACTTAAAGTTTGAAAATGCCATAAAAAAAATTAACAAAATAGCTGTAAAACAGATAGAGGTTTTAAAATATATATATGAAATAAAAGATATTAGCTTTAAAGCTTTACTTAAAAATCTCAATGTAAGTAATGGGCCAGTAGATGAATTAGAAAAAAAGGGCTTGATAGATACTTATTATAAAGAGATAGATAGGATGAATATCAATGAGGATATAAAAACTTATGCAAAGCATAAGCTTAATAAAGAACAACAAATAGCTTTTAATAGAATATTGGAGAGCCATAAATCTAAATTTGGTGAAAAGAAGCATTTACTTATGGGAATAACCGGTAGTGGTAAGACAGAAATATATCTTCAATTAGTGGAAGAAATGATAAAAGAAGGAAAAGATTCAATTATACTAGTACCCGAAATTTCTTTAACGCCACAGACTATTGAACGTTTTGTTGGCAGATTTAAAGATGATGTAGCTGTTCTACACAGCAAATTATCTTATGGTGAAAGATTTGATCAATGGAGAAAAATAAAAGAAGGTAAGGTAAAGATTGCGGTAGGTGCAAGGTCTGGTATTTTTGCACCATTTAATAATTTGGGCTTAATAATAATAGATGAAGAACATGAAGATAGCTATAAATCTTCTCAAAATCCCAAGTACGATACGATTAAAGTTGCCGAAAAAAGAATTGAGATGGAGGGTGGAAGTCTAGTTTTAGGAACAGCAACACCATCTATAGACTCATACTATCAAAGTAAATTGGGTAATTATAAATTATCAGTCTTAGAAACTAGGGCTAATAATTCTAAACTACCTGAAATAGAATTAGTTGATATGCGAGAGGAACTAAATGAAGGTAACAGGAGTATTTTTAGTAATAGTTTATATTATGCAATTGCAGAGAATCTTAGAAATAAGAAACAAACAATTTTATTTTTAAATAGAAGAGGATTCTCTTCTTTTGTATCTTGCAGAAGCTGTGGCTATGTTATAAAATGTAGTGATTGTGAGGTTTCTATGACTTATCACAAAAATTTATCTAGACTAAAATGTCATTATTGTGGTAAAACTGAAATTTATCCTAAGGTGTGTCCTAATTGTTCAAGCTCTTATATTAAAGATTTTGGAATAGGTACTCAGCAGGTAGAGTACATCTCTAAACAAGTTTTTCCAAAGGCTAATATCGTAAGAGTAGATACAGATACTATGAATCGAAAAGGTAGTTATGATAAAATGTTTAAAGAGATGAATAATGGAAAGATTGATATTTTAATTGGTACACAAATGATATCTAAAGGATTAGATTTTAAAAATGTTAATTTAGTAGGTATTATAGCTGCGGATACTAGTCTAAATTTACCAGATTATAAATCTTCGGAAAAGACTTTTCAACTTATAACACAAGTTGCAGGAAGAACTGGTAGAGGTGAAGAAGATGGTAGAGTTATATTACAAACTTATAATCCAGATCATTATAGTATACAGAGTGCTAAGAGCTATAGTTATGAAGATTTTTATAATACAGAGATAAAACTACGTAAAGAGTTTAATTATCCACCTTTTATCAATATAGTAAGTATTCTAGTTTATGGTAAAGAAAATAGTGAGGTAATGAAAGTTTCTTATCAGATTGGTGAACTTATTAAAACAAGGTATAAAGGGGTAATAGATTATAATGAAGACTTTATTTTAGGTCCGTACCCAGCGCCACTAGAAAAAATTAAAAGAAATTTTAGATGGCAAATATTAATTAAAGCTACGGATGTAAGTTTTTTAAATGTAAAGGATATAATAGAAGATATAATTTTACAAAACAAATTTAATCTATCCTTAAATAAAGTAAAAATAAGTATAGATGTAAATCCAAATTCAATATTATAATTAGGGAGGAGAAAAAAATGGCAATAAGACAATTAAGATATGATGGTGATCCGCTATTAAGAAAAAAATCAAGGGAAGTAGAAAAAATAGATGATAGAATTAAAGAATTACTAGATGATATGTTAGAAACTATGTATCATGAAGAAGGGGTTGGATTAGCAGCTCCCCAAGTAGGTATATTAAGGAGAGTAATTGTTATAGATGATGGAAATGGTCCAATAAAAATGATTAATCCAGAAATAATAGAAAAAGATGGGGAGGTATCTGGAGTTGAAGGATGTCTTTCTGTTCCTAATAGAAATGGATATGTAAATAGACCATATACTATTAAAGTTAAGTATCAAGATGAGAATGGAAAAAATATGTCGATGGAGGCTAGGGGATTATTAGCTAGAATAATATGTCATGAAGTAGATCATTTAGATGGTATATTATATATAGATAAGATGACAGAGGAGATATTCTTAGAGGAGGAAGGTAATTAATGAATATAGTATTTATGGGTACTCCTGAATTTGCTGTACCAAGTCTTGTATCCTTATATGAGGAAGGCTATGATATAGATTTGGTTATTACTCAGCAAGATAGAAGAAGGGGGAGAGGAAAGAAACTACAACCTACAGATGTTAAGAAAAAAGCATTAGAATTAGGTCTATCTGTATATCAACCTGAAAATGTTAACTCAAAAGAATCAGTAGAGAAAATAAAATCCTTGAAACCTGATTTTATAGTTGTAGCTGCCTATGGACAAATAATTAGAAAAGATATATTAGCTATACCTAAATACGATATTATAAATGTTCATGCTTCGCTTTTACCGAAATATAGAGGAGCAGCACCTATAAATTGGGCAATAGTTAATGGAGAAAAAGAGACAGGTATAACTATAATGGAAATACAAGAAGGGTTAGATACAGGAGATATGATACTTCAAGAATCCTTTAAAATAAAAGAAGATGATGATGCTTCAAAAGTTCATGATAGATTAGCAAAATTAGGTGGCAAGTTAATAAAAGAAGCTATAGTTGGGATTGTAGATGGCAGCTTAAATAGAAAAAAACAAAATGATAATGAATCTTCTTATGCCCCTATGTTGAGCAAGGAAAGTGGAAGGATAGACTGGAATAAGAGTTCAGTTGAAATAAGAAATCTAATTAGAGGATTTAAACCTTGGCCATCAGCTTTTACAGATTACAAGGGTGATATGATGAAAATACATTGGGCAGAAATTTCAGATTTAAATTTAGATGGTAAACCAGGTGAAATAGTAAAAGTTGACAAGGAATCTATTTATGTAAAAACTGGCGATGGTGTGTTGAGACTAGTAGAGATACAAATGCCAGGAAATCGTAAAATGTTAACATCTCAATATTTGTTAGGTAATAATATTGAAGAAAAAACTATATTAATATAGTTAGGAGATGATTGAAGATGAGAGGTCTTTATTATGGAGCGGAGTATTATAGCTCGTGGATAATGTTTGTTCTTCCGGCTATGCTTTTGGCTCTTTATGCTCAGGCAACAATCAAAAAAAGATACTATCAATACAGTAAAATCTCTAGCAAAACTGGATATACTGGTGCTGGAGTAGCAAGGTTAATTTTAGATAGAAATGGTTTAGAGCATGTACAAATACAAAGAGCTAGAGGGGAACTATCAGATCATTATGATCCTAGAACAAAAGTTATAAGATTATCAGAAGGAGTTTTTGACAGTAGTAGTATAGCTGCATTAGGCATAGCTGCACACGAAGTAGGCCATGCTATACAAGATGGTACAGACTACACTTTCTTAAGGTTTAGAAATGCTATAGCTCCTTTAGCAAGTATAGGATCTAACTTAGTTTGGACTCTTATATTCTTAGGTTTTATAATTAGTTCATTCTTTATAGAATTAGCTATTGTTTTATTCTTGGGTGTTGTTGTATTTCAAATAGTAACTCTACCAGTTGAAATAAATGCAAGTAGAAGAGCATTATATCAACTAGAAAATAACATTATTCCAAGTGATGAAATTAATGGAGTAAGGAAAGTTCTTAAAGCTGCAGCGTTAACGTATGTAGCAGCTACTCTAGTATCTATTGGAGAGCTTTTAAGAATTCTAGCTATTACTAATAATAGAAGGGATAGATAAGATAGGGGAACTTCCCCTATTTTATTTTATATAAGGAGATGTTTTTATGAATGGAAGAGAAATATCCTTAGCTATATTATCAGATATTTATTATAAAAAGGGTTATTCCAATATAACAATTAATAAATATATAAGAAAATATGGCGATAGGGAGTCTAGGTTTATTAGAGAATTAGTTTACGGTAGTTTAGAAAACCTCATATATTTAGACTGTATTTTATCAAAAGTATCTAAAGTTAAGAAGGGTAGGATTCAAAAAGATATTTATTTACTTTTGATTATGAGTATCTATCAAATTTACTTTATGGAAAAAGTCCCAGATAGGGCAGTTGTTAATGAAGCTGTAGAAATATCTAAAAAGATAAGCAATAGAGGTGGTAGTTCTTTTGTAAATGGTGTTTTAAGAAATATAATTAGAAATAAGGATAAATTGGCTCAAATACCTAATAAAGATCAAGTAGAATACTTGTCTATAAAGTATTCACATCCAAGTTGGTTAGTTAGTGTTTGGGTTGATAGATTTGGATTGGATTTTACAAAAGAACTACTTAAATCTAATAATGAAGTAGCAGAGTTTTATATTAGAGTAAACACAAGTATTATTAATAGGGATAAACTAGCTACATTACTTATAGATAAAGGATATATTATAAAGAAATCTAATATTAATGATAAATTTATTAAAGTAGAAAATCCTACTGGTATTTTAAATATTGAAGAATTTAAAAAAGGATATTTTAGTGTTCAAGATATAAGCAGTGGTTATGTTGCTAAGTTGATGGAACCAAAAGAAGATGATTTAGTTTTAGATTTATGTGCTGCACCTGGAGGAAAAACTTTAGATATAGCAGAAAGAATGATGAATAAAGGTAAGATACTAGCAAGAGACCTTCATCCACATAGACTACAGCTAATTGAAGGCAATATGAATAGACTTAATATAAATAATATAGAACTTAAGGTACAAAATGCTCGAGAGATAGATGAAAGTCTATTAAACAAAATTGATAAATGTTTGGTGGATGCACCATGTTCAGGCTTAGGTACAATTAGAAGAAACCCAGAAATAAAACTAAATATAAAAAAGGAAAGTATATATGAACTATCTATTATACAAAAGGATATACTAGATAAAGCAAAAGAATATATAAAGCCAGGTGGGTATTTATTTTATAGTACTTGTACTATAATGCAGGAAGAGAATGAAGATGTCATTGAAGACTTTTTAAGTAAAAATAAAAATTTTAACCTAATAAAAATATATGACAGAGATTATTTGAATCTTTATCCTAATAAAGATGATTCTGATGGTTTCTTTATTGCAAAACTTAAAAGAATGGAGTGATTAATTTGATAGAAAAACAAGAATTAAATAGTCTTAACTTAAAAGAATTAGAAGAGCTTGTTGTAAGTCTTGGAGAAAAAAAGTTTAGAGCCAGTCAAATTTTTAACTTTATCCATAAGAATAAAGTTAATAAAATAGAAGATATAACTACCTTATCTAAGAATTTTAGAAATAAGTTAGTGGAAAATTCTTATATAAATAAAATTAATATCTTCAAAAGATATGACTCTAAATTAGATAATACAAAAAAATATTTGTATCTATTGGAGGATAATAATATAATAGAAGCTGTAGCTATGGAATATAAGCATGGCACATCAATATGTATTTCAACTCAAGTAGGATGTAAAATGGGATGCTCTTTTTGTGCCTCTACAAAAGGAGGGTTAATAAGAGATTTAACACCTGCAGAAATGTTAGAACAAGTTTATGAGATCGAAAAAGATTTAGGCCATGATATATCCAATATAGTACTTATGGGTAGTGGAGAACCTTTGGATAATTATGAAAATGTAATCAAATTTATAGATATAGTTACAAATGAAAATGGCAGGAACTTAAGTATGAGGAGCATAACATTATCAACCTGTGGAGTTGTACCGAGTATATATAAACTGGCTGATGAGGATATACCTATCACCCTAGCTATATCTTTACATTCTGCATTTGATGACAAAAGAAAAGAGATTATGCCTATAGCAAATAAGTATACTATTTCTGAAATAGTTGAAGCTTGTAAGTATTATATAGATAAAACTGGTCGTAGAGTAAGTTTTGAATATACTCTTATAAGTGATGTAAATGACAGAAAAGAAGATGCTTTAGAATTATATCAAATTTTAAAAGGGCTTAAAGCTCACTTAAACTTAATCCCTTTAAACCCTATTAAGGAGTTTAATGAAACAAATAGCAGTGATGATAGTATTAAAAAATTTAAAAAGATCTTAGAAGATAAAGGTATCACTACCACTATTAGGCGTGAAATGGGTAGAGATATTAGCGCTTCTTGTGGTCAGTTAAGACGTTCAGCTCTAGAAAATAGAGATATCTAGAAATAGAGGTGGTAATATGATAGTCGGAGCAAAATCCCATGTAGGTAAGGTTAGAAAAATAAATCAGGATAGTTTTTATATATCAGAAGATAATAACTTACCTTTTTTTATTATTGCTGATGGTATGGGAGGACACAAGGCTGGTGAAGTAGCTAGTAAAATGGCTATAGATATAGTCAGAGAATATTTTTATGAAAATAGAAGTAAATTAAATAGTAAAGAAGATATTTTTGCTACTATTAAAGGAGCTATTGAAAAAGCTAATACTAAAATTTATTTAAAATCAGGTGAAGAAGAGCAGTTTGAAGGTATGGGTACAACACTTATATTAGCCTATATAAAAGAAGAGCAATTATACATAGGACATGTAGGTGATAGTAGAGCCTATTTAATCGGTAAAGATATTATACAAATAACGGAAGACCATTCATTTGTTAACCAAATGATGAAAACAGGAAACTTATCAATAGAAGAAGCTAAAAATCATCCAAAGAAAAACCTAATTACTAGGGCTGTAGGTAGTAGTAGTATTATAAATATAGATTTAATTTATCAAGATATTTCCAAGGCTAGTATTCTTTTAGTTATGACTGATGGTGTAACGAATATGTTAGATGATAAGTTTTTGTATGATGAGTTTAAAAACTCTGATAACATGCAAAAATCCTGCGATACAATAATTGCTGCAGCTAATGAACAAGGTGGTATTGATAATAGTACCATTGTGGCAGTTAAATTTAGTAACGAGGTGAAAATATGATAGGAAAACTATTGGGTGGAAGATATGAAATTTTAGAACAAGTTGGCGGCGGTGGCATGGCTAAAGTTTACAAGGCTAAATGTAGACTTTTAAATAGGTACGTAGCCATCAAGGTTTTAAAAGATGAGTTTGCTAATGATGAAGATTTTGTAAAAAAATTTAGAAGAGAATCTCAAGCAGCGGCTTCCTTGTCTCACCCTAATATTGTTAATATTTATGATGTGGGTACTGATAATGAAGATAAGCCTATTCATTATATTGTAATGGAGTATATAGATGGGCAAACCCTTAAAGAACATATAAATAATAAGGGGAAATTATCTTTTAAAGAAAGCTTAGATTATTCAAAGCAGATAGCATCAGCACTTAAGGATGCTCATAAAAATAATATTATTCATAGAGATATTAAGTCTCAAAATATAATGATAGATGAAAACAATAGAGTTAAAGTCATGGATTTTGGTATAGCAAGAGCAGCAACAAGTTCTACTATAACTACTACATCTGATGCTTTAGGATCTGTACATTATTTTTCTCCAGAACAAGCTAGAGGTGGGTATACAGATGAAAAATCTGATATATATTCTTTAGGTATAGTAATGTATGAGATGGTAACAGGGGAGCTACCTTATAATGGAGAGAGTCCCATTACTATAGCTTTAAAACATGTTCAAGAAGAAATGGTTCCTCCAAGCTATATAGATGCTACAGTAAATAGGGACTTAGAAAAAATAATCTTAAAGTGTACTGAAAAAAGACAAGTTGATCGCTATATGAATATAGATGAACTTTTGATAGACTTAAATAAGCTAGACCCTCATGAGGTAACTTTAGAAGAGGATGTAAATGAAAATAATATTGAAGAGGAATTCCACACAAAGGTTATTCCTACTGAGGATGTAAATGAAATTTTAGAAGCTAAAAGCAAACCAGAAGTAAAAAATAAGAAGGATAAAAGTTCGCTTAAAATGACTATATTAGGTGTCTTAGCAGCTTTTATATTTACTTCCTTAATATTTTTTGGCCGTGGAAAAGTATTGGACCTATTTTCTAGTAAAGAGGTACTTATGCCTGACTTAATAAATTTATCCGAAAAAGAAGCCATAGAACTTATTGAGAAAAATAAGTTGGAATACACTGTAAATAGAGTAGTAGATACTAGGGTTAAGCCTGGAACAGTAATAGATCAAGATCCAGTAGCTGATACTAAGTTAAAAGAAGGTTATCCAGTGGAGATTACTGTTAGTGACAAAGGAGAACCTGTTCCGGTACCGAATCTCATTAATAGGGATATTTATGATGCTGAGAACCTACTTAAAAGATTAAAGTTAAAAGTTGAAACAAATTATGTTAGTTCAGACCTTCCAGCAGGTAGGGTAATTTCACAAGACATTCCAGAAGGTACTAAAGTAGAAGTTGGAACTGTGGTACCAGTAAAAGTCAGTCAAGGTGAAGAAGCTCGAGAAATTACTATGCCAAAGTTAAATGCTTTAGATATTGAGGATGCTAAAGCTTTAGTAGAGGAATTGAATTTAAAGATGGGCAGTATAACGGAAGAAGATAGTGAGTTGCCAAAGGGAACAGTTATTTGGCAAAATCATAAAACTGGAGAAATGTTAAAGAAAAATTCTGTTATCAATTTAAAGATAAGTAATGGAAAAAAGAAGGGAGAAGAAGTTCCAGCTGAAACTCCTAAGGAAAAGGAAAAACAAGAAGAGTCCTCGGTATCATTTACAATAAATGTAGCCAAGGATGGAACAGCATTAAGAGTCGAAAGAACACAAGATGGAGTTACAACTACAGTATATAATGAAATGGTGAACTCAGGAGATGTTCCTATAAATACAAGTGGTAAACCTGGAGCAAGGTTTGATATATATGCTGATGGGGCCTTAATAGAAACAATAAACAAATAAAAGGAGGAATTTATGCTAGATGGTATAATAACTAAAGGTATAGGTGGATTTTATTATATAGCTACTGATAAAGGAATTATAGAAAGTAGGGCTAGGGGAGTTTTTAGAGAGGAGAAACTAACTCCCTTAATAGGAGACAAGGTTAAAATAAGGGTTAGCCAGGAAGATAATACTGGTTATATTGAAGAAATTCTTCCTAGGACATCCCAATTAATACGTCCATCTGTAGCTAATGTTACTCATGTTGTTATAGTAATGAGCATTAAAAATCCAGATCTAAACACTTGGCTTCTAGATAGGTTTATAATGATGGTTGAAAGTGAGAATTTAAAAACTACAATATGCATAAATAAAGCGGATTTAGATCCTAAGAAAGCTAAAGAAATTAGTGATATTTATAAATTAGCGGGATATAATGTAATTTTAACAAATGCCTTAACTGGAGATGGTTTAAAGCAAGTAGAGGAAGAACTTATTAATGAAATTTCAGTGTTTGCTGGACCTTCTGGTGCAGGAAAATCTTCAATATTAAATTGGGTAGGTAGAGATTTTAATTTAGAAGTAGGGGATTTGAGCAAAAAAACCGGTAGAGGAAAGCATACAACTAGACATGTTGAACTTTTAATGTTAGATAAAAATTCATATGTTTTAGATACTCCTGGTTTTAGCTCTTTAAATCTTAGCTTTTTAGAGGATGAAAGAGAAATTAGAAAATATTTTAAAGAAATAAATAAATATGGCAAAGAGTGTAAATTCCTTTCCTGTCTCCATTTAAATGAACCTAAGTGTAATGTAAAATTAAAGGTAGAAGAGGGAAAAATAAGTAAAGATAGATATAAAAATTATTTAAAATTTTTAGAAGAAGTAAAAAATACTAGGAGGTATTAATTAAATGTTTAAATTAGCACCATCAATATTATCAGCAGATTTTTCCTGCCTAGGTGAGGAAATAAAGAAAATTGAAAAAGGAGGAGCGGATTATGTCCATCTAGATGTTATGGATGGAAAATATGTTCCAAATATAACTTTTGGAGCTCCTATAATAAAGAAAATTCGTAAGGTAACAAAGTTACCGTTTGATGTGCATTTAATGATAGATAAACCAGAGAATTATATAGAAGACTTTGTAAATGCAGGGGCAGATATAATAACTGTTCATGCAGAATCGACTATACATCTTCATAGAACTATTCAATATATAAAGTCTTTTGGAGTAAAAGCAGGTGTTTCTTTAAATCCTGCAACACCTTTAAGTGTGCTTGACTATATAATAGAAGATTTAGATTTAATTTTAATAATGAGTGTTAACCCAGGATTTGGAGGTCAATCTTTCATACCCGCTATTAAGGATAAAATTAGAGAAACAAAAAAGATTATTAATAGTAATAATTGTGATATTATCTTGCAGGTTGACGGTGGAATCAAGCTTGATAATGCTAAAGAAATAGCAGGATTGGGAGCAGATTTACTAGTTGTAGGCTCAGATATATTTGGGCATGAAGATGTTATAAGAAGAACAGAACAATTTAAAAGTTTATAGAAGATGAGAACCTAGTGTTCTCTTTTTCTTTATATGAGGTGATATTATTAAAGCTTTGTTAGTGGGAAGTGGAGATAACATAGATTATGGAAAACTTAAAGCTTATATAAGAAATGCTGATCTAGTCATAGCTGTTGATGGTGGCTATAATTATATAAGAAAAGTAAATGAAAAATGTGATATCTTAATTGGAGACTTAGATTCAATAAATAATAATTATTTAAAAGATGGTTCTTTAAGTAAGACAAAAAAAATTAAATTCCCTTCAGAAAAAAATAGTACTGATATGGAACTAGCTATAGAAGAAGCAAGAAAACTAAAAGTTGAAAAAATGATAATATTAGGAGCTACTGGATATAGAATGGATCATAGTTTAGCTAATATTTTGTTATTAAAGAAACTGTATGAATATAATATAGAAGGATATATTGAAGACTATAACAATAGGATATATTTTATAAAAGATAAGCTAAGATTAAAGGCTAATTGTAATAATTTAGAGTATGTATCTGTAATTCCTATAAGTTTATCAGGAGCTGTAGTTAGCTTAGAAGGATTTAAATATCCGCTTGATAAGTTTAAAATTGAATTTACTAAAACCATAGGTATAAGTAATGAAATTAAAGATAATTACGGCTTAGTAAAAATTCATGAAGGTGAAGTGTTGGTTTATGTATCAAAGGACTAATTGCCCTTTGATACATAAAAAAACAAGACTTTACAGTCTTGTTATGCTTTTATTCTAATTATAAAGCTCTTTCAACATAACCAGATCTTATACATCTAGTACAAACATTGATTCTTTTAGGAGAACCATCCACAATGGCTTTAACCCTTCTAAGGTTAGGTGACCAGCTTCTTGAGCTCTTTCTATTAGAGAAGGAAACTTTATTTCCATATTTTTTACCTTTACCACAAATATCGCATGCTTTAGCCATTTTTCACACCTCCTCAAAAATATATAATCTACTTAATCTAATGTAATAACATACTACATATTACCATAGATGAGTAGGTAATTGCAAGTTATTTATAGCTTAAATAATTATTTATTGACTATTTTCACACATAATGTAAAATGTAGTTATAGTATGGTTAAAAATAAGGAGGCGATTTTATGCCAAATAGAACAAATACTAAATATGGCAGTATAAATATAGATCCGAGTGTTATTGCTAAAATTGCTGGTATATCTGCAATGGAATCTTATGGTATTGTAGGTATGGCATCAAAAAATGCAACGGACGGATTATTTGAACTTTTGAAGTGGGATAATTTATCAAGAGGGATCAAGGTTAATATAGAAGATACAGAAATTACTATTGATTTGCATGTTATATTAGAATATGGTGTTAGGATTTCTGTAGTTGCAAAGAATATAATTGATAGAGTTAAGTTTAATGTAGAGGATTTAACAGGTATGAAGATTGAAAATGTGAATGTGCATGTAGAAGGAATACGTGTAGGTAATAAATAGGGAGGTATTTTAATTGGAAATAAGTTTTATAGATGGTGCTTTATTAAAAAAAGCTTTAAAGGGGGCAGCTAGGAACCTAGACATAAATAAAGAAGAAATAAATGCCCTTAATGTATTCCCTGTTCCAGATGGAGACACAGGTACTAATATGTCCTTAACCATGCACTCAGCGGTAAAACATGGGTTAGCCGTTGAAGAAAACAATGCTTATAAGGTAGCTTTAGCAACTTCACAAGGTTCTTTAATGGGAGCAAGAGGAAACTCAGGAGTTATTTTATCACAGCTTTTTAGAGGATTTGCTTTAGGCATAGATTCTAAAGAAAATATAGATATTAGAACGTTGGCTGAATGTTTTAAAGAGGCTGCTGATACAGCATATAAAGCTGTAATGAAACCTACTGAAGGTACAATATTAACAGTAGCAAGAGCTTGTGGAGATTATGCTATAAAAAATTATAATAAATTTGAAAATATTTTAGAGTTTTTTGAAAAAATTATAGAAGCAGGTAATGAAGCTCTTAACCAAACACCTGAAATGTTAGCTGTTTTAAAAGAAGCTGGCGTTGTAGATGCTGGTGGTAAAGGTTGGATGACTATATTAACCGGTGCTTATAACTCTTTAACAGGCGTTGAAATAGAAGAAGAAAAATCTTTAGAAGAACAAGAACTTGAATTTCAAGCAGTAGTTGAACATAGGCATATGGATGTTAATGATATAAAATTTTCTTATTGTACAGAGTTTATGGTTAATGGTGATGTTAAAGAGGCAGATGTTGATAGATTTAGAAATTTCCTAAGTCTAAAGGGAGATTCTTTAATGGTTGTAGAAGGAGATGGACTTATAAAAGTTCATGTTCATACAAATAATCCAGGATTAGCTTTAGAAAAAGCTTTAGAGTTAGGAGCTTTAAGTGATATAAAGATTGACAATATGAAGTTTCAATATGAACAAATCGAAAAAAATAAAGAGGCTGCTAAAAAGGCTAGTAAAAAGTATTCTTTTGTATCAGTATCAGCTGGAGATGGTATAGGACAAATTTTCAAAGAATTAGGAGTAGATTCTTTAGTTGAAGGTGGACAAACTATGAATCCGAGCACAGAAGATATTTCTAAAGCTATAAATAATAGTCCAGGAGAAAATGTTTTTGTATTACCTAATAATGGAAATATTATTTTAGCAGCAGAGCAAAGTAAAGAATTGAGTGAAAAAAATGTTATAGTTTTACCTACTAAAACAATTCCTCAAGGTATATCAGCACTTTTTGAATTTGATGAGAGTCTATCAGTTGAGGAAAATGAAGTTAATATGAGAGGCGCTATATCTGAAGTTAAAACAGGCCAAGTTACCTACTCAGTAAGAGATAGTGAAATTAGTGGTAAAAAAATTAAAAAAGATGATTTCATGGGTTTAAGAGAAGGAGATATAGTTGTAGCTGGAGAAGATAAGGCTAAAGTTATTGATGAACTTATAGATTCTATGGTAGATGATGATTCTTCTCTAATAAGTGTCTTATTTGGTAAGGATATTCCAGAAGAAGAAGCAAAAGAATTAGAAGACAATCTTTCTAATAAGTATGATGATCTAGATATAGAGGTAGTTTATGGAGGACAGC
Organism: Tissierellales bacterium; assembly: GCA_030146915.1. Lineage (GTDB taxonomy): Bacteria > Bacillota > Clostridia > Tissierellales > Tissierellaceae > JASLAT01. Next base: position 60,008 of record JASLAT010000008.1, read on the forward strand.
CTATCTATTATTATATAATATCAGTTGAGTAAAATTTTTACCCTGCCTAGAACAAGGTAGGGTTTTCTTTTTATAAGGGGGTTAGAATGGATAAAATAGCATTTGATGTGCAGTATTTAAAAGGTGTAGGACCCAAAAGGGCGCAGCTTTTTAAAAAACTTAATATAAAAACATTTGAAGACCTTATATATTATAAACCAGAATATTATGATGATAGAACAGTTTTTAGAATGTTAAATGAAGTTGAAGAGAATGAAAAGGCTAGTTTTAAACTTAAAGTAATAGGATCAAACATTAGCCTATACCCCAGGAGAGGTATGAATATTATTAAATTCCCTGTAAGTGATGGTATAAATCATGCTTATTTAACATGGTTTAATCAAGAGTATATAAAATATCAACTAGAGGTAGGAAAAACTTATATAGTTACTGGTAGAAAAAAATCAAGAGCTGGAGAAATACAAATATCCAACCCAGACTTTAAAGAGTATAAAGAGGGAGATACAGGCTCTATTTTGCCTGTATATTCTTTAACAGAAGGTTTAACAAATAGAGTTATTTGGAAAATTATCAAACAATCTTTAGAGGAACACTACTATAAGATAGAAGAGATATTACCATCTAATATACTATTGAAGTATGGAATGATGGGTAGGAATGAAGCTTTAAAAACTATGCATAAACCTGATAGTAGTAGATCTCTATTAAGGGCATTGAACAGGTTGAAATTTGAAGAATTTCTTATTTTACAACTAGGATTATTCTTAATAAAAAGTAAAAATATTAGTGATGAATCCGGTTTGGTACACAAGGGCAATACTTTAGTGGAAAATTTCTTAAAAAGTCTTCCATTTAACTTAACAAAGGCTCAAAAGAGAGTCTTTAAAGAAATAAAAGAAGATATGGAATCTGATTTACAAATGAATAGGCTGGTACAAGGGGATGTTGGATCTGGTAAAACAGTTGTAGCCCTCTTAGCTATGTTAAAGGCAGTAGATTCTGGGTATCAAGCATCTATGATGGCTCCTACAGAAATACTTGCAAGTCAGCACTATTTATCAATTAAAAACTTTTTGAAAGAGACTAACATCAAAGTAGGATTGTTGGTTGGAAGTATGAAAAAATCAGAGAAAGAAGAATTATTAATTGACTTGAAGAATGGTAGAATAGATATTTTAGTAGGAACTCATGCAATTATACAAGAGAATGTTGAGTTTAAATCTTTAGGTCTTGTAATTACAGATGAGCAGCATAGATTTGGAGTAGAACAAAGAAATATGTTTTCTAGAAAAGGTAATAATCCAGATATATTAGTTATGACAGCTACACCAATACCTAGAACTTTAGCTTTAATTTTATATGGTGATTTAGATATATCTATAATAGATGAGCTTCCACCTGGTCGCAAGGAAATCGAAACTTATGCAGTAGCCATGAATATGGAAAAAAGAGTTCATAAATTTATAGACTTACAAATAGAAGAAGGTAGGCAAGCCTATGTCGTATGCCCTCTAATTGAAGAAAATGAAAATATAAATGTTAAGTCAGTAGAGGAAGTTTATGAATATCTTAAAAACCATGCATTAAAGCATAGAAAAATTGGACTTCTTCATGGACAAATGTCAACAAGTGAAAAAGATAATATAATGGATTCTTTTAAAAATAAAGAGTTAGATGTTTTAATTTCTACAACGGTTATAGAAGTTGGAGTAGATGTATCTAATGCTAATATGATTCTTATTTACAATGGAGAGAGATTTGGTTTAGCACAGCTTCATCAATTAAGAGGGAGAGTTGGTAGAGGAAGTCATCAATCTTATTGTATAATATTACATGATAGTAAAAATGAAATTTCAATGGAAAGAATGAGAGTTATGCAATCTAGCTCTGATGGATTTATAATATCTGAAAAAGATTTAGAATTAAGAGGACCTGGGGAGTTTTTTGGCACTAGACAACATGGTTTACCAGAACTTAAAATAGCAAATTTATTTACAGATATGCCTATTTTAAAACTGGCTCAAAAAGAGGCTAATATAATAATAAACTTAGACCCTAGGTTAGAAAGTCAGCAGAATTTTGCTATAAAAAGTGAAATAATAAGAAAGTTTAAGAAATTTAACAATATAAGTTTTAATTAAACATAAATTTATGTTAATATATAGTTAATATATATAGGAGGTAGATTGTGAGAGTAATATCAGGATTAAGAAAAGGACATAGATTAAAGTCACCTCAGGGAACTAAGGTTAGACCAACAGAAGATAGAGTTAAAGAGTCATTATTTAACATCTTAGGGCCTATATCATCCGATGCAGTTGTTTTAGATTGTTTTGCAGGTTCGGGTTCTATAGGTATTGAATTTTTAAGTCGTGGAGCTTCTAAGGCTTATTTTACCGATATATATATAAAAAGTATTAGTTGTATTAAAGAAAACTTAGAGCACACAAAATTTATAGATCAATCTGAAATAGAAAGAATAGACTGTATTAAATTTTTAAATAAAAATAAAGAAAAAATTAAATTTGACTATATTTATATAGATCCACCGTTTGAGAGACTAGATTTAAGTTTAGATGTTACCCAAGCCATTGTAGATAATAATTCCTTAAATCAAGAAGGTTTAGTATTAATTGAACATGATGAAGAGGTAAAGGTCTCTTCACAGTTGGATTTGGTGGATCAAAGAGAATATGGAAAGAAATACATATCTTTCTATAAATATGTAAAATAGGGAGGGGCATATGAAAGCAATATATCCAGGGAGTTTTGACCCAGTTACTTATGGTCACATTGATTTAATTGAAAGAGCAGCTAAACAAGTAGATCATTTAATCGTAGCTGTGCTTAACAATCCTCTTAAAAAAGGTGTTTTTACTTTAGAGGAGAAAATAGATTTATTAAAAAAAGTTACTAGCCACTTAGATAATGTTGAAATAGATTGTTTCAGTGGGTTACTTAGTGACTATGCTATTGAAAAAAATTGTAGTACTATGATAAGAGGTTTAAGAGCAACATCCGATTTAGAGTATGAGATGCAGATGGCTTTAACAAATAGAAAGTTAAATCAAAACATAGATACTTTCTTTATGGTTTCTAGCAGTGAATACTCTTATTTAAGTTCTAGCGCTGTAAGACAAGTTGCAACTTTTGGAGGAGAGATTTCTTGCTTTGTGCCAGAAGTTGTTGAAAAAGCAGTAAAAGAAAAGTTTAAGGAGGCATATAATGGACGTGCATAACCTTGAGGTAATAGGATTAATTGATGAATTAGAGGATATAGTTGAAGCTGCTAGTGGATTACCTTTGTCTAGTAAAGTAATGGTTGATAAAGGTGAAGTTTTAGAAATTCTTACTAATATTAGAATTCTTCTTCCGGATGAGGTAAAACAAGCAAGTTATATTAATGAGGAGAAGGAAAGAATTTTAGTAGAGGCTAAAAGAAAAGCAGACTATATAATTGAAGAAGCTGAAAATAAACTGGAGAGTCTTGTAGATGAAGATGGAATTACTAAAGAAGCTAATCTGAGAGCAGAAGAGATAGTTGAAAAAGCTAAGGAAAATGCTAGAGAGATCAGACTTGGTGCTTTAGATTATACTGATATGCTACTTAGCAGAACTCAGGAAAGCTTAAAAGAAATAGTTGAGATGTTAGAAGAAAATAAAAATGAATTAAAAAATGATTAATAAGAAATTAGCTTTCAAATGGAAGCTAATTTTTTATTAATTATATAAAATATGATAAAATAGTATTATAACAAAGATGAGGTGTTACTAATGAAAATACTATACTTCACAGATACTCATATAAGGGGGAACAATCCTTCAAATAGATTAGACAATTTTACAGAATCTCTTTTGGACAAATTTAAAGAAATAAAGACTATTATAAATAAAGAAGCTATTGACTTTGTTTTGCATGGTGGAGACTTGTTTGATAGACCTGATATTTCAATATCCGTTATAAATAAATTTATAAAGATTATGGAAAGCTATGAAAAACCTATTTATCTTATTAGTGGTAATCATGATGTATATGGTCATAATCCAGCAACTATAAAAAGAACTATAATGAGTCTTTTAGATACTGTTGGAACAATTAAACTTATAAATAAAGATGAATATGAAATTTTAACTAAAGATAATATAAAAGTGCAGTTAACTGGACAACCTTATGTTTATGATATAGATGGAGAGGATAAACTTAAGCATTATTCTCCTGAATATATTTTGGACGAAGTTGACTATAGTATTCACATGGTTCATGGTATGTTATTAGATAAACCTTTTATAAAAGGAGTAAAACATACTATTATAGATGACATAGTAGATACTAAAGCAGATATCATTTTATCAGGACATTATCACTCTGGTTTTGGATTAAAAGAAATAGACAATAAATATTTCATAAACCCAGGTAGTTTAGTTAGAATAATGAATACTATGAGTGAAATTAAACGTAAACCTAGGGTTTTGGTGATAGATATAAATAAAGAAGATTTGAACTTTAAATTTATAAACCTTAAAAATATTAAAGAGGGCCAATTAGTTTTAGATAGAGAGAAGTTAGAAACTGCTAATTTTAAAAATGAGCGTATATTAGAATTTAAGCAAATTATAGATTCATCAATGAATTTTGATAAATTAGATATTAATGATGTTTTACTAGAGGTATCAACACTAGTTGGTGTTGAAGAAAATGTAAAGAAGGAAGCATTAAATAGAATTGCAAAAGTTCAAATGAAGGATTTAGGAGTATAATATGAAATATATAAAAAAAATTATTTTACAAAACTTTCAATCACATAAATATAGCGAATTAGAATTTAGTAACAGTCTTAATATTATAGTTGGGGCATCTGATAGTGGTAAAACATCTATATTAAGAGCTATTAAATGGGTTTTATATAATGAGCCTCTTGGAGATTATTTTATAAGGAAAGGTAGTGAAGAAGTTAGTGTTACTTTAGTTTTTAACGATGAGACAGAAGTAACTAGATACAGAGGTAAAAGTAAAAATCAATATATATTAACTATAAATGGTGAAAGTAGCATATATGAAGGATTTGGATCTTCTGTTCCAGAGGAGATAATTATAGCTACAGGAATAAAAAAAATAAATTTAGATCAAAACCAATCAAGATCCATCAATTTATCAGAACAATTAGACGGCCCTTTTTTATTATCTGAAAAAGGTTCCACTAAAGCAGCTTCTATTGGAAGGCTGGTAGGTGCCAATATAATTGATGATGCACTTAAGGATACTTTATCTGATATAAGAAGACTTAAGTTAAAAAAGTCTGATTATATTAGCCAAAATGAAGGTCTAAAAGAAGAAATAAAAACTTTTAGTTATTTAGATGAATTACAGGAAAAACTAGAAAAACTAAAAGTCTACTTAGATAAGCTTAAATATTTTGAAGAAAGAAAAACTAGACTACTTAAGCTTAAAGAATCATATAATTATATTCACAAAGAAATACAGTATTATGAAAATAGACTTTTAAAACTCGACAATATAGATTTATCTAATAAGTTTATTGTAGATATTGAGGATAAACTACCTTTATTAAGAAAAGCTATAAATTATAAAAGTAAATTAAAAACTATAAAATCAAGTTTAGACATTAATATAAAAACACATGATAGTTTGAAAGATATAAATAATGTTTCAACTTCAATAATAGAAATCGAATATAAAATAAAAAAACTAGAGAAGATAAATGACTTAAATTTGTATTTTAATAAATTACAATTAGATATAGCCTCTAGTTTAAAAACAAGAGAGAATTTTAAATTGTTGGAAGAAAGTGAAGAATATTTCGATAGATTAAGTTCTCAAATAGACCTTTATAATAATATAAAAGAAATTTATATGAAGTATATTGAAATATCAAAAAGGATTAATATAGGTCAGGCTTACCTAAAAGAATTTAATAAGATTGATAGTATAGACTTGATGCATTTAAATCAATTATCTGAAAGGTTAAGGAGATTATCTGAACTTAATTTATATTATGGTTCTATATATCAAAGTCTATTAAAAGGGAATCAGTACATGAATAATCTTAAATTAGAAATAGATAAAAAACTAAAAGAATATATTGATTTATTATATAAGGGAGAAGTATGCCCGTATTGTCAAAGTAAAATAACTATAGATCATGTTAATGATATAGTTAAGAACTATATGAAGGAGTTGAGTGAATGAAGTATGAAGAAAGGTTAAATAGCTTAAAGGAAGATTTAGATAAAGCTAAAAATTTAAAGTATCAAGCTGAGGCAAGGTTAGAGCAACTTAAAAAACAAGAAAAAGAAATAATTGCAGAATTAGATGAGCTTGGAATAGATCCTGATCAATTAAACGAAGAGATTAATAATTTAGAGAGTACGATAGAAGAGCTATTTAAACAAGCAAGTTTAAACCTTCCTAAAGATTTGTTAAAAGGAGATTAATATGATAGATTCTATAAACGAATTGAATAATATTGTTTTTAAACAAAGTGCCTTTTTAAATAGAGAAAAAGGTAAGAGGGATAAACTAAAAGAACAATTAGAGCAAAATGAAAGTAAGATAAATATTTTAGAAGAGGAAATAGAATTATTAGAAAAGGTTAATGTTCTTTTTAAAAAGACATCTGAGTTTGCGAGAGAGCAAGCTAAAACTCAGGTAGAAAGTTTAGTAACTAAGTGTTTAGAATTCGTTTTTGATGATGATATCTATTTTGAGATAGATATCGAAGAATTAAGAGGTCGACCAGATGCTAAATTTTATGTAGTTACAAATATGGAAGATAAAGAAATAAGATTAGAACCAGAAAACTCTAAGGGAGGCGGTGTGGTAGATGTTGTATCTTTAGCTCTTAGAGTAGCATTTTTAGAAACGCATCGACCTAAAATATTAGGACCTTTAGTACTTGATGAGCCTGCGAAACATGTAAGTGAGGAGTATATCTATAATGTTTCTGAGTTTTTGAAACAAAATTCCAGTCTTTTTAATAGGCAAATAATAATGGTAACACATAATGATTTTTTAGCTGCTATTGGTGATAGGTCCTATAGTGTAAGCATGGAGGATGGTATTAGTATAGTATCAAAGTCTGAAATTTAATATATCTTGACAATATAAGTATGTAGTAATAAAATGAAAGTGGTGTTGATTATAAAAAATCACACAATAAACATTTTAAATTAAAAATAAATTGTTTGGAAAATTGACAACTGAATAGAATGGAGGTGTTTATCATCGAATTTATAGCTATAATTACTTTTATAATAGCTCTTTTTATAGGAACTATGATTGGGTATTTCATTAGAAAACATATTAGTGAAGGTAAAATAAATAATGCAGATGCTATTGCTAAAAAAACAATAGAGGATGCTGCACGCGAAGCGCAAGCTTATAAGAAAGAAATTTTATTAGAAGCTAAAGAAGAAATACACAAAACGAGAACTGAAGCTGAAAGAGAAAATCGTGAAATTAGAAATGATCTACAAGCTTTTGAAAGAAGAGTTATAAATAAAGAAGAAACTTTAGATAGAAAAACCGAAGCTGTTGAAAGAAAAGATGCAGCTTTAACTAAGAAAACAAAAGAAGTTGAAGAAAAATCTTTAGAGTTAGAAAAAATATATGAAAAACAGCTGGAAGAGTTAGAAAAATTATCTGGTTTAACTACAGATGAAGCTAAAGAGTTATTACTATCAAATGTAGAGAAGGAAATTGTCCATGAATCTGCAGCTCTTATTAAGGAAAAGGAAAGTCAAGCTAAGGAAGAAGCTAATAAAAAAGCAAGAGAAATTATATCTACTGCTATACAAAGATATGCAGCAGACCATGTTGCTGAAACTACAGTTACTGTTGTTAATCTACCTAATGATGAAATGAAAGGTAGAATAATTGGTAGAGAAGGTAGAAATATAAGAGCTCTAGAAACCTTAACTGGAATAGACTTAATAATAGACGATACTCCGGAGGCAGTAGTACTTTCTGGATTCGATCCTGTTAGAAGGGAAGTTGCTAGAATAGCCCTAGAAAAACTTATTATAGATGGAAGAATTCACCCAGCTAGAATAGAAGAAATGGTTAATAAAGCTAAAGCTGAGGTAGAAGACATCATAAAAGAAGAAGGAGAACAAGCTGCTTTTGATACTAATGTACATGGACTTCATCCAGAACTTATTAAATATCTAGGCCGTTTAAAATATAGAACTTCTTATGGACAAAATGTATTAAAACACTCTATTGAGGTTGCGCATCTTGCAGGTATGATGGCAGCAGAAATAGGTGCTAATGTTCAAATCGCTAAAAGATCAGGATTACTTCATGATATAGGCAAATCAATAGATCATGAAGTTGAAGGGCCTCACGTTGAGATAGGTGTTGATCTTGCTAGAAGATATAATGAATCTGAAGAGGTTATTCATGGCATAGAAGCTCATCATGGTGATGTTGAGGCTAGTAGTGTAGAAGCTATTTTAGTTCAAGCAGCGGATGCAATTTCAGCTGCTAGACCAGGCGCAAGAAGAGAGACTTTAGAGCTTTATATCAAACGTTTAGAAAAGTTAGAGGAGATTGCAGACTCATTTAGTGGTGTAGAAGAATCCTTTGCTATTCAAGCTGGTAGAGAGATAAGAATTCTTGTTAGACCAGAAGATGTTTCTGAAAGTGAAGTAGTTAATATGGCCAGAGATATCAGAAAGAAAATTGAACAAGAACTTGATTATCCAGGTCAGATAAAGGTAAATGTAATAAGAGAAACAAGATCTATAGAATATGCGAAATAATATTTAATATATAAATAAATTATATATAAACATCTATAATATAGATAATATAAAAAGTCTACCTTTGGTAGGCTTTTTTTATTGAATGGAGGTGATATTATTAAAAAAATTGATATGCATACACATACTAATTACTCCGATGGAATTTATGGACCAGAAAATTTAGTTAGTAAAGCAATAGAAGTTCGTTTAGATGGATTAGCTATAACAGATCATGATAATATCTGTGGCATAGATAAAGCTAAGAGGTATGTAGAAAAAAAGAATTTAAATTTTATGATAATAAATGGAATAGAGATTAGCAGCCTATATAATGAAGAAAATGTTCATATTTTAGGTTATAATATAGATATAACTAATAAAGAATTACTATCTTATGTTGATAAGATTAAGGATAAGAGAAGAAAAAGGGCAGAAGAAATGATAACAGCTTTAAATAAGCTTGGTTTAGACATAAGCGTGAGCGAAGTTTTAAAAGTTACTAAAAATCAATTAATAACTAGACCTAATATTGGTCGTGTTCTTATTGATAAAGGGTATGTTAAAGATATGTCTGAAGCTTTTAAAAAATACCTATCAGAGTCTAGTCCTGCTTATGTTTCATATTGTAAATTGGATCCTAAAGAAGCTATTGAGCTTATAAATAATGCAGGAGGTATACCTGTTTTAGCTCATCCTGGATTAAATAGTGAAAAAACTTTTAAAGAAGTTATACAGTTTGATTTTAAGGGTATAGAGTGTTTCCATCCTAAACATAGCGATAAACTTACTTCATTTTTTCTTAAAGAGGCTAAGGACAGAAGTTTAATAGTTACAGCAGGTTCTGATTTTCATGGTAGTAAACCAGAAGATAACTTGAATTTTGGTAAATACTATATAGAAAAGAGGTGATTATTTATGACAAATAGAAGACAAAGGCAGTTTCCTTCTAAGATAAGTACAACGGGATTTGTAAGGATGTATATATTGCATTTATTAACGGAAGGTAGTTTTTATGGTAATAAAATTATAGATGAAATTAGCTCTAGATTGAACAATAAATGGGAGCCTAGCCCTGGAATGGTTTATCCATTATTAAATCAATTAGAAACTGAAGGTTATATAGTTGGTTCTTGGGATGAACCTACTAAAAGATCCATAAAAAGATATAGAATCACTGATAAAGGCATTGAACATTATAAGGTTATTAAGAAAAGAAATAAAGACTCTTTAGATGATTCAATGTTAATAATAAAAGCTGTTTTACATGATATATATAAAGAGTTAACGTAATGATTTTACGTTAACTCTTTATTGTTTTTTAGGTATCTTTATTTCCTCGCCAGGATAAATGTATCTATTATTAATATCATTTATATTTTTAATCTCAAATATAAATTCTCTTATACCATCATCATTACAATAGTTCTCCGCTATATTCCAAAGTGTATCGCCATCCTTAACCTGATAACTTAGATACAAACTATCATTTTCTCCGTATACTATTTGACTAACTATTAAGTAGTTTATTGAATAGGATAGAAATAAGCTAACAAACAGAATAAAAATAGAAAACCTAAACTTACTTATAACTACATACTTTTTTTTCATATAAATCCTCCTAACTCCGAACAAGTGTTCTTTATCTATATATATAATATAAGAACATCCGTTCGATGTCAATGGATTAATTATAAAAAGAACAGTTGTTTGATAATAAATGTCTATAATGATATAATGTTATAAAATGTTATGTAAAGAAAGAGGTGTTGGGTATGTTTGAAGACTTAACTGAAAAACAAATAGAAATATTATTATATATAAAATCAGAAATACAAAGACAAGGTTATCCACCAGCTGTTAGAGAGATCTGTCAAGGGGTAGGTTTAAAGTCTACTTCTACAGTACACGGTCATATGAATAAGTTAGAAAAAAAAGGCTATATAAGAAAAGATCCTTCCAAACCTAGAGCTATAGAGATAATAGATCGTGACCAAGATGATATAATGCAGTCTAAAAAAACTGTAGATGTACCAATTGTAGGTAAAGTTACAGCAGGAGAACCAGTTTTAGCTGTAGAAAACATTGAAGATTCTATGCCAATACCATATGATTTAGTGAAGAATCATGAAGTTTTTATACTTAAAGTTGAAGGGAGTAGTATGATTAATGCAGGAATATTTGATGGAGATAGAGTTTTGGTAAAGAAGCAGCCTGTAGCTAATAATGGTGAAATAGTAGTTGCACTACTAGAGGATGAAGCTACTTTAAAAAAGTTTTATAAGGAAAAAGATCACATAAGATTACAACCTGAAAATGATGCTATGGACCCGATATTAACTGATAATGTTTCTATAATTGGTAAGGTTATAGCTTTATATAGAACTATGTAAAAAATAAAACGCACTTTTAATTTAAAGTGCGTTTTAGAATTAAAGTTTAAAGCTTTCCATAGATTTATCTATAGCATCTTGTGTAACACCTATATATCTAAGAGTTATAGATTCACTACTATGGTTAAAAATAGTCATAAGTTGTGCTATATCTTTAGTCTGCCTATAGTAATGGTATCCAAAGCTTTTTCTTAAAGAGTGTGTACCGAAACTATCTATACCTAGATCATCCGCAACAGCTTTTAATCTTCTATATGCTTGTGTTGTAGATATATGTCTCTTAACACCATCTCTATCAACTTGCCTGCTTTTAAACAAATAATCATCATCTTCTAGATTATATATTTCTATGTATTGATTAAGCTCGAAAGATATATTCATTATAGGAAACCTTTTACTTTTTCCTGTTTTTTCTTCGTAAAGAAAAATATGTGATTTGTTTTTAACATCCCTTACTCTAAGTGGAACTATATCCCCGATTCTAAGACCGGTATTTAAACCAATAGTTACCATAATAAAATCTCTATGACTTCTTTTCTTAACTTCTTTTTTAAATTGATCTAACATATTAATATCTCTAATCGGTTCTACAACTGCCAATTAAATCACCTCATTAACAATTATAATATAAAGATTAAGTTATGTCAAAAAAACAGTACACTAAGTGTAGAGACTGGCAAGAAAGGTTACACTAGAATTTAACTATACTATATTTTTATAGATCAAATGGCTTAGATAAGCTATTTGACGGAAAAAGTCTGAGTGTATGATTTTAGCCAATTTCATACACTCGAATCTAAAACAAACAGGAATTCCTATTTAACTACTTTTTAAATCTTTTTTAAAGTTGCAAGGATAATTCTTATTTTTTAAAAAATAACATATCTCTAAAAATCGACCTCACTAAACTTAATATAAGACGTTTTTAAGAGTACCTGCATATAAATACATTAAAAGATAAGAAAATTCAATGACAAGGATTTACAAGCCGTAGGAACGATTTTAATTTTAAGATTTTTTCCTTATATATTTATATATATTATAAAGAAGGAAAGTTGACATAAAAATATTATGTTAACTTGAATGCCTTTCTTATATCTTTTAAAATTATTTTTTCTAAATCTTTATCAGATTCAAAATTATCTTTATTATACCAATTTATTCTTTCATCTCTTCTAAACCAAGTTAATTGTCTCTTAGCATAATTTCTACTCTTTTGTTTTATAAGCTCAACACTTTCTTCTAAGCTAATATTCCCTTCTAGGTACTCTATTAACTCCTTATATCCTATACCCTGCATTGATACCATATCTTTAGTATAACCTTTTTCTAAAAGTGAACTCACCTCATTAAGTAGACCATCTTCAATCATAAGGTCTACTCTTTTGTTAATTCTTTCATATAACTTAGTTCTATCCATAGTTAAGCCGACCATATAAAGATCATATTTTAAATTTGGCTGCCTAAAATTCTTATTATACTCAGCCATAGTTTTTCCGCTTTCCTTATATATCTCTAAAGCTCTTATAACTCTCTTAAGATCATTTGGGTGAATTCTTTCTGCGCTTTCAGGATCTACCTTTTTAAGTTTACTATGAACATATTCATTTCCCATTTCTTTAGCTTCTTCTTCTAATTCATCTCTTAATTCTTGATTAGCTTCTACTTTAGTAAAGTTCAATTTATATACTAGAGAGTTTATATAAAGACCAGTCCCTCCAACAAGTAGTGGTAGTTTATTTTCTGAGTTTAGATTACTAATTATTTCTTCCGATATATTCTTATAGTCTGAAACAGTAAAATCTTCATCAGGATAAACTAAATCTAACATATGATGCCTTATACCTTCTTGTTGGTGAGATAAAATTTTATCAGAACCTATGTCCATGTATTTATAAATTTGCATAGAGTCACAAGATATTATTTCTCCATTTAAAGCTTTAGCTAGGCCTAGAGATAGGGCTGTTTTACCTACTCCTGTTGGTCCTAAAATTACAACAAGTTTTTCCTTCATATAATTCTCCTTTACATGATTCTTAAAAATCCTTTTTCTATATCTTTTCTAGTTATTTTAAGCATAGTAGGTCTACCATGAGGACAACTATAAGGATGTTTACAATCTTTAAGTTGTTCTAAAAGACCTAATATTTCTTGTTCAGATAAGGAATCACCGCTTTTTACAGAATTAACACAAGCGATTTTCATTATTTTCCCAACTCTCGTATCATAGTTAGAACTAACATTAGACTCTAATTGATCTAAAATATCATAGAAAGCATCTTTTAAATTTGGATGTCCAAAAACCAAGGGTACTGTTCTTATTATGATATCAGTTTGACCAAACTTATCTATATCAAAACCTAAATTATACAAGAGATCTTTATTTTCTATAACCTTAGAAAATTCTTGAGCTGTAAGCTCTATAACTAGAGGAGATAAAAGTTCTTGTTTAAAAACTTTCTCCTCTTTAAATTCGTTTACATATCTTTCATACATAATTCTTTCATGTGCTGCATGTTGATCTATTAAAAATACTAAATCTCGACTTATATCTTCAGCTAAAATATAAGTTTTAAATAAAACTCCAATTGGTTTTAAATTATTAATATTTGCAAGTTCCTCATTTGTTGATGGGGCTTCTTTATTTATATTATCATTATCAGCAGCAACCTTACTGTATTGTTTCTCCTTTGAAATGTCCATGTTTTTTTCTTTTAGAGAATCTAAATTATCTTTTATTTCTTTAAAGTAATTAGGTTTATCTTTTTTAAAATATTCAGGATTATATATCTCCTTGCTTTTGATATTTTCTTTTTTGGTATTAAAATAATTTTTATTATCTTCTTTTTCATCAAATTCATCAAAGAAAAACTTTGGCTTATCCTCAGATTTATCTTCTCTTAAATCTTTTATTTCAATAGTGTCCTCTTTGTTACTTGGTATTTCATCTTCTATATTATCAGTCTTATTATCTAACATATGAAAAAGAAGAGGTTTTTCCTCTACCTTATTTTCTTTCTTTTTAAAGTTAGCTTGAGGAATTGTAATATCTTGAAACAAAGAAGTATTTATCATTTCTTTAACTGCTGCTAAAACTTCATCTTCTTTGGAAAATTTTACCTCTTGTTTAGTAGGATGAATATTAACATCTATTTCCTGAGGATTAAGATCTATAAATAAAATAAAAGCGGGAAATTTATTAAGGGGTATTACACTTCTATACTCTCTTTCTATGACCTCAACTATAGACTTATTTTCAATATATCTTCCATTGATAAATATATATTGATGTGACCTATTTCCCCTATATAACTTATTATTAGAAATATAACCTTTTATTTTTATATCATTCTTGTTGTAATCAACTCTTGACATATTATTAGCAAAATCCTTACCTAAAATATTATAAATATGATTTATAAGATTACTACCTGATGAAGTAGTTAATAGATTTTGATTGTCTTTTATATATCTCATATTTACTTGAGGATTACCTAAAGCAAGCTTATAAACTACATCTGAAATCCTATTAGATTCTACTAAATCAGATTTTAAAAAGTCTCTTCTTACTGGCAAATTATAAAATAGATCCTTAACAATAATAGTAGTTCCTTTAGGAGTCCCTACAGGAGCCTGATTAATAATTTCACCATTAGCTACATTTGCCTCAACACCAGCTTGTGCATCTTCCGTCTTAGTCATGATATTAACCTTAGCCACTGTTGCTATACTAGCAAGTGCCTCGCCCCTAAAGCCTAATGATTGTATATTGTATAAATCATCAGCTTTAGTAAGTTTAGAGGTAGAATGTCTCTTAAATGCTAGTGATACTTGATCTTCTGGTATTCCATCACCATCATCAGTAATTCTAATATAAGTTTTACCGCCATTTTTTATCTCAATTATTATATTTTTAGCATTAGCGTCTAAGGAATTCTCTAAGAGCTCTTTAACTATTGAAGCAGGCCTTTCAATAACTTCACCAGCAGCTATTTGTTGAATGGTTAAGTCATCTAATAGTTTTATTTTACTCATGGTTCTCTCCCCTTATATGTTTAACTTTCTCTACTATAGAATATAGAGTATCCATAGCTTCCTTAGGAGTCATATTATCTACATCAATGTCGGATAAATCTTTTAGCAAAACTTCCTTTCTTAGATCAATAAGATTTATTTGTGATTTATCTTCCTTAATCTCTTTAGAGTTTATATACTCATCTGAATTCTCAATAGAGTATAAAATTTCTCTAGCTCTATTAATTATACTTTTATCTATCCCTGCTAATCTAGCAACTTCTATTCCGTAACTTCTATTCGTACTACCCTTTACTACCTTTCTTAAAAATATAACATCCTCACCTTTTTCTTCAGCTAGGATGGTTAAATTTTTTATATTACTAAACTTATCTTCCAATTGAATTAATTCGTGATAGTGAGTAGCAAATAAAGTTTTTGCTCCAATTTTTTCTGAAATATGCTCTACTAAAGCCCAAGCTATACTTAAACCATCATAGGTACTAGTTCCTCTACCTACTTCATCTAAAATAATTAAAGATTGTCTAGTAGCAGACCTTACAATATTGGAAACTTCGTTCATCTCAACCATAAAAGTACTTTCTCCTTGAGATAAGTTATCTGCTGCTCCTATCCTAGTAAAAATTCTATCAACAATACTTATATTAGCACTAGATGCTGGAACAAAAGACCCTATATGTGCCATTAATGTTATTATTGCAATTTGTCTCATATAAGTTGATTTACCAGCCATATTAGGCCCTGTTATAATTTGAATCATATCTTTATCAAGATCTAGATAACTATCATTTGGAACAAAAACCTTATCAGTAATAGTTCTTTCTACAACAGGATGCCTCCCATCCTTAATCTCTATTACTCCATCTAAGTTTAAATCTGGTTTACTATAGTTATACTTATGAGCGGTTTCAGCAAAAGAAGCTAAAACATCTAAACTAGCTATTAGCCTGCTAGTAGACTGTAATCTACTTGATTCATTTTTTACTTTGTCTCTTACTTTAAGAAAGACTTTATATTCATATTCTAATAATCTAGACTCAGCATTAAGAATTTTATCTTCCATATCTTTTAGCTCTTGTGTAAAATATCTTTCTGAGTTAGTAAGAGTTTGTTTTCTTATAAAATGTTCCCTAACCTTAGGAATATTAGCTTTTGTAACTTCAAAATAATAGCCTAAAATTTTATTAAAACCTATTTTTAAGTTATTGATACCTGATATTTCTTTCTCTTTTTTCTCAAGTTGAGCTAGCCAATCTTTACCTTTAATAGCAACTTCTTTTATTTCATCTAATTCTTCGTCAAAACCTAATTTAATAAGTTTTCCTTCAGTAATCGTTATTGGAGGATTATCCTCTATAGCTTCAGATATTAACTTATAAATATCTTCTAAAGGATCTATTCTCTTACCTAAATTTCTAAGAGAAGGGTTTTCAGATATTTTTAATATATTTTTCAAATCAGGCAACTCTTCTAAAGAGTTTTTTATAGATATAAGATCTCTTCCATTACAATTGGCAGTTGAGACTTTACTGGTTAATCGTTCTAAATCATAAATTTTTTTTAATATAGCTGTTATTTCATCTTTAACCATTAAATTCTCAACTAAATATCCAACAGCTTCATTTCTAGCTCTTATTCTATCTATATTTATAAGAGGTTGCTCTATCCATTTTCTAAGAAGTCTTGCTCCCATAGCAGTAGAGGTGTCATCTAAAAAGCCAACTATGGAACCCTTTTTATCCTTGCTAATTATGGTTTCGTGTATTTCTAGATTAGTTCTAGTACTATAATCTAACACCATATAGTTATTAGCCTTATAATAGTTAATTTCATTTATATGATCTAAACTCGATTTTTCAGTTGATAATAAATAATCAATCAAAAGAGCAGTTCCTATTTTAGAAAAAACCTTATTATCAATAGAAACTAACTCTTCTTTAGAGAATTTATCTAATAGGATTTTATCAATATCTAATGAATGAATATATTCATCTTTAACTATATTTAAATAAGGATCAATATTATTTTTTATTAATCTAACTAACTTTTTATCTAAGACTAAGCTCTCATTAACTAAAATCTCAGAAGGGCTTATCTTTCCAAGTTCATTTAAAATAAAAGAATTTATTTCAGAATCATTCGACCTATAATCAGTTGTATACAATTCTCCTGTAGAGTTATCTACATATGATATACCTACATTTTCATCTAATAGGTAAACTGCTGCTAAATAATTATTTCTTTTATCATCTAGAACTTTTTCATCCGTTATAGTCCCTGGTGTCACCACCTTAACTACATCTCTTTTTACTATACCTTTAGCCTGGCTAACATCTTCTACCTGTTCACATATAGCTACTTTATATCCCTTCTCTACTAATTTCGATATATAGCCATCAGCAACATGGTGAGGCACTCCACACATAGGTGCCTTCTCTTCCATGCCTGCATCTCTTTTAGTTAAAGTTATCTCTAGTTCACGGGAGGCTATTATAGCATCTTCAAAAAACATTTCATAAAAGTCTCCCAATCTAAAAAATAAAATAGAATCTTTGTATCTACTTTTAATTTCCATATATTGTTGCATCATTGGTGTTAATTTAGCCAAATTATTACCTCCATCACCTAACAATTTCTCCTTCTAGGGAAAAGGTACTAGCTGATGTAATTTTTACATCTATAATTTTCCCTATTAAACTACTATCTCCTGAAAAGTGTACCAATTTAAAACTATCAGTTCTTCCAGATAATCTACTTTCATCTGTTTTACTTATTTCATCTACTAAAACTTTAAAAGTTTTTCCTACTAATTTTTCATTTTTCTTTAAAATTATCCTATTAACCACTTCATTTAGTTCTTCAAATCTTCTATGTTTTATATCGTAATCTATTTGATTATCCATTTTCCCTGCCTTAGTCCCAGGTCTTATTGAATATATAAAGCTATATACAAAATCATATTCAACCTCTTCAATTAAAGAAAGAGTTTCTCTAAAGTCTTCTTCAGTTTCTCCTGGAAAACCTATAATAATATCAGTAGATAAGCTTATACTTTCATCTAATTTTTTCACCTTATTTATACTATCAAGATATTTTTCCCTAGTATAATGCCTATTCATAGCCTTTAAAATCCTATTACTACCAGATTGGACTGGTAGGTGTAAACTTTTAGATAAGTTATCTAATCTTCCGTAGGCTTCTATTAGTTCATCTGATATATCTCTTGGATGAGATGTCATAAATCTGATTCTTTCAACTCCTTCTATTCTATCTATATCTTCTAGTAAATTGGTGAAGTTATATTCTTCTTTAAGATCCAGCGTTTTTCCATATGAATTAACATTTTGTCCTAAAAGGGTTATTTCCTTATATCCTTCCTTAGCAAGTGTTTTAATTTCATTTAAAATATCTTCAGGTCTTCTACTTACCTCTCTACCTCTAGTATATGGAACTACACAATAGGTACAAAAGTTATTGCAACCAAACATTATATTAACGTAAGCTGAGTGTTTAGATTGTCTAATATTTTCCATACCTTCTATTATTTCAAAACTATCCTCCATAACATCAATGGCCCTATTACCAGTTTTAAATGATTTTAATAGTAATTCAGGCAGCTTATAAACATTATGAGTTCCAAATATAAGATCTACATGTTTGAACTTATCTTCAATTTCTTTTTGTATATTAGGTAACTGCATCATACAACCAGCAACCGCTATTTTCATATCTGGTTTATTTTCTTTGATTGTTTTTAAAGATCCTACCTTACCATATACTTTTAATTCTGCATTTTCTCTTATAGCACAAGTATTAAATAGAGCAAAGTCTGCTTCTTCTATAATATTAGTCTCTTTATAACCCATCATCTCTAGCATCCAAGATATTTGCTCAGAATCATGCTCATTCATTTGACAACCGTAGGTAACTATGTGATATTTTAAATTTTTACCCTCGGTGTATGTCTTAATAGCCTCTATTTTATTAAAAAAATCTTTGTTATCTATATTATCATATATAATATTTTCACTATATTTCATTTTTACTCCTCCTATTAAACTTCTAGACTCCTATTATATCATAATATTATTTATCTCCCTAGAAAGTATTAAAGTATTAACATAATGTTATTACGTTAATACTTTCTTAAGGTAAGATTTTCTGTATTTATATATTTATTTTCTATTAAACTCTAAGCTTAATCTACCTTCAGCAGATTGATTAATACTATCAAAGATTAAATCCCATTTTCCAATTATTTTTTCTAATTCTTTGGTTTGATTAAATTTTTTTGTAGAATCAATTGTTTCTATCCATTGTATCTTACCATTAGGGTCTACTAATCTAAACTCTACTTCACCTTTTTCAAGTTCTAAATCTATTTTAAGAGTTATTTCTTTGAAGCCTTTTTCTACTTCGTAGTAATAAGTATCTTTAATTTGTTCACCTTCTTGTAAATTATAATGGGCCTTACTTTGATTCTTAATACCACAAGAAATTAAAATAGAAACTAAGGTTAAAATAACGAAAATCTTAAGTTTTTTGTTCATTTAATGATTCTCCGACTTTAATTTTATTATATATATCTACCTAGTAAACTCTATTACTATTAGTATTTATTAAACTTTTCATAAGGCTTTTAATTGAAAAAAGGTATTTTAAATTAGTATTTATATATATATTACTATGAATATATTACTATGAAGTTTATTAAAATTACCCAATTAATAAGTATCCTATATACTTAGAAAAATATCTTGAGTTTACATAAGGAATTTACATTTATAACTTTTATTATATTAGCATAAATATATTATAGCAATTTATATAAAACTATATAATATACCTAATTTTCTTACTATATACAGTATAAAATAGATGATTATACTATATAGCACTTTGTTTATTAAGTTTTATATTTGAAATTATGAATAAAACTAAATTTAAAACTATAAACAAGATAACTATGAAAATAAAATTATATTTGGGAACTAAATCTGTTAAGATTATTATTCTTAGAAGATTTATAATGTGTGTAAAAGGATTTAAATTTATTAATAATTTTAATATTCCAGTTATATTATCTACCGGGAAAAGAGCAGAGCTCATAAAAAAGAGTGGTAGAATTATAGCATTCATTATAGTTTCATAAATTATTTCATTAGGTAAAGATAAACTTATAATATAAGCTAGAGATGACATACAAAAAGCTGCTAATCCTATAAGTATAATTATAGCTATAAAACTATCAAATCTTATAAAAATTTTAACACCAAAAAACAAACTAAATATAACCATTACCCCTACTTCTAATAAAGAGCATAATACTCCTTCTAATACTTGACCTAGTATTATAGAGGATCTTTTTATAGGTGCTATTAAGACTCTATAGAAGCTTCTATTATTTTTCATAATAAAATTCATCATCCCAACACTAGCAGAAACACCAAAAGAAACTAGTAACATTAATCCTGGAAGTATAAAGGCTGTATAGTTTTCAATACCTGTATACTTCATAGTCTGACTGGCAATCTTGCTATAGAGCACTAGCCAAATAATAGGTTGAATAATAGTTATTAAGATAGTAATTGAATTATCAAATCTAAGTTTTATATTTCTATATAGTATGTTAATTGTGTCCATAATAATCCTCCCCATTAGTATTTGTAAAATCTAAGAAAATCTCTTCAATAGTAGGAGTTTTCTTTTTAATTGCTTCAAAATCTATATTATTAATCAATAGAAACTTATTTATAGTATAGAAATCATAATTTACTAGAATAATGTTTTTCTTGAAAGATAATCTATTAAATTCTTTTCTTAATAATTCAAAAGCCTTATTAGCTAGATGCCTATTTTGAAAATTAATCTCTACTAAATTAGAACTTAGTTTTTTCTTTAGGTTTTGAGGGTTATCACATATAATATCCCTACCATTCTTCATGATTAATATATTATCACTTAGATTATCAGCCTCTTCTAGGTAGTGGGTTGTTAGAAAGATAGTTGTTGCATAATCTTTATTTATAGTTTTAATCATTTTCCACATAGATTTCCTAGACTTAATATCCATTCCCACTGTAGGCTCATCTAAGAATAGTATTTCAGGATTCGACATCATATTCATGGCGATATCCAACCTTCTTTTAATTCCTCCAGAATATGAATTTACAGGGTAATCTTTATAGTCATGGAGGTCAAATGAATCTATAAGTCTAAGCATTCTTTCCTTAGCTTCTTTCTTAGGAACATGATAGAGTCTACTTTGGAATAACATATTTTCTTCTAAACTTAAGTGACTATCTATAGATATATTTTGTGAAACTGCTGCAACTCTCTTTCTAATATCCATAGGATTTTCATCTAGATCATATCCTAGAATATTGACCCTACCAGAATCTTTATTGGTCAATGTAGTAAATATTTTTATAAGTGTAGACTTACCAGCACCATTGTCACCTAATAAGGAAAAAATCTCTGATTTCTCAACTATTAGATTAAAATTATCGAGAGCTTTTATTCCATTATCGTAGGATTTATTTAAGTTTTCAACCTCAATAATATTCATATCTAATCCTCCCTTATAAGAAGTTGTATTTCTGTAATATAATTGTTGGGATTTCCTTTAATAATCAAACCGGGACCTTTTATAAAAATCTCCCTAAAAACAGGTTGAAGCTCTATATTTTTTTCTAAGGAATATTCTTTTAATTCTTCATATCCAGCCATAATATTTTCATAAGGACCCTTATGGATAGTAGATAAAACCTTGGTTGATGGAAGATTTTTAATCAATACACTATCGGAACTAGAGTTTTCTAATGTTGGGACACATAATTCCATATCTCCAATTTTAGTTTTGGGATCTAGGTTTAGGTAATTTAAAAAGGGCGCACCACTACTTTTCCCCCTAATTGCCCTAAAGACCTTAGGGAAAAACTTATTGGCAGCCTGAACCTTGCCATGGTACTTTACATAGGCTATCCTCATTGGTTCAACTTCTTTTAAACGAATTTCATAAATCATATTAATTTTCCTTTTCTATTGATATTAAAACTTTGGAGTGACCATATGGATTAGGCTCATCTTTAAGCTTATATATCTCTATATCTGGAAGAAACCCATAATTATATCCAGAAAGTGGTAGCCATTCTCTATAAAAACGTTTAAATACAGTTTGTACATTTAACTTAAGTTTTCCTTGGTTTTCAAAGATAGCCCAAGTTGAATTTGGAATTAGACATTCACTAAGATAATCGGGTTTAGTTTGGTTTGTTAAAATACCTATATGGTAATAAATTTCATTAGGACTTTTAAATTCAGTTACACCAAAAATCTCTTTAGCCTTAGGCTCTAGGGAAAGAAGCTCCTTAAATTTATCAGAATTTAAAGTTTTCTCCCAAAACAAAGGTACTATATGTTGATTTTCTTCCATATTCTCAGTTAATTTTATAGATATACCTAAAATTCTAAACCTATCCAAATCTTTTACATAGTAATTTAATGGACTCTCTCCTATAACATCTATAGAGAGCTTGATTTTAGGATAAGATTTCAATATACTATTAGATTTCCTGGCCTTACTAGGTGTAATGTTATGAACTTCTTTAAAGGCCCTAGTAAATGAACTAGGTGAACTATAGCCATATTTCAAGGCTATATCAATAATTTTATCATCGGTTCTTTTTAGTAAAAAACCTGCTTGAGTCATTCGTCTTCTTTTTATATATTTTGCTAAACCAATTCCAACGATATAAGAAAATATTCTTTGAAAATAAAAACTAGAACAACAAGCAATTTCAGCACATTTTTCAATTGATATATCTTCATCTAAGTTATCTTCAATATATTCAATTGCATCATGTAAATTTTTCAACCAATCCATTCTCTCACTCCTCAACTATAAGATTAACTTAATAAAATTTATTAAACTCTTCTTTTTATGTTCATTTACGTAAAGTTTATATAAATAAAAAATATATATCAATAAATATAACTCTAAAAATGAAGTATATAGAATAGTGATAATTTAAATAAGTATATTAAAAATATCCAGCTAACTATATTAATAATTCCATATTTTGAAAAAGTAAAACTGATAAAGGATTAGTAATTATGTTATTATAGAATATATAGTTAATGGTTCAATTTTATATAAAATATTTAATAATTTACTTGAAATAGGGGGAACGAAATGCAAAATGATTTAAAAATAAAAAATCTTATAAATGACTGGATAAAAACAATTGTTAGATCTATACTAATAGCATTATTTATTAAAACATTTATTTTTAATGTTACATATGTAAAAGGAGAGTCTATGTATCCAACCCTTAAAGAAGGTGACATACTAATTTTAAAAAAATATGAAACATTCTTAAAAACTCAAAAATATAAAAGAGGAGATATTATTGTGTTTAAATCTCCATTTGAAACTGAAGATAAATTTTTTATAAAACGAGTTGTTGCTTTACCAGGGGATAAAATAAATATCTCTAACGGTTATATATACATAAATGATAGGAAATTAGAAGAGTATTATATAAAAGAAGGATTACTTACAGAAGAACTAATTTATGGGAATGAATATAATGTCACAGAGGATGAAATATTTGTTATAGGTGATAATAGGTTACCTGGAAAAAGTAGTGACAGTAGAAGTTTTGGTGGCGTTAATTTGAAAACAATTGAAGGAAAAGTAATAGTTAGAATTTTTCCTCTTAGTAAGTGTACTACTAATTTATAGATTTATATTATAAATCTAGCTAAAAATAATATTAAAAATTGTATAAAAAGTTATAATAAGATAAATAAAAAATATTGAGGTTGTTTGTAATTTATATAAAAAGTTGATGTAAGTAGACCCTTTAGACATAAAGAATTACATTTAAGGGAAGCTAGAGCTATTGAAAAAATAAATGATCTAGAAGGCAGTTTGAGGAGTATAAAGAGTGAAGGTCTTCGAAATAAGCATTGGAAAAAGAATATATTAAAAATAATCGAGTATTAGTCCGAGAGAAATAGCTATGGATTTAGAAATTTTTAGAACAATAGTATAGGTATATATTAACAAATATAATATTTTTATCACTAAAAACATTATAGGTTCGTTGTAGTATTTATCCAGATCTCATATATAAAAAAAGGAGGTGGAAAATGAAAACACTGAAATTTTTACTTTTAGGAACGTCTATGTTTTTTACTGGTTTTATAGGTTTTTCTATTCTTGTTGGTTCTGCAGTGGCAAGTAATTTCACTTTAGATAATTCAAACTATTTTATGGATATTTGGCGTTTAAACGGAGTTACCCCAATAGCAATTGGATTTTTTTATTAGGTATCTTAGGTTTACTATTTGCAATTATAGCGTTATTTAAAAAGTAATATTATGTAAAAACAGTCAATGTTGACTGTTTTTATCATT
>JASLAT010000018.1 GCA_030146915.1 Tissierellales bacterium
CGATGCTAGTGCATCGCCCCTTTATACAAATAAGCTTTCTACTTATCCTACTAATAACTACTGTTTCTTATTAATTTCTTCTAAGACTTCTAAAGTCTTAAACTTTACCATTAGCATTTCTGCTCCTATTCTAGGAATAAACGGTGAAAGTACTAATAGACCTAAACCCATAAGAGCACTGCCCATAAAAATCATTCCTAGTGCAGTGAATGCTGTTAAAATAACACCTATAATATAAATTATCTTTATTAAGCTTGGTGTTATAAATGTATCAAAACTTAAAAATTTACTTACAATGCCCTTAGTATTTATATTAAAGTCATCATTAAAGTTATTATTAGAGTTAGAAGAATTACTACTTTTAACCTCTTCTTCAATAATAATAGTCTCATTTGGCCTTTTCTCTTGATCCAAGCTATCATCTCCTATTTATATCAGTTTTATAATATTAGAAAGCTTATTTTTATAACGAAGTATTATATTTGTAATAGATTAATTTTAAACTTACAAATATTCTATACCCATATTTTCCCATTTTTATAATTCTATAGTTTTATAAAGCCTTCAATATAAATAAAGATATATAATTTTAAGTATGTAGCTTTTTAAAAAAATACACTAATATCTTAAATAAAGTAATTTCTTTTAAAGACAACCTATTAAAAGTTTATTAAACCTATAAATTACCAATAGGACTTTTCTTTTTATTTTAATTTTTAAAATTATAATTAAAAATAATAGGCCCAATTAATGGGCCTATCTCATAAATCTATCTATAGTTCTTATTATTTCATCTATTTTTTCTGAACCCTCTTCTTCGCCTTGTAAAATAGCATCTGCTACGCAACTTCTTAAGTGTCCATCTAAAACATCTAAGTTTGCTTTTTCTAATAGTCCTATTGCAGATAGGATTTGTGTTGATATATCTATACAATATCTATCAGCTTCTATCATTCTTATTATCCCATCTAACTGACCTCTAGCGGTCTTTAATTTTACTAAAGCTTTTTCTTTTCCCTGATTCATATAATCACTGTCTTTCTTTTTTATTCTACTTCAAAACCTATATCTTCTATAGCCGTTTTTAACTTAGATAAATCAAGGTTTTCTCCCTCTACTTTAACTTCTTTACTATCTAAGTTTACATCTACAGAGCTAACTCCATCTAAAGCTTTTAAGCTTTCTGTCACGGCTGCCTTACAATGTCCACATGTCATACCATTTACCTTTAATAACTTTTCCATAAATATACCTCCTATTTAAATTTTTTAAGTCTTAATGAGTTAGTTACAACTGATACAGAACTAAATGCCATAGCTCCTCCTGCTAGCATTGGATTTAGTAATCCTAAAGCTGCAATCGGAATACCTATTGTATTGTAGAAAAATGCCCAAAACAAGTTTTGTTTTATTGTTTTCATTGTTCTTTTAGATAATCTAATAGCTGTTACAACACCTTCAAGATCTCCAGACATTAAAGTTATATCCGCAGCTTCCATAGCCACATCAGTACCAGTCCCTATAGCAAATCCTACATGGGCCTGTGCTAAAGCTGGAGCATCATTTATACCGTCTCCTACCATAGCTACTTTAGATCCTTCTTTTTGTATACTTTCTAGTTTTCTAGATTTATCCTCAGGTAATACATCTGCTAAAACCCTATCTTCATCTATATCCACTTGTTTGGCTATAGCTCTTGCAGTTCTAAGATTATCACCAGTAATCATATATACATCTATCCCCATATCTTTTAGCTTATCTATGGCATCCTTTGAGCCTTCTTTTAAGCCATCTGCTACTGCAATAATAGCTGTAACCTCTCCATCTAAGCTTAAAATCATTGCTGTTTTTCCTTCTTCTTCAAGAGATAATAAATCTGACTCAATAGATTTAATCTCTATATTTTCTTCCTTCATTAACCTTCTATTTCCTATAAGAATAGTTTTATCTTCTAATTTAGAAGTTAAACCTCTACCTGAAAGAGCTGTAAAATCTTCTGCTTCTAGTAGATCTATAGATCTTAACCTTGCTTCCTTTACAATTGACTCTCCAAGAGGGTGTTCTGAAAATCTTTCAACTGAAGCTGCTATTTTTAATATTTCATTTTCACTATATCCACCATAAGTTATGATATCTGTAAGTTCTGGTTCTCCTTTAGTTATAGTTCCTGTTTTATCAAAGATTATAGTATCTATCTCATGGGCCCTTTCTAAATATTCCCCTGACTTAATTAAAATACCATTTTCAGCTCCCTTTCCAGTAGCAACCATTATAGCTGTTGGAGTTGCTAAACCTAAGGCACATGGACAGGCTATTACTAATACCGCAACTGCATTAATTATACCTGTATTTAAATCTCCTCTGATTAAGGAGTAAAATCCAAGAGTTAAAAAAGCTATAATTATTACTGCTGGAACAAATACTGAAGATATTTCATCAGCTAACCTTTGTACAGGTGCCTTGGAACCTTGAGCCTCTTCTACAAGTTGTATTATCTGAGCTAAGACTGTATCTTTACCTATCTTACTAGTTTCAAACTCAAGTACACCTTGCTTATTAATTGTAGCCCCTACTACCTGGTCTCCAGGCCCCTTATCAACAGGTATACTTTCTCCTGTTAACATGGATTCATCCACTGAAGAATTCCCTTTTATAATAACTCCATCAACTGGTATACTCTCTCCAGGTCTTACTAAGACCCTATCTCCAATTTCTAGATCCTCAATATTTATTTTCTTTTCTTGTCCATCTACTATGATAGTCGCTTCCTTAGCCTGTAGCCCCATCAAAGTTCTTATAGCTTCTGAGGTTTGTCCCTTGGCTATAGCTTCAAATGTTTTACCTAAAAGAACCAGAGTAATTATAACTGCAGCTGATTCAAAGTAATATTCCTCTATACCATTAAATAAATTGTAAAGACTATAAAAGTAAGCTGATAAAGTTCCCATGGAAACTAAAACATCCATATTAGCTCCTCCACCTCTTAAAGAGTTGTAGGCTGCTTTGAAAAATCTTCTACCTATATAAAACTGAACCGGTGTAGCAAGTAACCATTGGACATATCCATTAGATAAAATTGTATCAAATCCTGCCATAGATATAAACATCTCTAAAAATAAGGGCAAACTAAATATAGCTGCTATTATAAAATCTCTTTTATATGAAGCAATTTCTTTTTCCCTAATTTTTTGATCTTTATCAAAATCTCTCTCATATTCTATCTCAGCGTCAAAACCTGCCTTTCTAACAGCTTCTATTAACTCCTGGTCACTTATAGAACCAGATTTGAACTTTACATGAGCCTTGTTAGTAGATAGATTTACTTGAACATCTAAATCTTCTAATCTATTTAAAACTTTTTCAATCCTAGTAGAACAAGCTGCACAGGTCATTCCCTTTATCCTTAAAGTCCTAGTCTCATCTGCCACCTTAAATCCAGTCTTCTCTATAGATTCAATTAACTTATCTCTATCTATCTTATCTGGATCATACTCTATGCTAGCCTTATTAGCTAAAAGGTTCACATTTGCACTATCAACACCATCTTTTTTATTTAGGACTCTCTCAATTCTAGTAGAACAAGCTGCACAAGTCATCCCTTCTACTCCTATATCTATTTTTTCTTTCATACTTTCCCTCCTTTACCCCCTCCCCCTAGGGGGTCTGTATTTGTATATTAACACATAAATAAAAAACTTACAAATTTTTATTTAAAAAATAGGTCCTAACTTTATGTTAATTTTTAATCATAGCCCTAAAGTCTTGTATTTGTAACCATTACAAATAGGTTGATTTTTTAAATTTTTTTGACTTTTTTTAGATATAGTGTTGATTTTAACAAAGAAATAGTTTATCATTAGATATACTTATTGATAATAATTATCAGTTGCAATCAACTTACTAAATATAGATAGGGGCGATTTTATGAACTATAATAGTTTAACCGAACTTAAAAAAGATGAAAGAGGAAAAATTGTCGAAATAGATAGATGTGGTAATGCAAGAAAAAGACTTTATGAACTAGGGCTTTTTAAAAATGCTGATATCAAAATGCTAAAAAATGATATTGGACCTGTTATTATATCCTTATCTGGATCCAAGCTTGCCTTGGGAAGAAATATAGCTGACCATATAAAGGTCGCTAAATAGACTTAAGGAGGACTTAAATGAATAATACACTAGCGTTATTAGGTAACCCAAATAGTGGTAAAACCACTCTTTTTAACGGTCTAACTGGGTCCAATCAACATGTAGGAAATTGGCCTGGAGTTACTGTTGAGAAGAAAGAGGGTTTTTATAAATTTGATGGTGAGGAATACAAGCTTGTAGACCTACCAGGGACATATAGTTTAGGGGCATATTCTGATGATGAAATAGTTGCCAGAGATTTTTTACTTAATGAGAAACCAGACTTAGTTATAAGTGTTGTGGATGCTACTAACTTAGAGAGAAATCTTTATTTAACTACACAACTCTTAGAGATGGACTTAAATGTAGTTATTGCACTTAATATGATGGATGAGGCAAGAAAGAAAAATATAGATATAGATATTAAAAAACTATCAAAAACTCTAGGAGTTCCAGTAATTCCTACTATTGCATCGAGAGAGGAAGGTTTAATTGATCTTAAAACTGAGGTTGATAAAAGAGCTAAAGAAAAGTTAGTCAGAAAAAAATCTGATATTTACTCAGATGAAATTTTAATTAAAGTTAAAGAACTTAGTCAAGACTTAGAAAAAGTTGACTTTTCCTACCCTTCAGATTGGATGGCTCTAAAAGCATTAGAAAGCGATGGAGCAGTTCTTAATATGATTAATGATTCAAATCTTGACGATAGTATCAAAGATAAAATTGAAAAATATTCACAAGAACATGAACTTGATATGATAGATGAAAGATATTCCTTTATAAGGAAAATTGTCAATGATTGTGTATCAAAGCCAGATAATGAGGTCTTAACCTTAACAGATAAATTAGATAAAATATTTACAAATAAGTATTTAGGAATTCCTATCTTTGCTTTGATCATGTTTTTAGTTTTCCAATTAACCTTTGCTATTGGAGAGGATTTTCTTGGAGAGATGACTGAAAGTTTCATTGACTTTTTAGGTGATAAAACCTATGTATTTTTAGAAGGTGTAAATGCACCTAACTGGTTTGTATCACTAATTAGTGAGGGACTATTTAACGGTGTTGGAGCTGTTATTGAATTTGTTCCTTTAATAATGTTACTTTACTTCTTCCTTGGTATCTTAGAAGATACTGGATATATGGCCCGTGCTGCCTATGTTATGGATGGAGTTATGAGAAGTGTTGGTTTACATGGTAAAACTTTTATTCCAATGATAGTAGGTTTTGGTTGTAATGTTCCAGGAGTTATGGCAACTAGAACACTTGATAGTAAAAAAGATAGAATGATTGCTATTTTAATAAATCCTTTTATGTCATGTGGGGCTAAGATACCAATTTATCTAGCCTTTACAGCAGCATTTTTCCCAGATAAGGGTGGACTGGTTTTATTCTTACTATATGCTAGTGGAATATTTGTAGCCCTACTTATGGGTAAAATATTTAGTAGTACTCTATTTCAAGGAGAGGAGTCTCACTTTATAATGGAACTTCCACCTTATAGATTACCTATTTTTAAATATGTTATTAGGGATATGTGGGATAAAGTTTCTAGTTTTATTAAAAGAGCTGGGACTATTATATTTGCTGTAGTAACTCTTTTATGGTTACTTTCTAGAATGCCTTTTGGTGTAACTCCTTATAGTCAGGAAAGTTTACTAGGCATTATAGGTACAATAATAGCTCCTATATTTAAATATGCTGGTTTCGGTAACTGGCAGGCTGCTGTTAGTTTACTAGCTGGTATACCTGCTAAAGAAGTGGTTATAGCAACTTTAGGTATGGTATATGCTGGTGTCAGTGAAGGTAGTGAATTAATTCATGCTATTAGCCAAAACTTTACACCACTTTCTGCAGTTTCTTTTATGGTTATGGTTTTATTATATACACCATGTGCTGCAGTAATAGCAACTGTTAAGCAGGAAACTGGGTCTTATAAATGGGCAGCATTCGTTGCTATTTATACCTTCCTAGTTGGTCTTATTGCCTCAACTCTAGTTTATCAACTAGGATTGATGCTTGGATTCTAAGAGGTGATTAAATGTTAAAAGAAGTCTTAAGGATTATATATGAAAAGAGAATGTACTCAGCTTCATATATAGCTAAAGAGTTAAATATAAGTGAAGATATGGCTAACATGGCCAAGGGTCAACTTGTAGATAGAGGTTATCTGCTTGAGGAGGAGGCTGCTACTTGCAGCTCTGGATGCGGCTCTTGTCCTATGGGTAAATCATGTAGTCAAACACCACTTTTAACCTATCAGATTACTGATAAAGGAAAAAATATCTTAAACTAAAAGAGCTAGGCCAGGCCTAGCTCTTTTTATATAAATTTTTATACAAATTTTTTATAAGTAAGTTATTAAAAATTTAATTCAATTTTTTCTAGTATATCATCTTTAAAACTTAGTTTTAAACTAGATATATCTTCTAAGGTTTTTTTATCTATAATCTTATAAATTAAACTTCCTTTTAATTCCTCAGCTAAATAAATTTTATCCTTATCACTAAAGCTATATAAGTATTGCCTCTTATCTAAGCTCATCTCTTCTTTATCAGTTAAATTAGACTCTCCCATTCTAGGAAAATTATCTAAAACTGATTCTAAGCTGTCTCCAACTTTAATTCCCTTAAGAAACTTATCACCAAGATCTAAAGCTTGATCTATTTCTAGTCTAACAATTCCACCATACTGATTATAATACTCTCTATTTTTTTCATCTAAACTGATACTTCCGTAGGATGTTATGATATTTAATATATCATCTTTAAATTCATAATCTAAGTCATTTACTATTACTTCTTTTCTTAAATCTTCTAGTATAGTTCTTAAAACCTTTAAGTTTTTAAAGTCTGACTGATCAAAATAGCTATTTTCCTTATATTCCTTTACACTATCACTTTCTATCAAGATAGTCCTATTTTGAGAATCCCAGCCTAAGTCTAAGTTAAAAGCATCTGTTAAAAAACTTGAAGCCACCATGCTCACACCATTTACTAATTTTACTTCAACTGGTAGCTTAATATCTCCCTGTGAACTCTTTACAAGACTACTATTATTTTTCAACTTATAAGTTCCCTCACCTATAGTAATATCCATAGATCTATCTTCCTGATTCCACTTTATATCTCCACCTAGTATATTTACCATAGGTCTAATGGCTAATAGACTATTTCCCTTTTCAATAACTATAGGACTATCTAAATATAAATAATTATTCTTATAAATAACTTTTACATCCTGCCCATATACTAAGCTTGGTAATAGTATAAGTAATGCTATTATTAATAAAAGCTGCTTCTTCTTCATATATCCTCCTAATAATAAATCCTATTCATATAATTTATATATTTAAACCCTTCATGTACAGTAATTTTACTTAAACTAACATTATCTACATTAAAACGAAAATATAAATAAGGGTCCTCAAAAACGTAACAAAGGGCAAGTCTTATAATCCCCTCGTGACCTACTAAAACTACATCCTTATTATCCTTAATTAATCTATCAATTACATCTTTTATCCTCTCATAAGCTTCAAGTAAAGACTCTCCATCTGGAAGAGCATAACCTATAGGATCTTCCATCCACGCTTTAGCTTCTTTAGGATATAACTTTTCAAAATCTAAATAACTTTTTCCCTCTAAGATACCTAGATTAACTTCTCTTAAATTATCCTCTACTTCACCATCTAAACCTAAAAGTTCCATAGTTTTTATAGCTCTTTCGTAGGGACTTACTAAAACTTTATAATCATCTAATTTACCGGCTAAAACATCCTTAGTTCTAATACATTGATTCTTACCTTTTTCACTTAATAAAACCTTAGAATCACTAAAAATCCCTATTTTATTAGCTAAAGATTGGCCGTGTCTTATTAAGATTATATCCATGCTATCAACCCTAAGAATCCTAATAAGGATATAACTTCTCCTATTTCTGCAGTAGCTCCTAAAACATCTCCTGTATGTCCTTGAATCTTCTTATAGGAATATTTATAAATATATTCTGCAACTAAAAAGTTTAGTAAAAATACAAATAAAAATCTATAATTATATATAGCTAAAAAGATTAAATATATAGATATACCAATTCCTGCATATCTTTTACCACCACTTGTATTAAACATGTATCCTATACCTTCACTTCTAGCATTTTCCTTAAAACACATTTCATACACCTGAGCTGTTCTACTATTTCCTAAGCTAAATATTAATACTGGTCCTATATATTCACTAGGTATATTAGAAATTAAAACATATTTTAACAAAAGAATAACTATTAAAGATATAACACCAAAAGCACCTATTCTACTATCTCTCATTATTTCAAGAATTTCTTCTCTCGATTTATTGGAGAAAAATCCATCAAAAGTATCTGATAAGCCATCTAAATGTAGGCCTCCTGTATATACTATAAGGGCAACAACAGTCATTATAGATGCTACATCTATATTTATAAAAGAAAATAAATAATAAACTACATATATTAATCCCCCTAGTGTTATTCCAACTAAAGGGAAAAACATAGTAGCCTTACTAAG
>JASLAT010000002.1 GCA_030146915.1 Tissierellales bacterium
TAAACTTATTCAGAAAGTACAGATGGCAGATGATTCTGCAAATGAACCATACATTAAGCTAATTAAAAAGTTAGCTTTAAATGATAAACTTGACTTCGAAACTGCCAAGCTGCTTATATCAGAATATAAAAAAATGAAAGGAGTTGATTAATTATGTCTATAATAAATACTATATTAGGATTCTTTTTTATTGCTATCGCTTTATTTGTAGGGGTTGTGTTTTTGCAAATATTTTTATCAAAGAAAGAAAGTAAGTGGTTAGGTTTGATATTACCACTAACTTGTTTCTTATTCTCTATATTATTAAGTCTGAATACATTAATAACTGTAGATTTAGAAAAATCGAAATTTATTTTATTAATTATTTCAAGTTTAATACTTTTTAATATTCCTACTTTTATCTTAATAGCAATATATTTTTCTTACCGTGAAAAAAGAAAAATATATTCAGAACTTAATAAAATGAAAATTAATGATTTAAAGTAAAAGTAAATCTATCATTTTTAAACTTCAATCTCCACATAAAAAAGTAATTCTTTATTATTTAAAAATTATAATTTACTATATATTTCAATTCTTATTTTTTAAAAAAGGCGAGATAGGAGTTGAAATATATTATTACTTATCACCAATACATTATAATCTTAAGAAATTTTTAAGAATTATTTCAGTTTCTTTTTAATATTTTTGGTTATAATAAGTTGGGAGGTGATAAAATGACAAATACATTAGAAAAGAAAGGAATTAATAGTTATCAATTAAAGTTAATTGGAATTATATTTATGGTTTTTGACCATATACATCAGATGTTTTATATGCTAGGAGCACCTACGATTCTTACAATATTAGGTAGAATAGTTGCCCCGATTTTTCTTTTCCAAGCATCAGAAGGATTTTATTATACAAGAGATAGAAAAAAATACCTATTAAGATTATATATAGCAAGTGTATTAATGTCTATTACAACATCTATTCTTGAGAGTTTTTTACCTTTAGATAATGTTGTACTGATGAATAGTATGTTCGGTACTTTATTTTACACTATATTTTATATTTGGATGGTAGATAATATCTATACTGGATTCAAAGAAAAGAACTACAAAAAAATTATTCTGAGTATTTTTGCTATGATTTTACCTGTAGGTCTTAGTATATTAGGATTCATGTTAGTAAATACTATTAATTTATTTAGAATTTATGTAACTTTTGTACCGATTTTATTCTTCGTTGAAGGTGGACCTGTATGGATAATTTTAGGAGTTCTTTTTTACGTGCTAAGAAATCAAAAAAGATTAATTCAATTATTACCACTATTCATACTCTCAGCCCTTTCATATTTTACAGGTGATAAAATTCAAGCATTTATGATTATGGCTGCAGTTCCTTTATACTTTTATAATGGAGAAGCTGGTAAAAAGAGTAGTAAATATTTTTTCTATCTTTTTTACCCATTACACATATATGTACTATATATTTTATCCTATATAGTACAAACAAAATTAGTTTAAAAGAGAGTTCTACTCTCTTTTTTTTGACATTTTTTTCCAGTTGTTCTGTACTAATATTGTATAATATTACTTATAACATATAGGGAGGAATTTATATGAAAAAAGCTATTTCTTTTATTTTAGTATTTATGCTTTTATTTACTACTAGTACAAATTTCATTGAGGCTGCAGCTTTAGATCCTAGTGGTAGGAACGCTGATATCTATTAAAGGTCATACTTTAGATAAATATAAACCAAAAAGGGGATATTATTCATCTAGGATAATCAATGGTACAAGCTTTGTACCACTTAGAGCTATAGCAGAAGCTTATCAATGGGATATTAACTATATATCTAAAAGTAAAGAAATTATTATAAAAGATAAAGATAATAATACTATAAGCTTAAAAGTAGGATCTAAAAAGGTTAAGAAAAATAACAAAAATATAAATTTAAATTTAAGTCCTTACATATATAATGGGCATACCTATGTACCATTTAGATTTGTTTCAGAATCGCTTGGAATAAAAGTTTACTGGGATGCTAAGTCTAAATCTATATTAATTGGTGAAAGTGATAAGGCTAATCTAAATCACCCAACTATAAATATTATGGATGATAAATTCACAATCTCTATAGATCCTAAATATTATGACCAAATCATATTTAATAAAGAAAAAATTTAGATACCTATTATCTTCAGGAAAAAAACTAACTATGAATATCTGTCAGAAAAATATAAACTTATTGATGAAGATATACCACAAGTTGCTATTATATCTTATATAATAAATTCAAATGGAATATATAAAGATATAACTTTCCCAATTTTATTGTAAAAAATGATAATTTAGAGGATTATTTAATATTTTATCCACCTACTGATGTACAATTTGATGATAGTAATACTAGATTAACCAATAATTATAATAATATTTATAACAATTTTGATAAAGTAATTACCGGAGTTACTATAAATTATTAAAATAAATTTTAATATTTAGAATAAAAAGCCTATTCTTAAGCATAGGCTTTTTATTATGTGGTAAAATAGATAATAAAAAGAAGGGAGGTTTGAAATGGAGAAAAGAAGATCTGAGATTCTTAACTTATTGAGAAGCTCTAAAAAATCTTTAAAAGGTTCCTATTTAGCTGATAAATTCAATGTAACTAGGCAAGTCATCGTACAGGATATTGCTATACTTAGGGCAGAAGGTGAGGATATAATATCAACTAATCGTGGTTATATGATAGCAGAGCAAAACAAAATTTTAAAAACTCTAGCCTGTAAGCACTTTACCTATGCTGAGATGGAAGATGAGTTAAATACTATAGTAGATAATGGAGGCAAAGTTAAGGATATCATCGTAGAACATAAAGTCTATGGAGAGATTAAAGCTAATCTAGAGGTTGCTAATAGAGTACAAGTTAAAGACTTTATAAAGCATGTTAAAGAAAGTGAAGCTGAGCCATTATCATCATTAACTGCTGGATTACATCTCCATACTATAGAAGTAGAAGATGAGGAAACTTATAGGAACATTAAATCAGACTTAGAGAAAAAAGGTTATTTGACAAAATAAACTCTTTTTGCTACTGTATATACATTAGAATATACAATAGTAAAGTGAGGCGGTTTAATGTCAAGTAATAGTTTTAAAGAACAGTTTATTAAGAGTTTAAATGGTATGGCTCTAGGGTTATTTTCCTCCCTACTAATTGGATTAATAATGAAACAGATAGGTGGGTTACTAAGTTTTCCCCTTTTAGTAGAATTTGGAACAATAGCACAGTCCCTAATGGGGCCTGCAATTGGTGTTGGAGTTGCCTATAGTCTAGATGCACCAGCGCTTGGTGTGTTTTCTGCTGCTATAGTAGGGGCTATAGGAGCAGGAAGTATAAACTTTAAAGAAGGAGTATCTATAATAACTATAGGAGAACCAGTAGGAGCATATATAGCTTCATTATTAGGTGTTTTTGTCTCTAAATTTTTCAATAGAGACTCAAGCTTTAAAATTCTATCCATTCCTTTTACTACAATTTTTGTAGGAGGATTAGTCGGGATATATATATCACCTGGAATAAGCTATACCATGAGTTTAATCGGAGAAGTTATTAATAGAGCGACAGAATTAAACCCAATTCCAATGGGTATCTTAGTTTCTGCTATTATGGGTATACTTTTAACACTACCTATTAGTAGTGCAGCGATTTCCATTTCCCTAGGCCTTTCTGGCTTAGCTGCTGGAGCTTCTGTTGTTGGATGTTCAGCACAGATGGTTGGTTTTGCTATAATATCTTATAGGGATAATGGTTTTGGAGGGCTTTTAGCTCAAGGTCTTGGTACATCCATGTTGCAAATTACTAATATTGTTAAAAATCCTAAAATTTGGATTCCACCTATAGTTTCCAGTATGATTTTAGGACCAGTTTCTACCTATTTTTTAAAAATGGAAAATAATATGTTAGGTGCGGGTATGGGAACTAGCGGTTTAGTTGGACAAATTGCTGCTTTCGAAACAATGGGGTTTAGTAAAGAGACTTTTATTTTAATAACTTTAATGCACTTTGTCTTACCTGGACTTTTATCCTATACTATATATAGGTTCATGTACAAAAAAGGCTGGATCAAGGACCAAGATATGAAATTATAAGGAGAGAGATATGAGTATTGATTGGAAGATTAATGAAAATTTAAGTATGTTGGCTGATTTTTATCAATTCACTATGGCCAATGGTTATCTAGAAAATGATTTAGAAAACAAAATAGTTTACTTTGATATGTTTTTTAGAAAAATTCCAGATGATGGTGGCTTTGCTATTGCTGCAGGTTTAGAACAAGTGATCGAGTATATAGAAAACTTAAGCTTTAGCGACGAAGATATTGAATATTTTAAAAGTAAAAAGATTTTTGGAGATAAGTTTTTAAATTACTTAAAAGATTTTAAATTTACATGCGATGTCTGGGCTATTCCAGAGGGAACTCCAGTTTTTCCTCAGGAACCTTTATTAGTTGTTAAGGGTCCGGCTGTTCAAGCCCAACTTTTGGAGACTATGGTTCTGCTAACTCTTAATCATCAAAGTCTAATAGCAACAAAAGCAAATAGAATAGTTAGAGCTGCTAAGGGAAGAACTGTTATGGAGTTTGGTTCTAGAAGAGCTCAGGGCTATTCAGGAGCTAATCTTGGTGCCAGAGCTGCCTATATAGGTGGTTGTATTGGTTCTGCAAATACACTTACAGATAGAGATTATAATATTCCTGCACTTGGTACAATGGCTCATAGTTGGGTTCAAATGTTTCCAACTGAGTACGAAGCTTTCGAAGCTTATGCTAGAACCTATCCAGATAGCTGTGTTCTTTTAGTAGATACTTATAATACATTAAAAGAAGGAATTCCTAATGCTATTAAAGTATTTGACGAAGTTTTAAAACCTATGGGACATAGACCAGTAGGGATAAGATTAGATAGTGGTGATTTAGCTTATCTTTCAAAAGAAGCTAGAAAAATGCTTGATAGGGCAGGATACGAAGATTGTCAAATAATAGCATCCTCCTCACTTGATGAGTTTGTTATTTCTGATCTTCTAGACCAAGGTGCTAAAATAGACTCTTTTGGTGTAGGTGAAAGATTAATAACATCAAAGTCAGATCCAGTTTTTGGTGGTGTTTACAAATTAACCGGAGTAGAAGAAAATGGAGAAATTATAAACAGAATAAAAGTTAGTGAGAACGTAGGTAAAATAACAACTCCAGGCTTTAAGCAAGTTTATAGGTTCTTCGATAAGGATAGTCATGAAGCACTAGCAGATGTTATTACATTACACGATGAGGAAATAGATCAGACTAAACCTTATAGAATATTTCATCCTATTCACACTTGGAAACAAAAAGAATTAACTAACTTCTATGCAAGACCTCTTTTAGTTAAAATATTTGATCAAGGAAAATTAGTTTACGATTTACCTAATCTTGAAGATATTAAAATTTATTCTAAGAAGGAAGTAGATAAGCTTTGGGACGAAATGAAAAGACTTATCAATCCTCATAAGTACCATGTAGATCTTTCCAAAAAGCTTTGGAATACTAAGTATGAGTTATTAAGTCAATATAAATAATCTTAATTTAATCATAAAAAAAGCACCTTAAGGTGCTTTTTTTTATATCCACATTCCTAAAAACATATTATATATTATTGCTCCCAATATTCCACCAATTATAGGCCCTACAATTGGTATATAGGCATATCCCCAATCGCTGTCTCTTTTCCCTTTAATAGGAAGTAGTTGGTGTGCTAATCTTGGTCCAAAATCTCTAGCTGGATTTATTGCATATCCAGTAGGTCCACCTAAACTTAGTCCTATAACCCAAACTAAACATCCTGCTAAAAAAGCACTTAAAGCTCCTACATCATTATTAGCATGATTAATTCCCATTATCCCTAAAACTAACATAATAGTTCCTATAATTTCTGTAACTAAATTCCAGAAAGGATTTCTTATAGCAGGAATTGTACAGAAAATACCTAATTTAGTGTCTGGGTCTTCTGTTATATCAAAGTGATCCTTATAAGTTAAATAGACCAAAGCTGAAGCAACCATAGCACCTAAAACTTGAGCTATTATGTAGCCTGGTACTAAAGCCCAATCTAAGTCTCCAGAAAAAGCAAAAGCTATTGTAACTGCTGGATTTAAATGAGCACCACTAACCCAACCTGTAACGTAGGCACCTATAGCTACTGCTAATCCCCAGGCAGTTGTTATAACCATCCAACCTGAGTCTTTACCTTTGGACTCTTTTAATGATACATTAGCTACTACTCCTGCTCCTAAAAGTATTAATATTAAAGTTCCTAAAAATTCTGCTGAATACATTGCCATATTTGACATATTTACTCCTCCTTTAGAGTGGATATAATTTATCTAAAAACTAAACTAGGGAGCTCTAGTTCAGTTTTCTAGCACTTAAAAAAAGAACCATAATTTAATCCTAGCTAAAGGAATAAACTAATGGCTCTTATTTCTCTTACCAATCTTCAATTATGCATTAATACTACATACTTATATTTTATATAACTTCTACTATTATGTCAATTCATCTTGATTGTTTCATATATTTATAAAATATAGAAACTAGGATATTTATATAATATATCCTACAAATATCCTAGTTTTATACTAATTCAATCCATTAAACAATACATCTACTAACACTTTAACTAATTCCTTACTCTCCTCAGGCCTACTACTGTTAAATACTCTTTTACCATTATTTAATCCGTATGATATGTTAACTAAAATGTTAGTAATTACTTTTGGATCATAGCTATTGTTAATTTCACCTTTTCTAATTCCTTCTTCTACTAAATCTTGAATGAATATAAAAATTTTATCATGAAGCTTCATTATTGATGGTATAAAATCTTTAGATATATTCTCAAATCCAAAGAAAGCCTTTTCTATTATCGCTGATTTTTTCTCAACAAATTCGATATTGAAGGTTAAA
Organism: Tissierellales bacterium; assembly: GCA_030146915.1. GTDB lineage: Bacteria > Bacillota > Clostridia > Tissierellales > Tissierellaceae > JASLAT01. The sequence continues at coordinate 6,992 of JASLAT010000002.1, forward strand.
AGAGCTCTTAACTTTCCCTTTGTCGTATTTTCTTTATCCACAACTAATTTTGCTTCACCAGTATATCCTCTTAAAGTTTCTAAAATCATTTGTTCAAAAATTTCTTGTTTACTATCGAAATATTCATATACTGTACCTTTACCTATATTTGCATTATGGGCTATATCCTCTATAGTTCCTTTATGAAAACCTTTTTCTCCAAAAATTTCCATGGCTGAATTCAGTATATCCTGTCTTCTCTTTTCCTTTAATACTTTTTCCATTAAGAATCTAACCTCCTTTTTTCCTTCCTACTTTTAAATCTAACTGATATATTATCAAAAACATAGTAAAGAACAGGGACAAATACTAAAGTTAGTATTGTACCAAGGGTCAAGCCACCTATAACTACTATAGCCATTGGTGCCTGCATCTCTGCACCTTCTCCTATTCCTAATGCTAAAGGAATAAGTCCTAAAACTGTAGTTAATGTAGTCATTAAAATAGGTCTTAGTCTTACTGGACCTGCTAATTTAATAGCTTCTTCTGTAGAATGATCTTCTTCCCTTAATAAATTTATATAGTCTATTAATACAATCCCGTTATTTACTATAATACCAGCTAACATTATTATACCTATAAAGGCTGTAGCACCAAAGGTTTTTCCTGTAAGGAAAAGTGCAAATATACCTCCTCCAAATGCTAATGGTATAGTAAACATAATTATAAAAGGATATAATAAAGATTCAAATTGTGCTGCCATTATCATATAAATTAGAGCTATAGCAACTAATAAAGCTAATGCTAGTTGAGCAAATGCTTCCATCATATCAGCATTTTCTCCACCTAAATCATAATAATATCCTGATGGCATTTCATATTCTTTTAATTTTTCATCTAAATCTTTAATAATACTACCAAGGTCTCTACCTGATATTTCACTGCTAACAGTTACAACTCTCTCCTGGTTCTCACGGCTTATGGATACTGGGCCATCGACTATATCAATTTTTGCTATCTCACTTAATGGTATATTTAACCCACTTGGAGTTGTTATACTAAGATTTGATAAATCTTCCATAGTCTCTGTTAAGTCATCATAAGCAGATATCTTAACATCTATCTCTTCTCCTTCAGTTTTAAATCTTGTAACTGTGGAACCGGATATTTCTGTTCTTACAGATGAAGCTATCTGCGATGTTGTTAAACCATACTGAGCAGCCTTATCTTTATTAACATAAACCTCTAACTCTGGTACAGCATCAGCTAAACTAGATTCTGCATCTCTAGTTCCCTCTACAGATTCTACTATTCCTACAACATCCTTACTAATATCTTTAAGTGTATCTAAACTTTCACCCTTTAACTTTACACTTAAAGGCTTTCCTGTAGAAAAACCTGTGGATGCCTCATAGACAGTTATTTCTGCACCTGCTATATCTTTTACTAAATCACGAACTTCTTCTGTAACTTCTTCTGTACTTCTTTTTCTATCCTTTAATTTAACTAAGTTTAAATTAATAGTTCCTTTATTAGCGGAACTATCCATAAATCCACCCATACCTATATTAGTAAAAATAGTTTCTAACTCCTCAATTGAAGATACCTCTTCTTCAACAACTTGGGCTATTTTATCAACATCCTTACCCTTAGATCCTATAGGTAATTCTAAGTTTATTCCTATACTTCCCTCATCAGAAGCAGGCATTAACTCCTTACCAACAAATCCAAAACTTCCCATAGTAACTACCAATACAACAAAAGCTATAACTAAGGTTAGCTTTCTATGAGCAAGGGCTCTATTTAAAACTCTTATATAAAATCTTTCTAACTTTTCTAAAACTTTATCAAAAGAATTATAAAGCCAAGCTAATTTTTTCTCTTTCTGTTCTTCTTCACTTTCTAAATCTAGAATTTTAGAAGATAACATTGGTATAAATGTTAAAGCAACTACCATAGAAGCTATAAGTGATAAGGTAACAGTAAGAGCAAAGTCCTTAAACATAATACCTATAAAACCTTCTATAAAAACAATCGGTAAAAACACCGCGATGGTTGTAGCTGTAGAAGCAGTTATAGACATGGCTACTTCTTTAGCCCCTCTTATTGAAGCCTCCTCCTTGCTTTTACCACTTACTCTAAATCTATAAATATTTTCTAAAACTACTATAGCACTGTCAACTAACATACCTACTGCTAATGCTAGTCCTCCTAATGTCATCATATTTAAAGTTATATTATTAAAATATAACAATATAAAAGATGCTATTAAAGATATAGGAATAGATGTTGCAACTATCAAAGTACTCTTTACACTCTTTAAGAATATATATAGTACTAAGACAGCAAATAAAGAACCTGTTATAACGTTACTAATAACATTATCTATAGATAACTTTATAAACTCTGAACTATCTAAAATAACTGTAGTTTCTATATTTCCATACTCTTCTTTAATTTTTTCTACTTCCTTATTTATTTCATCTGCTACTTTAACAGTATTAGTATCAGATTGCTTCTGTATAGATATATTAATACTATCTACTCCATTAACCCTTGATACTATATCTTCATCTTTATTTCCATAGCTTAATTCTGCTATATCTTGTAGCTGTATTACTTTTCCAGTATTTAAAGTTATAGGCATCTGCTCAAGTTCTTTAAACTCTTCAAATTCACCTACTACTCTAATACTTATATCTTGACCTGCATTTGTTACATTACCACCTGGCATATTTGTATTATTAGCCGCAATTAAGCCCGTTAAACTATTTATATTAAGACCATATTTAGATAATTCCCAAGGATCTACCTTAATATTTATCTCTTGAACAAATCCTCCACCAATATCTACTGAGGCAACTCCCTCTATTCTTTCAAATCTTTGTTTTATCTCATCTTCAGCTAAACTTTGTAAACCAGATAAATTTCCCGTCTTACTAGCTAAAGATAGCTGCATAATAGGTGTAGCATTAGGATCTATCCTCATTACCATAGGATCAGATGCATCTTCTGGTAACATAGCTTTTACTAAATCTACCTTTTCTCTCATTTCAAGTGCTGCAAAGTCCATATCTGTATTAAAGTTAAATTGAGCCATTACTATAGATGTTCCTTCTGATGAAACAGAATTTACCTGATCTATATTAGAAACTGTTGCAATACTTTCTTCTATTCTTTTGGTTACAAGATTTTCCATCTCTTGCGGTCCTGCTCCTGAATAATTAGTCATAACTATTGCTACTGGTATTTCTATCTCAGGATATAAATCTATAGGTAGTCCTGCTAGTGATATAACTCCAAAAAGTATAACTATCAAGATCAGCATAGTAATAGTTACTGGTCTTTTTACAGCAAATCTAGATAGATTCATTTTTATCTCCTCCGACTACTTTTACCAGTCCACCATCCTCTAGATAATGCTGTCCCTTTGTAATTAAACTATCTCCTAATGATACTCCAGAAATTATTTCTACATAATCTCCAAAATCATCTCCTAGTTCAACCTCTACCTTTTTAGCCTTATCTCCCTGTAGAATGAAAACATAGTTTTTCTCATCCTGCTTAATAATTGAGTCTCTTTTTAATGCTATAGAGTTGCTTAACTTATCTAGGTCAATTTTAACCTCACCTGTCATACCTGGCTTTATCTTATTTTCATTATTTTCTAACCTAGCCTTAACTGTGTATAGTTTGTTAGCTACATCAGCAGTAGGACTTATATAATCTATCTTACTTGCTATTTCTTGATTTGATACAGCAGGAACCTTAACTCTTACTACATCTCCTTGAGCTAATTCAGTTACTAAGTCCTCTATTAAACTTATCTCTACAAACACTTGACTTAGATCAACTATAACCGCTGCTGGTTGACTATTGTTTACTATCTGTCCTTCCTTTACCTCTAGAGAGGATACTACACCTGTAATAGGAGCTCTAACTACTGTATTATCTAAGTTGTCTTTAACTTGATTATAGGCTATCTCTGCTTGATTTAGTTGATCTTTAGCCTGATCTAAGCCTATTTGAGCTTGTCTAATTTGCGCATCTACTGTCTCTAGTTGAGATTTTGCCGATACATATCCTAATTTAGCCTGTTCTAACTGTGATTCTGGTATAGCACCTTCTTCAAACAAAATTTCAGCTCTTTCTAAATCTATTTTAGCCTTATTATAATTTTCTTGTGCTGTACTTTTACTTATCTGTGCTGTAGATATAGCATTTTCACTTTGTGATATTCCCTTTCTAGCCATATCTACAGAAACTCTAGATTGATCTATTGATCTGTTGATATCTTTTTGTTCTATAGTAAAAAGTACATCTCCTTTATTAACTTTATCACCTAACTTGACATTTACACTTTCTACTGTACCTATCATTTTAGGTAATACTAAAACTTCTTTGTTTGCTACTACATCACCATTAAAAGTTCTACTGTTACTTACATTCTCTTCTCCAATCTCTTCAATCTCTACTGGAGTATACTCCTCTACTTCTTCCTTATCCTCTTCATTTTTAGTACATGATATTAAACTAAAAGAAAGAATCAATATTAAGATAAAAAATAAAGATTTTCTCTTAAATTTATAATTTTTCATAAAAACCTCCTGTATAATTATTTACAAAAATAAGTAATAGTGTTACAATATTACTCACTGACCGACTGACTGGTCAAAAAGTATTATACTATATAATATTTTAAAATACAATATTATAGGAGGAATAAAATGAAATATAAGAATATATTATTAAAAACCGTAGTTTTGTCTTTAATAATATCCATATTTTTATCAAGTTCAGCCCTAGCTGCTGAAGTAAAAAGTGAGCTTTCACTTGAGGAAGCTACTAAAAGAGCTATTGATACGTCAAAATTTTTAGAATTAAATAGGCTAGGCTTAGAAAATACTAAAGTAGGTCTTAGCCAGGCTAGATATTCTGAAAGACAATTTAGAAAAATGGATAGGTCCAAAGATCCAATTGATCAATTCAAGGTAGGCATGTTACCTGGTCAACAAGTATTTAACCTAGAAGAAGAAACAATGTCTATGGCTAAAGAACTGGAAATTGAAGAAGCTAGCATGAAGGCTGAGTCTATTAAAAAGAGCCTTGAATCAAATGTTAGCAAACTATACTATGGTATATTACAAGCAGAAGAGATGTTAAAAATAAAAAAAGATACTCTCTCAAATTTAGAAGAAAACTATAAAATCACAAAGAGAAAAAACGAACTTGGTACTGCATCTAAATCTCAATTATATATGGTTGAAATAGATTTAAATCAAGGTAAAATTGAAGTTGAAAAAGCAGAAAATACCTATAAAGATTTAGTTAGAAGTTTAAATAATCTATTAAACTATCCTTTAGACACTAAGCTTAAACTAACAAGTAGTTTCAAAATGAAAGACAAAAATATAGACTTAGAAAAGGATTTAAAAGAAGCCTTAGTTAATAGATACGATTTTAAAAACACACAAAACACAGTAAAATTAGCTAAGAAAAACTTTGATGTTGTAAAAAAATCTTTCACACCAAATACTTTTAAATATAAAGAAGCAGATATCAATTATCAAACAGCAAAGTATTTAGAAGATAGCTTCCAAAAAGATATAGAGTTAGATATTAAGGCTAAATATGATAATATCATTAGTAATAAAAAAGAAATAAATTTAATGGATACTAATGTTAAAAAGGCAGAAGAAGCTTATAGAATTGCTAAGGTACAGTATGATCTTAATACATCCACAGTATTAGAGTTAAATGAAGCTTTAGTCATGTTAAGTCAAGCTAAGCTTGGAAGAGCAAGCGCTATAGCAAATTATAACACTTCTCTAATAGATTATAGTATAGCTGTTAAAATAGGTAATTTAAATTAGTGTAGACAATCGTCTACACTTTTTTATTT
>JASLAT010000020.1 GCA_030146915.1 Tissierellales bacterium
TTTAGCTAATATAAAAAGGAGGAAAATTGTGATATGAAAAAGAATTATTTTGAAAAAGTGAAGAAATATATAAAGAATAAAAATTTAGAGATTGGTTGAATTTAGAAAAAAGGAAGGAGGATTTAAAGGAGTTTTTCAATTAATTTTTCTACAAATATAAAAAGAATAGAAAAATTATTGAAAAACACGATTTAGAAATTTAAAAAGCTTTATAAGGGCTTAAAAGGTCGTTAAAGGTATTTTTGAAGTTGGAAATAGTTTTGTGTGGTAGATATGATAAAAACGCCTTAAAGAGCGAAATAAAAGGCAGGAAAACAGTTAGTCTTCTGTTTTGATAAAAAGATTTTAGTCTTAACACATTTTATTATTTTGAAGTTGAAAGGAGGTGTTATTATGTCAAGACCAAAGAATATAAAAATTCAACTTCATAAAAAAATAAATAGCTTACTACGAATAGGAGAAAGTAAGCATGAAGCTAAAAAGGAATATAGAAAAGAATGTGAAAGAAAAGGTATAAGATGGAATCCAAGTAAAAGTCCTTATATTCATTCAATAAATACTGTAGAACATTACAGAGATACAGTAAACCATTTTTCTGAATGGTTGAAAGAGGAAAAACCTGAAATTTGGCAAACAAAGGATTTAAATTCAATAACTAAAGATGTTTGCTATGAATATCTTAAAGAAATAGATAGTGAATTAAGTGCTTGGACTACTTCAAGACATATGGCTGGATTAAATAAAGTATTAGATCTGGGATTAAATAAAAAGGAAGGTGGGTTGAAAAAAAGAAGAAATAAAGACATAACAAGAAGTAGAACAGTAAAAGAGAATGATTTTAAATATAATCCTGAAAATTATAGAGAACAAATTGATTTGGCAAAAGCTTTTGGATTGAGGAGAGAATCAATTCTTGGTGGAGATTATGAAGTTAAGGAGTCCAGTCTTTTTATTGATGACGATAGAATATATTGTGGTGTAATAGAAAAAGGCGGAAAGTATAGAGAAGCTTTGTGTTTGAAAGAGTATGAAGATACCATAAAAAGTAGATATAACATTTCTGAAAGGGTTTTTAATGACGAAGATTCATTTAAAGCTCATTATAAAAACTCTGAAGATTCAAGGCTTTTTGATAGATATACAAAGAAAATAGATAATCATAGTTTTAGGCGTGAATATGCTCAAAACCTATATCAAGAAATAAAAGAAGAAAGAGAAGCTCAAGGAATAAATATAGAAAATGATTATAGAGGATATAATAAAGATATAGTGATTAATGTATCTAATAACTTAGGACATAATAGACCTGATGTAGTTATAGATCATTATTTAGAATAATAATTAATTAGAAAAGGAGTGGAAGAATGAATGAAAATAAAAAAACTAAAGGTTCTCCAGGTTGTTTAGTTGTTTTATTGATAATTGTAATGCTTTTTATATTTGTTATTATGCCTAATATAATTAAAACTGCTGAAGAATCAATAGTAAAAGAAGACTTTGAACAAAAAACAAAAATAAAAGATGACACTTTTCAGATGTATCAAGATACTCTAAAGATAATGGATAACTTATCTAATGGGATTGAACAGTTAGTAGAAGGAAATATTGATGCTGTTAGTTATTATGATTTTCTAACAGAAGTTAAAAGATATTCAACTAACCAAGTAAATTATTTAAATCAAGAAAAGAAAAAAATAAAGAATGAAAAATTGATTGAAAACTTAAGACCATATGAATCAATATATGAAAAACTGGTAATTGTTTCTGCAAATATGTTAGATAATTTAGAGAGTCCTAACCTTGAGGTTTTAAGTAGAACAAAAAAGAATATAGAAGAAATAAACTTATTAATTCCATATGTAAAAGAAGAAAGATTTAACTTATTATTAAACTTAGGTTATAATGAAGAAGAAGCAAATGAAATTTTAGAAAATGAAGAATCTGAATTATAAAAAATAATATATAAAAAAAGAGCCAATTCTTAAAAATGTTTGCAGACATTTTTAAGTATTGCTTTGGTAAAGCGACTACCAAGAACAATAACCCTATCCTGGGCAACTGACTCTTTGAGAATTAAGTTTTTAATTCATCATTGAGTTTATATTATACCCAAGATAAAAGGTTAAATCAAGGAAAAACCCACCCTGTTCGGTAGTCACTACCAAACAGGGTTTTTATATTTGCGTGATTGTTGACCCTTTATCAAATAACAAAAACAGTTTAGTTCAGCTGATGCAAAGAATGAACTCGGCAAGATCTGTATTTCCTAATACAGGTTGTTGATAGCTTAGTTGTCGTAATTGGGAATGAGCACGATAGCCCAAGTAAAACAAAATCGGTGCGGGGGAGTTAGCTTGGCAGAGATATTAGGCATCTTTCAAAGAGTAAAAATCTTTGAAGAGTCAGGACAAGCCGTGACAATACGAGTCATTTAAATGAGTTTATAGCTATTTAAATAACTTGTGAGATGCTTAGCTTGGTATGAAAAAACAAGCCTATTAGGAGCCTTTGAAACCTCAAGTCGTCCTATACGGAACATAATGAAGTATAGTGATTGCAATACATAGAGAAGTTTCAGGCATAGATATCTGTTTATTTCAACAGGATAACTATGCCTATTTTCCTAAGTGAACCTACCGAAACATAATAAAAATCATTTCATAAATCAAGTTTTATTTTAAAAAATTAATTAAAAATCCAAAAAAATATAAAAAAAACAAGTGATTAATACCCTTTTAAGCTCTAAATATAAAAGTGAATATCATAAAATATAGTTAGTAGTTAATGATACCTTAAAATATACAGAAAGGGGTATTTCAACGTGAGTAGAAAATTACCTAATGTACTAACTAAAATAGAACAGAAGAAATTATTAGATATATTTAATTTAAGATATATAACTCAACAGAGAAATAAAACTATGATTCAGTTATTACTAAGAACAGGAATGAGATTAGGTGAAATACAAAATTTAGAATGGAATAACATAGATCTGATGATAGGAGAAGTAAAAGTAGTTAATGGTAAAGGTGCTAAAGATAGGATTTTATACATAAAAAAAGATATGGTAGATATGCTTATAAGCTGGAAGAAGAGACAATTTGAAGAATGGGGAATTAGTAAGTATGTATTTACTACAAGAACTTTAAGACAGATAGATGGAAAAGCAATAAGAAAGATGATAGCTACTTATTCAAAAAAAGCAGGAATAAAGAAACATGTAACGACACATACTTTTAGGCATACATTTGCAACAGATTTATTAAGTAAAACAGATAATTTAAGAATAGTCCAAGAAGCTTTAGGACATAGAGATATAAGAACTACTCAAATATATACTCATATATCCAATCAAGAAGTTAAAGAAGCTATGTTGTTGTTGTAATTAAATTAATAATAAAAAAATTGCCTCGTGGCAAGATTAGTATTCATCACATTTGAAGGGGTTTCAAAAAAGTGTATTAAGTGATAAAGTATACTTAATATATTTTTAGAAGAGGTGATTACTAATTAATACAAAATATGGAAAAAGATTAGTCGTATTAAACGATAAATCTAATAATAATGTTTATAAATTTAAA
>JASLAT010000026.1 GCA_030146915.1 Tissierellales bacterium
AAAATTGAGGAGATGGATTTAATGTTAGATTTGACAAAAGGTGAAATTGATAAGCTACTATTTAAGTTTACAATGCCTATGTTTGTATCGGTTATATTTCAGCAACTTTATAATATAGCAGATAGTTTAATAGCTGGTAAATTTGCAGGAGAAAATGCATTAGCATCAGTAGGAGCATCTTACCCCATAACTATGATATTAATGGCAGTAGCTTTAGGTACGGGTATAGGAACTATGGTTATAGTTTCTAATTTATATGGTAGTAAAAGTTACGATAGGATGAAAACAGCAATATCTACTATACTTATTTCTACTTTAGTACTTTCAATTTTTTTAACTATCTTAGGGCTTAGATTATCAGGGTTATTATTAAAGGGCCTAAATACTCCTGAAAATATTTTTATAGATTCACAAAAATATTTGGATATATATATTTACGGTTTTGTTTTTTTGTTTTTATATAATATAACTACAGGTATATTCACATCTATTGGAGATTCTAAGACTCCGCTTTATTTTTTAATTGGATCATCGCTTAGTAATATATTACTTGACTATATTTTTGTAGCTAAATTTAACATGGGAGTAGCAGGAGTAGCATATGCAACGCTTTTAGCTCAGTCATTAGCATGTATACTTTCATTTATAGTTTTAAGTTTTAGATTAAAAAGTTTAGAAGGAAGGTTAAAGGTCTTCTTTTCTTTAGAAGAGTTAAAGCATATATCTTTAATAGCTATACCAAGTATTTTACAGCAAAGTTTTATATCAATAGGAAATATTTTTATTCAGGGAAGAATAAATAGTTTTGGTTCTTCAACTATAGCAGGTTTTGCAGCTGGAAATAAATTAAATACTTTTGTACTAACATCATTTACTACGGTAGGTAATAGTGTATCATCCTTTACAGCACAGAACTTAGGAGCTAAAAAACCAGAAAGGGTTAAAGAGGGATTTATATCAGGTTTAAAGATTGCTTTTGCCATAGCTTTTACTTTATTCATAGCTTTTTTCTTTAAAGGGGCAGATTTAGTAGGACTTTTTATTAAGGAAAAAAATTTAGAAACTATAGCTGTTGGTAGGCAGTTTTTAAGAATTGTTTCTCCATTCTATCCTATAATAGCTATAAAACTAACAGCTGATGGAGTTTTACGAGGTTCTAAGAATATGAATAAATTTATGATTGCCACATTTATCGATTTAATATTGAGAGTTGTTTTAGCATATTACTTAAGTTTTTCTTTAGGTAGTATGGGAATATGGATTTCATGGCCAATAGGCTGGATAATAGGGAGTATTTTATCCTTTGTTTTTTATAGACAAGTTATAAATAAAGAGTTAAAGTATTAAATTAAAAGACAACCATATGGTTGTCTTTTTTATACTATTTCTCTATATATTCAAGAGCTTCTTTTATTGCAAGAGCAGTTTCTTTAGGCATATCCCAGTTCATAGAGTGTCCAGCTTTCTCTATAGAGATAGTTTTTATTTTTGCTGCTTTTATTCTAGAAAGGTTAAAACCTTCATCATCTGTTTCATCACCTACTATAAAAACTTTTTCATAAGAAGCATTAAAAAAAGTTTCTTCCCATTTATAACTTTTTTCTTCCATCATTTCCCTAGCCTCTCTATAAAGGGCTTTAGGGCTTGCTAATCTGACTGTTGCTAGAAATTTTTGATCGTCTTTTCTTCCCAGGCTTCTTAACATTTTATAAAAATATTCTTTTTCAAAGGTTTCCTCTCCTTTATCCATATAAGGAAAATATTCTTGTTGCATAGAACCCTCTGATAAAATTACTCCTTTTACTTTATTAGGCAATAGATCTGCTAAACTTATAGCTACTCTTCCTCCCATACTATGAGCATATATAATGAATTCATCTAAATTTATTTTCTCTATCAAGTTTTTTAAATAGTATGCATGGTCTTCCGGTCTATAGCTAAAGTTTTCAGGACTATCACTATAGCCTGCTCCAAGTAAGTCTATTAGTATTCTTCTATGCTCAGAGATTTCTTTTTGAGCTGCTAATTCAACAAAGTCAAAAGAAGAAGCACATCCCCAGCCAGGTATAAAAATAATTGGTATTTTATCTCCTTCTAGGTCATTGTATCTTACATAGACCTTCTCATCATTTATAGTCATAATTATTTCTTTCAAAAAATCACCTCAAAATATTATAGTAAATTCATTATATCTAAAATCTTATTATAAGATTAAGCTTTATTCCAGTTTTATAGTTAAATTAAGATTACTAGTGGTTTAGGATAAAATAAGATAGACTTTATATCTTATATTATAATAAGATTTTTATAGTATTGAGTAAATTAAAATCTCTTGTAAAATTTTTTACATATGTTATATTAGATATTGCTATTTATATTAAAAATTTTATATTTCCTTTATATGTTAGATTTATGGGTAATAATTAAAGGGAATTAAATTAAGCTAGGAGAGATATATATGAGAAAAAGAACTATGTATATAGTAGTGATTAGCTTACTTGTAGTTTTAATGTTTAATACAGTTGCTCAGGCTACTGAAAACACTAGAATAATAAATACTAGAGGGATAGCTTTTAACTCAGGTAGAAGTTCTGATAACATAAGGCTTTTGAAAGATTTTTTTCGTGCTAGAGGAGCTAAAGATGTTCCTTGGGGCTATGATTATGACTCTAAAACTAAGGAGCTAGTTAGAGCTTTTCAAAAAGAAAAGGGCTTAGGTGCAGATGGTATAGCTGGGGATTCTACTATAAAAAAAATAAATGAAGAAATATTACAAAAGAATTATAAAATAGGATTAAGGCAACCTACTGTAAAGCAGAAGGGAGATCTTATATTGATAAATAAATCTTCTAATACTCTACATCTTATGAGAAATGGTAAGGTTTTTAAATCTTATCCTGTTGCTACAGGAAAGACACAAGCTCTAACACCTGATGGAAGACATAAAGTTGTTATAAAATTAGTAAACCCAGCTTGGGGTGGCGCTGGTGTAAGTGCTCCTATAGCAGGAGGAGCTCCAAATAATCCCCTAGGAACAAGATGGATAGGAATCTCTTATGGTGGCGGAGGTAGTTATGGTATGCATGGAAATAGCAACCCATCATCTATAGGTAGATATGCATCATTAGGATGTGTAAGGATGTTTAATAGTGGGGTGGAAGACTTATATAATCATGTTAAGATAGGTACTCCAGTTTGGATTGGAGAAGAGGGTTTATTAGAAAAGTATGGAGTGAGTTTTGATCATAATTTTGGAAATTATAAACCAACAGTTAAGCCTGTAGAGCCTAAACCAGACTATATACTTTCTAAAGCACAAGTTAAGATAGATGGAAGGCTTGTTAATTTAGAAAAATCCATAATTAATAAAGATGGGACAACTTATTATCCTTTTAGAGAGATACTAGAAGAAGTTGGAGCAGAGGTTTTATGGGATGAAAAAAGTAACACTGCTATTGGAAATTTAGAAACTAATACTGTAATGTTTCAGATAGGGAAAAATGATTATTTAGTAAATGGAAGTCCTAAATTTTTACCAAAAGGGCAGAAGAGTTTTATAAATAAGGGTAATACCTATGTGCCTATTAGATATCTAATGGAGGGTTTAGGTTACAAGGTTAATTGGGATCAAGCTACAAGAACAATTAGTATAGATAAGGAAGAAGTAACAGAAAGTATATTTAACTATGATAAATTTATAGAACAAGATTTGGATTATGAGAGCTTATAGAAAGCTCTCTTTTTTATAGAAAAAATAGTCTACTTCTGGTATAGTTTTAATAAATAAGGAGGTAGGGATAATGAAAAGAAAGTTAGAAGATTATAATATACATATAGGAGAATTAAAAAAAGGTAAAAAGAATGCTATAACTGATGTTAGAGGAGTTAAGGTGGGTCATGTAACGTATGATAATTTTGGTTATAAATCTGGTGTAACAGCTATTGTTCCTCATTTAGGTAATATTTTTAAGGAGAAACTTATAGCAGCAAGCCATGTTATAAATGGTTATGGTAAAACAGTTGGTACCGTTCAAATAGATGAAATGGGGACTTTAGAAACTCCTATTTTACTTACAAATACATTGGCTGTTGGTCAGGTTTCAACAGCTCTTATTAAATACATGCTAAGAGATAATGAAGATATAGGAGTTACAACATCAACTATAAATCCTGTAGTTGCTGAATGTAATGATGGATATCTAAATAAGATACAAGATATCTATATTAAAGAGGAAGATGTATATAAAGCACTTAATGAAGCTTCTGATAACTTCTTAGAAGGTTCAGTAGGAGCTGGTACAGGAATGGTTTGCTATGGTTTAAAAGGTGGAATAGGTTCTAGTTCAAGAGTAGTAGAGTTAGTGGATAAAGAGTATTGTATAGGAGTTTTAACATTAACCAACTTTGGAAGAATGGAAGATTTAAGAGTTGGATTAAGACCAATAGGAAGGAAGATTAAAGATAACTTAAGTAGTTCTTACGATAGAGAAGACTCAGGGTCTATAATTATAATTTTAGCAACAGATGCTCCTCTTAGTCATAGGCAACTTAAGAGACTAATAAAAAGAACAACCCATGGTATAGCAGCAACTGGAGCTTTTACTAGTTCAGGCTCTGGTGAAATAGCTATAGGCTTTTCTACAGCAAATAAGATAGATCATTATTCTAAAGATGCTAGTTCAACAATAGAGATTATAAATGAAAATTATATAAATGATATGTTTAAGGCTGTAAAAGAAGCTACTGAAGAAGCAATAATATCCTCCTTAATAAATGCAGATACAAAAATAGGAAGGGATGGTAATAAAATTTATAGCCTATTAGAGTATGAAAAGTATCTAAAGGAGGATTAGTATGACTAGAAAATATAAAAATCTTATTCTAATATCTATAATATTAACTCTCTTATTATCTTTTTACCATATAGTTTATGGCGAAAAATTGTATACAGAGAGTTATCTGGATTTTTTATTAGACTATGAATCTAGGTTATCAGAATATACTATTACAGATGAAAAAGATTCCGATTATAGTGTGTATGAATCTATATTTCTGTTAGACTTTAATGAAGATAGTCCAATTCTTTTATTACAATATGAAAGATTTGATGATCAGGATAGGACAATTGATTTTTATTTTTATGAACCAAAGGATTCAGAAGTTAAGGAATTAAAGTTGGATATAGATATACAAGGAGATATAAGTTTTTATAAAGGAGATAATGAGTTATTAATTTTAGATTCATACAATTATGGTAAGGATCAAGCTATATACTCTTTGATTAAAGATGGGAATATTATTGAAGGAATAAGAGATATAAATTTAGAGGATAGTTATAATAATAATCAAGGAGAATTAATAGGATATGAACTTTTAACAAAAGATTTATATTTAGGTAACTATAGTGATCCAATCTATCTTGAGAGAAATAATAGTTTAGAAAATTTAGTAGTTAGTTTTTATCATTTAGATAAGGGTTTTTTAGAAGATTATATTAGGTCTTTTGATTTTAATAGAATATTTATAGAAGCAGATAAAAATTTTACAATTACTATAGGGGAAAAAAAGAGATTAAATTTACCTACTAATGTAGAAGGTGTAAACTATAAATTTAATATTACAAATCTTGATATAATTTCAATAGATGAAAACGCAAATATACTTGGCATTACAGAGGGTGAAACAGATCTTTTAGTAAGAGCAGAGAAGCCAGGGTATAGATCTGATAGTGTTAAAATAAAGGTTAAAGTTGTAAATAATCAAGAAGAGAAAAAAGATTTAAACTTTAAACTATTTTCAATTCCAGCCTTTGCTGCCTTATTATTTGCAATTGGATTTATAACAAGAAGAAATAAAAATAGATAGGAAAAAAATCCTATCTATTTTTCATATTTACTCTTATAGCTTATAACTTGTCTTTTATAAGACTTACTCATAAGCTCGGATTCTAATAAAAAATTCGCTGTACTTATATTATTAGCAATAGGAATATTATAAAGCACACCAATTCTAAGCAAGGCTTTAACATCAGGGTCATGAGGTTGTGCTTCAAGGGGATCCCAAAAAAATATTAAAAAATCTATCTCACCTTCAATTATTCTTGAACTAATTTGTTGGTCTCCACCTATTGGACCAGATTTAAAGGCGTGAACCTTAAGACCTGTTCTTTCAGATATTAAGGTTGCTGTAGTTCCAGTTCCGTATAATTTATGATTAGCTAAAATTTCTTGGTTTTTTACTGCCCAAGTTAATAGATTTTCTTTCATATGGTCATGGGCAACAAGAGCTATATTCTTTTTTTCATCAGATTGTAGATATTTAATCTTCATTTATTTTATTCAACTCCTCATAAATTTCTCTAAGGGAATTTTGAACTTCTAGTATATGAGCCTGTGCATCACTGATTTTACTTTGAGTAAATATATCTGAAAAAATATTATCCATAAAAACATCAAAAAACTTATTTATTCCTATATCTAAGGAACTATTAATTTCTAAATCAAGGTTTTGTAATTTAAGTTTTAATAAACTAAGCTTCTCTTTAGATTCATCTAGCAGTTCTTCAGCATCATCTATATGGCTATGTTTTACATAACTAGATAAAAACTTACCTCCAAAAATATCTAAAAATCCCCAATTAGCAGCCTTATCTAAAGTTTTTTTAGCTTGATCTAAAGTATAGGTTATATCCTTTATATCCTCTTTAATTACTTCAATATTATTCATTTAATCACCTACTTATATCTAATCGCTGTAGCAAGTGCTGTTACTACTAGTGCAGCTCCGGATTGCAGATTAGTTGTAGAATAACTTAAATTTAAAACAGCATCTGCACCTATCAATTTAGCTTCTTCTTCTAATCTTTTTAAGCTTAATTTTCTTGCATCTACAATCATTTCTGTATAGGATGCTAGTTCTCCCCCAACTAAATTTTTAATACCAGCCATAAAATCCTTACCTAAATGTTTTGAAAATACTGATGAACCTTCTACGATTCCTAGTATTTCATATTCTCTGTCTTTAATGTCTGGTAAATTTGTTATTAACATTAAATCAACTCCTAACTATTTTTTTAAAATCATCCATACTCGTACTTGGAAAAATTGAGAATCTAGGTATCTTATAGATATCAGTTCCTCTTTTTACATATTGTTCTTCTACTGTAAAGGCAGATGTATGACCTGTACTTTTAACTTCTTCTATAATAGAAGGATTATTCTTCCCTCTAGGATAGGCTAATCTCTTTGCTCCTAGTAATTTTTTGTTTTGAAGTAGGTCTTCCCTAAGTGTATTTTTATCAACTATACTTAGTCGAACCTTACCATCTACTAGTCTGTGAAGGTCATATGTGTGAGATTCAAAGCTAAAAACATCACTAAAGTCATCCATATCTTCAAAATTTATAAATTGTAGATGTTTTGGATGGAAATTCTGATAAGGTATTTTTTCAGTAGCACCCATTATAAAAATTGTAGCTTTCATATTATATTTTTTTAAAATAGGATATGCATAGTGAGTATTACTTAAATATCCATCATCAAAATGAATTACTACACTTTTTTTAGGTAGATTTATTTTACCTTTAATGAATTCTTCAAGCTCATAATTAGTAATTGTATTATATCCGTTATCATGAAGGTATTTCATCTGTCTTTCAAAGTTTTCTAAAGAGATTGTTGCATTATTTTTCCTATTGTATTTATTTATATCATCTTCTTTTAATACATGATGATAAAGAATAACGGGAACTTTATTTGCACTATCTTTAGATGTTAAAAGATTTGATCTTTCCTCTACTAATTTATAGATAGAATCTTCAATAGTAGTAAGAAGTTTATTAGAATCAGCAAAAACAAATTGATTAAATAAAAGTAAGAATATAAATGTTAATAAAACTATTTTTTTCAACGCTATATCTACCTCCTTTATTCAATTATATATTAACTTAAGATAAATACTACTAATTATTAATTACATATTTCTAATTGCATAAAAGTCAAAAATAGCAAAATAGAAATAAAATTTAACAAAATATATACATTTATTAAAAAAACTTTATAATTTAGGATAAA
Source organism: Tissierellales bacterium (assembly GCA_030146915.1). Classification (GTDB taxonomy): domain Bacteria; phylum Bacillota; class Clostridia; order Tissierellales; family Tissierellaceae; genus JASLAT01. Next base: position 8,073 of record JASLAT010000026.1, read on the forward strand.
TTTTTAAAAAAGTGGGTAAGATAGGAGTATAAAGAATTAAATAAAAAATAAATTTATAGATTAAGATGGGATAGCTGACTATAAAATTACAATGATTTACTTGTAAAATTTGACCAAACTGTATATAATCAAATTATACTTTTTAGGTATAACATTAAATAATATAAGATTAAAATATAAAATGGATTTTATAGGGTAGCTTTTAAGGTTATCTCAATATAAGAGGAGGCAAGTTTATGTATTTTACAACTACTGAAAAACATGAAGACTTAAGGATGAAAGTTAGAGAGTTTGCTGAAAAGGAAATAAAACCTATAGCTTTTCAACTAGATAAGGAAAATAAATTCCCTAGAAAACAAATAGAAAAATTTGGAAAATTAGGTTATATGGGTATTCCATACAGCAAAGAATATGGTGGAATGGGACTTGATTCTTTAAGCTATGCTATAGCAGTTGAAGAACTTTCTAGAGTAGATGGAGGAACAGGAGTAATTTTATCTGCTCACACATCTTTAGGTGCATTCCCTATAGACGCTTTTGGTACAGAAGAGCAAAAGAAAAAATATTTAACTCCATTAGCTAATGGACAAAAAATAGGAGCTTTTGGCTTAACTGAAGAAAATGCAGGAAGTGATGCTGCAGGAACTGAAACAACAGCAGTATTAGACGGGGATCACTATATATTAAATGGTAATAAAATATTTATAACAAATGCTATTGAAGCAGAGACTTATATTGTATTTGCCATGACAGATCCTTCTAAAGGTACTAGAGGTATATCCGCATTTATAGTAGAAAGAGACTGGGACGGCTTTAGTTTTGGTGAGCATTATGACAAGATGGGTATTCGTTCATCTGCTACAGCAGAGCTTAAATTTAGTAATGTAAAAGTTCCAAAAGAAAACCTTCTAGGTAAAGAAGGAGAAGGTTTTAAAATTGCCATGACAACACTAGATGGTGGTAGAATAGGTATAGCAGCTCAAGCGCTAGGAATAGCTCAAGGAGCATATGAGCATGCATTAGAGTATGCAAGAGAAAGAGAACAATTTGGTGCTTCTATAGCAGCAAACCAAGGAATATCATTTAAGCTAGCAGATATGGCTACTAAATTAAGAGCAGCTAGATTCTTAGTTTACTCTGCAGCAGAATTAAAAGATAATGGTGTAAGATTTGGTAAAGAAGCAGCTATGGCTAAGAAATATGCATCAGATGTTGCATTAGAAATAACAAACGACGCACTACAAATATTTGGAGGTAGTGGATACCTTAAAGGAATGGATGTAGAGCGTGCTTATAGAGATGCTAAAATAACTACTATATATGAGGGTACAAATGAAATTATGAGAGTAGTTATAGCAGCACATATATTAGGAAAAATAAAAACTCCTCAAGTAGCAAAACCAGGAGTACCAGCTTTACCAGAAACAGGATACCGTAAAGGTAAAATATTTGAAGGAACAGCAGAAGAAAAGGTTGACCAACTTGTAGATGCTTTAAAGGCAGATGGATATGACTTTACAGTAGGAATACCGATAGATGAGCCTATTAATACTGCAGATAGAGTAGTTTCAGCAGGTATGGGAATAGGTAAAAAAGAAAATCTAAAATTAGTTGAAGACTTGGCTAAAAACGCTGGAGCAGCTTTAGGAGCTTCTCGTCCAATAGCCGAAGATTTAAAATATTTACCACTGGATAGATATGTAGGTCTTTCAGGTCAAAAATTCAATGGTAACTTATATATAGCTGCAGGTATATCAGGAGCGGCTCAACATTTGAAGGGTATAAAAAACGCTTCAACAATAGTAGCTATAAATAAAGATCCAAATGCTAAGATATTTAAAAACGCAGACTATGGTATAGTAGGAGATGTAGAGGAAATTTTACCATTACTTTCTAAGGCACTAAATACAGGTGAAAAGAAAGAAATGACTGAAATAGTTAAGATAAAAAGACCAACACCTAAGAAGGTAACTCCAAATTGGAAACACTATGTATGTAATGGATGTGGATATGAATATGATCCAGCTAAAGGAGACAAACAAGGTGAAGTAGCAGAAGGAACATTATTTAAAGATATTCCAGAGGATTGGACTTGTCCAGCATGTGGTGAAGGTAAAGAAGAATTTATACAAGTTTAAAAACCATAAACCATAGGTTTGAATAAAATATTACGCATAGGAGGATTTTAATTTATGTACAATGTTAGAGAAATAACTAAAGATATTTATTGGGTTGGAGGAAATGATAGGGATTTACAGCTGTTTGAGAATATTCATCCAATACCAGAGGGAGTGTCATATAACTCTTATTTAATAAAGGATGAAAAGACTGTTCTACTAGATACAGTAGACTGGGCTATAGCACGTGAGTTTATTGAAAATGTTGAGTACCTTTTAGACGGTAGAAAACTAGATTATTTAGTAATTAACCACGTAGAGCCAGACCATGCTGCTTCTATAGGATTAATCTTAGATACTTTCCCAGAAGTAAAAGTTGTTAGTAATGATAAGGCATTTATGTTCATGAGACAATTTAGATTCGATATAGATGGTAGGGAAGTTGAAGTTAAAGAAGGAGATACTTTAAAAATAGGTAAAGATCGTGAACTTGCATTTGTTGCAGCACCAATGGTTCACTGGCCAGAAGCTATGGTAACTTTTGATACAGCTACTGGAACTTTATTCTCAGCAGATGCTTTTGGTTCTTTTGGATCATTAGATGGAAAATTATTTAATGATGAAGTAGATTTTGATAGAGACTGGATTGTACCAGCTAGAAGATATTATACTAATATAGTTGGAAAGTATGGTCCACATGTACAAAATTTATTAAAGAAAGCTGCAGGTTTAGATATAAAATACATTTGTCCTCTTCATGGACCTGTATGGCGTAGTGATTTAGGATACTTCCTAGATAAATATGATAAATGGAGCAGCTATGAACCAGAAGAAAAGGGAGTATTAATAGTTTATGGTACTATGTATGGAAATACAGAGGCAGCAGCAGAAAGATTAGCATCAAGGTTAGTAGAAAGAGGTATTACTAACGTAGCTTTATATGATGTTTCTAAAACTCATGTATCCTATTTAATCGCTGAAGCTTTCAAATATAGCCATATAGTATTTGCATCAGTAACATATAACTTAAATATTTTCCCACCAATGCAAGATTTCTTAATGGATATGAAAGCATTGAACTTACAAAATCGTACAGTTGCAGTAATAGAAAACGGATCATGGGCTCCACAATCAGGAGATAAGATTCGTGAACTTGTAGAAGATATGAAGGATATGACTATTTTAAATGAAGAAGTATTAATATCATCAGCTTTACAAGAAGGAAATATAAATGAATTAGATGGTTTAGCGGATGCTTTAGTTGAGTCCTTAAAAGAAGATAAAAAAGAAGAAAAATAATTTAAAGGCAGCCTTTGAGCTGCCTTTATTATGTAATATTTTTGTAAATTATTTCCCTTACTTATTGGGTATAATTGATTATAGAAAGGGATGATATTATGAAACTGACAAAAAGAGCGCTTGCTTTAGCTATAGCTTCAATAATGGGTGCTACAAATATACTGGTTCCTGTATTATCCTATGCAGATAAACCGGTATTAGAAGAAGTTTATGAAGATTTTAAAGTTGAAGCAGAACTCATCGAAGATAATAGTAAGGGAATTGAGGTAAAGATTCGTCTACCTAAAGTTTCAGGACTTACTGATCAAGACTTTGAAAAAAGATTGAATGAAGAAATGAGAAATGAGGTTATGGACTCTTTAAAATCTTTTAAAAAAGAGGCTAAAAAGGATTCAGCTTTTTTAGTAGATTTTAAGGTTAGTTATTATAAGAATTTAGCAAGTATAGAGCTTATGGAGTACTCTATAGGAGCTTATGATGCAAATGGTAGTAATATTAGAGAGTTTTATAATGTAGATTTAAATAGAAATAGATTAGTTAATCTATCAGATATATTAGATAGGGAGACAAATTATGAGGATTTAATTATTAAAAAAATAGAAAAAGAAGAAAATCTCTTTGATCAAGATATAAAATTAGAGGAAATCTTAAGGGAGAATAACTTTAAATTTACCAGCAATGGAGATTTAATTTTAGCTTTTGATCAGGGAGTTATAAAGCCAAGAAGTGAGGGTTTTGTAGATATTGTAATCTCTGAATCCGAAATAAGAAAACATTTGAGAAATTTAGTTAGAATAGAAAAAGGAAGACTAAAATCAAAAAGAACTAATCTTGAGACAGATATTAGTTACCCTATAATTTTAGGAATGAAGGATAGGGATTTTGAACTGAAAGTTAATAATCTTATAAAGTCCAATGTAGAGACATCTCTTAGGGAATTTGAAAAAGAAGCACCAGCAGATTCTTTTTATTTTACAGGATATATAGTTAGAGGATATGAGCATATATTATCAATAGAAGTTACTGAATATAAAATTAGATATGGCGATGCTAATGGCGAGTTAACAAAGACTATTTATAACCTAGATTTAAAAAATAATAAGCTACTAAGAATGGGTGATCTTTTTCCATATGGTTCACAATATATAAAAGAATTAACCAAAGATGTTAAGGCTGATATGGCTAAAAATAAGGATAAGTACTTTTTAAATGAATTTGAAGAGGTTAGTCAAAAAGATAGTTTTTATATAAATGGATTTGGAGAAATGGTTATTAGTTATCCAGAGGGATATTTAGCCCCTCATAGTGAAGGAAGTTCAGAGTTTACTATAGATAAAAATAAGCTAAAAGAGATATCTTCTAATTTTACTCTAATAGGAGATGAATATATAAACAAAGATTATAAATTTAAAATTAAGGTTCCTAAATTATGGCATGATAAAGTTTTTGTAGAGCAGATAAATAAGGATGGAAAAAATTTAAGAGTTAACTTTTATTATATACCATCTAATCCAGATATTAATAGAGAAAAGCTAGCAAGTCTTTATGTTAGAGAAGCTTCCTCTAAGGTTAATGTAAAGGGAGAAGAAGTGCTTTTAAAGGCAGATAATATTTACAGTATAGATACAATAGCTAATCCACCTTATGGTAAAGGTAGCGAGGCTAGATTAGAATATGAAAAAATTCAGGAATCATTTAAAAATTTCAAGGATTTATTTTCTGTAACTGAATAGATATATTTTAAAGGATGGGACTTTTCCCATCTTTTTTTATGTTAAGATAAGGATAAAAGGAGGATTTAAATGAAAAAGATATTAACAATAGCTGGTTCAGATTCTAGTGGAGGAGCCGGGATACAGGCTGATTTAAAGACTTTTGCTGCACATGGTGATTATGGTATGAGTGTAATAACTGCTATTACAGCTCAAAATACCACAGGTGTAAGTCAGGTTTTAAACTTACCTGATAATTTAGTAGAAGCACAATTAGATAGTGTATTTACTGACATTAGACCAGATGCTATTAAAATAGGTATGGTATCCGATCTTAACATTATAAAATCGATAGTAAAAAAGCTAGATGAATATGAGGCTGAGAACATAGTATTAGATCCTGTTATGGTTGCTACTAGTGGTGCTAAATTAATGGAGGATGAAACTAGTGAAGTTTTAATAAATGAGCTTATACCAAAGGCAGATATTATTACTCCAAATATGATGGAAGCCTCTGTTTTATCTAATATAGAAGTTATAGATAAGGCTTCTATGGAAAAAGCCGGTCATATAATAAGCAAGATGTTTGACGGGGCTGTTTTAATAAAAGGAGGTAATTTAAAAAATTCAGCAGACGATCTTTTAATAATTAATGGAGATAAAATATGGATTGAAGCTGAAAGGATAGATAATCAAAATGTTCATGGTACAGGATGTACACTATCTTCATCCTTAGCTAGTAATTTAGCCAGATATGAAGATATAGAGAAGGTAGTTAGACTTTCTAAAGATTATATAAATGGCGCCATTAGTTCAGGTTTAGACCTTGGAGAGGGAAAAGGGCCACTAAATCATTTATATAAATTGTAAGTAAGCAATTATTTACTAGTATAAAGAGTTTGAATGTTGTAAAATATCTATTGTAACTAAAAGATGATGGAGGTTTTATAGTGAAAAAAAGAGCTGTTTTAGTTTTAGCTACAATAGGTATTTCTATAAGTTTTCCACAGGAAAGTTTATCTTGTGGAGGGGTAGATAAGCACTGGGCTAAGCCAGAGATTATTTATTTAAGAGATCAAGGAATTATGACAAGAGATAGTTTAGAAAACTTTAGGCCAGATGACTTTATTACAAGGGCAGAATTTATGAATGCCATTAATGAAACTTTCAATCATACTAAAAAGAAGGACATTAACTTTAAAGATGTTAGTAAGGATAGTTGGTACTATGATGATATTAAGAAGGCTTTAGCAGTAGGTTATATAGGTGGATATGGAGATGGTACTATTAGACCAAATGCTACACTAACTAGGGAAGAAGCTGCTAAGATTATAGCTATAGCTTCTGGTTTGGAGAAAGAATTACCAAAATCTTTACATAGGTTTAAAGATGTAGATGATATATCTAGATGGTCTATAGTCTATGTACATATATTAGCTGAAAAAGGTTATATGTCTGGATATGATGACGGAACTTTTAGGCCTAGACAAAGGCTAAAAAGAGGAGAAGCCGCTTCGATTTTAGCTAACATAAGGAAAGAGTTAGGAGTAAGTAAACCTATAATAAGTTCAGGTTATTCGGTTCAGGCAGGAGCTTTTTCAAGCCTACCAGCAGCAAGGGTTTTTAAGAAGAAATTAAACATAAATGGATTTGATAATACATTTATAGTAAAATATTCAGGGTCTGATAAATATACTGTGTTAGTAGATAGTTTTTTAAATCTGGTAGAGGCTAAAAATTTAGCTGAAGGTATGAAGACTGTAGGTATTAGTTCCTTTATTACAGATAGAAACTTTACTGAAAAAGATATAGTTGAAAAACCAGATTCACTAAATAATTTTGATGATTTAACCTATGATACTATAACTCAGGAAGTTCCTAAAGGATCTCTAAAAGAGGAGAAAAATGAAGAAAAAGAAGTAAATTATACTGTAATAAAGACAGGTAAATTTGCTCTTCAGGCAGGTAGTTTTAGTAAGCTAGATGCTGCGAGATCACATAAAAAAGAGCTTATTAAAAAAGGATTTTCTTCTACTGAAATTTATACTTTTTCTGGAAATAGTTTATATTTTGTAGTTGTAGATTATGGCTTAAATGATCAAGAAGCCAAGTCTTTAAAAGGTTATTTAGGATCTATGGGATTTGAAAGTTATATAACAGATAAGGATTTTAAAATAGCTAAAAAAATAAATTAAAATAATCTCGGGCCTTAGGCCCTTTTTTCTTATTTCGATTATTTATTTTATAAAAATTAGAAATTATGATAAGATTAAAATCGGTAAAAGATTATAAACTTATAAATTTTTAAGGGAGATTATATGGACAAATTTAAAAAAACAACATTTAGATTATTTATATTTATTATAGTTATATATTTTCTTATGAAAATTTTTTCTATATATCCAAGTTTAAGTTCAGCAATTAAAGATTCTGATAAAAACTCCAATTTATTCCCATCAAAAATAGTTGAAACTATAGATTTAGATGAGGAAGTATTAGTAATAAGTAAGATTGATAATTACTATAGTCAAACAAGATATAAAAAGCTACCTTTAGGATTATATTCTATAGGAAATAGGGTAGACAATATCTTTCAAAATTCTAATGAGCCTTATGATTATTTTATTAATGATCGTGTATTTTTAATATTATTAAAAGAGGATATTTCTAAGTTAGAAGTTCTATTAAAGACGGGTAAATCTTACTCTAAGGATAATCTAAGACAAGGAGTTGTATATTTCCCTTTAGAAGATGGAGATTTAGATAAATTGTATAGATTGAGAATTTATAAGTTTGATGATAGTTTAATAAAAGAACTTAAAATTTAAATAATATTTAGTAATAAGACAGTCTACTCTAGAGTAGACTGTTTTTTATTATAAAAAATAAAGCGCTATAATTTTATTATATAAATAAAACTTTATTAAAAAGACTTTAATTTCATTTTAAATAAAAAAACTTAAAAAGTTCTTGCAATTAAAAATATAACTGATATAATCTTCAAGTATATTTAAAAATAATTTTATAAATCAGAAAAATCTGAAAAAGAAAAAAGGAGGAGACAAGTTTATGAAGGGTAAAAAGTATAGTTTGCTAATAATGGTGGTATCTATGATTATTTTAATTACTGCCTGTACAGACCAAAATAAGTTAGATTCTAAAGGGGAGGGCGAGTCTATTATTATAGGCGGCTTGGCTCCTCTTACGGGAGATGTTGCAGTTTATGGTGTTACTGCTTCTAATGGTGCTAAATTAGCTTTTGAAGAGATAAATGAACAAGGTGGAATATTAGGAAAAAAGGTAGAGTTTTTATTAGAAGATGAGAAGGGCGACCCTACAGAAGCAGTAAATGCATATGGGAAACTTTTAGATAAGGGTATGGAAATACTTTTAGGAGATATTACTTCTAAACCTACAGAAGTAGTGGCTCAATCAGCTGAGGCTGATGGTATTCCTATGTTAACTCCAACAGGCACTCAGTTTAGTATAACAGAGGGAAGGGATAATGTTTTTAGAGTATGTTATACAGACCCTTTTCAAGGTAGAGTTTTAGCAAAGTATGCTAAGGATGAATTAGGAGCTAAAACTGCTGCAGTTATAAAAAATACTTCAAGTGACTATTCTGATGGTGTAGCTAAAACATTTATTGAAGAGGCAGAAAAGATAGGTATAAAAGTTGTAGCTATAGAGTCTTATGGAGAAGGAGATAGAGATTATAGGAGTCAATTAACTAAGATAAAAAATAAAAATCCAGATGTATTATTGATGCCAGATTATTATGAGACAATAGCTCTTATGGCACCTCAAGCTAGAGAAATAGGAATAGAAGCTGTATTTTTAGGACCAGATGGTTGGGATGGCGTAACCAAGCAAATAGATAAATCTTCCTATGCAGCTATAGAAGGGGCTATATTTACTAATCATTATTCAGTAAAAGATCAAAACCCTAAGGTTCAGAATTTTTTAAAATCTTATGAAGAAAAGTACAATGAAGAGGCATCTTCTTTTGCAGCCCTATCTTATGATGGTGCTTATATG
>JASLAT010000040.1 GCA_030146915.1 Tissierellales bacterium
CCAGGATGAGACGAGCCGACATCGAGGTGCCAAACCTCCCCGTCGATGTGGACTCTTGGGGGAGATAAGCCTGTTATCCCCGGGGTAGCTTTTATCCGTTGAGCGATGGCCCTTCCACTCGGAACCACCGGATCACTAAGTCCAACTTTCGTTACTGCTCCACTTGTTGGTGTCACAGTTAAGCATCCTTATGCCTTTATACTCTATGCACGATTTCCGACCGTGCTGAGGATACCTTTGAACGCCTCCGTTACCTTTTAGGAGGCGACCGCCCCAGTCAAACTGCCCAACTGACAGTGTCCCCACACCAGATCATGGTGCCAGGTTAGAACTTTAGAATTACAAGAGTGGTATCCAAAGGACGACTCCACCAAAGCTGGCGCCCTGGTTTCAAAGTCTCCCACCTATCCTGTACGTGTAATCCCAAAATCCAATGTCAGCCTGCAGTAAAGCTCCACGGGGTCTTTCCGTCCTGTCGCAGGTAACCTGCATCTTCACAGGTACTACAATTTCACCGGATTCATTGTTGAGACAGCGCCCAAGTCGTTGCACCTTTCGTGCGGGTCGGAACTTACCCGACAAGGAATTTCGCTACCTTAGGACCGTTATAGTTACGGCCGCCGTTTACTGGGGCTTAAGTTCAGAGCTTCGCTTACGCTAACTCGTTCCCTTGACCTTCCAGCACCGGGCAGGTGTCACCCCCTATACATCGACTTTCGTCTTAGCAGAGAGTTGTGTTTTTGATAAACAGTCGCTTGGGCCTATTCACTGCAACCTACCTAAGCTTTTTGGCGTTTGCCATATACCTAAGCAGGCACCCCTTCTCCCGAAGTTACGGGGCTATTTTGCCGAGTTCCTTAACAATGATTCTTCCGCGCGTCTTAGAATTCTCTTCTCGCCTACCTGTGTCGGTTTGCGGTACGGGTGATTACATACTCGATAGAAACTTTTCTTGGCAGTGTGGAGTCGGCTACTTCGCTACTTATTTTTCGCTCCCTATCGTATCTCAGATCATCATTTGTACGGATTTGCCTATACAAACTACCTACATACTTAGCCCCAACACCAACTGCGGGGTTAGCTTATCCTCCTGCGTCATTCCTTCTCTCAAACGCATATAACCAGTACAGGAATTTCAACCTGTTGTCCATCGCCTACGCTAATTGCCTCGGCTTAGGTCCCGACTTACCCTGAGCGGACGAGCCTTCCTCAGGAAACCTTAGGCTTTCGACGGGTGAGATTCTCACTCACCTCTCGCTACTCATGCCAGCATTCTCGCTTGTATACAGTCCACCACTCCTTACGGTGTAGCTTCAACCCGGTATACAACGCTCCTCTACCACTTATGACTTGTCATAAATCCACATCTTCGGTACCAAATTTAAGCCCCGGAAATCTTCGGCGCAGGGTCTCTCGACTAGTGAGCTATTACGCACTCTTTAAATGTATGGCTGCTTCTAAGCCAACATCCTAGTTGTCTATGAAACCCCACATCCTTTCACACTTAATCTGGATTTAGGGACCTTAGATGGTGGTCTGGGTTGTTTCCCTCTCGACTATACGGCTTATCCCACATAGTCTGACTCCTAAGAGCAAATATGGTATTCGGAGTTTGATAGGTGTTGGTAACGCTAGGCGCCCCTAGACCATTCAGTGCTCTACCCCCATATTATTTTCTCTTAAGGCTAGCCCAAAAGCTATTTCGAGGAGAACCAGCTATCTCTGTGTTCGATTGGCTTTTCACCCCTATCCACAGGTCATCCCACAATTTTTAAACATTGACGGGTTCGAGCCTCCATTGAATTTTACTTCAACTTCACTCTGCCCATGGATAGGTCACACAGTTTCGGGTCTACAGCATGAAACTTACGCCCTATTAAGACTCGCTTTCGCTACGGCTCCGTACCTTAAGTACTTAACCATGCTCCATACCATAACTCGCTGGCCCGTTCTGCAAAAAGTACGCGATCACCCTCGTATGGGGCTTTCGCTGCTTGTAGGCATAGGGTTTCAGATTCTATTTCACTCCCCTTCCGGGGTTCTTTTCACCTTTCCCTCACGGTACTATTCACTATCGGTCACCAAGTAGTATTTAGCCTTGGGAGGTGGTCCTCCCGACTTCCCACAAAATTTCACGTGTTTCGTGGTACTTTGGATACTGAACTGAAGCCTTCTCCTTTCGTGTACGAGACTATCACTCTCTATGGTTAAGCTTTCCAGCCATATTCCACTAGGATACTTCTTCATTATATCAGTCCATAACCCTATCCGAAGATAGTTTAGGCTCCTTCCCGTTCGCTCGCCGCTACTTAGGAAATCGATTTTTCTTTCTTTTCCTCTGGGTACTTAGATGTTTCAGTTCCCCAGGTCTTCCCTCACATAGCTATGTATTCACTATGTGATACTTAAGTAAACTTAAGTAGGTTTCCCCATTCAGAAATCTCTGGATCAAAGCTTGTTTGCAGCTCCCCAAAGCATATCGGTGCTTACCCCGTCTTTCATCGGCTCTTGGTGCCAAGGCATCCGCCCTACGCCCTTAATAACTTGACCTTTTGGTTCATTTTTTCATTCTTAAGACTTGCGAAATTGTATTAATTTTTCCTACGAACAGATATGTTACTTAGTATTTTGTTACTTCGTCACTTCTGTTTGAAATTTGAATTAATATAATCTCTATATTATATATTGTTACTTTTTGTAGTTTTCAATGTGCCTTTGTATAAATTTACATCTATACAAAGTAAAGAATTTTATTTTAAAATCCTTTACTTTATACATATGTATAAAGTTTATTTGGTGGAGATGAGGAGAGTCGAACTCCTGGCCTCCTGCTTGCAAGGCAGGCGCTCTCCCAACTGAGCTACACCCCCACAATAAAATATATATAAGAAAATAGTGTGATAACTTTTACTCCTTAGAAAGGAGGTGATCCAGCCGCACCTTCCGATACGGCTACCTTGTTACGACTTCACCCCAGTCATTGACCCTACCTTAGACAGCTTCCTCCTTACGGTTAG
>JASLAT010000001.1 GCA_030146915.1 Tissierellales bacterium
GGGCTAGGTTTATTTATGTATAAAAAAGAAGACTAAAAACAAGATTAAAAAAGCAGCATATGCTGCTTTTTTAATCTTGAATCAACCCAACCAAAATTCCACCAGAAACAACAAGGATAAGTCCTATCAATGTAAGTAGGACCTCTTTTTTACTTTTATCTTCTTTTAGAAAAATTAAGCCCCCCAAACTAGCTATAACTAAACTCATTTGTGTAAGTGTAAAACCTAGCGCTAAACCATTTATCTTATTAGAAATCATAAGACTTATGTTGCCTAAGGAGAAGATAAGCCCTGTAATAATATGTTTAATTGACCCCTTACTTAAAATTTTATCAGAAGATGATTTTTTATAAAAATAACTTGATAGAAGTAATAGACCAAGTCCCTGTCCTTGAAGAGCACTTCTTACTTCTATATTAAATATACGAGGTATAATTGTATAAACTACAAATCCTAAAGAGGAAAGTAAAAGTATTATGATTCCTCCTTTTAGATTAGATGATTTTTTATTAGATGATTTTTCTTGATAGCTTGTTAGAGATATGCCTAAAATAATAAGAACTATTGCAAAAAATCCTATACTATACTGCTTAAGTCCCTGCCATTCTTTAAAATATAAAGCGGCTACTAAGCTAGCAAAGAGTAACTGGCTGCCAGATGATATAGGTGTACCCTTCGATACACCTAGAACTTCTAATCCTTTGATTTGATAGAAAAGTCCAAAAGATAAGGCCATGCCATCTAGTAATGATATTAAAAAAATTTTACTAGTTAAATTTTTAGGTCCATAAAAAGGGATAAGAGCTAGGGAGAATAAAAAGATACCCATGCTCATACCCATAAGTTTCTTTTGTGAATTAGAACCTAATTTTGTCATTACAAGAGGTTGAATTCCCCACATAAGGGCCGGAATAAGTCCAAATAGAATGTTTTTCATATTGAACCTCTTAGATAGAAACTTTTCTTCCTATAGATTTTTCAAGAGCTAATTCATATATTTTTCTTGCAACCACAATATCTAAAACAGCATTTCCAGTAGTTTCAAAAAAAGTTATTTCAGAATCTTTTTCTCGAGATTTTGTTTTACCTACTATTAGTTCACCTAGTTCTCCAGTTATATCATCTTCTTTAAATAAGCCCTTATCTATGAGTTGAATAAAATCTCCACTTTCAACTAGAGCATCCTTAGTGTCACAGTAAACTTTATCTGCCTTTAATATAAGATCACCATCAATTTCTGCCATATCAGGAGTATAAGAGCCTACACCATTTATATGAGTACCTTCCTTAACCCAAGATGCTGAAAAAGTTTTATTTTTTGCAGTTGTAACTGACGTTATAATATCTGACTTTGATATAGCATCTTCTAGATTTTCACATACTTCTAATTTTGTCTTATATTTTTTAGATAAATCAATATTCATTTTATCTATAAATGTTTTAGCATTTTCAGGATTAATATCAAAAATATAAGCTTTTTCTATATTTCTAACAGCTAAGATAGCTTCTAGTTGTAAGGCTGCTTGTCCTCCAGTTCCGATTAGGGTAAATACTTTACTATCTTTCCTTGATAACAACTCACTAGCAGCACCAGATACAGCGCCAGTTCTTAGTTGAGTTAAATATCCTCCATCCATCATAGCTAGTGGGTATCCTGTTTCATCATCAACTAACATCATAAGAGATGGAACTGATTCTAAGCCTTTATCTCTATTTTCAGGAAAAACACTAACTAATTTAACTCCTAAAGCTTCTTCACTTTCTAGGTAGCCTGGCATATAAAGACTTTGCCCATTATATTTATCTATATCTAAGTTGACTCTTAGAGGAATATCAGCTCTACCTTCAGAGTAGGCTTTTAGAGCTAGCTTATCTGCCTCTATAGCATCCTTTATATCTATAACTTCCTTCATTTCTTCTTTATTTAAAATTAAAATTTCCATAATAAACTCCTCTCAGTTATTTAATCATATATATTTCTAATCTCACTCATAGCCTGGCCATAATCATCAACTAATTGATCATGAAACTTATCAATTAATTTAAGACAGTAGGCATCGTGCTGAATATATTCTTTAGAGAAAAAAGATAAGATTTTATTTTCGGTGTATATTCCAGATACTTCTTTATTAAAAAGTATGGCAGAATATAGTAAAGTATTTTCATCAGCCACAATGTTTATCCATCTATGAGTCATATCTTCTAATCTTTCCATTTCAAATCCGTGAGGAAAGAATTTCTTTAAACTTGTATTATAAGTTCCTTCCTTATCGTAGAGAATTATAACTGTTTTACTTAATTCATCTATTTTTTTATTTATAAGAGAAGTCAACTCAGAATCTAACTCATCTATCCAAATTTGTATATAAAGAGATTCTTTTGCATTTGTAATAGTTTCTTTTGTTTTAGTTAAAAGCCTATTATAGTTTTCCATTTCCCAAATACCAGTATTTTCTTCTGGTTTATGAATATTTTTTGCGAGATATTCAAATGACTCTAGGGTATCTTTCATATTCTTTTTAGTCAGTTCAATTAACTCATCTGGTTCAATGGCCCTATAATAATTTGATTTTCCATCACTGGATAGTTCTACTACTCCTCTTTGTGATAATTCTTCCAAGTGATTATAAATTTTAGACCTAGCTACTCCAGAATATTTACTAACCTCATAGCCTGTAGAACTACCATATTTAAGCAAGGTTTTATATACCTTAGCCTCTGCTTCTGTAAACTTCATATTTTTAAGATCTTCGATTAACTTCATATAATCCCTCCTAGTAGTTACCAAAGGTAGCTACTATAATATTTCTTTCTATAGGTAAAGTCAAGAAGAATAAAATTTTCCTAATTTTCCAATTTTACTAGAGAATAAAAAACAGCTTAAAAGTCACTTTTTACTAAGATAGTGGGGCAAAAATTAAATAGTATAATAAATTCTAAGATAATTTTTTCATATATGAATAGTGATATTGTCCTGCTTAAGTCTGGATTTGAAATTACTTTTGGAAATATGATATTATAAGAAAGTAATTATATAATATACTTAAAAATTGTAAAAAAATAGCAAAGGAGGATAGGGTCATTATATAATTATAATACTTTAAAAGAAGGGGACATATTATGGGAGAGAATAAGAAAAAGCAGGGAATAAAACTTCCCCATGTTTATTTAATGTTAACAGGAGTAATGTTATTTGTAGTTTTACTTTCTTTCTTTGTACCTAGTGGAGAAATGGATAGAGTTTACGATGCTAGGTCAGATAAAATGGTAGTAGATCCAAGTAGTTACCATAGAGTTGATGATGTTGAGAGAATTACAGTAATGGATTTTTTCGAATCTTTACATCTTGGTATGAAGGCTTCAGTGGATATAGCCATTATGCTTTGTATTGCAGGAGGAGCTATTTATATAGTTGAACAATCTGGAGCAATACAAGCCGGTATACAAGCTTTATTAAAAATTTCAACAGGTAAGGAAACTGCTATAATTGTACTTCTAATGCTGACGTTTTCTTCTTTAGGAGCGGCAGGAATATCAGAGGAGACAATACCTATGATTCCACTTATTATATCTGTAGTAGTTGGAATGGGTTATGATAAATTTGTAGGTGTAGGAATTGTAATGTTAAGTATAGCTATTGGTTTTAGCTCTGGAGTATTAAATATTTATACTACAGGGGTTGCACAAGGATTAGTAGGGCTTCCTACTTTCTCAGGTTCAAGTTTTAGAGTTACAGGTTTTATTATATTTAACCTAATAACAATTCTTTACATATTAAACTATGCTAAAAAAATAAAGAAAGATCCTTCCTTAAGTTTATGTAGTGAGCATTCAAATGGTGGATATGAATCAAATATTTCAGCTGAGGAAGAGATGATAGAGTTTACAACTCCGATGAAGATAGTATTAGCAGTTATGGTATTTATATTTATCTTCCAAGCTATAGGAGCTATAAAGTGGGGTTGGGGTTTATCAAATATATCTGCACTTTATACAATGTTTGTAGTTTTTGCAGCTATAGTATTAAAAATTAAACCAAATGACGCTTGTAGACAGTTCGCAACAGGAGCTTCTGGTTTATTCCCAACATGTATAACTATGGGACTTGCTAGAGCGGTTATGGTTTTAATGGAACAGGTAAAAATTATA
This sequence comes from Tissierellales bacterium, assembly GCA_030146915.1. GTDB lineage: Bacteria > Bacillota > Clostridia > Tissierellales > Tissierellaceae > JASLAT01. Next base: position 4,150 of record JASLAT010000001.1, read on the forward strand.
GATACTGCTATATATGGAATATCTAATACTTTAGGAAACTTTAAACCATTTACTATATTATTCTTGGTTTATTTAATAGTAATAGTATTTAACTTCTTTGTAACATCAGGAAGTGGTAAAGCAGTTATTTTAATGCCTTTATTGGAACCACTAGGAGAAATGGTAGGAATAAATCAACAAGTAATGGTTCTTATGTTTAATTATGGTGATGGTCTTACTAATTACTTTTGGCCAACTGCAGCTACATTAATGGGATGTTTAGGAGTAGCTGGTATAGAGTGGGTAGATTGGGTTAAATTTTCAGGAAAATTATTTGCTATGTTAATATCAGCAGCTTTTGCTATGATTGTAGTAGCTCATTATATTAATTTAGGGCCATTCTAAAACAAATCTAAAACAAATAAAGATAATTATAATACAGAAATTAAGTAAAAACTTAATTTCTGTATTTTTTTATTAAAATGATATCTAATTCTTACATTATATATATAAGGGGGCATAAAAAGTTATATATAATTACGAAATACTTTTAAAAACTAGTTGACATTTATAAGCTTTAGGTATAATATAGATAGAGTAATCAGCGAGCGAAAAGTTGATTAAAGCAAATAAAAAAATACTTTTAAAAAGTAGTTGACATTTAAAATTATTTATTATATACTAATTAATGTTGGCAAAAACAACTAGGAAAAAGAAACAAAAAGAAATTTAAAAAACTAGTTGACAAAAGAATTTAGATTTGCTATACTAAATAAGTCGTCAAAAACGGCGGCAAGAACATTTGATAATTAAATAGTGTGATAAACTTTGAATAGAAGAAACACAACACATGAAACTCA
>JASLAT010000009.1 GCA_030146915.1 Tissierellales bacterium
CATTAGAGATGATAGAATACTTTAATAATGATATGCCAAAACCAGCAAAAGAACTTGTTAATTTAGAAGAATTAATGAAGCTAGAAGATAAAGTAAAGAAAGTCCAAAATTCTCTAGCTTATATATCAAAAAATTATATAATTGATAGATCTATAGAATTTAACAAAGAATATCTTACAAAATCAAATGATATATTAAGTTTAGTAAATAAGGACTCAGAGAGTTTTGTTGTTGTTAAAATAAACAAATATATTGAATCAAAAAGAGATCTAGATGTAGAGATTAATGGAAAAAAATTAAACTTTGAAAAACAAGGTTTGTTAAAACCATATATAGCATTTGTTGGAGAGAGCAAGTTTGTAATTCCTTTAGAAAATAATAATATTAAAAATATTAAATTCAATATGGATGACTATAATATAGTAGATGATAATTTAGAGGTTTACTCTGTTACGAAATCAAGTAAAAGTGGAAACCGTAAGATAAGATTGCAAGCAGATATAGATGCTGGAAAAGATTTAGTGTATAGTTTTAACTTTAAGCATGATAGTGATGCTGCACTTGATGAAGAAGAAGTAGCTAAAAAAGAACAATTAAGAAAAGATATAATAAAAATGTTCAATGAAGTGAAAGAAGAAGATGAAGAGAGGTATACAGAAAAATCTTTTGAATACTTTGATGGTGTAAGAGGAGATGCAGAGGGTCTATTAGAGAAAATAGAAACAGAAGATAGTTTAGACTATAGTAAAATAAACAACGTAACTGTTGAAGAATTAGAAGAAATGAAAGATAAGCTAGCAGTAGCAATAGATCAATTAGTTTTTGTATCAAACTCAGGTGATATCGAGTTAGAAAAACCTGAAGGAGAAGATAATGATAGAGAAGTAGAAAAACTAGAAATTGCAAATAAAGAACAATTAAGAAAAGATATAATAAAAATGTTCAATGAAGTGAAAGAAGAAGATGAAGAGAAGTATACAGAAAAATCTTTTGAATACTTTGATGGTGTAAGAGGAGATGCAGAGGGTCTATTAGAGAAAATAGAAACAGAAGATAGTTTAGACTATAGTAAAATAAACAACGTAACTGTTAAAGAATTAGAAGAAATGAGAGATAATCTATCAGATGCAATAAAACAACTAGTGGGATTAGATGATAGTAAAGCCATTCAGACAATGGAGATGATAGAAGAGTTAAAAAGCTTAACAGAAGATTTAGGAGATACCTTATAAAATCAAAGTAGAATAGACTAATCATAAAAAATAAATCCTGGTTAATTCCAGGATTTATTTTTTTCTAAAATTACTAAATTAAATTTAAAGTAGTAAAACTAGCTTAGAATTAACAAAATTTAACTAGTTTATAACTAATACTAGTTAGAATTTACTTATTATAAAGTATATAATTCTAGTTAGATATTAGTAGTATGACTTTAATATTGGCTAAAATTAGACTAATGGCTATAGTCTAAAATATTAATGTTGGGAGGTAGTGATAATTAATAGGGAGAGATTTTAATCTCTCCCATATATATAAGAAATAAGGGAGGATATTCATGTCTAAAATATTAAGAAAGCCTACCTGTATTTTATTATCACTTATAATTATTTTTCATATGTCTACTATATATGCAATAAGTACACAAACTACAATGTCAGGTGAGATTACTTGGAGTATTAGTATTGGATCTATATGCGAAAATTTTACTAATTTTAAGATAAGAGATATCTTTGACTTATCAAAATATACATATGATTATAGGGATGGCATATTTGTAGATCTTGATTTTGCAAAAATTGGTGTAAACTTAAAAGAGGGCAAAACAAGTGATAACATTTTAAATCATATTTTTATAAATTTATTAAAAGATATAAGACGTATAGGAAATAATATCAATATATTTAATTATGTAGAGAGAAGGAAGCTTTAAAGCTTCCTTTAATTTTTGCTAAATTCATAAAAAAGATGTACAATATTAGAAGAATTGGGATGAGCCTACTTCTTTTATTTAGTAGAAATGTCAAAGGAGATGCTATGATATATTCTGAGTTTGCAAACATAAAAAATATGCATAGGGTATTTTTTTTAGAGTTTTATAATTGTCATAGGATATATGCACAAAAGTATGTCTCGGATAAAAAGTATTATATTAGTCCAGAATATAAGATTATTTACATATTGGAAGGAAGCCTTATATTAGAAGATAAGGGTATTACTCATAAGCTGAAGAAAGGATCTATGTATGCTATAAGGCCAAATACATATCATAAAACTTATAGTGATGGTGCATCTGAACCTATATTTATAGGTTTTGAGTTGAATCTAGATTGCTTAGTTAAAAGATATAAGTTTGAATCAGGATATCTATACTCAGGTATGATAAATGATAAAAAAACTGTTGATAAACTTAGCCATATATTTAGAATATTACTAAAAGCTAGACTTAGCTCTAGCTATTCAGATCATGAGGTTATTAATAATTTAATTAAGCTTATAGAATATTTAAAGGTAGATATAAAAATACAGGATAGGGAAGATAATTTAAATAGTACTGAGAAGTTAATAGTAAATATAACTAAGAAACTTCCAGATAAAATTAAGAATGGTGATGATCTTAGATTAAAGATCTTAGCTGAAGAAGAAGGTATAAGTTATTATTATTTATCTAAAAAATTCAAAGAATTTATCGGTCTTAGTTACAGAGATTATCTTTTAGAAAAACAGATGTTACTATTTATAGATAGCATGATTCAAAATATGGATGCAAATATATCTGATTTGGCCTATCAGTCAGGCTATAGAAGTCTAAGTAGCTTTAATAAAGATTTTAAGAAATTCTTCGATATAACACCATCAGAACTTATAGATGCTTACTTAGAAATATTAAAGTTTAAGAAAAAGGCTTATACGCATCCTACTATAATAGGCTTTCTTAATAATACTGATTATATGAATAAATCTAAGGTAAATGAGAATTTAGTACTTGATTTTACAGGCATGTGTAGGATTCTTAGCTATAAAGAATCTTCTAAAAGTTTAGATAATATGTATAAGACAATTATAAAAAAGCTTAAGTCTTCTAAGGATATAACTCTTTCTATTTTTTATGGTTATACTGATTATATATTTTTTTTAAATGATTGTGGTGGAGAAATTAAAGAAAAATTTATAAGTATGTTAACAGAACTTTTAATTATTTGTCAGAGAAACAATATAAAGATACTTATGAAAATAAATTAAATAAGTTAGCTTATAAGAGTAAAGAGGTCAGTCCTAAGTTCTTTAAGGACTAGATTAACTTACTCTTTTTTATTTAATTTATTTTGATTTACTTCTATTAAACACTTAAATTTTAATTTAAAAATTAAAGATTTTAAATGAATTTAATACTAGCTGTTATATATAATAATATATTTATAAATCGTAGTATATAGGATACTTAAAAATGAAATTTGTTTTTTAGTATATCTTAAATAAAATTCTATAGTTAGTTATTAATTAATTATCAAAAATTCATGATATAATTGATACAGTATAAATGAGGATGGGGATTAGATGATTGAAGTTAGAAATTTATCAGTATCATATGATGGGAAAAATTTAGCTTTAGATGATATAAATCTACATATAAAAGAAGGGGAAATATTAGGTGTAATAGGCTCTAGTGGGAGTGGAAAATCTAGTCTAATAAAAACCTTTAATAGACTAGTTGAGGCAAGACCAGGAAGTAAGGTAATTATAGATGGTGAGGATATAGGGAATTATAATTATAAGGAACTTAGACTAGTTAGAAGAAAGATAGGCATGATCTTTCAAGATTACAATTTGGTAGATAGATCAAGTGTTTTAGATAATGTTCTTATGGGAAGATTAGGCTATAAGAGTTTTTTAGATAGCTTGTTTTCAAGATTTAGCGATAAGGAGTATGAACTTGCTAGAAAGTCTTTATCTAATGTTGGTATGGAGGATAAAATTTTTCATAGGGCAGATCAATTAAGTGGTGGTCAGAAACAAAGAGTAGCTATAGCTAAAACTCTTACACAACAACCTAAAATAATCTTGGCAGATGAGCCTGTTGCTAGCTTGGATTTTGCTAGTGCAAGGGTGGTTATGGATTATTTTAAAAGAGTAAATGAAAAAAAGAATATAACCATAGTTATTAACCTACATGATGTTCAGCTTGCAAAGAAGTACTGTTCAAGAATAATAGCATTAGATAGAGGAAAAATAGTTTTTAATGGCGAGGCAGGTGACTTAGATGACAGATTACTTGAAAAAATATATCTCTAGAAGGAGAAGAAAATTTTTAATATTTAGTCTTATATTTCTTCTAGTAATGGTCTTTTTAGCCTACTTAGTAGAATTTGATATATATAGAATAGTAAAGGGATTACCAAGCATGGGAAGTTTATTTAAGCGTATGTTAAGACCTAATCCAGACTATATAAAAGAAGTGGGTGAAAAGTTACTTGAAACTATTGAAATGGCGGCTATAGCTTCTTTAGCTGGAACTATCTTAGCGCTACCTTTATCTATTTTAATATCAAAGAATATAGCTCCAAGTAAGATAGCTTGGAGGGGATTAAATTTATTTTTTGCACTGTTAAGGACTATACCATCTTTAGTATGGGCTGCCTTACTAGTAAGTATCTTTAGTATAGGTAAATTTTCAGGTATAGTAGCTCTTTCTATAGGTTCCTTTTTAGCATCTTTAAAAATGTTTAAAGATTATATAGAGTCTATAAATGAAAACATTCTAGATTCAACTAGATCTGTTGGGGCTAGTAATTTTCAAGTTTTAAAGTTTTGTGTCTTCCCTACAATAATAGAGCAGGCATTTGCTATTTTCTTTATGGTTTTAGAAATAAATATAAGAGGAGCATCTGTTTTAGGTTTTGTAGGGGCAGGTGGTATAGGACAAATAATGTGGAGAGATTTAAATCATTTAAGGTATGATAACTTATCAACCTTAATACTGATTTTACTATTAACAATTTTTATAATAGATTATCTTAGTCTTAAGATTAGAAAGAGATTTAGAAGTTTATCTATGGATTATAAAACTATGGATTCTTTTAAAAAACATAAAAGGTCTAAAAATATCTTATCTATAGTTATTATATTATTTTTATTAGTTTCAATATATAAAACCATAGGTATTAATAAGGAAAGGATGTTACTGGGTCTAGGACAAGGAAGTACTATTATAAGAAGAATGATTTCTTTTGATCTAAGTTATATGGATAAATTAATTAAGGGCATGATTGAGAGTTTATCTATAGCCCTATTTGCTACAGTACTAGGAGGAGTATTTTCTCTTATTTTAACTTATTTTGCCTCCTATAATTTATCAAATAATAAATATACAGTTGGCCTAGTTAAGCTATTTATAAACCTATTAAGGACATTTCCTTCTATAGTTATAGCTATAATTTTTTTTAGAGGTGTAGGACCAGGTCCCTTAGCAGGGGTTATGGCACTTACAGTATATACAACTGGAGTTTTAACCAAGCAATATTCAGAAGTTATAGAATCTCTTCCAGAGAGGCTTTTAAATAGTATAAAAGTTACAGGTGCTAGAAACATATCTATCTATAAGGACTCAGCTTTGCCAGCTAGTTGGCCCAATTTTATTAGTTTATTATTATATAGGTTGGAGTCTAATATAAGAAATAGTACAGTCCTAGGTATTATAGGTGCTGGTGGAGTAGGTACATCTCTTACTATGAATATAACTTGGAGGAATTGGGAAAGAGTAGGACTTTTAATAGCAGGTATTTCTATAACTGTTTTTCTGATAGATTTATTAAGTAACTATATTAGAAAAGGCTATATTTAGATAAACTATAAGCTAATGATAATTACCTAATAATTAATTATTTTCATGATTTAAAGATATTTAAAAAATATAGTTATTTATGATTAGTTTTTATTAGACATAAACTTAAAAATAAGGGATCATCAGAATAAAAACATGACTTTCATAAATGATTTAATAAATATTCAGGATTCATTTAACTAAACATATAATAATTACTTAAGTAAATAAGTAAACTAAAATGGATTGTATCTTTAGAAAAAGATTACAATCCATTTTATTATAAAATTTTATATGGATTAAATATAGTATTAAACTTTATATATTATATCTTAAATACTAACAAATTAGCTATTATAAAAAATCATATTAAAAAGTTGTTTTATAAGTAAGACTAACTTTTTAAGGATTAAATTTCATTAATTTAAGTTTAGTGATTCTAACATCTTTTTGTTAAGATCAGTATTATCCATATGTTTTGTATAGTTATTACTAGATGGACCATAAGCTTTAATGGGAACATCTATTGCTGTATGAGCGTCAGTTGTCCAACCAGTTTGAGATAAGTTGTTTATTTTGTTTTTAAATATTTCTATCTTATTTTCTTGTATTTTATCTAATTTTAAGTTAACTCCTAATAAATCTAATTTATCCTTTATATTATCTAGTTTCTCTAGTTTTTCAAGAGAAATTTTTTGCTCTTTTAAAATTTCTGGTTTAAAGTCATAGTTACCATTTGCACCAATAGATAGCCCACCAGTTTCATGGTCAGCAGTTACTATTACCAAGGTGTTTTTATCTTTTTTGGCAAAGTCAAGGGCTTCCTTAACAGCTAAATCAAAAGCTAATACCTCCCTAGCAGTAGTTGCAGGATCGTTGTTATGTGAAGAGTGGTCTATTCTTCCACCTTCTACCATAAGAAACAATCCATTCGGATTATTACTTAATAGTTCTAAGGATTTTTTGGTCATATTTGCTAAACTAGGTTGATCTTTATTTCTATCTATTTCATAGTCTAAATGACTATTAGCAAAAAGTCCTAGTAATTTTTCTGACTTACTTTCCATTAGATCCTTAGGGTTATCTACATAACTATAGCTTTTATCTTCAGCTTTAGTTATAAGTTTATTAAAATAATTTTTACCTCCCCCTAATAACACATCTACATTATTATTTAACATTTCCTTTGCAATATTTTCTTCATCATTCCTATCAGGATTATGACTAGCAAATGCAGCAGGGGTAGCATGGGTAAGTCTAGTTGTTGTAACTAAACCTGTTGATTTTTTAGCTTTTTTACTTTTTTCTAAGATTGTCTCTAGAGCCTTCTTATCTTTATCTACTCCTAGGTAGCCATTATAGGTTTTATGCCCTGTTGCTATAGCAGTTCCTGCTGCTGCAGAATCTGTAACTATTTTTTCCTCTTTAGGAAGAGGACTAGTTGACATACTTGAACTTACTGGCATATCATCCATATGTAATTGGCCGCTTTTATAATACCTAGCTAAACTAATATGAGCTTGTCCCATACCATCACCAATTAACAGTATTATACTTTTTGGATTTCTTGAATTACTTTCTGCATAAGCTATAGGATTTACTATAGTTAATAAGATTGACAACACTAAAATTAATGAAAGAAAACTTCTTTTTAAACTTTTACTTTTTAATTTTAAATTAAACATTTTATTCCTCCTTTTAAGATTGATCTTTATCTTACTTATATAGTAA